>NZ_NMQR01000027.1 GCF_003545805.1 Photorhabdus sp. CRCIA-P01 | reverse complement strand
TTTGTAAAAGTGATAATAATACAGAATAATAATCATACTAAATTTTTAGTTTTGACTTGTATTTATCAATCAATTAGCTGATTGATAAATACATCAATATCGTTTGATTTTGTCATGGATGGAAAATTTCTCATGTTTCTATTGCGAATAGTGATATTTCGGTTTCTTCCATTTACCAAGAGTAATTTATTATTACGTTTCCTCTTTAGTAACTTGTTTGCAGACGATTTTTTATAAAGTCATTGGACCTGTTGATACAAGCTGAGTTTGATAGATGAAAGTTGACTGTTTATGACTGTTACTCGCTAAGCTGATTTTTCTTGATGTTATTGTTAGATGATATTTTTCATGCTTATCCGGTGTAAAAATGCGTTTCTATTGTCTTTTGGTTGACTGAGCAGCTCCTATTAGGGGATTTTCATGAGGGAGTAACAGATACTGCGCTGTCATTTATCAGCTTTGGGGTGATTTGGTTATTTTACCCTTATTTATATTGTGGATATATGAAGCAAAAGCCGTTTTGGGTGATTAAGTCGATATCGTCAGGTAAATGTTGAACTAATAGTTTTAACAATAAGTAAATTGTAATTATCTGTTTTCATAATTTTCACCTGATTAATTCTATCAAATTGTATAATATTTGGTCTAAATATGACGAATTTCCTGAATTGTTAAACAGTGGAAAATTTTAATTACATTTCTTTAGATAGTGTGATATTTCAATAAGTAGAAATATTTTCTTATTAATATGTAGAGTATGAGAAACACATTAATATAAATATTCATTGATTTAATAGTTAAATTTCTCTATTTAATTAATCATGTAAATGAATTCTGTAACTTGTTGATTTTATTTCTCTGAGCAAAAAAGAAAAGGCCAGCTCAAGGGAGATTGAGCCGGCCAAGGAGGTGGTTCCTAGTCTTACTGTAAAACTTTTTTAATTTTTTATTTTTCACCAACAATACTACGGTAAATAAAATAGTATTGATGTGATCTGTTTCTAAAAAAAGAAATATATCATCATGAAGAGGGGATATTGATGATTATTTGTCTGAGTCTCGGTTCGTTTGAGGATATTGAGAATTAATACCATTTAGGTTACGTATTAATAAGGCGAAATTAATATCAATTTGTTTAGGAATTGGCAAATAAACAATATACCCATCCCCAGGCGCAACTTCCACTAATTGGCTTTTTCTATCATGCATTGCTTCCAATGTAAACTGGATATTGCCTGATGGTGTCATTAATTCGAGACGGTCTCCGATCATGAATTTATTCTTAACAGTAACTTCAGCCAATCCGTTGACTCGCTCACCTGTAAATTCACCAACAAATTGTTGGGTATCGGATATCGAGTAACCGTATTCATAAGTCTGATAGGCATCATGGGTATGACGGCGCAAAAATCCTTCGGTATAGCCGCGATGAGCAAGTCCTTCCAGCGTGGTTAGCAGTGTTGGATCAAAAGGTTTCCCTGCAACGGCATCATCAATGGCTCGGCGGTAAACTTGTGCTGTGCGAGCGCAGTAATAGAAGGATTTTGTACGTCCTTCGATTTTCAGAGAGTGAACGCCCATTTTAGTTAATCGCTCAACATGCTCAACTGCACGTAAATCTTTGGAATTCATGATGTAAGTGCCATGTTCATCTTCGAAAGCCGACATATATTCACCAGGGCGTTTTGCTTCTTCGAACGTAAATATTTTATCTGTTGGTGTGCCTTTTCCCAATGTTGGCACGATATTTTTTGTCGGTATCGGTTCATGCATATGCACAATATTACCGATATCATCCTCTTTGCCTTCTTGGACATGATATTCCCAACGGCAGGCATTAGTGCAGGTTCCCTGATTGGGATCTCGTTTATTAATATAGCCGGATAATAGGCAACGGCCGGAATAGGCCATACACAATGCACCATGTACGAAAACTTCCAGTTCCATATCGGGAACCCGCTGGCGAATCTCGTTAATTTCATCCAGAGAAAGTTCACGGGAAAGAATGATCCGCGTCAGCCCCATTTGTTGCCAGAATTTTACTGTCGCCCAGTTAACCGCGTTAGCTTGAACGGAAAGATGAATTTCCATTTCAGGAAAAGCTTCACGAACCATCATAATCAGTCCGGGATCAGACATAATGAGGGCATCAGGTCCCATATCGATGACAGGCTTTAGATCACGGATAAAAGTTTTCAATTTGGCATTGTGAGGAGCAATATTGACCACAACGTAAAAGCGCTTACCAAGTTCATGAGCTTCTTTAATGCCGAGTGCCAGATTTTCGTGATTAAATTCATTATTGCGAACACGTAGGCTGTAACGTGGCTGGCCAGCGTATACGGCATCTGCGCCATAGGCAAAAGCATAACGCATATTTTTCAGCGAACCGGCAGGGGAAAGTAATTCTGGAGTAAACATGGTTAAAAAATTCTCGGTTTGAGTTGAGATGAGTTTTCACTATAAAAAGTAAGGATAAGGCCGGGGATTCTAACGCTTAATTTGTTGGGGATACAAATTTATTAGTACGAAATGTTTGGTTCTATTGCTCAACGAAGAACGTGATCGATGAAGAGCGCCTTATCAATTGACGATGACTTTCAACTGATAAGGTGCGGTTTATCATGAAAAAATATCATTCTGACTTTGTCAGATCTCGAACATCGACGCTAAAACCATGTTTAATCGCAGATTGAATGCCTTTTTTGGCTGCGATTTCATTATCGTAAGACTCACTGATGCCGATAACTTGATAGTTTCTCGCTTTCAGCACGAAATAAGACTTGCCAGATTTGTTTTCTCTGATTTCGAAGTTTTTTTCTGCCGGTGAATTTGCTTGGACAGAACGAATTCCTTTATTCGCTGCTGCCTTGGTGGTATACATTTCACTGGTAAGGATAACTTCACCGTTCGATGCTTTTAAATTGAAGTAATACTGCTTGTTTTTTGTTCTCTTAAGATCATAATGACCTACAGCCATAAGAAATTCCTCCAATTAAAGGTAAGTATTTTTAATATAGCTGAATTTCTGACCGGTGAAAGGTTGAAAGAAATTTAATTCAGTTAAAGTGTGACAGTTATAACAAACGGCATATATCCGCTTCCCATCGGTAACCAAGTCCATAAATAGAACGAATGAATGTTTTACTGTCATCCAATTGTTCCAGTTTACGGCGTAAATTTTTAATGTGGCTATCAATGGTACGGTCTGTCACGATTCGGTGATCGTCATATAGATTATTCAGTAAATTATCGCGGGAAAATACTTGCCCTGGGCGACTTGCCATCGTTTTTAATAACCGGAATTCAACCGGGGTCAAATCCAGTATTTTATTGCGGTAACGCGCTTGGAAACAGGCTTCGTCAATTTGTAGATCGCTTTGCTTGACAATATCTTGTGGTCGGTAACAGCGACGAAGAATTGTTTTAACTCGCGCGACAATTTCACGTGGGCTGTAAGGTTTACAAATATAATCATCTGCCCCGATTTCCAATCCAAGTAAACGGTCAATTTCTTCCGTTTTGGCGGTGACCATAATAATCGGTACGTCAGAGAAGCGGCGAATTTCCCGACAGATAGAGATGCCATCACAGCCTGGAAGCATCAAATCCAGCAAAATAATATCTGGATTGTGTTGCTGTACATGGGAAACAGCTTCATCACCTCGCAGTAGCCACTGGGTTTGGTAATCAGCCGCCTGTAAGTAATCCACCAGCAACTGTCCAAGCTTTGGCTCATCTTCAACAATCAAAACAGTATAATGTTCAAATTCTGTACTCATAACGTTTCGCCGTCAAGGGATTCAGTTAGCGGCAATTCTACGATAATTCTCAAGCCACCTAAAGGTGAGGGTTTGGCATGGATCGTACCGTTATGTGCTTCAACGATGTTATAGCAAATAGCTAACCCAAGTCCTGATCCACCACTGGCACGGTTTCGTGAGGATTCACTGCGGTAGAATCGTTCAAAAACCCGTTGGCATTGCTCTGGTGACAAGTCGGGTTTGCTGTCCTCCCAATTCAGAATGAAGTGGTTATCGTCAGAATAACCTTTAATGATCAATTTTCCATTATCAGCGGTATAGCGAAGACTATTTTCCAGTAAATTATGAAATAGCTGAGTCAATCTGCTTGGGTCAGCAAACACCATAATAATTTCAGGAAGTTTAACATCCATTTGGATTTGTTTATCAAGGAAACGTCCACGATAAGATGCGATAGCAACCTGAATTAACTCACTGATGTTGATAAATTCTTTCCGGTATGCCAGCGCCCCGCGATCGGATAGAGATAGCTGGTGTAGATCATCAACCAGTTTGGTCAATGTGGTAATTTCAGCCAATAACGAGTTGAGTATTTCTGGAGTTGGTTTGTGAACACCATCCTGTAACGCTTCCAATTCGCCACGCAATATAGAAAGGGGAGTGCGTAGTTCATGAGAAATATCTGCCATATAATCGCGACGCATCTGCTCGTTTTTTTCCAAGGTACTGGCGAGTTGGTTAAAATTGTGGGCAAGCTGACCAATTTCATCTTTACTTGATGGTATGACTCGGGCACTGAAATCACCGGCTGCCAATTTATGCGTTCCTTCAACCAAACGTTTAACGGGTTTTAACATACCGCGGGATAATAATAGCGTGGCTATAATTGCCAGCAAGGTGGATAAACCGGCAATTATCCAGCTTGTCAGTTGTTGTTGGCGATCAAAACTGATATCAGCTTGACGGGTAATTTTATCTGATGTACTGACAATGACCCAGCCAACGACTTGATGATGATAGATGATCGGTTTGCGATAAGTCTCTGCCGGGATTTTGCCTTCATGACCAACCAGTAGTTTCATATTACTGTCCACCACCCAAAATTGAGTTCGCCAACCGCGAGGCGGTGGACCCTGGCGGCTTTCACTGGTTTGTTCAATGGAGCGAATGATTTGAAAAATTGCCCGGTCATTCCTCTTTAAGAATTTCCAGCTGCCATATTGTTGATATTGCTCAGCCAGTGCTTCGGCTAACATGGCTGTACGTAACTGGATATTTTGTTTTATATAACCAATAAAACCATGCTGGAAGCTGCTTCTTACGCCCCAGTGCATGGTGATGAGTACTAGCATGCAAGTGGCGAAAATGGCCATAAACAGTTTACCACTGATGCCGAGTTTCATGATTGCTCCATAATTTGTCTGGTAGTACGCCGTTGTTGCCACTTTTCCCTTAATCGATCAAAACAGAGATAGACAACCGGTGTGGTATATAGCGTCAAAAGCTGGCTCATGACCAAACCACCCACAATGGTTATTCCTAAGGGTTGGCGTAATTCCGCACCGTCGCCACTACTCAACACCAGTGGCAGGGCACCAAACAAGGCGGCCAGTGTGGTCATCAGAATCGGACGGAAACGTAACAGGCTAGCTTGGAATATCGCATCACGGGCGCGGATATTACCGTTACGTTGAGCTTCAATGGCAAAATCCACCATAATAATGGCGTTCTTTTTCACGATACCAATCAATAACATGATGCCTATTAATGCTATCAGGCTGAATGGTGTGTCAAACAGTTCCAGTGCCAGCAGGGCACCAATACCGGCCGAAGGCAGAGTAGAAAGAATGGTCAGTGGATGAATATAACTTTCATACAATATCCCTAACACCAGATAGACGGTAATAATGGCGGCCAGAATCAAGAATAATTGTGATTTCTGGGTTTCCTGGAAAATCTGGGCGGTACCAGCAAAAGTGCCTCGAACCGTTGAGGGTACACCAAGTTCAGTCATGGTTCTTTCAATCGCATTGACAGCATCAGAGAGGGTATAGCCTTCCGGTACGTTGAAAGCAATGGTTGAAGCAGCAGAAAGCCCTTGATGATTGACGCTGAGCGGCGCGTTAGCCGGTTGCCAATGGGCAAAATAGGAGAGCGGAATGGTTTTTCCTTGATTGTTAATCACAAACATTTTTTCCAGTGCGCTGACATCCTGCGTATATTCTGGTGCAACTTCCATCACAACCTTGTACTGATTAAGTGGTTGATAAATGGTGGATATTTGTCGTTGACCAAAAGCATTATTCAGCAGGCTATTGGCTTCACTGACATTAATGCCCAGACGAGACATAGTATCGCGGTCATAGATTATTGCCATTTCAGCGCCTTTATCCTCTTTATCTGAATTCACGTCAGTCAGTTGCGGCAATTGCCCTAATGCCTTACGGATAACAGGCTCCCATTTGCGAAGATCATTCAGATCATCTGCCAGCAATGTGAATTGATAGCTGGCATTAGCCTGGCGACCGCCAGCCCTAATATCTTGTACCGGAATAAGAAATAGATTTGCTCCCGGTTCATTGGCAAGTTTAGTTCTCAGGCGTGAAATAACCTGTTCAGTGCTTTCTGAACGCTCTTTCAATGGTTTCAGGGAGATAAACATAAAGCCATTATTTACCCGCCCACCACCGGTAAAACCGATAACATTGTCTACCGTAGGATCTGCATTGATTGTCTGCATGAAATTTTTCATTTTTTCACGCATGGATTGGAAAGAGATACTTTGATCTGCCCGAACAAACCCTAGCAACCGCCCGGTATCTTGCTCTGGGAAGAAAGTTTTGGGGATATTGATATAGAGCCAAACATTTAGGGCAATGATGCCAGCCAAAATTAACAATACCCAACGGCTATGATTAAGAACCCACATCAGGGAGCGTCCGTAAACTTGCTGAATTTTCAGTAGAACTTTACCGAATCCTCGTATTTTCTTCTGTGTTTTGGGAAGCTGAGATTTTAGTAAATGAGCGCACATCATTGGCGTTAGCGTTAGAGAAACCAATAATGAGATGCCGATTGATGTGGTTAGGGTAATGGCGAATTCACGGAACAGCCGACCAACCAATCCATCCATGAGCAGCAGTGGGATAAAGACTGCTACCAGCGAAATACTCATCGAGAGGACCGTAAAACCCACTTCCCGGACACCTCGTAGTGCCGCTTGCATGGGTTTTATGCCAGCTTCAAGGTGGCGGGAAATATTCTCCAGTACCACAATCGCATCATCTACCACAAATCCTGTGGCAACCGTCAGCGCCATTAAGGAAAGATTGTTCAAACTGAAACCGCACAGATACATGGCGGTAAATGTGCCAATGAGTGAAACAGGTACGGCAATGGCAGGGATCAATGTTGCGCGACCAGAACGCAAGAACAGGAATACCACCAGAATGACCAGACCGATAGCAATCACCAATGCTCGTTCTACTTCTACTAATGAAGCACGAATAGTTGGTGTGCGGTCTTGAGCAACTTTAAGTTGAATACTGGCAGGAATAGATTCACGTAATGCAGGTAATTGTTCACGGATACGGTTTACTGTGGCGATAATATTCGCGCCTGCTTCACGGCGAATGATCAGCAAAATAGCTGGTTTACCGCCAGACATTCCGGCTGCTCTGACATTCTGAACAGAATCTTTTACATTTGCGACATCCTGTAATCGCACTGGTGAATTGTTGTTGTAGTGAACGATGATCGGGCGATAGCTTTCGGCTGTTTTTAACTCATCATTCGTTTGAATTTGCCAGTGTTGCTGATCGGAATCCACATATCCTTGTGGACGGCGAACATTGGCATTGCTGATCGCTTTACGTACCGCATCGAGCGAAACTCCCTGATGAAACAGAGCTCCGGGATTCAATTCAACTCTGATTGCGGGTAATGAACTTCCGCCAACAGAGACTTCACTGACGCCTTCAACTTGGGCAATTTTCTGAGCCAGTTGAGTAGACGCAAAATCATAAAGCTGCCCCTGATTATAGGTATCAGAAGTCAATGTAAGGATCATTATCGGGGCGTCAGACGGGTTGACTTTGTAATAATGCGGTTTGCTCGGCATACCGGAAGGTAGCAGACTCTGAGCGGCATTCAATGCTGCCTGTACATCCCGTGCGGCACTGTTAATATCACGATTGAGATCAAATTCAAGCGTGATATCGGTATTGCCAAGGGAGCTGCTGGATGTCATTTCATTAACTCCGGCAATTCGGCCTAAGGCATGCTCCAGTGGGGTCGCGACAGATGAGGCCATTGTCTCCGGTGAAGCGCCCGGTAATGAGGCGTAAACGGAGATCACCGGAAAATCCACTTGTGGTAAAGGAGCAACTGGCAACAAGGTAAATCCCAATACCCCGCATAGGGTTATGGCTAAACTCAATAGCGTGGTGGCAACAGGGCGTTGGATAAATAAGGCAAAAAATTTCACCGTGGCTCCTGATGATCAATAACTGAGAGCTGGCGATGGCGGCGATAGTGGGCCAGACGGTCAAACAGTAAATAGATCACTGGGGTAGTAAACAACGTCAGGATCTGGCTCATAATCAATCCACCGACCATACAGATACCCAGAGGCCGACGTAATTCAGCGCCTACACCGGTGCTGAGCATCAAGGGGAGTGCTCCAAGTAATGCTGCCATCGTGGTCATCAGGATCGGGCGGAAACGCAATAAACATGCTTGATAAATGGCTTCGTAAGGCGATAATCCCTGTTCACGTTCTGCCGCCAGCGCGAAATCGATCATCATGATGGCATTTTTTTTCACAATACCTATCAACAAGATAATACCAATGATTGCAATGACATCCAGTTCGTGACCCGCCATCATTAGCGCCAGTAGTGCACCCACTCCCGCTGTCGGCAATGTGGAGAGGATTGTCACTGGATGAATGAAGCTTTCATACAGTATGCCTAGTACGATATACATAGCGATAATGGCAGCCGCGATTAACCACAATGTGTTGCCCAGTGCGCTTTCAAATGCCAGCGTTGCTCCCTGAAATTGAGTGGTGATGTCTTTGGGCATTTTGATCAATTGTGCTGCATCACTAACAGCATTGACCGCCTGTTCGAGAGAAGCATCCTCGGCAACGTTGAAAGAAAATGTGGCTGAGGGAAATTGAGCCAGATGATTGATTGCCAGTGGGCCAAATCTTTGTTCAATAGTTGCAATAGTTCTGAGAGGTACGATATTGCCGTCAGTGCCATTGAGGCGGATGTTATCAAATGCTGCCAGCCCTGGAGTCGATGTCACATCATGTTCCAGGATGATCCGATACTGATTAGCCTGGGTATAAATGGTTGAAATTAGCCGCTGGCCGAATGCGTTGTAGAGTGCATTATCTATAGCGGCCATTGAGATACCCAATCGGCTGGCAGTGTCTCGGTCTACTTTAACGTAGGCGATCAGCCCCTGATCTTGCCAATCACTGCTGATATCAACTAGTTCTGCTCTCTGTTTTAGTTCAGTCAACAATTTTGGCACCCAGATACTCAATTCATCCAGAGAGGTTGCCTGCAAAGTGAATTGGTATTGGGTACGAGTAACTTGAGTGTCAATCGTCAAATCCTGCATCGGTTGCAGATAGAGCTTTATGCCGGGTATAGCGGCAACTTTTTCCTGCAAACGCGGAATAATGTCAACAATTCTGTCATCACGCTGATTGAGTGGTTTAAGCGTGATTTGCAGTCGCCCGTTATTCAATGTTGGGTTACTGCCATCAATGCCCACAAAGGTGGTGATATTTTCTACTGCCGGGTCTTGTAGTAATAAGGATGAAACTTGCTGTTGTTTATCCACCATTGCAGCAAAGGAAATGGATTGTGGCGCTTCTAGTGTTCCCTGAATCAGCCCATTATCCTGCGATGGAAAAAATCCTTTTGGAATCATCAGATAGAGCAAAGCAGTTAGCGCCAATGTGCTTAGGGCGATGCTAAAGGTGATCCACGGGTGGTTCAGTGCTCTTTTCAGCCATGTGGCATAACCGGCAATCATTTGTTCAAGAAAGCGTTCACTAGCTTGTTCAAAACGGTTGTGTTTTATCTGTGCTTCCGGTTTCAGTATGCGAGCGCACATCATGGGGGTTAATGTCAGTGAGACAATGGCTGAAATCAGGATTGCCACGGCCAGGGTGATTGCAAACTCACGAAACAGGCGACCAACGATATCGCCCATGAAAAGCAGCGGGATCAGCACCGCAATCAAAGAGAAAGTCAGGGAGATAATGGTAAAACCGATTTCACCTGCGCCCTTCAATGCTGCTGTCATCGGTTTCTCGCCTTGTTCTATATAACGGGAGATATTTTCAATGACCACAATGGCATCGTCCACGACAAAACCGGTGGCAATGGTGAGCGCCATTAGCGTCAGATTATTGACGGAGAAACCGCAGAAATACATCACCGCGAATGTACCGATCAAGGAAAGAGGAACGGCGATACTGGGGATAAGTGTGGCGATACCGTTACGTAAAAACAGGTAAATCACCATAACAACCAGTGCTATTGCCAGTAATAGCTCAAACTGAACATCTCTCACTGAGGCACGAACGGTTGTCGTGCGGTCAGTCAGGATTTTCATATCGACAAACTTTGGCAAGCTGCTGATAAGTTCCGGCAACATCCGACGAATATTATCTGTAGTTTCAATCACATTGGCACCGGGCTGGCGCTGAATATTAATCACAATCGCTTGCTTGGTATTTGACCATGCACCTAGTTTGGTATTTTCAGCGCCTTGTTCAATGGTTGCGACATCTTGTAACCGTACTGGTGAGCCATTTTTATAGGCAATGATCAAGTTGCGGTAATCATTTACTGACTTCATTTGATCGTTGGCTGAAAGCGTGACAGAGCGAGTCGGACCATCAAGGCTACCTTTGGCGGAATTAACGTTAGCATTGTTGATAGCGGTGCGGATGGTTTCGCTATCCAATCCCTGTGCAGCGACCGCTTGGGCGTTTAACTTCACTCTGACGGCTGGTCGCTGGCCGCCGGCGAGTGTCACCAATCCTACACCGTTGACTTGTGAAATTTTCTGTGCAATACGAGTTTCCACCATATCTTGAATCTGTGTCATTGGCATTGCATCTGAGGTGACTGCCAGCATTAGAATAGGCGGATCAGCGGGGTTAACTTTGCTGTAAATGGGAGGGTAAGGCAGGTCATTTGGCAGTAAATTACTGGCTGCATTGATAGCCGCCAGCACTTCCTGCTCGGCGACATCTAACGGTAAAGTTAGCTGGAATTGTAATGTGATCACGGAAGCCCCGCCGGAACTTTGAGATGCCATCTGTTTAAGGCCAGACATCTGTCCGAGTTGGCGCTCCAGTGGTGCGGTGACTGCCGAAGTCATCACATCGGGGCTTGCACCGGGGTAGAGTGTGACAACCTGAATGGTGGGATAGTCCACTTCCGGTAATGCAGACACGGGTAGCATGCGATAGCCGATAATACCTGCCAGCAAGATTGCCGCCATAAACAGCGTGGTGGCAACAGGTCGCAAAATGAACAGGCGTGATGGCCCGCCTCCTGGGATCGGGGAGTTCACCTGCATCAGGAATTCTCCGTTTTATCATGTTTTTGTGGCTGAGGCTTATTTGCCATCGGTGTGACAATATCCACCTTAGCGCCATCTGTCAGGCGATCAATACCATCAGTAACCACTTTATCACCTGCGGCTAAGCCGGTACTGATAACAACGCGTTTTGTATCCTGCAATTTGACTGTGACCAGATGTTTGCTGACTTTATTCTCTTTACCTAACATCCAGACAAAATTCCCTTCATTACCCATTTGCAGGGCAGCATTTGGGATCACCACTGCGTTTTCCAGTGTATCGACTTTAATACGGACATTAACAAACTGATTTGGGAATAAGATGCTATTTTGATTGGAAAAACGCGCTTTCAGCTTAATTGTGCCGGTAGTAGCATCAATTTGATTATCAAGGCTTAACAGTTTTCCTTCGGCAAGTTGTTGCTGGTTATTGCGATCCCAGGCACTAACAACGACGTCGTGATTCGTTTTCTGAGCTTGTAAAACAGCATTAATATCGTTTTCAGGGAGTGAAAATAGCACATCTACCGGATCGGTTTGGGTAATAACCACAATAGGAGAGCTGTTACCACTGGAAATAAAATTTCCTACATCGATCTGTTTCAAGCCCACTTTACCGGAAATGGGAGCCGTAATATGGCTGTAAGTGAGTTGAAGTTTTGCACTATCAATTGCTGCTTGATCAACTTTCAGACTGGCTTCGTGTTGGCGGACAAGTGCACGTTGATTATCCATTTCTTGTTGGGAAATTAGGTGAGTGTTTGCCAATTTCTGGTAGCGATTGAGATCCTGACGGGCATTCGCCAATATTGCTTCATCTTTAGCCAGTTGGCCTTTGGCTTGTGCGAGTTGAACCTGAAAAGGGCGTGGATCAATTTCCGCCAGTAAATCCCCTTGTTTAATTTGTTGACCTTCCTGAAAGTGCAAAGCGATAAGCTGACCTTCAACCCGGCTGGTTACCGTGGCGGTATTGGCGGCCTGAATGGTGCCAAGCCCGGCCAGAAAGCGAGGGACTGCCTGCTCTTTTACCGTGGCAACCTGAACCGGGGGTAAATGGGAATGTTTTAAACCAGAGGATTGATCAGATGGGCTAGATTGTTGAGGGGTTTTAAGTTGGTACCAGAAAAATATAGCGGCAGCAATGACAACAACGGCCAGTACTACACGAAAAACTACACGGAAAAGGAGGGTACGGTGTTTATTATTTTGATTCATTTCTTCGACATTCTCTCAAACGCAAGGCCAAGGTGTTGCTTGATTATGTCCGACTGAAATATCGGTTTAATCACATGCTATTAGTTTAGACAGTGAGGATAGGCTAAAAAATGGAGAAAATGTGGAAAATATGTCAAGGAAGCGCTTTTTAAGGTAAATTATGGCGTTTTTTGTCAATTTTTTCGAGACGGCTCCAGAAATTATGCAAATGATGCTATCTCTGTTACCTTCATTTTCTTTACGGTTGTTGGGTTATATCGCCTAATTTTTGAGAGAATTTAGGTTGGTTATAAAATGCAGGAGAAATATTATCAATATAAATATATTGTTCCACTCATATTTAAATATGGCTTAAAAGAGATAAGTTTAATAAATGATTTTAATTATCTATCTTAGTTGGCTATTTTTTCCGAATATTTTGTTCATATGCCATTTAGAACGTATTCATTCAAATTATCTATTGACGATGTATTGTGAAGTAGATCACATATTGGTTATCTATCTCTGTGCACATTGTTTCTTGATTCTGGAAAAAGGTCATATGACTTTTTTTTGGCGGAACTTATAGCCTAATGTAAGGAACATGATAAAGGGAAATAGGCTATGAGACATTTCATTATTGATACAGATACGGCTTCCGATGATGCAGTTGCATTACTGATGGCGCTCCGTGAACCCTCGGTTTTTATTGAAGGTATTACTATTGTTGCCGGTAATTGTGCTGTTGCTCAGTGCAGGAAAAATGCGTTAGTCAGTATTGAAAAAGCAGGAACATATATTCCTCCGGTATATGAAGGGATGAGTAAACCATTATTTAGAGATCACTATGCTTCATATCATATTCATGGAAAAGATGGTATGGGTAATATGAATTTACCAGAGTCTTCGCTAATAGCAGAAGATAAACATGCAGTAGATGCAATTATTGATATCGTGAAAAGATTTCCTGGTGAGATAGAAATAATCACTTTGGGGCCGTTGACAAATATCGCAATGGCTATCTTAAAAGAGCCAGATTTATATAAATTTATTAAAGTGATTTATATTATGGGTGGTTCTGGATTGAATCCAGGTAATATTACGCCATTAGCTGAATTCAATATCTATTCTGATGCTGAATCGGCACATATCGTATTGAATTCTGGATTGCCTCTTATCTTTTGTGGGTGGGAGTTAGGTATGGAACAGGCTTTTATTGATGAATTCGATATGGATAAATTAAATTCTTTAGGTGATCTTGGCCAATTTGCAGTGAGCTGTAATAGAACATTGATTGAATTCAATGAGGGAAGAACGAATAGAAAGGGATTTGATCTGCCCGATCCTATAACAATGGCTATTGCTTTATATCCGAATGAGATGATAGAGGATAAATTAGAGGTGTATGGTTATGTTGAATATCAAAGCTCACGTTCATATGGGCATTTAGTTATTGATTCAACCGATCTTCTCAATCATCCCTATAATATGACTGTGGTAACTGAAATCAAGGGTAAGGTATTTAAGAATAAACTATTGACATTATTATCGTAATTTTAGTTATATAGGAGGATAAAAGATGAATTTTAATCCTGATTTACTGAGAAAGGTAGAGTTACATACACATCTTGATTGTGGGTTGAGTTATCATTTCGTTAAAAAATTTATTCCTGATATTACCCAGAAGTCATTTTGTGAAAAATATATTGCCCCTGAAAAATGCCATGATTTAGGTGATTTTTTAAATAAAATTACTCCTTCATTGGATTTATTACAAAAAAGGGATGTAATAGCTGATGCTGTAGAAGATCTTTTCATACAATTAAAAAGCGATAATGTAATTTATGCTGAAATTAGATTTGCACCTTTACTTCATCTTTGCTTAGGATTAAGTGATCGCGATATTGTAGAAATTGCTTTGGAGTCAATGGAAAATTATTCAGTCAAATATGGCATAGCAGCAGGTTTAATATTATGTACATTGCGGCATTTTTCAGAAGATCAAAGTTTGAGAACCGCATATCTTGTCAATGAATATTCTAATTACGGTGTTGTTGCTCTCGATCTTGCTGCCGATGAGGCAAGATATCCACTTAATGCACATTTGAATGCGTTTAGAATGGTGTTGGAAAATGGTGGAAATGTTATTGCGCATGCAGGAGAAGCGAAAGGGGCTGAAAGTGTACGCGAGACTATCAATAAATTAAATATTTCTCGTATAGGTCATGGTGTCAGAAGTATTGAAGATCGAGATGTTATTGATCTTCTTATAGAAAGAAATATACATTTAGAAATTTGCCCGACATGTAATATTGTTTGCGATATTTATGATATCTATGAAAACCATCCAGTTAATTTTTTAAAAGAGATTGGTGTAAATATTGGGATTAATACAGATACCCGGACAGTTGCAAACATTACCTTATGTGAAGAATATTTGAGGATTAATCGATATTTTGGTTGGCAATATAGTGATTTTATTGAAACAAATTTAAATGCATTATATGCTTCCTTTTGTGGTAATGAATTGAAAAGACGATTGGAAAAGGAAATAATGAGATTGCCATGGTGAAAAATTAAATTCTATTTATCCTTGTGTATAGTGGAGAAAAATTTATTAAATATATTATTTGTTATCAATAAATACTTTGGTGGGGAAATTAACGGAGAATAAATGGAAAAATCTAAAATGTTTAAATATATACCCTATGGATTTCAAGCTGCATCGCGACGGCAAGGGCGCGAATCTCCGGGAGCATAGATAACTATGTGACCGGGGTGAGTGAGTGCAGCCAACAAAGAGGCAACTTGAAAGATAACGGGTATACTTAGTTATGGAGTGATTTAAGAGATGGTAAATGAAATATGTATCGGGATAAAGAGAATAAATTGAAAGATTATGTTGATAAATATCATCTTGATAGCATTCTCCCAGCAGCATTTATGCCAAAGTTAGATGTGGTTGAAGTTAAGAAAAATGCCTATCTTACACATCAGTCATCAATTTTTACTCATCTCTATATTTTAGTTGAGGGTAAACTAAAGGTTGAGTTTTATAATATTAATGGAAAATTCTGTGTTTTTGCCTTTGCTATTCCTCTTTTTCTTATAGGAGATTTAGAATTCTTTCATTCCCAAGGCGATAACATAATTAATACTGTCTTTGCTCAGGAGCGATCAGTACTGCTATCAATTCCGCTAGAGACGGTAAGAATATTTGGATTAACAGATCCTGGATTTCTTCAATTTGTTTGTAAACAACTCAGTAATAAGCTTTTTGAGTCTTCTTTGTTTCGAACGGGAGTATTTCTAACTGTTGAGGATAAGTTAAAGCGATTTCTTTACTATCATTCGAAAAGAAATGGAACTGTGTTGGTATTAGAGAAAAGGGAAGATTTAGCATCTGTTTTAGGTGTTTCAGTCAGGCAATTAAATAGAGCTATTAAGAGTTTGAATGAAAAAGGAATAATTGTATCAAAGAATAAGAGAGTTGAAATTATTGGTTATGATTTCTTAAAAAAGGATATTGAGTTTCAATTTGACGTTAAGTGATGAAAATAAAAAATCCTATTTTTATCGCTAAATAGCTGCATTGTTAACAGAATATACCCTATGGATTTCAAGATGCATCGCGACGGCAAGGGAGCGAATCCCCGGGAGCATAGATAACTATGTGACCGGGGTGAGCGAGTGCAGCCAACAAAGAGGCAACTTGAAAGATGACGGGTATAATGGTTAAATTACGATATGAAATTAAAGTAACCAGATTCTGAGAAATCTTTGCCAGATTCTTTGAAGCGTTCTTTCGGTAGTGGATAACCAAAAGAGAGATATTTTTCAGCGAAATACAATGAACTTTGATTGGTTAACCCGATAGAATTAAGGCTGTCAACCGTGTTTCTTGGTAGATTGCATTTAATATCTTTAACGTAATCAATAATAGTATTTTTTACACCACTACCATCTGGCATTCTTATTTTTGGTCTGTCAATAATATATTCGGGTATTTTTCCTCTGAATGCTTCGCGTAAAATATGTTTTTCTATCCCATTATTGAGTTTATAAGAGAAATCCAGGCTTAAAACATAAGGCACTAGTGCTGAATCCATAAAGGGAACTCTTGCTTCAACAGTATTTCTCATACTTGCCCGATCAACTCTTTGTAAATCAGTCCTATGAAGATTATTTAATCGATATAGGGAGAGATGATGGGGATCGGGATAGGTCTTAAATAAATCGTAGCCAGCAAAAATTTCATCACTACCTTCTCCACATAAAGCAATTTTAAAGCCAAGGCGGTTAGCAATATAATAGCCAAAGTGAGCAATAGTTGAATCAATCGCATCAATTTGTTCGAAAAATTCACCATAATAGATAGCGTCTTGGATATTATTGATTAATTCTTCCTGAGTAAATGTATATATAATATGTTTTATCTTATTCTCAGAACAATATCTTTGGGCAATTTCAATGTCTTTTGAGCCGGGTAATCCAAATGAAATCGCTGTAATATCGTGGTGATATTTTTTTGCAAGATAGAGCACGATGGTACTGTCTATGCCGCCGCTAAACATAATTGATACAGGTAGGTCTGTGTCAACTCGCTTTCTGACGGCATTATCTAACAGTGAATAGACTTTTTCTTTTGCCTGTTCGAAGTTATCGCTGCTTGCTGGGATAGTTGTGCCGTAGCTAATATATTTCTCACTGGTAAATCCGTCGAAAATTGAACCGGGTTCAACAGGTTTAATTTCTGAGTTAAACTCGATCAATGATTTTATTTCTGATGCCACATACCAGTTATCCTCTTTTTGGGTGTAATAGAGAGGTTTTATACCGACGTGATCTCTGCCTAATAAGAATTTATTATTCTTATTATCAAATAGAATAAAACTAAACATTCCATCTAGTTTTTTAATAAATGATTTGCCATAACAAATATATGAAATTAGGATAACTTCTGCATCGCCACCATTTTTAAATTGATAACCTTGTTTAATTAATTCATTTCGAAGAGACTTGTAATTATAAATTTGACCATTCAGAACAAGATGAAGATCATGTTCCTGATTCGATATGGGTTGATAGGCTGAATCGCGTTCGACAATAGCAAGTCTGTTGGTTGCGATTGAAAAGTTATTTCTGACAATCTTCTCATTAAACCGAGATGGATCGCCTCGATGTGCTATTTTTGACATTATAGTCTGTAGCTTATTCTCAATATCATCAATAAGCCTATTTTCTGTATTAAAAACACCACCAATTCCACACATAGTGAATTCCTTTGGTTAAGAGTTATCAATGATATTTAAATGTCTTCTGGTATAGGGCCAGAATATTTTAATTCGTTCACATTGGCGCCTAATGTGGATATTTCGGCGAAATATTCTGGGTAGGTCTGACCAACATGATATGGATCACTAATAATGAGGGGCTCATCACAATGTAAACCTATGGTTGTGAGCGCCATGATTAATCCATGATCGTAATGACCATCAACAATAACACCGCCTTTATATCCATGGGGATTGCCATAAATAATTAATTGGTCTAGCTTCTCTTCTGATCTAATCCCTATTTTGTCTAATTCCCGTCGAAAATCAGAAATTCTGTCTGATTCTTTATAGCGGATATGTTCAATGTTATAGAAAACGCTTTTACCGTCGGCAAACGCAGCTAATGCAGCAAGTGCAGGTACAGCATCTGGTGCCAGTGAACCATCGAAATCTTGCGCTTTTAGGGTTCCGCCAGATCGAATATTGAGACAATTATCCTTGATGAAGCTGATTTTCGTTCCACTGTTAATTAAATAATTTACCACTGCGCCATTACCTAATTCTTCCTCAAAGAAACCGTTTAGGGTGACATCAGCATTCAGTGAGGCACAAAGTGCAAGAATCGCCGCTGTGCTGGCTGGATCAGCGCCAACGCTAAATTCTGATGGGATAAATCGACTCTTTCCTGTCGTAAAGAAATTGCGAAATTTATCGTCATATTCAATATTAATGCCGGCTTTGCGCAAATTATTAATTGTCGTGTGAACCATTGATGGTGCGGTAATGGTATCGATGACTTTTATTTGCAGATCTCGTTCACTAATGGCACCTAAGTAAAGTAGTCCACTCAGGAATTGAGAACTCTTTCTGCATGAAATTTCGGTGTAACTACTGATGTTTCTATCCGATTTCATGCTTATCGGTAAAAGTGAATCAGGCCCAACCGCAGTGCACTGAATATTGAGTAATTTTAGTGCATTGACCATTTCTGATTGTGATCGTGTACCCAGGGAGTGACTGTATTCTGTAATAAATTCAGTATCTGGTAAATAACCGGATACTCCCATTAATAGCCGTAATACAACGCCAGAATTACCTGGGTTAAAGATGATTTTTTTATCAACTTTTCTGATATCCATGCCTTCTACGATTGTCCCTGTAATATCACTATTAAATGATGCCCCTAAGCGGGAACAGTTTAATTTCATTGCTGTTGTATTGTTCCCTGATGCCATGTTATTTATTTTACTTGTACCTTCCGTTAATGATGCAGTCAGAATGGCGCGGGTTGAAGAACTTTTGGAGGCAGGTAAAGTTATTGAGCCATTTAATGATTTGGTTTTGTTTATTTCGATAAATGGCGGATGATTATTACCATAATACTTCATATTTTTGTCTCGCTTTTATACTGTTAGCTAACTTATTTTAGCTCCGAGAGAACTTAAGGATGGGATAAATCCAGGAAAACCATCATCTAATTTATGTATATGATTAACCGTTGTTCGTTCTCTTGCCCCTAGTGATGCAATAATATTGGATGCGCAAATTCGATGATCATAGTAGCTGAATATTTCAACGCCTCCATTTAATGGTCCGTTACCGTTAATCCTTATTTTGTTGAAAGCCCCGGTATCATTAAAAATTAAATAACTTTTTCCTCCCATCATGCGTATATTTTCGTTGATAATAAATGCTCGTTGACATTTATGATTGTTTATAGCATTAAGACCGGAAAATGTGATATCTCGATTACCATTAATCGCTGCCGCGATAATGTTAGTGGCAGCGGAAGGAAGTTCATTTAAATGGATTTCATCTGTAATGGCGTTATGCTCCTCCTCCAGGCTGATATTAAGTTCATTCTTAATTGGGTTATAGTTTAAATTCATGCCAAATTTTTTATATATGTCAAATAATACTCTTTCGTTAATTGTATTACCCAAATAATAACTTCTGATGGTGACTTTGCTTGGTCGATTAATACTTAATATTGACGAAGCAATGTAGCTTAGTGATGTGAAATCAGAAGGGATGTTAATCGTAATATCCCTTGATTGATATTCAGTTGAAATAAATGTGCTGCCTATTCGAGTGATTTTACTCCCCAGCAACGCCATCATGTTAATTGTCATATCGACATATCCATTCTTAGTTTCGCCGTTGTTGTTAATGATAATACTTTTCCCTTTAATAAATGGCGAAACAAGAAGAGAGAATGATAGGAATTGAGTACTCTTATTGAAGTTTAATGATGACTGTGAAGGATATATTCTCCTGGAAATAATAACGATATTTTCTTCTCGCTTTTCTGCAAATACATTCAGGTATGAAAAAAATGATTCATCATACAGACTTTCTCTGTTAAACAGTGAGTCATTGCATTTTATATAAACTTCCTTTTCTGTTAGTGATGCTAAAGCGACACTGATTCTGAATAACATGCCAGAACCGTTAGCATTAATGATCCCATTACAATGATATATTGGACGTGCCCCTTTCAAGATGATGTGATTTTCACTTTTGTCCAGAATTTTCAGACCAAACTGTTGTAAAGCAATAAGGAGATCTTCGGTTTCGGTACACCACGATATATTATTTACGGTTGTTATTTCTTCATTCAACAGTGCTAATAGTAGCGCTCTTTGGATATGAGGCTTAGATGATGGTATGACTATTTCCCCATTAAGAGTGGAACCGGGGAGCACGCTAACTTTATTCATGCCAAGCCTCCAGGTAGAGATCAATTACCATTGGTATTATTCTTTAATTTAACTATTTGCTGTCGATAGCAATAGTTGTAATTTCAACGTAATGTTCTGGCTTCACCATTGATTTAACGGCAATAGTCGTATTGACTGGGCGTATATCGCCAAATTTTTCATTAAATGCTCGACAATAATCATCAAAATGTTGGAAATCTGTTAAATGTGTTACTGTGCTGACAACATCAGTCAGTTCTGCATCAAGCTCTTTTAAATATTTCTCAATTTTTTCTATGATAAATAGAGTTTGCTCGTAAGCATTTTTCCCCATGACATTTCCATCACCATCCGAAGCGACACATCCTGCAATAAAGATCTGATTACCAACTCTTTTTCCTCTTGAGTATCCCATTTTATTTTCCCATGGAGAGGGGCTGAATACTGTTTTTCTAATTTCATGAGATGACATAAATACTCCTATAAATGAAAATATATAAGAAGAAGATTTGGAAACAATAAATTAATTTAAACAATTTATTCTGTTAACTAAAAATATCCGTAAATCAATGCAGTATTAATAAAAGTATATAAAGTCTGATATGTCAAATGAAATTTATTATTAAAATGGAATAATTGGTTATTTTTTTATTTTAAAAATGAATAAATATTTTATCTTGGTGGTAAATTTATTTTTTATTAAAAGAATTCTTTTATTATTTAATCGGTTATGTATTAAAGAGCTGAGTCTGGTTGTATTCTGACGGTTTTTTTATTTGAAAGTCATCTTAATTGGAACTATACATGATGATTAGGTTGTCTTAATTTTAATGAATTTTTTTATTATTAAATAAAATTAGATTATTTCAGGAATGAAGAAAGCGTCATAAATTAATAAATATCAACTAACGATGGGGTGGATATGAGTGTTTTTATTTTTATTGAAGCAAGACCGGTTGAATGCTCGGCAATTGATTATATTAGAGATTTAGGGTTTTCTCCTGTGTTATTTACTTCAATGGAATCAATGAATAAAGGATTATATGATGATTTAAGAAAGGAATTATTTGATAATATTTATTATGTCGATACGAGAAATAGTACAGATATCATTAATTTAATTAAAGATAACCGTATTCCTGTTGCTGCGATCTTAGGCTGCTATGATGATTTTATGATTGTGGCGTCTGAAGTAGCACGAGAATTTGGTTTACCTCACTCGGATATAAATGGTTTGAGGAGCGCATTCAGTAAGAAAAATGTCAGGGATATCCTGGCACAACATGGTTATGAGCAACCTACTTACGAGGTTTTTTCTTATAATAATATTCCAGAAAATCCTAAAGTTCCTTTTCCATTTGTTATTAAGCCACTTCGTGATGCGGGGGCTTATGGGGTATCACTTTGTAAATCTTTAGATGATTATTACCATGTGATTTCAGAAATTTCATCTAATGGCACAATGTCAATGCTCGGTAAAGTTAATGAGGAGTTTTTGATAGAAGAGTTCCTGCAAGGAAATTTTTATGGAGCGGAATTAGTTTATAGTCATGATGAATGGCATTTAATGGGTATCAATAGAATTTTTGTTTCTCCTGATGATAGCTTGTGTATGATAGGTTTATCTCATCCTGCGGAGCTATCCGAATTTGAGTTTACAATGGCTTGTAAGCTTGTTAAAGAGTGGGTCGCTGTTTTGGGATTACGAGGTGGCGCAATAAATGTAGAGTTTATTTATACCTCTCGTGGGCCTGTATTAGTTGAAATCAATTTGCGCATAGCGGGTGCCAGAGCCGCTCAACAGATCTTCATGACCTCTGGGATTAATATGGTCAAATACTTGGTCGATTTTGTTTGTGGTATCGAAAGTTCTATATCACCAGCGTCGGAAATAGTTTATCCATTTGTCGCTGATGCATTTGTTTTTTATCGTGGTGAGGGGATTGTCGATGATATTAGAATAGATGCTGATATTCCTTATTTTATCTCCGCGGGGTTTAAAAAGACGCCTTTTTCTATTTCATCGAAAAGTAAAAGTTCATCGAAAAATAAAAGTTCATCGAAAAGTAAAAATTTTGGTTCTATTGTCGGTTATGTTCTGGCTTATGGTAATAGCTGTGAGCAAGCGATGGAAAATGCGACACGTATTGCTAACAGCGTTCAGTTAAAAACAAATTAATAAGAGATCATCATGATGGCTATTCTGATGGGGTTGATTTCAGCATTGTGTTGGGGAAGTACTGATTTTTTGGCAGGGCAAGTCGCAAGAAAAGTCGGCGTTGCTAAATCTTTGTTCTACAGTCAGCTATTTGGTTTTTTTGTTTTATCGTTGTTGCTGTTTTTTTATTTTGAGATGTCGTTTGTTAATGCAAGTTTCTTTCAATTGACCCTATGTGTTGTTGCTTCGGTTTGCAATTTAATGGCAATGGTGTTTTTGCTTAAAGCATTATCGATCGGCAAGGCTTCCATTGTCGTGCCGATTGTTTCGCTTTATGGTGCCGTTACCACGATTTTGTCACTAATAAATGGGAAACCAATGACCGCTTTGGTTCTGTTTAGTCTATTTATTTGTGTTGTTGGTGCCTGTCTAACCAGTATACCGAAATCAAAAGACGGACAACGAGAATCATCCGGTTCAATTTTCTTTGCACTTTTGTCTTCACTGATGTTTGGTTTAGGCTTCTGGTTGCAAGGGGAATTTGCTGTTAGAGATCTGGGTGTTATCAATGCATTATGGATTTACTATTTAACCGCTGTGGTTGTTTTGTTCTTTACACTGTTAAAAAAAGGGAACTTATCATTACCGCCGATTTCAATTATCGCTCTGGTTTTTTCAATTAGTTTCTTTAGTTTGATCGGGTTTGCTTCATTAGCTTACGGTTCTGCAACGGGACAGGTTGCCGTTGTTACCGTTCTGAGTTCATTGGCAAGTGGGGTCACTGCTTTATTGGGCTTTTTTATTCGCGGAGAACGGTTGAGCCAAATTCAGTGGATTGGTATTGTGATAATCATAGCGGGTGTCATTCTTTTGAAATTATGACATTTATAATAGCTTGTTTCCCCGAAGAATTCGGGGAAACAGTGATGCAATTATATTGATTCCTCGGCTATTTCTAATTGCCAACCCGTAACGTTATGCCAGTAACCTTGCTCTTTTTCCAGATCAAGCTGCATCAGGGTGTTTTCTGATAAATAATTATAAGGCAGATAGAGCGCCCAATAACTATCATCAGTAATCAGTCTGAGTGATTCAGGGATGGTTGTGGATTGGCGTTGATTATTGAGTAAAGTTGCCAGACGTAGAATTTGAATTAATGGCAGATACTGTTTTTTCTTGAATAAATTGAATCTTGGCAAATCATCCAGTTTTATTGTCTTACGATGACAGCGAACCAGGGTTGCCAGCAGTAATTGTTGTTCCTGATTAAAGCCTGGTAAGTTGGTGTTTTGCAGAATATAGGCAGAGTGTCGCTGTAATCCGCTTAAATTAATACTTAATCCAACTTCATGTAACATGGCCGCCCAGTGTAAAATCGCTTCGAGTTGAGGTTGCACTAATTTAGGGTTCTGGATTGCCCACTGTTGGTAAAGTGTTTCAGTCGTATTCAGGACACGTTTTGCCTGTTCTCTGTCGATATTATAGTGTTCAGCCAGGCTTCTTGCGGTTCTCTGGCGGATATCTTGATGACGGAAACGGCCTTCCATTTCATATAAAACGCCTTCACGTAGCGCACCATCTGAGAGTTGTAATGCTTTTATATGCAGGGTATCGAATATGCCACATAAGATAGCCAGACCGGGGATAAAAAAGTGTTTACGATCATCTGATAATCCGGGTAGGTCGAGGGTTTTTAATTTCTTGAATTTGAGTATTTCTTTGACCAACATCTCCAGCCGTTCAGGGGTGATTAATCCGTCCTTTTCTCCCATTGCAACCAGTACTTCATACACTGCTTTAATGGTCCCGGATGCGCCAAGCGCTGAATTCCAGCCAGTGATGCGGTACTGCCATGAGAGATTTTCCAGTTTTTGTGCAGCTTCAAGCCGCGCTCGGCGGAATCTTTCTGCGTTAATTTCGTCATCGGGAAAGAATTGATTAGCGAAACTAATGCATCCCATGCGTCGGCTTTCCACCAATAATGGCTCAAAATTTTCACCAATCACCAGTTCAGTGGAGCCTCCGCCAATATCAATCACCAGTTTACGGTCTTTTTCTGGTTGCGTATGTTCTACCCCCATATAGATCAGGCGGGCTTCTTCATGGCCGGAAATAATTTCAATCGGGTAGGGGATAACGTCTTTAGCGCGTTTGATGAACTCTTCGGCATTACTGGCTTCACGTAAGCTGTGAGTGCCCACCAGACAAACGTTATCAGCAGGAAAGCCTTGTAACCGTTCAGCAAATAAAGCTAGACAGGCAAGACCGCGTGTTATTGCTTCTTCGCTTAATTGATTGTTGTTATCAAGACCGTTGGCAAGATGGACCCGTTGTTTTAAGCGACCTAAAATCTGAAATGCGTCGTTAACAATTCGTGCGATAATCATATGAAAACTGTTTGAACCTAGATCAATAGCCGCGATTTCTATTGGTCTGGGCGTTGGCTTGTCATGTGTTAGCGGCATAAATTAAGCTCTTGGTTCAGGTTGTTCGAGGGCTTTTATATAGTCATAAATAGCCAGTTGTGCCCGGATTTTCCGCTTATTACCCCGTGGCACATAACTATTGCTCAGCTCTTTATCAACGTAACGGGCTTTTACCGTATCGTTGAATTGTAATTCGAGAATGTCCAGTACCCGTTGTTTCAATTGTGGATCAAGCAGGCAAACTGCAACTTCAATTCGGTAGTCGATATTACGGGTCATCCAATCAGCAGACGAGAGAAAGACTTTTTCGTCTCCGTCATTAGTGAATACGTAAACCCGATCATGTTCGAGAAAACGGTCAACAATACTGGTGATTTGAATATTTTCGCTAAATCCTGGCTGGTTGGGTACCAGTGAACACATACCACGTATCAGTAGACGTATTTTTACCCCCGCTTCCGAAGCGTCGTATAGGCGGTCCACCAGCTCTTTATCAACCAGATTATTAATCTTTAACGTAATACCTGCGGGCTTATTCGCTCTGGCGTTGGCGATTTCCCGTGAAATAAGCTGGTTGAGCATTGCGCGGGAATTTTGCGGCGAAACCATCAGGTTTTCAAATTTGACCGGGCGGTAGGGGTTCTCAATAAAGTTGAATACCCGGCGCACTTCGTTAGTAATTTTGGGATTTGCTGTCAGCAAGGAGTAGTCGGTGTAGAGGCGAGCCGTTTTTTCATTAAAATTACCGGTACCAATATGGGCATAGCGAACAATTTCTTCACCTTCCAGACGGGAAATAAAAAACAGTTTTGCGTGAATTTTTAGTCCCGGTGCTGAGAAAATAACATGTACACCCGCTTCGGTTAGCCGTTTGGCCCAATGAATATTGGCTTCTTCATCAAATCGTGCCTGTAATTCAACTACAACGGTCACTTTTTTACCGTTATGGGCAGCATGGATCATGGAATCAATAATGCGCGAGTCTTTTGCTACTCGATAAATATTGATCTTGATGGAAAGTACACTTGGGTCGAAAGAAGCCTGGCGTAATAATTCCAGCACATGTTCAAAGGTGTGGTAGGGATAATAGAGCAACACATCTTGTTCACGAATCGCATCAAAACCATTGCGAAAATTATCAAACCAGGTGTGTCGTAATCTCGGCAAAGGTTTATTGAGTAGATTTCTCTTCCCCTCGTTGGGGAATTTAATGAAATCTTTAAAATTGTGATAGCGTCCGCCAGCAATTACCGAGTCATTGTTTGATAAGCCAAGTTTGCTACGCAGTAATTCCACCATTTCATCTGGCATTTCTCGCTGATAAACGAGTCTTACTGGTTCCGCTGTCAGCCGTTGTTTCAGCGTGGATGACATCAGTTCGAGTAAGCTTGATTCCATCTCTGTTGCTAAATCATATTCAGAATCACGGGTCATTTTCATTGAATAGGCGTTCAGTGAATCATAATCGAAAAAGCCTTTGAAAATTTCATCAAGACAATAACGCATAATATTGTCTAGCAGGATCATTGACTTGCGGCGGTGTGGCATCTCAGGCGGCAAGTTAACAAAACGTGGCACCTTATCTGACGGAATTTCCAATAGCGCATATTGAATATTCTGGCCGTGGACAATTTCAACTGCCAGATAAGTGTAGTCATCTTTCAGAAATTCAACCAAGTTGGTTTCTGGATTGATCAGAATTGGCGTAATGTGTGGCCGCAGATGTTGACGAAAATATTGACGTAACCAGATTTGTTGATTGGGTGAAATTTGTCGTTCATTGATGAGAAAAATTTGATTGCGAGCGATTTCTAGTAGCAACTCATTATACAGCACATCAAATTCTTGATCGGTTTTAGCCACTTTAGCCTGAATTTTTTTCAAGACATTTCGAGCGCTAGTGGCCGATCCTCGTTCTTCATTAATTAATATCCGCCGTTTCACATCGGCAAAACGGACTTTGTAAAATTCATCCAGATTATTGGAGTAAATACCAAGGAACCGCATCCGTTCTATTAATGGATTGCTCTTATCCGCTGCTTCTTGAAGCACACGTTCGTTGAATGATAACCAACTAAGTTCTTTCTCGGTATAGAGCCTGTCTTGGGACATGGTTACTCCAGGTGTTGAGGTAAAAGTATTAGCACTTTGAATACGACGGGGCGTCGTTTGTCGCTATACCCTTCATCTTTCAAGCTGCTGCTTTGTTGGCTGCTTTCACTCACCCCAGTCACATAGTTATCTATGCTCCTGGGGATTCGTTCACTTGCCGCCGCGCTGCAACTCGAAATCTATTAGGTATATATTATGGTCTGTAATTGTTGACTCATTTTTTCATCTTCCTTGGATGCAAAATATTGATGTTGGAAAACGCACATGCGAATGGCTGTGCGGTAACTGCCATTAATAAAGAATTCGTCTATTAATTCGCCCTCAATATAGAAACCTAGCTTATTATAGATGTGAATGGCCTTGATATTCTCTTTATCAACAATCAGGTAGAGTTTATACAGATTAAGTACGGAAAATGCATATTCCATTGCCAGTTTTGCCGCTTTGGTTGCATGGCCTTGGCCCTGATAGGCGGGATCGATGATAATCTGAAATTCTGACCGGCGGTGGATATAGTCGATTTCGACTAATTCAACCAAACCAACTTTGGCGTCGGAACTTGCGATAATAAACCGGCGCTCGCTCTGGTCGTGAATATGTTTGTCATAGAGATCGCACAGTTCAACGAAAGCTTCATAAGGTTCTTCGAACCAGTAACGCATGACGCTAGCATTGTTATCTAATTGATGGATAAAAGGCAGATCTTCCCGCTCAAGGGGGCGTAACCTAACAGGTGGAGTATGAGAACCACCAGACATTTGACACCTCAGTGTTTTTGATAAAAAAGGAACATAATTAATAATAGTTCGTAATGAATAATAGTTCGCAGTGCCGGGTATGTTACCACAGCACTGTACTGTAATTAGCCGTTAATAAATAGATTATTCTGCGGCATAGCCTTCTGGAGGGAGAATCTTTCCATCCAGATACGCTTTGCCATTAACCATACTTAGGCGCCCTTCGACAAACCAGTTGATAACTAATGGATAGATGCTGTGTTCCTGAGTTTGAACCCGTTTAACAACCTCATTTTCCTGATCACCGGCAAAAATAGGAACTTTAGCTTGCAGGATCACCGGGCCGCCATCCAATTCTTCTGTGACAAAATGGACGGAAGTACCATGTTCTGTATCTCCGTTTTCTATCGCTTTGCGGTGAGTATGCAGGCCAGGATATTTGGGTAATAGAGAAGGATGAATGTTTAACAAGCGGCCAAGATAGTGTTGCACAAAATCTGGCATCAGAATACGCATATAACCCGCGAGGACCAGCAAATCTGGTTGATACTGATCAATCGCGTGTTTTAGCGCTTCATCATAAGCCTGACGATCCGCATAGTTTTTCGGGCTAATAACATGGGTGGGAATATCCGCTTGTTTAGCGCGTAGCAGACCGTAAGCATTCGCGGTATTGCTCAATACCGCGCAAACCTGCCCATTGATTCTGTTCTGCTGGCAGGCGTCAATCACCGCTTGGAGATTGCTGCCGCTGCCAGAGATGAGTACAACGATATTTTTCATTGAATAACAACCTGTTGTTCACCCTCTTTCAGCGTCGCGATAGTACCGATTTGCCAGGCTTTTTCACCGGCGATATTAAGTAATTCAAGCGCGTGCTCAACTTCTGTTGGTGGTAATGCAATTACCATCCCGACACCACAGTTGAATGTGCGGTACATTTCATGACGGCTAACGTTGCCAGTCTGTTGCAGCCAATTAAATATGGCCGGCCATTGCCAACTGGATTCGTTAATCTGTGCTTGGGTATTTTCAGGCAGGACACGCGGAATATTTTCCCAGAAACCGCCACCGGTTAGATGAGCAATAGCGTGAACATCAACCTGTTCAATCAAGGATAAAAGGGATTTCACATAAATTTTTGTCGGGGCGAGCAGGTGATCTGCTAGTGATTTACCTTCGAGCTCTGTTGCTTCTGGATCGGTGTTGCTGACGGCCAGAATTTTGCGTATCAGAGAATAGCCGTTTGAGTGAGGGCCACTGGCGGCGAGGGCAATCAAGGCATCACCCGCCTGAACTTTACTGCCATCAATGATTTCTGATTTTTCAACCACGCCAACGCAGAAGCCGGCAACATCATAATCTTCACCGTGGTACATCCCCGGCATTTCTGCGGTTTCGCCACCAACCAGGGCACAGCCGGATAATTGACAGCCTTCCGCGATACCGCTGATAACGCTGGCAGCCGTATCAACATCCAGTTTCCCGGTGGCATAGTAATCAAGGAAAAACAGGGGTTCTGCACCTTGAACAACCAAGTCATTGACGCACATTGCAACTAAATCAATGCCAATCGTGTCATGGCGTTTGAGATCCATTGCCAGACGCAACTTGGTACCCACGCCATCAGTACCAGAAACCAGAATTGGCTCGCGGTATTTTTGTGGTAATGCACATAAAGCGCCAAACCCACCTAAACCGCCCATCACTTCTGGGCGACGGGTCTGTTTTACAACACCTTTAATACGGTTGACTAAGGCATTACCGGCGTCGATATCGACACCAGCATCTTTATAACTGAGAGAGGTTTTGTTGGTCACTCGAAGCCCCCAAGGCGGTTGCGTTTGATAAATTAAGACAGAATAGTAACAATTCTAACAGTCTAAGCAAACGTTTGCGAGACTCTTGTTTAGGATCTCGGTTCTCGGTAAGCCGGGCTATGTTTGATGAAAATCAACGGATTGGTAGTGGTGTTATGGGTAAAAGAAGGTATAATCTCGCGGTTTTTTTGTCTGCTGGCGACATGACATACAGTAGGAGAGGTCCATGAAGATCGTTGAGGTGAATCACCCTCTTGTTAAACATAAACTCGGCCTGATGCGAGCGAATGATATCAGCACCAAACGCTTTCGTGAACTGGCCGCAGAAGTTGGAAGCCTTTTGACTTATGAAGCAACTGCTGATTTAGAAACAGAAAAAGTCATTATTGATGGCTGGTGTGGCCCAGTAGCAGTTGAGCAGATTAAAGGTAAAAAAATAACCGTCGTACCGATTCTGCGTGCGGGATTGGGTATGATGGATGGTGTATTGGAGAATGTTCCCAGTGCCCGGATCAGCGTCGTAGGGGTTTATCGTGATGAAGAAACCTTAGAACCTGTCCCTTATTTCCAGAAACTGGCTTCCAATATTGATGAACGTATGGCGCTGGTGGTTGACCCTATGTTGGCAACCGGTGGCTCCATGATTGCAACTATCGATTTATTGAAAAAAGCAGGTTGTCAGTCGATTAAAGTGCTGGTTTTGGTTGCTGCTCCTGAAGGTATTGCCGCGCTGGAAAAAGCCCATCCCGATGTGGAACTGTATACGGCTTCTATTGATGAAAGACTCAATGAACAGGGATATATTGTGCCTGGCTTGGGGGATGCGGGCGATAAAATATTTGGTACGAAATAATAGGTTAGCCAGCCGACTTTTGAGTCGGCTTTTTTTGGTTCTGGCGCGATAATATTAAGAGGATAAATAAGATGACCCGTCGCACTATTGGGGTAGATGAGCGGCCTCCTTTTTTACAGACCGTTCCACTCAGCTTCCAACATCTTTTTGCTATGTTTGGTGCGACGGTATTGGTGCCGATTTTGTTTAAAATCAACCCGGCGACAGTTCTGCTATTTAATGGTATCGGTACATTGTTGTATCTGGTGATTTGTAAAGGAAAGGTTCCGGCGTATTTGGGATCGAGCTTTGCTTTTATTTCACCGGTCTTATTGTTGTTGCCTCTGGGATATGAATTAGCCTTGGGTGGTTTTATTATATGTGGCGTGCTGTTTTGTCTGGTTTCACTGATTGTTAAGGTGGCAGGGCGAAGTTGGATTAATGTGCTGTTTCCACCCGCGGCAATGGGGGCGATTGTTACGGTTATCGGTCTGGAACTGGCGGGTGTTGCGGCTGATATGGCGGGTTTGCGTCCGGCGGAAGGTGCCGATGTTGATTCAACAACATTGACCATTTCTCTGGTAACGCTGGCGGTAACCGTTCTTGGTTCAGTTATGTTCCGTGGATTCCTGGCTATCATCCCGATTCTCATTGGCGTATTGGTAGGTTATGCGTTGGCGTTCCTGATGGGAGTAGTTGACCTGATGCCGGTACGTGAAGCACCGTGGTTTGCATTGCCAACTTTTTATACACCACGTTTTGAATGGTTTGCTATTATGACAATCTTGCCTGCGGCGCTGGTTGTCATAGCTGAACATGTTGGTCATTTAGTGGTAACAGCGAATATTGTGAAAAAAGATTTGCTAAAAGAGCCGGGTTTGCACCGTTCTATGTTCGCAAATGGTTTTTCAACCGTGATTTCCGGTTGCTTTGGTTCAACGCCAAATACGACTTATGGTGAAAATATTGGTGTCATGGCAATTACCAAAGTTTACAGTACTTGGGTTATTGGTGGCGCTGCGATACTGGCGATTCTGCTCTCCTGTGTCGGTAAGCTGGCGGCCGCAATTCAGGCTGTGCCGGTTCCGGTCATGGGTGGTGTTTCGCTGTTGCTTTATGGGGCTATTGGCGCATCAGGTATTCGGGTGCTGATTGATTCCAAAGTGGATTACAACAAAGCGCAAAATCTGATCCTGACTTCCGTTATTCTTATTATTGGCGTCAGTGGGGCGAAAATTAATATCGGTGTTGCTGAACTTAAAGGCATGGCGCTGGCAACGATTGTTGGTATCGGTATGAGTTTGATTTTCCGCCTGGTCACGGTTTTCCGTCCCGAAGAACGGTATATTGAATCTTCTGTTGGGTCTGTTAAGCACGGTAAATAACAGAGCATCCCAGATTGCTGACGAACCCCATTCAAAAAGTGGGGTTCTGTTGATGTCAATCATATTGTTGTAGTGTGGGGTCTTTTAGTATATCAAGGTACCCATTTTCCAGTGTCTCTATTAGATCAAAGACTTGGCCCAGATAGCTAGACTTTTGTCATTAATCCGATGGGGCTATTAAGGCCCTACATAATGTTTACTGACTTCATTTTCTAGCGCTTGATTCACGAAAGCGTTAATCGTCACATCTTCTTCAAGTGCTAGTTCTGCAATTTTTCTATGCAATTCTGGATTAACTCTAACATTAAAAATCCCTTTATATGGTATATCAGGATTCTTATTTAATTCCTTGCAGTCTTGCAAATACAAATCAACCGAGATTTTAAATTCATTTTCCAATTCTGCAATTGTTTTTGCTTCATAAGTCACTAAATCGCGGATATATTCCAATTTACCAAAAAGAGTATTGTTTTCCAGGTCAAATTCAATTGTACCTAAATAACCTTTATATTTTAAATATTTCATATCAACCCCACTTCTTTTAAAGTCTGTTTCACGGCTTTTAGTGTACCACCTTTAATGTAATTTTCAGGATGAGGGCGGTGCATTAAAATTGTGTGATTCATTGAAGAATCGTACCCTCGAACCTTGCTTTTCTTGTTTCTCATAGTTTAATAGGCTTAATAACACAACAAGTTCAGACCATTCAAAAGTTTTTTGGCTATTAAGAAACTTTTCTATCAGTTTCTCCGCTTTGCTCATACACTCTTCTTTTCCCTCAATAATGTAACTAACAGTAGTTACAAATATTAAATAAGTCAAGTTTCTTGTGCATTAATGTGAAAGATAAATGCGTACGGCGCCGCAAAAAAAGAGGTTACAAAGTCAGTTAGCGATATCTATTAGTCAGAAGTAACAGATATCACTTTAATTTTATGCTTGTTCTGATTTCAAATTAACTAATCAGGTACCGCTTATTCATCGAAATTGTGGCAGATAATTACGGTTTATCGTCAATACGTCATCTAACAGTGGTGAAGCAATGTCTACATCGGCAACCAATGGATTGGTGATCAGTGCCAACAGTGCAGCATTGCGATCGCCATGAATCGCTGCTTTGATCGTTAAGCGTTCATAGGTTTTTATCTGTTGTGTCAGAGCATACATACTGTCAGGCAGGCGGCCAAATGTCAGCGGGTGGGCGCCTTCTGCATTAATAATACAGTTGGTTTCAATGACGGCATCGTCCGGCAAACCCCGAATAGCCCCGTGGTTTGTGGTATTGACCACCAATTGGCTATCGAGATTGTTATAAATGGCGCAAATCAGATCCAGTGCGACCTCAGAGTAGAATGAACCACCGCGGAAACTGAGTTGTTCTGGTTTGTGATCAAGTGCTGGATCAGCATACAGTTCAAATAGTTCCTGTTCTACTTTCATGACCTGTTCTGCCCGAGTGCCTTGTTCGACCACAGCCTCGCGCTCTTCCTGTAACATATTGCGGGTTTGGTAGAAGTAGCGGTGATAAGGGCAGGGGATGGCGCCTAGTGCCTTGAGTAGTGGCGGAGGCCAGGGTGCCTCTTTAATATTATTCATGGTTAAGGCTGCACCATTGCATAGCATATCAAGTACCTGTTGAGTTTTATCCTGACCTGAAACCAGTATTTGATGCACCCAGACCATATGATTAAGCCCGGCAAAGCGTAACTGCACATCCTGATAAGGGCGTTGTAGCATATTAGCTATCATGTGATGCATTGTGACCGGGACATTACATAGGCCAATAATTTTTGCTTTGCTATAGCGGGAAATCGCTTCGGTAACGATCCCGGCTGGATTGGTGAAGTTAATCATCCATGCGTCTGGTGCAAGTTGTTCAACTTTGTGGGCGATATCTAGCAAAACGGGGATGGTACGTAGTGCTTTGGCAAATCCACCTACGCCGGTAGTTTCCTGACCGATCAAGCCATATTTTAACCCCAGACGCTCGTCCGCGGCGCGAGCCGGAAGCTGGCCGACACGTAGTTGAGTTAAAATAAAACTGGCCCCGCGAATGGCATTATCTGGTGTGAAATGGACGCTGACGATAACGTGTTCCATGCCGTGACGAACTAACATACGGCGAGTAAGCGCGGCGATAATTTCTACTTTCTGTTTTCCACTGTCAATGTCAACTAATGCCAGTTCAGATAGTGGAATGTTTTTTTGGTGTTGAATAAGCCCTTCGACTAATTCGGGGGTGTAGCTACTACCGCCACCAATAACGGCTATTTTGATTCGTTTCATATTTTTTCCTCTTGTGATGGTATTCGGCGATAGAGCTCAATCATATCGCTGGCAAGATCTTGAATAACTATTGCGTTCATTAAATGATCTTGCGCATGGACGGTGATGAGATTGACAGGTAATTTACCGCAGCCTTCATCCAATCCGATCAGAGTGGTTTGAATGGTGTGCGCTTCTTTGATTGCCTGTTGGGATTCAGCCATCAGTGTTTGTGCTGTTTGAAAGTCACCGTTTCTGGCATGTTGTAATGCCATTAGTGCATGACTGCGTGCGCTTCCGGCATGAACCAGCAGTTCTACAATAGTTTGTTCTAAATCAATAGTTTGTTCTAAATTCATGTGTAAATGTTCCAAATTTATGGTTGAGATTGAGTTTCTACACTAGTGGATACCGTACCTTCTTGTTGTTTAACTTCTTCATTGACTAATTGCTTTTCGTAAATTTTGAAGAAGGGATACCAGATAAAGAGATCGATTATCATTAATACGATAACCAGCACCGCCGCGCGGTAATCCCAGGCGGCGGAAATCATCGCGCCGAATGGTGCCGGTGTAGTCCAGGGCGAAATGGCGACCATTTTATGCACCAGGTCAAAATGCAGGATGCTGTAGGACAATACTGCATTGACCAATGGCACAACCAATAGTGGAATAAATAAGGTTGGATTCATCACAATCGGTGAACCAAACAGCAGTGGTTCGTTAATATTGAATATGGATGGAACCACGCTCAGTTTTCCGATAGTACGCAAATGTATAGAGCGGCTGCGCAGATACAGAATCGCCAGAACCAACGTAGAACCAGAGCCGCCAATACAGATATAAAACGACCAGTAAGGATCTGTGAGAATTTGTGTTGCAGCAGTACCTTGGGCCATTAATGTTGCATTGGTGGCAATATTTGCCATAAAAATAGGGGCCATCAAGCCAGTAACGATGTTGGCACCATGAATACCGGCAAACCACAGTAAGTTAGCAATGAGTAGCGCCAGTATAATGGCAGGCAGAGTATCACCGACGGAAATGAGGGGTTGGAACATTTGCATTATAGCCGCAGGAATAAGTAGGTTGAATTCACTCTGCAATAACAAGCTGGCAGGATAAACTGTCAACAAGATACCTATGACTGGGTACAGAAGTTCAAAAGAACGGGCAATTGCTGGTGGTACTTGTGTTGGCATTCGGATGGTGATGTTATATTTTTTTAGTAAACGCGTTAGTTCAACTGACCAGATAGCGCAAATTAATGCGGTAAATACCCCCGCGCCACCGAGGAAATCGAGCGCTATTTTGTTTTCTATCTGTGGTGCTGCTGCTAGCAAAAATGCCATTAGTGACAGTAAAGCAGAAGTTAACCCGTCCAGACCGTAGGATTTAGCTAAACTGTAGGCGGTGCCGACCGAAACAAAGATACTCATTAATCCCATCGTCATAAAGTAAGGCATTGTGATGGTATCCCAGTGTGTTTTAGCAAAGGACAACCAAGCTTGGCCGAATGAGGATGTGGTTTGTGAGTCAAATGGCGGGTTTGCCACAATTAACATCATACTGCCGATGATCAAAAATGGCATGGCTGAGATAAAGCCGTCACGCATTGCGGTAATGTGCCGCTGGTTGCCGACTCGCCCGGCAAACGGGATAATGTAGTTTTCTAAGACACGCATAAAAGAGGTATAGAGACTCATGGGGTACTCCGCGTGATGATGAAATGGCTTATTCCAGCAGGCTTAATGCCTTATCGAGAACCTTATCACCACGAAGAGTGCCATAATCCATCATGTCAATAATGTCTATTGGTTTACCGAGTGGTTTGGCGATAGCGGAAAAATGGGCCAATTGATACCTCACCTGTGGGCCGAGTAAAACAACGTCAGCGTCGGCTATCAGGTGTTCTAATTCAACCGTGGGGACAGCCTTGATCTCAATGTCCAATGCCCGTTTTATCACTTCTGCTTGCATACGTTGTACCAACATGCTGGTGGACATACCGGCCGCACAACACAATAGGATTTTTTTCATTGCTCAGTCTCCAGTTTGTTATATCGTTTCTTATGGGATAAATGGTTAATGAGAGCTTTCACTTTTTACTAAGACTAGCAACTTATGTTAAATATGTTGCGATTTTGTTCGCATATTAATCAAGAAGAGTTTAAAGAATAGCGATAGAATGTGATCTTCATTTGGATTGTACAGAGTGTGAAAATGTCAAGTTATGTAGGACGTTGCAGCGAGATTTCTCACTTATGGAATGAGGGTGAGTGCTAGTTTATAAGTCGGTCAGACATTGATCATTTACCATTTTGCTAATACAGTGAGCATTGATAACCAGTGATAAGGCAGTGTCGAAGTAAAGATTTTCGGTTTTTTTGTCAGAAGTGCTCCGACAACCGCTGGAGGAGACAATGAATGATTATAGAGTAAAAGAAAAAATGCCAATATTGATCACTGAAGCCGATTTCAATATCAAACTTAACATGACAGAGAAAAATGTAGAACACACACAGGCTTTCATTGAACGTGGAGTGAAAGACTTTTCTTTGCCTGGATTTGTTATTCCATACGGTTACCGCTTACTGACATCTGTTTCTGGCAATCAATATAGATTGGTGACTAATGCGGATATGCCTGAGACGGTTTATGCTGTGAAGCTGGAATTTATGGAGCATGTTGTTCCATCAAAAAAAACATGCACACAGATACTTGTGTGGCGTACAGTCCTTCCTCAACATGACGGAGCAGTGAGAGGTTTGCCACAAGAGTTTTTTAGATTTTTCCTAGAAAGATACTCCATTATTGTGTCTGATAGTGAGCAAACATTAGATGGACGTAGGTTTTGGGAACGTATGATTGCTTGGGCTATCAGTATTAATGAGTATCACGTGTATGTTTCTGATGGTATCAAAGAAGAGCGTCCGCTGAACCTAATTACATCATGGGATGACTTCTATGTAACCTGGGCTAATTATTGCTGGGGCTATGACAAAGATTATCACTATCATCGTCTCTTTGTTATCAGTAAAGAGCTATTGCATTGATTTCTTTAAGAAAGAATAAAACTCGCTGTCTGATGGCTTTTTCTTAGATAATATAGCTCTTAAATAACATCGGATTAAAAACTTAAATTTTTCCTATTTTCACATGCGGAATATTTTACAGGCGCTTGCGGGCCGTTCTGTATTATGACGAAATATTATGCGTTTCTGGGGCCGAAACGGATTTAACTTATTGAATCCTAAAAATAGTTTTTTTATTATTTACCTATACAGTTCATTTATAACTATTTTCTGTGATAAACTTGTTCGCGTTTATTACCAGCTCTGTTTGAGGTGCTTCTGAACACACCATCGCAGCTTTCGTTACCTTTGTATCTTCCCGATGACGAAACTTTTGCCAGTTTCTTTCCGGGGGAAAATGTCACCCTGTTAGCTGCAATCAAATTGGCCATTAATCAGCCGCATGGCAGCTATATTTATTTCTGGTCCCGTGATAGTGGGGGCCGAAGTCATTTGTTGCATGCCGCCTGTGCTGAATTGTCCCTAAAAGATGAAGCCGTGGGCTATGTTCCGCTGGATAAACGTGCCTATTTTATCCCTGAGGTGCTTGATGGCATGGAACACTTGTCACTGGTTTGTATCGATAATATTGAGTGCATTGCTGGTGATGAAGAGTGGGAAATGGCGATTTTCAATCTTTATAATCGCATTCTGGAGATTGGCCGTACTTGTTTGCTTATTAGCGGCGATCGTCCACCTCGCCAGATAGATCTTAAATTACCTGATTTGGCTTCTCGTCTGGATTGGGGGCAAATTTATAAATTACAACCGCTTTCCGATGATGAGAAATTACAAGCCTTGCAATTGCGAGCGAAGTTACGCGGTTTTGAATTGCCGGAAGATGTAGGGCGCTTTTTACTGAAAAGATTAGACAGAGAAATGCGGACCCTGTTTATGGCATTGAATCAGTTAGATCACGCTTCGATAGTTGCCCAGCGCAAGCTGACGATTCCATTTGTGAAGGATATTTTGCACCTTTAAAGATGATGGTGATGTCACCATCATCACATCGATTCTGATCAATCAAGAATTTCTGTTACTTTTTCCGGTGGGCGCCCAAGTCTGGCTTTATCACCGCAAACGACGATTGGGCGTTCAATCAGTTTAGGATGAGCAATTATCGCTTTCAGTAAATCATGCTGAGTGAGTTTTTCATCAGCCAGATTCAACTCCTTGTATAGATCTTCTTTCGTTCTCATCAATTGGCGTGCATCATGAAAATTAAGCTGTTCTAGCAGAACGGATAATTTTTCTACGGTGAGAGGAGCCTCCAGATAGAGAATAATCTGTGGCTTAATTCCCCGTTCTTCAATAAGTGCCAAAGTTTCACGGCTTTTTGAGCAGCGGGGATTATGATAAATCGTCACCTGTTGCATGAGAGTTCCTTAACGTTTGTATTGACTGTAACGCTGTTGTAGCTGGCGTAATTGATCGATACGAGCATCATAACGTGCTTGATCGTCACTACCTAATTTTACGAGTGAGCTGGCACTACTGAGGTATTTGATGGCATTGCCAAACTGACCGCGAAGTGCCATTTCTTCAGCATGCGCTGATAATTCTTCATGGCGTTTACCTTGTTTGGCAGCGGCTTCGGCTGTCAGGTGCCAACCGTTGGGATCATCTGGGTTATTGAATGTATAGCGGTGGAGCAGTTTTAAAGCCTGTTGATATTGTTTGGCGTGAATAAGCGCATTAGCGAGATTGATCTGTAATACCAAATTGTCCTTTTGTTTCTGCAAAGTGTTCTGTAACCGGGTGATAGCCTGAGCAATTCGGTTCTGTTCAATGTCGATATCAGTCATTGTGTCAATGAACCAGACATTATCCGGTTGTTTTGCTAACAGTGATTCCAGAATAGCTCGTGCCTCAGTGTATTTTTTATCTTGGGAAAGTAAGATTGCCCGGCCATAAGCGGCGGCAAGTTGTTCTTTAGCTGTGCCTCTGCGGTAATTTTCTAAAATCTGTTCAAGGTAGCCGCGTTGTTCTGTGGTGTACATGCCCATGACACGGACTCTGGCGAACAGAAAATCTTGAGATTGTGGAAGGTTCTGGGCCGGATATTGATTAGCGCGGTTACGTGCATCAGCAAGGCGGCTGTCAGGTAACGGGTGAGTGAGTAGCATTTCTGGTGGCTTGGAACTGTAACGGGTTTGATCTACCATGATTTGCATAAAATCTGGCATACCTTGAGGATCAAAGCCAGCTTTACGTAATGTCTGCATGCCAATACGATCAGCTTCCTGTTCATTGGATTGAGTAAAACTGATCATGCCTTGTTGTACGCCGGCGATAGTGCCGCTGAGGGCTGCCATCCCTGCTTGTGGACTAGCCATTAGTAAAAGAATAGAACCCAACATACCTGCCCAGGCTAGCGGTGCTGTACGTTGCTGATCTTCCATCATTCGTGCCAAGTGGCGTTGAGTGACGTGGGAAATTTCGTGAGCCATTACCGAGGCAAGCTCGCTTTCATTACGGCTATAACGAAAAAGTGCGGCATGGAGTACGACATTACCGCCAAAGAAAGCATAAGCGTTGATATTCGGGTTATCAATCAGATAGAAATGGAAAGGTGTTTTAACTGAGTCCGCATGGGCCACTAGCCTTTGTCCAAGGGCATTGATGTATTGTGTTAATAATGGGTCATAAATCAGCGGAGCGTTGTCACGCATCTGGCGAACGTAGAAATCTCCCATTGCCAGTTCCTGATTGATGCTCAGGATTGAACCTGCCGTGGTACCCATATCCGGTAATGAATCTTCAATGGAGGCGCTGAGAACAGGGGAGCTTGTTAGCAATAATGTACTGATTAATATTGCTGTCAGAGATTGATTAGACATTATTTTCATAAAACAAAAATGCTCTCATTTGACCATCGTTTTAGATAATGCGTGTATGATAAACAAGGGTACCTTAAAATTAATCAATTAGTACAATTTTTAAGAAAAATAGAAATATGAATATTGCTATCAAGGAGCCTGGTCAATGCTGGATATGATTATACAGTGGTATCGCCGTCGGTTTACTGATCCGCAAGTTATTGCGTTATTTGTCATCTTGTTGGCAGGGTTTTGCATTATTTATTTCTTACATGGCATTTTGACACCTTTACTGGTGGCGATTGTTCTTGCCTATTTGTTGGAATGGCCAACGGCTAAACTGGAAAAACTGGGATGTTCGCGCACAGTGGCTGTTTGTATCGTGCTAATTATTTTTTCCGGTATTAGTTTGTTGGTCATCTTGATTGTGGCGCCAACTGTATGGCAGCAGGGAATTAATCTGTTGTCAGATATACCTAATATGCTTAATCGGTTTAATGAATATGCTCAGACATTACCAGCCCGTTATCCGGCTTTGGTTGATGCTGGCATCATTGATATGATGGCCGAAAATTTGCGCAGTAAGATTTCAACTGCCGGAGAGTCTGTGGTGAAATTTTCGGTGGCTTCATTGATTGGTTTGTTAACGCTGGCTATTTATCTGATTCTTGTGCCACTGATGGCCTTCTTCTTGCTAAAAGATAAAAACCAGATGTTGCAAGCATTGCAACGGGTCCTGCCACGTAATCGCATTTTGGCCGGGCAGGTATGGCGCGAGATGCACCAGCAAATCACTAACTATATTCAGGGTAAAGTCACCGAGATGGTGATCGTTGGTATTTGTACCTACGCGGTGTTTGCATTTCTTGGATTGGATTATTCATTGCTGCTTTCTGTTTTGGTTGGGCTGTCAGTGTTAATTCCTTATGTGGGTGCGCTGATTGTCACGATTCCTGTTGTACTGGTTGCGTTATTTCAATGGGGAGTCGGGACAGATTTCTGGACTTTGATTATTGCCTATTTAGTTGTTCAAGGGCTGGATGGTAACTTGCTGGTGCCGATTTTATTCTCTGAAGCCGTAAACTTGCACCCGTTGGTAATCATTCTTTCCGTGATTACTTTCGGTGGTTTGTGGGGATTCTGGGGCGTATTTTTTGCTATTCCGCTGGCGACGCTGATTAAAGCGGTGATCCAAGCCTGGCCGGAAGAGATAGTTATAACAGAAAACGGTGAAATAAAAGAGTAAATCTATTTTTAATGATGTTGGTACCCGTTATTAGGGGAAGTACGGGGTGGTGATATCCCTCCCGTACTTGCCCCTAGCATCTTGAGCGGTTAAATGAGCGTGATTAAATTTCTATTTAAGGGTGCGGTTTCAGATAATCCACCACGATTTGGTGGTGATCACTGGTCTTGAATTTATCAAAAACGTGCTCAATATTACCGTTGGTATCGATCAGGAAACTGATACGGTGGATACCATCATAGGTTTTTCCCATAAATTGTTTCTTGCCCCAGACACCAAACTGTTCAGCAACTTGATGATCCTCATCGGACAACAATGTGAAGTTCAGCATTTCTTTCTCCACAAAGCGTGACAATTTACTTGGGTTATCTGTGCTAATGCCTAGCACTTCAACACCTGATTCCTTTAATGTATCCATTTCATCGCGCAGACCACAGGCTTGTACAGTACAACCAGGAGTCATTGCTTTAGGGTAAAAATAGACTAAAACACGCTGGCCTTCGAAATCAGATAAATTGATTGTTTCTCCATCTTGGTCAGGAAGGCTGAACTGAGGGGCCTTATCACCGGCTTTCAATGGGTTCATCCTGTATTCTCCGTTTAATCTTTCAACTAAAGTGGTTCTAGAATACTAATACTGCCTTGTGCATTTAGATCTGTACATAACTTATTAAACGCCTGCTTAATAATTATGCCGTCATCCTCTAATAGACTGTGGGCGGTAATCTGGATCTGCAACCGAGCAGGGATATCGCCTTCTGGTGGCTGTGTTTTTGATACCAGTTCAGCAATATTAAAATCCTGTGTAGTAAACAGATTGGTAAACTGCTCAACAATGCCGGCTGAATCATCAACATCAACCTTAACGGAAACCGTGGAAGGAAATGTTGTGTGGACATCGCACTTTGTGCGTTTCATTACGATAAGAAGATCGAGCTCGGCCCCTTTCTGTGGCAGTGAGGATTCAATCATTGTGATAGCGTTCCAGCTACCGGAAAGTAGCATAATGAAGGTGAATTCCTCGCCAAACATGGCTAAGCGGCTGTCTTCAATGTTACAACCACACTCACTCACAAGACGAGTAATGGTGTTGACGATACCAGAGCGGTCAGCGCCTAAAGCGGTTATAACGAGAAAATGTTGTTCTGATTGTGGCAAAGTCACTTTTCCTTCTCTGCTGTGTTTTCGTTAAGGTAAACATAAAAAGGCCATACTGCCAAGGTCAATTGCATCAAGGTTGCTCTATTGTGTTTCCATTCCCTATCATTGAATTTCAACAAATTACTTTGGTTATCACTTCTTTTTAACAGAGGTTATCTGGTATTAACAAAATTCATCGAAATCCTGTGTTAAATAGTTTCCTTCTGAATGACTAAAAAGTACCATGGAGCTCTTGTTTGTATAGGGGGTTATGTAATGTCTAGCGGGAGATTTGAATTTACAGGTAGCATTGTTGCGCTGGTAACACCAATGGATGCGAGTGGTCAGGTTGATAAGGCCAGTTTGAAAACGTTAATCGATTACCATGTTGCTAGTGGGACATCAGCGATAGTCTCGGTAGGGACAACTGGAGAATCTGCCACATTGAGTCATGATGAGCATGGCGATGTTGTTTTGACAACCGTGGAATTGGCTGATGGGCGTATTCCGGTTATTGCCGGAACAGGTGCAAATGCGACTGCTGAGGCAATATCCCTAACGAAACGTTTTGAAAACAGTGGCGTTGTTGGTTGCCTAACGGTAACGCCTTATTATAATAAGCCGTCGCAGGAAGGTTTATATCAGCATTTTAAAACGATTGCTGAAAATACGGATTTACCACAAATTCTGTATAATGTGCCTTCTCGTACCGGGTGTGATCTGCTGCCGTCAACTGTGGCGCGTTTGGCGAAGATTAAAAATATTGTCGCAATTAAAGAAGCTACAGGGAACTTAAATCGAGTTAGTCAAATCCAAGAATTGGTTAATGATGACAGTTTCATCTTATTGAGTGGTGATGATGCAAGTGGATTGGATTTTATCCAGCTTGGTGGCAAAGGGGTTATTTCTGTTACTGCAAACATTGCGGCGCCTGAAGTTGCTAAGTTTTGTGAGTTGGCATTAAACGGCCAGTTTGCAGAGGCGCGTCAGTTAAATAACCGCCTGATGGATTTACACCGTCAGCTCTTTGTTGAACCTAACCCGATTCCAGTTAAATGGGGATGTCACAAATTGGGTTTGATTGCTGATGACACCGTGCGTCTGCCGATGACGCCATTGACGGATGCAGGAAAAGTCTCAGTTGAAAAAGCCTTGAAAACGGCCGGATTATTGTAAAATTTAGGGAATTTTAATGGCAATATTGTTGCAAAAATCGAAGGTGATGAAGGTTGCTGGTATGTCACTTGTCATGTTATTGGCAGCCTGTTCCAACGACCAGAGCTATAAGCGCCAAGTCAATGATGATGAGACATATCTTGAAACTCCTTCCCTGAAGGCGTTGAAAGTTCCTGCGGGTATGGTATTGCCATTGCAGAATGGTGAATATGATATTCCAGCAATAGCCTCTAAGGGGCAGGTTGGGAAAGCGCTTGATATTCGCCCGCCATCTCAGACACTCGCCCTATTGAGTGGTTCCCGTACTGAAAACAGTGCAAAGAGCAGTAAGTTGCTATTTGAAAGCACGCCTGAGAATAGTCATCTGTGGTCACAGATTAACAATGTGCTATTGAAAAAAGGTTACCAAGTTAGCCAACGCGATGATGCTAGCCAGACATTGACAACCGATTGGCTCGATTGGCCGCGTGCGGATGAAAATGTTCCATATCAGACTCGTCATCGTATTAGTGTTGCACGCCAGAGCTATCAGATTGAATTATCCGTTACTAATGAAGGGCTGAGACAAGGTGATCATCAGATAACTGATCCTCTTGAAATCCAACGTTATAACACACTGATGCTCAATGAATTAATTGAAGGTGTAAACCAGCAGCGTGAACGCATTAGCGATGACTCTGTGGCGCGTAATCTAGGTTCATTGGATGTACGGAGTGGCGGTGATACATCTGGATTACCTCAGATGATTGTTCGGGCGCCATATAATATTGTTTGGGATAGATTACCGGCAGCACTGGAAAAAGTCGGTATGAAAGTGGGTAGCCGCAGCCGTTCAACGGGCTCTATTACTGTAACTTATAAAAGCCTCGGTTCATCTGGCTGGAAATCAATGGGTGTTAATGAACCATCCATTAATGAAGGTGATTACAAATTACAGGTTGGTGATTTGAATAACCGGAGCAGCTTACAGTTTATCAGTGATAAAGGTAAGCCGTTGACCCAGTCACAAAATGACGAATTGGTTGCAGCGTTGAAGGCTGCTTTCAGCCAGACCACAGGATTATAGGTCTAATTAAAGGGGCGAAAAGCCCCCTCGGATTATTGACAAAGCGCTGGCTGTTTAAGTGAGCGCTTTGATTTCATTGAATTCTCGTACAAAAGATGGTCTTGCCGCGAGGTTAAGATGGTCTCTTCCAGCGCAATTTCCCTTGGAAAGGGTACTACTGAAAAGTCGGCGCCTAAATATTATCTAGTCTATGTAATTGATTCGATTGTTAATTTTGAATTTATTTGTGGTAAGGCTGTTATCTATAACTGCTTAATATTGGTTGCCAATATACAAAAGATAGACTAGATCTGACAGTCATCATATTGCTGAAAGCTTAAAATCCTATCATCAAGATGCTTGGGTTTCCTTTCTCCACTATGAATGATTATCTCACTAATATATTAATGACCGAACTGGCAACCAAATTGGGTATGAATGGACTCTCTTTTGATGAAGAGGGAAATTGCTTCTTACTCATCGATAACTCTATGCCTGTTATTTTGCGTCGTCAGGAAGAACATTTAGTCATTATTGGCCAGATAGATATGGTACTTCCAGATTCAGCTGATGCTGACACTCTTCGTTATTTGCTCAATATAGCACTTAATCCATTAAATAATCAGTTACCTGGTGTTGGTTGGCATCAAGAGCTTGGGGTCGTTGCGTATAGAATATTACCCTTGCTACCTCTCACGGCCAATAAGTTGGAGCATGAATTGTCTGAATTTATTACTTGGGCAAATACATTTCCATCGTCACTATCACAGAAAAATACCTTGCCGTCGTCTTATGACAGGAGAATAATTTATGATCGAATTTAAGAATCTTACCGCATTACAACATGCCTCATCACAAATACAAGAGCAGGTTCGTAACGAAGGTAAATTGCAAGTTGCTGGGCATGCATATCATATTAATGCAGATCTGCAACAGGTTTTGCGTACACATCCAAAAGGCAATCACTTTGCCCGTTTCCTTGAAGGGGTAGGTAAATTTTTCTTACATGGCAGTAGTGCCTCAGTGGCTAAAGAGGTGACTAAAACCCTCTTTTCTACCGAAGGGGCGCAACAGCAGCGTCTACAGAGCACGGATTCGGTTAGCCATGCTCGTATGTTGTTTAAGGATGGCAGTTTGCGGACACCAGAACAAGTACTGGAGAGGTTAAAAACAGCAGATACCCATAAAATGACGGAAGCAACGTTGGCTGAACATTCTCTTTTGCTACAGTGTGCTATGTCCGAGTCACTACTGAATACAGAAACGGGTAAGAAATTACAGGATCTGATAGGGCACCAGGCCGCAGCTCAACTGACCAATAAATTGGCGGCCCCTGAGCAGTCTTTTGTCAGTTTTGAACAATTACGTACGCAACCTTCGGCTGCTAAAGCTGTTGACAGTCTTGAGCCAGTTTTGATGATGGAAGAGAAGAACTTGCTGGCAGCCCAACATCATCAAGAAGCAATAAGAGGCCAAGATCTTAGCCAGGGCATTTATGCAGAAACCCTTTCTGAAGAGTTTTATAACCCAGGTAAGTTAACGGATAATGCTGACCGTGCTACCGCCTGGATCCTTAAGGCATCCACTTCGGGGGGGAACGAATGGAGTAACTTCACAGCGCTACTCAAGGAGTATACCCATAATGGAAAAGATCTCACTGATAGCCAAGCCCTCAAGGAGCTTCATCATCGACTGGTTCCAAACATAGAGCGTGATTATCGTGGTCCAGCAATCAGCGGTGGGAGCCTTCCTTCTAGTATAGGCGGTGCAGCAATGCTGGCACATCATTTGGAGACATTGGACAAGGAAGATCCTCAGATTGGGAAACAGCTTTTTGCTGCTGTCGTCGGTTTTCACGGTTTCACTGATGGTAATGGCCGGATGGGACGTCTCCTTTATGCGCTGACAGAACTGAGAGCGGGTCAATTCTCCCCCCTTTCTGTCAAGACAGAAAATGCTTTGCATGGGATTCACTGAAAAGGGGCCTGCGTGTGCAGGCCAGCTTATTAACATAGCGCTGTGTTAAGAATATCCCCTTCATATAATTTCTTCCTGAAACTCAGGAAATTCAAATTAATATCGCTGACTATCGTTGGTTACCATATTGCTAAGATATTCACGATATTTTGAGTTTTTAACGCTCCAGAAATACAGAATCGAGCAATTTTTTTGTTAGCTTTACTTACCAGATGACCTTTGAGGATAAGTTTTTCGAAGGTCATCAGCTTGCCTTGAGATTGATAGGCAGACGGTTTTTTAGCATGAAATTTGGCTGTTTTTTAGACTAATCAGATAATTATAGAAAAAATCAGCCCTTTGGACAGGATTTTATCGACAATCTGTTTTATTATTTATCTATGGTAGTAATATCTCTGGAGTATATAAGATGCAAAAAAAAGCTGAGTTGTATCGTGGAAAGGCAAAAACGGTGTACACCACGGATGATCCTGATTTGTTAGTGTTGGAGTTCCGTAATGATACATCAGCATTGGATGGTGAACGTATTGAACAGTTTGATCGTAAGGGGATGGTGAATAATAAATTTAACCATTTCATTATGAGCAAATTGGCGGAAGCAGGGGTTCCGACGCAAATGGAACGACTGTTATCGGACACTGAGGTATTAGTTAAAAAGCTGGATATGGTGCCGGTTGAATGTGTTGTGCGTAATCGGGCTGCGGGGTCATTAGTTAGACGCCTTGGTGTTGAGGAAGGTCTGGTATTGAATCCACCTCTGTTCGATCTGTTTCTGAAAAATGATGCTAAGCACGATCCAATGGTGAATGAATCTTATTGTGAAACTTTTGATTGGGTTAGCAAGGAACATCTGGCTGAAATGAAAGAATTGAGCTACAAGGCCAATGAGGTATTGAGCAAATTGTTTGATGATGCGGGTTTGATTTTGGTTGATTTCAAACTGGAATTTGGTTTGTTCAAAGGGCAGATAGTTCTGGGGGATGAATTTTCTCCTGATGGTAGCCGTTTGTGGGACAAAGAGACGTTGAACAAAATGGATAAAGATCGCTTTCGCCAAAGTCTTGGTGGTCTGATTGAAGCGTATGAAGAGGTAGCGCGCCGTATCGGTGTTATTTTGGACTAATTGCGCAAACGATTACTTGGGCCGAAAGGCCCTTTTATTGGCACAAGTGATTCTGGTTGTGATTTTTTCATTGGCCTTTTATGATCAAATATTATCTGACAATATGAATAGTTAATATGAATTAATTCGATATAGAATAGACTAGGGCTTTGTAGTAATGAATTGTTTAAATTACGCGCAATTTAAGGCAGTTAATATTGAATAGGAATTCATTTATATAGTCGCTATATATTTGTAAAAATCATTATAATTCATTGGAATTATTGCTATTTTTTACTCCATTTATGATTCATTGTTTGGAATAAGTTATTTATACCTAATAGATTTCGAGTTGCAGCGCGGCGGCAAGTGAATGAATCCCAGGGAGCATAGATAACTATGTGACTGGGGTGAGTGAAAGCAGCCAACAAAGCAGCAGCTTGAAAGATGAAGGATATATTGTTCATTATTCGTATTGAGAATGTACCTGACAATTAGGTTATTAAATGACCTGATAAAGGTATTGACATTGTAGAATAAGGTCTCGATTTTATTGTTCGGTTATTTTCTTGTGATAGCGTTTATAAACATTTCAATCAGATCGTGATAAATGCGGGTATTTTGCGATAATTGCATTTTGCTAAATGTGAACCAGATCTTGCTGTTGTGATCGATCTGTTATTAATAACCTTGATGTTGGCTGCATATACCTAATAGATTTCGAGTTGCATCGCGACGGCAAGGGAGCGAATCCCCGGGAGCATAGATAACTATGTGACCGGGGTGAGTGAGTGCAGCCAACAAAGAGGCAGCTTGAAAGATAACGGGTATATACTGATTGTTGCAAATAACATCGCTAATTTTAATGAGGTGCCATAACCTAAAGATGAAAAGCGTCATGTCAAAGAATTTAACTGTATGGCGGATACTGTTACAGAGTGCCATACCATTTAAGGGGACAGTTGTATGTGCGTTTTTGGCCTTAACCGTTACATTATCGTGCGATCTAAGCGGTCCTTATATTATCCGGAATTATGTTGATAAGGCGACATCAGGAACGACTGTTGATCAACTTATCGTGTTGGCAATTATTTATGTTTTTATTGCATCGATTGGTGTTATCGGTAGTTTGGTAACCAGTTACATGAGCACCAAAGCCGGTTGGGGTATTGCTGATACCATTAGATATAAGCTCTTTCACCATGTGATGACAGTTTTACCTGTATTGGAAATAGAACGGCGATCACAGGGAGAATTGCTGGAAAATATTGAAGGTAATGCTGATATTATAGGAAAAACGATTTCTAAAGCAGGTTTCAAGGCCATTGCTAATTTAGCGCTGACATTAGGGACATTGGTTATTATATTCAGCGTCATGCCTCAGGCAGGTATTGCCATAGCAGTCGTCGTCATACTGGTGGCGTATGTATTGATTCAGTTAACCAGACTTTCTGTTCGTCGTTGGTTAATTGCGCGAAATGAAAAAGCCCGAATCTTTGGTTTTGTCGGTGATTCATTACATGCAATGGATGATTTACAACCATTGTCGCAGGCGCATTGGCCTGCTATTGCATTTCGTAAGATGCTGTCAATGTTGCTCAAATTTGAACGCAGTGCTTATATTGGTGGCAGGGCTTTTTGGCCAATTACTCAGATCTTCTTTGCACTCTGTTTTGGTATAGGTTTTGGTTTTGGGCTGCAATTACTTGGTGAGAACAGCTTAAGCATCGGTACATTAACGATGGTTTATCTCTACGTTGATAAACTTCGGGAGCCGGTGGAGGATATGTCATCAGAAATAGAGCTGATACAGAAATTATTTGCTGCTTTGTCACTTTCGGCAAAAATGTTAAATGAAGGCGTCCCGGGTAAATCATCGGATAATTTACTGCCTGATGGTCCTCTCTCTATCCATTTCGATAATGTTGATTTCAGTTATAACGGAAAAGAAACGCAGATTTTGCATGGCGTTAATTTTTACGTCGCTCCGGGGAGCAAAATTGGCATTATTGGTAGAACGGGGGCGGGGAAAAGTACCCTTCTTAATTTGATGTGTGGATTCGCGCGACCCGATTCAGGCAGAGTAACAATGGGTAATGTCGATGTCTCAACGATTAAGCCGGAAGAGTTTGCGAAAAAGATTGCTGTCTTGAGTCAGCGTACTCATCTGTTTTCCGCAACATTGCGGGAAAATTTAACGCTTTTCAGCAATGAAATATCTGACGATCAAATTTGGGAGGTTCTCCAGGAATTAGATGCGCTTGAATGGGTTAGGGCATTACCTGATGGTCTTGATACACCGGTTGGTACTAATGGTCTGATGCTATCAGCAGGAGAAATTCAAATGATAGCGGGTGCCAGAGTGATGTTACAGCATTGCTCGTTGGTCATTATTGATGAAGGAACTTCTCAACTTGATCCGCGAACGGAAGAGAGTTGGCTGAAATTACTTGAAAAGTTAAGCCACAATCGTACTGTCGTGATGGTTGCACATCGCCTTCACACACTTTCGGTGGTTGATGAAATTATCATTATCGATGATGGGCGGATTCAACAACGAATCCCTGAAACAGAAATCGCAATGTTAACGAGTAATCATGGGCTTATGGTATGACTATATCCTCCAATGTATCAACTAAACTTAAAATGTTACCAGCCTTGATTGAGCTGATAAAAAAGTTTGCTCCTCTCTATTTCATTACCATGTTCGTGTGGACACTGATGCATGGTTTTCCTCTGTTGATTGGTTACTTAATCAGTAAATTACTCGATAGAGCGATGAATGAGCCGACTAACCCTGTGGTCTGGTGGTTACTTGCCTCGGCGATTGCCACAATGGTCTTGCGATCATTGTTTCTATTCCTAGGGTTAACCTTTGACTTTACGTTAATTTTCAAAGTCAGTGCTTACCTGAAAGAGCGGGTTTTATGGGGCGTGAGCCATTGTTCCCGCAATCAGAGACAGACTTTTTCTCAAGGCGATATTTTAAACCGTATCCGTGATGATAGTGATGAAATTGCGGAATTTCTGAGTTGGACCTCTGATTTTATTTACCGTGCATTACTTTTAATTATCGCATTAGTTGTGCTTATCAACACTGACATAATAACCACACTTGCTCTTATGCCTATGATTGTGGGCCTCTGGGTCGGGGTGATACTTAAACGCAAGGTAGGGAATTTACAGCAGAGTAAACGTCAATCGCAAGGGGATATTGCCGGCAAGATTACTGACGTCTTAACGGGTATACGCGACCTGCGCCTTGGCAACAAAATGGAGGGGCAGATTGAGCGGTTATCGCAGAAATTTGTCAATCGACGAGCTATTCAAGCCAAACATCAGGTATTTACTGACCTTCTTTCTGGGTTGTTCAAAAATATTGTCATACTTGGGACGTCGGCTGTCTTATTGATAGTGAGTAAACGAATCGTTGATGGCAGTTTTACTGTAGGGAATCTGGCACTATTTTTGACCTATATCGGTTGGATCAGTGAACAGATACTCTTCTTTGGTCGGTCAGTTGCCTATTATAAAAATGCTGATGTGTGTTATGGGCGAATCAGACAGTTTCTGGCGAATAAAGTAGATAAAAAAGAGACCAAAGAGTATGAGCAAGATGAAATTCTGCATAAGCTGAGCGTTAATCATCTGGCATATTCAAAAACTCAACTCCCTGTTTCATTTGAGGCAACAGCTAATCAGGTTATTGGCATTGTTGGTGATATTGGTTCGGGTAAAACCACCTTTTTGCGTTACCTGATTGGTCTGGAAAAATCCAGTTCCGGCAGTGTACTTTGGAATAACCGAGAAGTTCTGGGAAATGAAAACTGGTGGCGGAATCCACGTATTGGATATGCCAGACAGAAAGCCGGTTTTTTTGGTGGAACTGTAAGGCAAAACCTCGCGTTGGGTGATAAAGATATCGATGATGATGTCATGGTGCGGGCGCTGGAGGCGGTAGGTTTGACGCCCGGCTCATATGAATTGCCAGGAGGGCTCGATACCGTCATTAATTCTGGTCGTGCCGGTCAATTATCTGGCGGCCAGCGTCAGCGTTTGGCATTAGCCCGGATGTTATGTCGTCCCGCTGATGTTTATATTGTTGATAACTGCGATTCGTCATTAGATATGGATACAGCCCGTCGTTTATGGACTGTTTTACCTGAGCATTGGCCTGGTTTGTGGATTGTTGTCTCGCATAATGCCGATCTTCTCGCTAAAGCGGATCATATTGTTACCGTTCAACAGCGGAGAGAGTCACCATAATCCATTGGATATCCACTCCTGGCTAAGTCGGTAGGAGTGGATGTCAATAATGAAATGGTATATATTTTTTTATATCAAACGAGGAGGGACTATGGGTAAACAAGCTGTTTTTACTATGAAACTTGAATCAGATCTGCGTGATCACTTTATGGCTGCTACGGCAGCAGAACACCGCCCAGCTTCTCAAGTTGTCCGTGAACTGATGCATGAATATGTCCAGCGTCATAAATATCGTGCTTTCCTTCAGGAAAAGGTTGATATCGCACGCCAATCTGTAAAAGAGGGTAATGGTGTTGAACATAGCGACGTAAAAGCGATTTTTGCGGCTCGAAGAGAACAGGTTAAGGCTCGTAAGTGAACGTAATTTGGACACCTCAGGCGCTTTGCGATAGCGAGGCAATATGGGAGTACCTTATTGTAAGAAATCCAGACGCTGCACTCAAAATGGACGAACTGTTTGAGTCAGCGGCTGATCGATTAGCAGATTTCCCTTATATCGGTCATGCCGGAGAGATCTCTGGTACTTTGGAATTTTTTCCACACGAACACTATCGACTGGTTTATGAGATTAGTAGTGAAACTGTCTGGATTTTAGCTTTAGTGCATACATCGCGGTTGTGGCCGTAGGAAGTTGAGTAATTACATGCTTATTAAGAACTTAATTGCCACATTGGAAAGTGAAATACAGATATTAATAACCACATTGCTTAATGAGCAATGGGAAGTAGCCAGGGAATTAATGAATGAATCATTGCGTATGGCGGCTGATGATTTAGCTTTAACTATATTGGCAGACAGTTTGTGTAACTCAGATATTGATATTATTTATCAGCAGCAAGGTGCTTGTCATCTACGGCTAAATACTCTCAATGGAAAGCTCAATCTTTATATTGGGATTAAAGATCGGCAAATTGATTCTCTCACATTATCTCAATGCCCAATACCTGATGCGTATGCAAAACAGGGTATTTTTATCGAAAAAACGTTAAAGACGTTTGGTCTTAGAGATGTCCCGGATGGTTTGGTATGTTTACCATCACCCCATACTGCCAAAGCACTTGTACTATTGCTTGCGGGTTCTGGTCCGCATTCGATGGATTATGATGTTGGGCCTAATCCACTATTTCGTATGTTGGCACATGAATTAAGTCAATATGGCATTGCGAGTGTACGTTTTGACAAACGCTATTACCGTATCCGGCAGAGAAATATGGGCCCTGAGGTTGTCGATCTCAATACGGAAATTGTTGACGATGCTTGTAATATTCTGACCGGTTTAATGGGACATATTGAATTTCACGATATGCCAGTATTTCTGGTTGGGCACAGTTTCGGCGGATATGTCAGCCCATTAATTGCAAAGAACTTACAGCAAAAATCGGGTTTAAATGTTACGGGCATTGCGATGTTGGCGGCGCCTTTCCGTAATTTACTCCGGGTGATTTTATCCCAATTACCCAGTGGGAAAGGGCAAGATACAGTATCTCTTGAGAGCTTTTTGTCAGTGCCGGATAGTTATCTCAAACAGATTGAGAATTATCATGCATTTGGCTGCTTAAACAGCTTGCCTGCAATACCGTTATTTTTTGCTCAGGGAGATCAGGATTTCCAGATTTTGCATAATGTTGATTTCACGATGTGGCAAACTGCCCTGCAAAATAATAAGCAGGCAGAGTTCAAACTCTACACTGGATTGAATCATATTTTATTGCCTACAATAGGATGTGATGGTGGAGAGGATTATCTGCAACCAGGTCAGATCCCGGTGCAGGTAATTGCAGATTTGGCTGTATGGATCATCCACCATTCGTCAATGAAATAGACAGCGCTATTTATCTTTTTCGAGCAGTTTGACCCAATCGTTGATTGTCGGCCAGCGGGCTAAATCTGCAAAGTTAATTGGGTACCCCGCATAATTTAGCCGATCAACCAGCATCAGCATTTTTATCGAATCGAAACCGATATCAAAAAGATTTTCATCCTCCGGTATTGTCTCTACTTCCGGGTAAAGTGCTCTGATTTCTCGATGTAAAATCTCATAGAGAAGCTGATCTTTCATTATTCCTCCAAAAAAATTTGTATTAAATAAAACAAGCTACAACTCTCTGATCCCTTCGATTGGCGCCGATGCGGCTGCGCGATGTGATGGATATACACCAAACACGACGGTAATGAAGCAGGCTGCAAGGGAAGCTAATAAAAAGGAATAGAAAGAGAAACCAACCGTAATATCAAATAGTAATAAAATTCTGAAACCGATAAATGAGAATAACAGCCCTAATAGTGTTCCCGATAATGAAATCAAAAATGCTTCAGTAAGAAACTGGTAAAAAATATCAGAATAACTTGCTCCTACGGCAAGCCGTATACCTATCTCTCTTCTACGTTCTCTAACACTGATGAGAATGGTATTCATGACACTGACACCCGCGACAAAGAGGGTTACTGACGATATTGACAATAGGAAAAGATTAATTTTTGACTGAGTTTCATGCAACGTTTTCAACAATTCCGTGGTATTACGTATCTCGTAGCTTTGTTGATGTTTAAACCGTGACAACCGTTCTTCAACAGCGTATTTAACTGATTCAATATGAGAGGCGTCTTTGGCTTTCAACGCCATGCCACTAGGAGGCGTATTGCCGAACAGCCGTACCAGATAGCTGTTGCTTGGCAAAAAGGCGGCATTATCTACTCCTGCATCCATACCTTCGCCTTTCTGTGTCAAGATACCGATAACTTGCATTGAGATGTCGTTGATCTTGATGCTTTGCTCGAATGCGGTTTCTTTTTGTGGAAAAAGTCGTTCGGCCAGAGAGGCCCCCAAAACAACAACATTTGCTAGGGCAGCATCGTCTTGTAATGTGTAAAAACGTCCACGATCAATTACCAGATTACGGATAATCGCGATATCTGCATTGGCACCAATTAATTGAACATCAGCAGTGCCTTGTGGAGAAACTATCGTTCCTGGCGCAGCGTAAAATAGGGTGCTGTGGCTAATATGGGGATTACCTGAAAGTGACGTTATATCCTCTGGTGTCAGATAATCATGATGGGAATCGAAAGCGCCGTTTTCTTGTCTCTTGTATTTTACTGAAATGATATTGCTTCCCATTGAAGAGACCATCTTAACAATATGATGCTTGGTTTCTGTACCAATTGCTTGCATGATCACAATCGAAGCTACCCCGATAGCAATGCATAATAGCGTCAAGAAGACCCGTGTTTTATGAGCGGTAAGAGAGCGTACCGTCATCTTGAGGTTAAACAGGATAACCATCGAATAAATGTTGAATTTTAAGGTTATTTTACTCATACTCATTGAGTCACCAGACAACCATTATCTAAATATAGTTTGCGTTTGGCATATTTGGCGATAGCTTGATCATGTGTTACTAGGATAATGCCGCATCCATTATGATGTAATTCAGCAAAAAGCTGCATGAGATTGGTCGCATTAGTGGTATCTAACGCGCCGGTAGGTTCATCGGCAATAATAAACTTTGGATTGTTGATCAAAGCGCGAGCGACAGCAACGCGTTGTTGTTCTCCTCCTGACAGATGGCGCGGGTATTTATCTAATAAATTGTCAAGTTGGAGGCGATCGATTAAGTAATGAAAATGTTCTCTGTCATAATCGAAGTTTCTTTTTAAGTAGTACATGGGCATCAAGATGTTTTCATCAATGCGGTAGTTTTCGAGCAGGTTATAATTCTGGAAGACAAAGCCAAAATATTTTCGCCGTAAAAGCGCCAATGAGTGGATCTTTTGCTGAATTACCGTGAGATCGTCAATAAGATATTCTCCCGCACTGGCGAGATCCAAAAGCCCTATTATATTCAATAAGGTACTTTTCCCTGAACCGGAGCGACCAAGAATAGCAACATAATCATTCTGGTCTATGGTTAAGCAAATATCTTTCAAGACAAGATGCTGTTTACCCTCATTGCCGTAGGTTTTGCAGATATTATTTAGCGTTATCATTTTGGCTCTTCCCAAGATTATCTTGTTTGGAAAGTACAACGATCTGCTCGTTATTCTGCAATCCGCTGACAACGACTGAACGTCTTCCATTGTTATGACCGATGAGTAATTTTCTTACTACGATATTTTCCTCTCTCATTTCACGTAAAAAATAGGTCGTTAGATCATCGTTCAAAGGTTGATGTCGTTTATTATTCAGTATGTCACTGGGTATGGTTACTACTCCGATGCTTTCGTGGGTCACAATAGTGACATCCGCGCTCATACTGGGCTTGAGCAGGAAATTATCATTAGGGACATCGAATAGCACCGTATAATAAACGGCATTATTAATGAGATCGGGCTTATACATAATCTTCTTAACATTACCGTGCCATATATGCTGATTTGTACTATAGATCTTGAAGGAGGCTTTTTGCCCCGTGACGATTTGGTTAATATCTGCTTCGGAAACTTTTGCATAAACAGTCATATTTTTGAGGTCGGCAATTTGCATGAGGACCGGTGTCTGTTGATTGACATTCAGAGTTTGCCCAGGGTCAACATGGATTGCAGTCACTACGCCGGCAATAGGCGAATAGATTTGGGTATAACTGAGGCTGACTTCTTCACTATGCAAAATATGTTCATTTTGCCTGATGTCTGCTTTGAGGCTTTCAATTCTTGCCTGACTTTTCTTGACGCCAAAAGCAGCCTCATCCAGCAGTTGCTGGCTGGTTGCGGAGCGCAAGTTAAGCTCTCTTTGGCGCTTTTCCGTGATGACCAGAAGTTGATAAGCGTATTGCTCCTCCTGCAACATGGCTCGCAATTTTTCTAGTCGCGCTCGGCTTGCCTCAACTTTAGTACGATAAAAAGTATCATCAATGCTGGCGACCCGCTTACCTGTTTCGACGATATCCCCGACTTCAACATATAACTTGGTTAACTGGCCTGAGATTTGGCTACCAACATTGACCTGACTGGTTGGTTGTATAACACCGGCAGCATTTACCGTAGTAATAACATCACCTAATGTTCCGGTGACGATTTGTTCTGCCATAACCGTAGATGTCTCTTTTTGGCTAAAGTTGTTATAAAGCACGGTAAGAAAAACGATCATGGCGATGGTGATAACCACCCATTTCTTTTTTTTGACCAGCACAATCAGCATCCACTTTACTATTTGTTATCGTTTCGAATCGTCAGGCATCAGGTCATGCTGAGTGCCTATGCAATCCAATAAATCAATCAAAAACAGCCCCATGTCGCTGATGATATCTTCAGAGAAAATATCATCATCGTAGAGCCATTCCAGACCTATCCCAGTTGGTGAATTGATCAGTTCGAGCGCAATATCTCCTTTAGGCTTAAGCCCCTTGATTTTTTCCTTGGTGCAATGGATTTCACCAAGATATAAACCAGTCTCAAATCCTATTTGAGAAGAAAAATAATAGGTGATTTCCGGTAATTGCATACTGTGGTGGTGATGAAGATGTTGTTTTAAATAGGCCAGTGAGATATTGGAATGTTTATTCGCGTCCGCCAGAAAATCGCGGACATATCTGGATACGTTAATCAGCGAAGTTTCCGCCGTAATATAGGGCAGCAGTAGTGTTGTTGCGAAGCTACCAACATTGTCAAACGGTATGGGAGGAACGCGGTTGGCACAAGGAATACCTACGATAATCTCATCTTTATTGAGTAATGAGTTAATGGTCATTAGAAATGCGCCAATCACAATATGTTCCAGAGTCACCGCATATTTTTTCCGCGTGCTGGATAGTGCGGCAATTAATTGAGGAGACAACGGCATTGAATAACGTCGGCCCCGGATCCTCTGATGAGTTTCTGATGTATCATTACGCTGTCCGGCAACTGAAAGTACATTGAACAATTTTTCTGTCCAAAAATTTAATGTTTCGTCTGACATGCGCTGATTAATGACATTAATGACATTAATGCCTGTTTCCGTCGCGGCTGCAATCTTTGGTACATTATCTGCGTAAGCGGAAGATAATTTTTGCAACACGTGAGCAATCGACATCCCGTCACAAAATGCATGATGGAAATTTAATAAAAGGTAGTGCTCATGTTCTGCTATTTTCAATAACTTAAAATATACCGGTGGATTATCCTGTAACGCCATCGGCTTAAATGCCATATCATTTAAGATCTTGCGTAATGAAATTTCAATATTGATGCCGGTAGCATGAGTTAAATCGATATATTCGAAAGGTAGGTTCTCTTCGATAGCCGGTGAGAAGGTTAAAGAGAGTTGCCCATCTGTTATGGTGACTCTTTGGCAGAGAGCAGGGAAATATTGCATGGTATACAGCAAAGCATAACGTAGTTTCTTTAAATCAATATCACCGGTTAGATGATAATATAACGGGATATTATGAGCGCCTGAACGATTAGAGATAGTATCGATGATCCAATAATACTGGTCGTGTTGTTCTGTCAGGCAAGTGCTATTTTTATCGATTAAAACCGGTATTTTCCCTTGTTGAATGACAGATTGTAATAGATAACCTAATCTAGGAGCGTGATAGAAATCTTCCAGGTGAATAGAACAATTAAAACGTTGCTGGATCTTATTAATTAACAATAATGCTTTAAGCGAAGTACCACCTGCGTCAAAGAAATTAGTCTCTTCATTAATAACGCTATCGCTATCGCCAAAAACTTCTCGCCATAGAGTAAAAAATATTTCTCGTTTTTCCCTTTTAATTTGAGAAATATTATCTTCTTTATTCAACTCTGACACTGGAGCAGCATCGTTGGATGAGGCTAATTCGACAATAAAAGGCACCTGTAATTTTGGATAACATCCACGCAAGAATGAAACGATTTCGTGACGTGTAATTGAGCATGATCCATCAGGTATAAATATATTAATATATTGGTACCCCGTTTCATTTTCTTTTATCGTTAAATGAATGTCATCAATATTAATCGCCGTTGTAAGTAATTTTTGCATTTCATCCAGATCGACACGTTTTCCGTCAATTTTACGCTCTTTATCCAGGCGGCCAATAAAATTTAAATTCCCTTGGGCATCGTAAAATCCACGGTCTCCGGTTAAATAATAGATTTCTCCATCGTTCAATTGTAAGAATTTACGTGAAGTTGACTGATTATCGTTAATATATCCGGTACAGATAGAATCGCCACGGATACATATTTCTCCATTACTGCCATTGATGATCTTGTCAGTTCCATATTCCCGAATAACGATAGTGGTATTTGCTAGCGCTTTGCCAATGATATTACCGGGTTGAAATTTATCATCTATTTTGTGACTGCTAGCCACAACGCAACATTCTGTTGGGCCATAAGAGTTAATCAGAGAAATGCCACATCCTACTTTTTCCAACCAATGATGAATGGCTTTATCCATTGCCAGATCGCCACCGATAATTGTTATTCTAATCGAAGGCGCTAATTCTTTAATGGCTGCATGTAGGAAAAAGACAATTTGATGCCAATAATTGGTAGGAAAATTAACTATAGTGACTGATTGTGCATGGCAAAATGAAAACAGTGCATTAAGCTCAACGATCATGTGATCACTGGCAATGGCTAACGTGGCGCTTTGATAAAAACAGCCAAACACCTCTTCAATATAAGCATCGAAAACGGGTGTGCTGAAATTGAGAATAACGTCATCTTGTTTAATATCATACTGCTCTGTCATTGCAGCTAAATAGGCATAAAGCCCCTTAAACGTTATCGGTACTGCTTTCGGTACACCCGTGGTGCCTGATGTGAGAAAGATATAGGCTTCATCCTCTTGAGCCGCGGGGCGTTTTATATCATTCCCCAGGAATATTTCGGAAGGGCGATTTTCTATATCTTCAATAAAGAGAAGATGAGTATTATTAATACCGCTTACTTTTTCATGGTAGCGATAGGCAGTAATTAATAAAGAAATATTCAGGCCATCTAATATGCTATTAATTTCTTCTTGCCCAAATGTCATATTGATTGGGACAAAACAGAGTCCCGCAGTATGGATTGATAATAGAGATAATAAGGAATCCATCCCTCTGGGTAATAACACTGCTACCCTTCGGTTTTGTAGAGGGCAGGATAATATCAATTGACTGAAAGTTAATAATTTGTGGTAAAGTTCATGGTAATTAAGGCAATGCACGGCGTTTATTTCTGCTTGATCCCCATAAATGACTGATTTTTTGTCCGGCGATACTGCAACGACTTGTGCTATTCTGGCAATAATATTCTCTTTAATAGGGTGATTAATGACAATATTTTCGGGGTTATCCAGGCTAGATATAATATTATCCATTGGTTCAATTTCTTTATATTTTCCCCAATATATCTCAACCGTTTCATTAATATTTTCTGCAATAGTACTATAAATACGTAAATAATCGTCGATCAGAGTATGGGCGGCAAAATAACTATATAGTCGGCTCCCCACATCCAATTCAACTAATGCTGATTTTCCATCAGGAGAAAACCGGATATTAATACCATAATTGTTGACTGCGCCGGAAGTCATACAACCGCGAATGGCGCGATTATCTTTCATAAGATCATGTTCAAGCTCATGTAGCAGATTAACATAGGGAGCGGCAGTGAATTGATCTGCTCGACTGATTGCTTCATGATTTAAATCATTTATATCAATACGGCTATGCTTGCTATGCAGGCTAATTTGCGACTGCATTGCTACGAGGATCTGTTTTATTGTTGCTTGCGGGGCTAAAGAAACCATAAGAGGCAAGGTGTTCATTGTCGGGCGATAATAGCGGTATTCTCCTTTATCACGTCGATTAGAGAAAGGTAAATTGATGATACTTGTTGATAAGCGACCTCGTTTGGTCATTTGCAGACATAGTGCCAATATCATCATTAATTTATCATTAAAGGTAAAACCACCGTTGTTTGCGGTGAGCGTCCGGCTTACTTTAATTGCTTTTGAGGGAAATAGGCGTTTACGGGCATAATCCTCTAATTTGGGCAGTTGGTTGAGGTAGTTATTCCAATACTCTTTGTTGTTGGCATAATGCACGTTTGCTTTATATTTAACATCGTCAAGGTAAGCCTGATAGGTAAAAATAGGCGCTGATGTTGAGTGGAATGCTTGTTGTTCATAGCAAGACAAAACATCGTGAATCAACTGACCTATGCCCCAATAATCTGTGGCGATATGGTGAGCAATGATCCCCCAAAAACAGCAACCAACATCATTAAAATAAAGATAATGCCTTATCGTCACCCCTTTTTCAGGCGCTAGCGGTTGAGCTGTTCTTTTGGCAAAATCAGCTTTTGCTGCTGGTTCTACTGCGGGATCCGACAGTTTTATTGGTATAATTTCGACGGGTGTAGATCCCTTTTCCTGAAAAATATTGTGTTCAGCAATACGGTAACGTAAGGAAAAACCATCATTGAAGTGATGAATGGTGATAATGGACTGCTTCAATCTTGCCAGATTAATATTATCACGGAAGCTGACGAATTCACCGACATTGAAGACAGACTTATCGTCAGCAACAGTGTTAGCAATAGCTAAGCGGAGCTGGGTATAATTCAACGGCCAATAATTGTCACTATATTCCATTATCTTGCGGCTCCAGACTATATTTCACCTTGCAACTCGCCCTTTATTTTTCCAAAAATAGATTCATCTATGCATAACCCAATATTACCTTCTGAGCTAAAGCAGATCAGAGGGCGCTTGCTGACACGCAGAATGAAATATTTGTTTTGTCCCTTGTGGTAGTATCCAGACGAATAATGGATAATATGTATACCATTACTGCGACTAAAATCTTCCAGGGAAACGCCTTCTTCCTGGCGTAATGAGGAAATAACCCATTCGTGTGAATATACCCCGGACTTCATCAATAATTTTCCTTCCTTGACCACGGCTTTATTTGATAACAGTTGATAGCCTACAAATAAGGCAATGATGACAAAGAGAGTTGTCGCAATACTTGCCGCCAGCTTATTGGGATTGCTGTTACTGAGCCAGTATGGTACAGGCAGAAAAACTAAAGCGATCAGGACGAGCGTCGCGACATTCATTAATATGACTTTGAAGTCTGGATTTAATCCCACGATATTATTCATGCTGCTGCCATTCCTAAAGACAATTCGGTAAAGAGATGAATCACTTCTTTGCGTTCTTCGCGTGTTGTGGGCAGATTGATATAACCACACTTTTGCGCTGCAAACAGGCAAGCGGTGATTTCCCTTCTGACCGCTTCTTTGACCAGTGTATCGACCATTTCTTGGTTGTTATAGAGTCTGGCAAGGTGAAGAGAAGCCGTGCCGGTTGAAAGGTCGCTATGATCAATTTTGGGTAAATAATTTGCCATGCATACAGTGACCGCTACTTGTACCGCCAGGCTCAAGTAGGCTGCTACGTTAACTGCCGCCGCCGCATTCACTGCCGCGACAACTCGGGTGCCGACAGCCACGTTAACCGCAGCAACGACATTTGCCCCTACCACCAGGCGAGCAATCTCAATACTGGTGTCATCTTCATGGTTTAAGGGTTCCAGAATTTCTTTCAGCCGGATAAGAGGAGGACTGTCGGTATCTTGGAGCTGATAGGAGTCGATGTGTTCTTTAAAATGTGCGACAAGGCTGGCATCTTGATTGAGATGATGATTGATTCGGCTTCTCAGACTTGAGCCCCTTTCGTTTAAACCATAGGTTTTTAGGTGGGAAAAGAGCGCTTCATAGTCGTTGGTTTTTACCGCATTCATTAAGTCTTTGTCATAAGTGATGAATAACAGTAATTCCTCTGCGGAGCCGGGGCTAACGATATCTTTGTCTATGCCAAATTCAGCCAACACTTTTTCCGGTGATTCCCGGTATTCTAATGCTAAATCGGGCTGCTGTCGTAGGGTTTCCCAGAATCGGTTATAGGTGATGATCTCTTCCCAAACTTCAACCGGGAGTTTGGCGTTTGACATTGACAGCCTGAGCTTATTTTCTTCAACTTCCCCCGGAGAGAGTAATGAACGTGGCACGCCAAACAGGCGGTTACTATCAGTGCGAGCGTTAACGGTGGGTATGACACTGCCAATAGCCGCACCCGCAGCCACGCCAATAAATGTACGTCTTTTCATAATTCGTTCCTTTATAAGTTAACGGAATTCTTTTTTTATTAAGATAATATGTAACCTTTCTTTGTTAAATTTTTTCATTACTGAAATAATTATCTAATTGATATTTCTTACCAGAGATATTCATTGTAAGTATATATTATGATTATCATAATGGTATTTGGGTATCATACTGAGTACTCAATGGGAAAACATAGAATAATTTACCCTCCGTTCGATTAAAGGTTAGACGATACTAACTATTAGCTGGATGGCAGGGCGGGATTCCACTTTGTATTTAATTTAATCAAAGAGAAGCTGGCTACGAAATTCTCCTGACCAAGTCGCTCTTCGACGTTTCGCTGCTTGACTATCTTTTATACTCGTATTTTGTTTAATCACATTTAATGCTATTCGATTAAAAAGAGCCATTTGTGCTGCACCATCAGGATCTTTAAGCGAGATAGCATCTTCCCGAAAGATGACGTCTAAAACCCAGTGTAGCTCATTTTCCACTGACCAATGCTTTCTTATTGCCGTGGCAGCCCGCTCCACATCTAAAGGCAACGAAC
>NZ_NMQR01000026.1 GCF_003545805.1 Photorhabdus sp. CRCIA-P01 | reverse complement strand
TTAGCCTCATGCCCCAAATCAGCGATCCGCCTTGCCATGAAATGCGCGCCAGCACAGGCTTCCATCACAACCGTTGCCGGAGAGCAATCGGCTAAGAATTCCATCAATTTAGTTCGGGTGAATTTTTTACGTAGCAGAGCTTTTCCCGATTGCTCCTGACAATGGACATGAAAAGAATGCTTGCCGAGATCGATGCCAATCAGTGCGATAGTGTTCATGATGGTAGCCTCTTATCAAAGATAATCACTCTGCTAATATACTGCCGTTAGAGTGAGGGGAACCATCTCATTACCTTGGGGTACTTATTGCAGCAAAACAGTCAAAGAAGTTTCACCTAGCACCCTAAAGCGTCGCCAAACTGTGGTTCTTAAATTATGACAGGTTCGAAATTATGAAAAATCTATTTGTTATTATGATGTTCCTCTCCGCAATAACCGGATGTTCCGATAAAAACAATCGAAATAGGCTAACTCAAACGAAAGAAGGGTTAAAATTTGAATTTTTATCTGGTGACAAATTTATCTTAACTCAAGCGTGTACAGATCAAATTGATTATTTAGGATCACATGATGGAATGAATAATGAGTTATCAGTAGTAGTAAAAAAAGATAAACCATGTTTTCCTCGATTTAATGCTCTAATCAATAAAAACATTGGAACCCAAATGACAGTATCATTCAACGGTATTCCTATGTTCACAACGACTATTCAAACCTCTTTATCTCCTTCGTTTAGAATGGGGGCAAATGATAAAAAACAAGCCATTACTCTCTAAATGCACACCTTACCTGCCTTCTCTTCACAGGGTGATGGTAAACTCATTTACTGTCGTGTTGCATTCGTGTCCTTATGGTCTTATTCTTACTTTAAACGTAATCAATCAACTGTCTTATGTTTTAGAGGATGAAAGAATGGCTTCACTTACAATGAATACACTTACAGCAGTTAAAGCACTCAAAGCATCGGGTTTTAACGATGAGCAGTCTGAAAAAAGTGCCGCCACCAAAGCAGATCTGACAGCTGCTACCGAAAGCATTAAAACCGATATTAATATTATAAAAACAGATTTAGATTGGATGAAGAAACTGATATTAGCCGTTGGCATTGCGGTTGTCATCGCAGCATTGAAATATATCTTCATCGGTTAAAGATGGCGAAAGTATGTGAATAGTGTAGTGATGGAAAAATTTCAGCAGAAACTTATAATTTAAGCTCCACAGCCCAATATTACATATCTATTTCCGTCTTAACCTCTTAGCATAACGTTGTGCCAATACTGCACACACCATCAACTGAATTTGATGAAAAATCATCAACGGCAACAGCATCACACCAACCGTCGCAGCAGGGAATAAAACATTCGCCATTGGCACACCATTAGCCAGACTCTTTTTTGATCCACAAAAGACAATTGTAATTTCGTCTTCTTTATTAAAACCTAGCCAGCGAGCGGTATAAGTATTAATCATCAATACAATCGCCAGCATAATGCAGCAAATAACCCCAATCACGAGTAACGAATAACCATCAATCTTATGCCAAATACCTTCTACAACCGCCTCGCTAAACGCCACATAAACCACCAAAAGAATTGATGACCGGTCAGTTATATTGACCCACTTTTTATGTTTCTCTACCCAACCGGCAATTAATGGCCGTGACAGATGCCCGATAATAAAGGGAACCATCAATTGAAGCATTATGGATTTTATTGCTTCCAGCGTATCGGGGCCGCCCTCGCCCTGGATATGAATCATCAGTCCAACTAATATTGGCGATAAAAACACGCCCAGAATACTGGATGCTGAAGCACTGCAAATAGCAGCGGCAACATTACCACCAGCAACCGAGGTAAAAGCAATAGCTGACTGAACCGTAGCCGGTAATGCACAAAGATAAAGGAATCCCCAATAAACCGTTGATGTCATGATTTCGGGTACTAGCAAATTCAACCCTAATCCAATAATCGGGAATAAGACAAAGGTACTGAGAAAAACTACCAGATGAAGCCGCCAATGTCCCATGCCGGCAATAATAGCTTGACGAGATAATTTAGCACCATGCATAAAGAACAGCAGAGCAATAGCCGCTGTAGTTAATCGTTGAAACCAGACTTTAATTTCCCCTTCACAAGGAAAAAATGTCGCAATGACAACCACTGTCACTAATATCATCAAAAAAGGATCTATTCTTAACCTTTGCCACCAAGTCATTCATCATTTTCCTTGCTTTGCAAATAATTAGCCCGGCAAACCAGGCTAATTGATAATATAGAAAGTGACAACAAAATATAAGTTTACACTGCCACTGTACATTGCTGTTTTGCGGACTGAATACCTGCCTCAATTAATTTCATGATTTGAATAGCTTCATTTGCCGTGACTGGATTAGGTTTACCTAGCATAATCGCATCACGGATCGCAGCATAATAAGCAGGATAATTACCGGGCAAAGTCGGCACATATTCAGTGACTAATTCCTCTCCACGTGACAGCGTCACAATCCCATCACGAATATCATATCCCCAATCGGCATGTAGCGGACTTTCCCCTGCTTTTAATCGTTCTTCCTGAGGATCAAGACCATATTTCACGTAACTGCCTTCCATACCATGCAACGTATAAACCGCAGATTCAGCCGCCGCCACGGTTGTTGCATGAAGAACCACTTTGACATCAGGATAATTCAACAACACGTGGAAATAATCTACCGCTTCGGCTTGTGGGCGGATCATCGCCAAATCAGCCGTAATAGATTGCGGTTTACCAAACAGTTGAACCGCCTGATCGAGTAAGTGAGGGCCTAAATCATACCAAATACCACTTCCTTGCCCTGCCGCTTCACGCCATCTTTGACGTATAACCGGGCGATAACGATCAAAATGGGCGGCAAAATATTTTAATTTGCCTAGACGATTCTCTCTAATTAACGATTTTATCGTCAGGAAACCGGAATCCCAACGGCGGTTATGAAATACAGAAAGTAATAAATCCGCCTTCTCTGCCTGCTCTTTCAAAGATTCAGCTTGTTCAACTGTGATAGTAAACGGTTTATCCACCACAACATGCTTACCCGCTGCCAATGCCTTCCGCGCCAGAGGATAATGCGTATCATTAGGTGTCGGAATAACGATTAAATCAATGTCAGGATCATTAAAAAGATCCTCAGAGCGGGATACCACCGGGATATTTGGCCAATCTGATTTCACTTTCTCAGCATCACTACTGGAAATGGCGGCCAAGTTAACACCAGCAGTGCCAGCAATTAACGGTGCATGGAACGTTTTACTCGCATAACCATACCCCACCAGCCCAACCTTTAACAGCTCACGCATAACAGCCTCTCAAACTCATTAATAATATGCAGCAATTCAGCATGCGTAAAAAATATCATCGGTGATGACCGTTGCGCAAATTATCTCTGAATCTATCCTTGAAGATCTTTCAATCAATCTATTTCCTAACTCATCAGGATCGCCTATTATTCTTTTTTCATATAGCTTCGAATGGAATGATTTATGTATCAAACCAATGATTATCACCGAATTAATGGTTGGGTTCTGGCTCCGGCGGCTTATCTGATTACGACCTTTCTCAGTGCCAGTGTCATGCTCGCCCTATATATTCTGGCATTTTTTAGTCAAAACAATGCATTGAGTGCCGGTAATAATCACTTTACTTTAATGTGGTTTCTTTCTGTCGCCATTACTGCGGTAATGTGGTGTTTCACCCTATGGGTATTGAAACTGCTTTTCATGCGATCAAAAAGATTCCCGAAAACTTTTATTATTTGGCTTATTATTACCGTATTAATTGCATTGAAAACTTTCGCTTTCTCCCCTATTCCTGATCAAATGGCTTTGCGTGCATTAGCATGGCCACTATTGGCAACCGCTATTTTTGTCCCCTACATTAAACGCTCTCATCGAGTCAAAATGACTTTCACACAAGATCGATAACCTCAACTTTCTTTGGTTGTTATCATTAACAATAGATTGCCCCTGGTAAGACAAGGGCATACTTATAATTTAATAAAAAATCAACAAACTCATTTTCAGGCACAGCAATGACTGACTATTTTCTTTTATTTGTTGGAACCGTATTGGTGAACAATTTCGTCTTGGTGAAATTCCTCGGCTTATGCCCTTTCATGGGCGTCTCTAAAAAGCTGGAAACTGCCATCGGGATGGGATTTGCGACAACATTCGTTATGACACTAGCCTCCGTATGTTCATGGCTGGTGAATACCTTTATTTTGTTACCACTGGATTTAATCTATTTGCGTACCCTGAGCTTTATTCTTGTCATTGCGGTTGTGGTGCAATTCACCGAGCTTGTTGTACGCAAAACTAGCCCAACGTTATACCGGTTATTGGGTATTTTCTTGCCGTTAATTACGACTAACTGTGCTGTACTGGGTGTGGCACTGCTGAATATCAATCAATCACACGATTTTTTACAATCCGCTATCTATGGTTTCGGTGCCGCCGCCGGTTTCTCTCTCGTTATGGTACTGTTTGCCGCGATTCGTGAACGTCTGGCTGTTGCTGATGTACCCGCCCCTTTCAAGGGGTCATCTATCGGTCTTATCACCGCGGGTTTAATGTCCTTGGCTTTCATGGGCTTTAGTGGTTTGGTGAAGTTCTGATGACATCGTTATGGATTGCTATTGGTGCACTCAGTGCACTAGGGTTAATTTTTGGGTTAATCCTGGGGTTTGCCGCCCGCCGTTTTCAAGTGGAAGAGGACCCCATTGTTGAAAACATTGATGATATTCTGCCGCAAAGTCAGTGTGGACAATGTGGTTACCCTGGCTGTCGCCCTTATGCTGAAGCCGTAGCGAATAATGGCGAGATGATTAACAAATGTGCACCGGGTGGTGAGCAAGTCATGCTGAAAATTTCAGAGCTGCTCGGTATCGATCCGCAACCATTGGATGGTGATGCAAACGTACAAAACCCCGCACGCAAAGTCGCCTTTATTGATGAAGAGAATTGCATTGGTTGCACTAAGTGTATTCAGGCATGTCCGGTAGACGCTATCGTCGGTGCTACCCGTGCTATGCATACCATTGTTGAAGATTTATGTACCGGTTGTGACCTGTGTGTTGCTCCTTGTCCAACAGACTGTATTACGATGATCCCTGTAGCAACAACCACTGCCAACTGGAAATGGGATTTAAAAGCCATTCCAGTTAAAAATATTCCTGTTCAGCCATCTCAAGCTGTTTCCGTTAAAAGTATCCCGGTTAAAAATATTGAGGCTGAACATCATGTTTAATTTATTCAATTTACTCAATAAAAACAAAATCTGGGATTTCGCCGGCGGTATTCACCCACCTGAAATGAAGCTGCAATCCAGCCAGGCTCCTTTACGCATTGCGCCACTACCGGAAGAGTTAATCATCCCTTTGCAACAACATTTGGGTACGGAAGGCGAGTTACTGGTTAAAGTGGGTGATGAAGTGCTTAAAGGCCAGCCCCTAACATTTGGCACTGGTCGTACTGTACCGGTTCATGCATCGACTTCCGGTACAATCATTGCCATTGAACCGTGTATTACAGCGCATCCATCCGGGTTGCAAGAGTTATGTGTTCGTTTGCGCCCTGATGGGGAAGATCAATGGGGTGAACGCATTCAGACACCCAATTATCAATCATTGGATACAGACACGATCCTCAACCGAATCCATCAAGCAGGTATCGCAGGTTTAGGGGGGGCTGGCTTTCCTACCGCCGCCAAACTGCAAAGTGGCCGTCATGGCCTTAAAACGCTGATCATTAACGCGGCAGAATGCGAACCTTATATTACCGCGGATGACCGCCTGATGCAGGAGCATGCCGGCGAACTTATTGAGGGCATTCGTATTCTGGAACATCTGCTTAAACCAGAGCAGATCCTGATTGGTATCGAGGATAATAAGCCAGAAGCGATAAAGGAGCTTAAGACCGCGCTAAAAGGCGATAAATCGATTATTGTCCGGGTCATTCCAACTAAATATCCTTCCGGCGGGGCCAAACAACTGACCAAAATCCTGACCGGTAAAGAAGTCCCCTCCGGTGGCCGCTCCTCTACTATCGGTGTGCTAATGCAGAACGTGGGTACAGTGGTTGCTATCAAGCGCGCTATTATTGATGGAGAACCTTTGATTGAGCGAGTCGTCACAATGACTGGCGAAGCAGTCACCTCGCCGGGTAACTTCTGGGCGCGGCTCGGTACTCCGGTACAATTTCTTCTCCAATTAGCCGATTTTGCACCACAATCAGAACAGATGGTCATTATGGGGGGTCCCTTAATGGGATTCACGCTGCCTGACCTCAACGTGCCCATCGTTAAGATCAGTAACTGTATTCTGGCGCCATCCCATCAGGAAATGGATTCAAATACAGCGGAAGAGGCGTGTATCCGTTGTGGATTATGCGTGGAAGCCTGCCCTGCCCGTTTATTGCCGCAACAGCTCTATTGGTTCAGTCGGGGACAAGAGCACGAAAAGGCCAGAGATCACAATCTGTCCGACTGTATTGAATGCGGCGCCTGTGCTTATGTCTGCCCAAGCAATATTCCTCTAGTGCAATATTATCGCCAGGAGAAAGCCGAAATTAGGGCCTTGGATCAGGAAAACCGCCGTTCAACCGAAGCCAAAATTCGTTTCGAAGCTAAGCAGGCCCGCATGGAACGAGAAAAACTGGCCCGAGAGGAACGACACAAAAAATCGACCGTTCAAGTCGATAATAAAGATAAAAGCGCTGTACAAGATGCACTTTCCCGCGTGAAGGAAAAACAGGCTAACGCAGGTAAAGTTGTTGCTATAGAACCGGGGCAAATTCCTGATAATTCAGCAGTAATAGCAGCTCGTCAAGCAAGAAAAGAGCAACTTCGCGCTCGTCAGGCGGAAAAACAGACGGCGGAAGATATTAGTATTGCGCCATCGGAACCAACAAATGCAGAAGATCCACGCAAAGCCGCATTAGCAGCAGCAATTGCCAGAGCTAAAGCGAAGAAAGCAGCACAAAATCAGGAAGTAACACCATCACCGGAAACGAGGGAACCAGAAACTACCGCTAGTGAAAAACAAGATCTTCATAAAGATGCGGTCGCGGCCGCGATTGCTCGTGTCAAAGCCAAGAAAACTCAGACTCAACAATTAACTGAAACTCAGGCAGAAACACCGCCAGCGGAAGAAACTGATCCGCGTAAGGCTGCCGTTGCCGCCGCGATTGCCCGTGTCAAAGCCAAGAAAACTCAGACTCAACAATTAACTGAAACTCAGGCAGAAACACCGCCAGCGGAAGAAACTGATCCACGCAAAGCAGCCGTCGCGGCTGCCATTGCTCGTGTCAAAGCCAAGAAAACTCAGACTCAACAATTAACTGAAACTCAGGCAGAAACACCGCCAGCGGAAGAAACTGATCCGCGTAAGGCTGCCGTCGCGGCTGCCATTGCTCGTGTTAAAGCCAAGCAAGCCCAAACACAGCAATTAGCTGAAACTCAGGCAGAAACACCATCAGCGGAAGAAACTGATCCGCGCAAAGCGGCAATCGCTGCCGCAATCGCCAGAGTTAAAGCCAAAAAAGACGCACAGGAACAACAGAAAATTTCAATAGAATAGTGATTGTTATAAATGAAATTCAGACCCGTTCAGACTGACAACAAAAAACTAAAAGTCGCAAGTTCGCCTTTTACACACAATCAGCAAAGTACCAGCCGCATTATGCTGTGGGTTGTGCTGGCAGCGATACCTGGTATTGCGGTGCAAACTTACTTCTTTAGTTACGGTACCTTGTTCCAGATCCTGCTTGCAGTGATTACCGCCCTGCTTGCGGAATCATTTGCCCTATCTTTACGTAAACAGGCAATTATGCCTCGTTTGCAGGATAATTCCGCATTACTGACAGGTTTACTTTTAGGGATCAGCCTTCCACCGCTGGCGCCTTGGTGGCTGATTGTATTGGGGACTGCCTTTGCGGTGATTATTGCCAAACACTTATATGGTGGCCTTGGTCAAAATCCATTCAATCCGGCAATGGTCGGTTATGTCGTACTGCTAATATCATTCCCAGTGCAAATGACCAGTTGGTTGCCACCCATGGATTTACTGGCAACACACATCACTCCCCTAGACAGCCTGATAGTGATCTTCAGCGGCCATACTCCCGATGGCACAACATTACAGCAGTTACAACAAGGTTTCGACGGGATTAGCCAGGCTACACCGCTGGATAGTTTCAAAACCGGTTTATTGACTCACAATATTGATGACGTTCTTCGCCAACCTATATTGCAAGGATCTCTGGCGGGTATTGGCTGGCAATGGGTCAACATTGCTTATCTTGTTGGTGGACTTATTCTGCTGAACAGAAAAGTGATAACCTGGCAAATTCCCGCGGCATTTATCCTGGCATTAGGCTTATGCGCACTTACTAGCTGGTTGATTGATCCATCCCGTTATTCGCCGCCATTATTGCAACTGTTTTCCGGTGCAACCATGCTAGGTGCATTCTTTATTGCAACCGATCCCGTCAGTGCTTCAACGACACCCAAAGGTCGTTTGGTTTTTGGTGCCATGATTGGCCTGTTAGTCTGGGTTATCCGTGTTTATGGTGGTTATCCTGATGCCATCGCATTTGCGGTCTTATTGGCGAATATCACCGTGCCACTCATTGACCATTACACCCAGCCCCGCGTTTACGGGCATGAATAAGGAGCCGTTATGTTAGAAACCATGCGACGTCACGGCATCACACTAGCCATTTTCGCCGCCATTACCACCGGGCTAACAGCTGTCGTGAATTCACTCACCAAAAGTACTATCGCAGAACAGGCCGCATTACAGCACAAGTCGCTGCTTGATCAGGTTATTCCGCCTGTTCTGTACGACAACGATATACAAAACGAATGCTATCTAGTCAATGCGGATGCTTTGGGCAATAACTTGCCTCATCGTCTCTATCTGGCCCGTAAAAATGGTCAACCCGTGGCCGCGGCACTAGAAAGTACGGCCCCGGATGGTTATTCCGGGGCTATTCAATTACTGGTTGGAGCAGATTTCTCAGGAAAAGTGTTTGGTGTACGGGTTACAGAACATCATGAAACCCCAGGACTGGGGGATAAAATTGAAACCCGGATTTCAGACTGGATTAATGTATTCTCAGGGAAAACCATCACATCAAATCATGACCGGCACTGGGCGGTGAAAAAAGATGGCGGTGAGTTTGATCAATTTACCGGTGCCACTATTACCCCACGCGCCGTGGTAAACTCAGTCAAACGGACCGCTCTTTATTTACAGACTATACCTGAGCATCTCTCTTCCCTAGAATCCTGTGGAGAAAAATCATGAGTGAAACCAAAAACTTATTTATCCAAGGGCTATGGAAAAATAACTCCGCTTTAGTACAACTGCTAGGATTGTGCCCACTGTTAGCCGTATCTTCCACTGCAACCAACGCACTCGGTTTAGGGCTGGCAACGACACTGGTTCTAGTCTGTACCAATATTGCGGTTTCCAGCTTGCGTCGTTGGGTACCCAATGAGATCCGTATTCCAATTTATGTTATGATAATCGCTTCGGTTGTCAGTACTGTTCAAATGTTGATTAACGCCTACGCTTTTGGTCTGTACGAATCACTAGGGATTTTCATTCCACTGATTGTGACTAACTGTATTGTTATTGGTCGTGCTGAAGCCTACGCCGCGAAAAATCCAATCATGCCCTCTGCGATTGACGGCTTAGCAATGGGATTAGGAGCCACTTTCGCGCTGTTTGTTCTCGGTGCTATGAGAGAAATTCTCGGTAATGGAACCCTATTTGATGGCGCTGATTTACTTCTGGGTAATTGGGCTAAGATATTACGAATAGAAATCGTTCATATGGATTCCCCTTTCCTGTTAGCGATTTTACCACCCGGTGCTTTTATCGGTTTGGGATTAATGCTGGCAGCGAAATATCTTATTGACGAAAAAATGAAAACCAGAGCAATAAAAGAAAAAAGCCGTGCAATAACAATATCACCAGGATCGGAGAGTTCTATTTGATATGAACAAACAGAAACGTATCGAAATTCTAACGCGTTTACGGGATAACAACCCAAAGCCAACAACTGAATTAGTTTTCACAACACCCTTTGAGTTACTTATTTCAGTATTGCTTTCAGCGCAAGCAACAGACGTGAGTGTTAATAAAGCCACAGCAAAACTCTATCCGGTTGCTAATACCCCCAAGGCAATACTTGACCTTGGTGTAGATGGGCTGAAAGAGTATATAAAAACTATCGGTCTTTATAACACCAAAGCGGAAAACACCATTAAAACCTGCCGGATATTACTGGAAAAACATGCTGGCGAAGTTCCCGAAGATCGCGCCGCGTTGGAAGCCTTGCCGGGTGTTGGCCGCAAGACAGCCAATGTAGTGTTAAACACCGCTTTCGGCTGGCCGACTATCGCGGTCGATACCCATATTTTTCGGGTTTGTAATCGAACTCAATTCGCGCCGGGTAAAAATGTCGATGAAGTCGAAAATAAATTACTGCGAGTCGTTCCAGCAGAATTTAAAGTTGATTGCCATCATTGGCTTATTTTACACGGTCGTTATACCTGCATAGCCCGTAAACCTCGTTGTGGTTCCTGTATTATTGAAGATCTATGTGAATTTAAAGAAAAAATTTACCCTGAGTAACTATTGTAATTTTCTATTGCAATTTCCATACTGTTTTACGCTATTTTGCAGATGTTGCTTGCTCGACACCATCAATTCGCGTAAAACTGTTATTCCAAAAAACTATCTGATAATAACCCTCAACTTTCTCCGCGGATATTATGTTTCAAAACAACCCGCTGCTTGCACAGCTAAAACAGCAACTTCATTCCCAAACACTTCGAGTAGAAGGTTTGGTCAAAGGTACCGAAAAAGGATTCGGATTCTTAGAAGTCGATGGGCAAAAAAGTTATTTTATTCCTCCCCCACACATGAAAAAAGTTATGCATGGCGATCGAGTGACTGCCGCTATTCATACTGATAAAGAAAGAGAGATCGCCGAGCCAGAAACATTGATCGAGCCATTTCTAAATCGCTTCGTTGGCCGTATCCAGAAAAAAGAAAATGATAACCGTCTATGGATCATTCCTGATCACCCATTGCTAAGAGATGCTATCCATTGCCGGCCGGCCAATCAGGTCACTCATCCATTTCAGCATGGTGATTGGGCCGTCGCTGAAATGCGTCATCATCCACTGAAAGGCAGCCGTGGTTTTCATGCGGAAATTACCGGCTATATCACTGAAAGTAGCAATCACTACGCCCCTTGGTGGGTAACGCTCACTCGCCATAATCTGGAACAAGATGCTCCCACGATGACTGCCGATTGCCAGATGAACGATGGCGATCTTGAGCGCATTGACTTAACGTCGCTGGATTTTGTCACTATTGACAGTGCAACCACGGAAGATATGGACGATGCTTTGCATATTGCTAAGCAAGATGATGGTAGCCTGAAACTCAGTATCGCCATTGCTGATCCAACAGCTTATATTGCTGCTGACAGCGAACTGGATCAAATCGCCCATCAACGTGCTTTCACTAACTATCTGCCGGGTTTTAATATTCCCATGTTGCCGCGCGACCTGTCAGAGAATGTATGCTCTCTGCGCCCTAACGCCCGCCGTCCGGCATTGGTTTGTCAGGTTTCTATTCTGGAAGATGGTCAACTGGGTGATGATATTGCGTTTTTCTCTACTTGGGTTGAATCAAAAGCTAAATTGGTTTACGACGAAGTTTCTGATTGGCTGGAAGAAACCGGGACTTGGGAACCTGCTTCCGAAGCGATTAAGGCCCAAATCATTCTCCTAAAGGAAATGAGCGATCGCCGCAACCAATGGCGCCACCAAAATGCGCTTATTTTCAAAGATCGCCCTGATTACCGCTTCATCCTTGATGATAATGGTCACATACTGGATATCGTCGTAGAGCAACGCCGTACAGCAAACCGTATTGTCGAAGAAGCAATGATCACGTCTAACCTGTGCGCCGCCAAAATACTACGCGATAAGTTAGGTTTTGGTATTTACAATGTTCATATGGGTTTTGAACCACTGCAAATTGAACAAGTGGTTGAATTACTGAAAGAAAATGGTATCGATGCTAACACAGAAGAATTGTTAACCTTAAACGGCTTCTGCAAATTACGTCGTGAATTGGATAAACAGCCAACACAATTCCTTGATAGTCGCATTCGTCGTTTCCAGACTTTCGCAGAGATTAAACCTGAACCCGGCCCTCATTTTGGTCTCGGTTTTGATGCTTACGCCACCTGGACATCACCGATCCGTAAATACAGCGACATGATTAACCATCGTTTACTGAAAGCGATTATTCAAAAAACGGATGTAGAGCAACCCTCGGAAGAAACCTGTTTGCAACTGGCTGAACGTCGCAGACTGAATCGTATGGCCGAACGTGATGTGGGGGATTGGCTGTACGCACGCTTCCTGCAACCACATGCAGGAACCGAGCAACGATTTACTGCGGAAATCATTGATATTACCCGTGGCGGTTTACGTGTTCGGCTGGTCGATAACGGTGCCGTGGCTTTCATACCCGCACCATTCCTACATGCCGTGCGTGATGAATTGCAATGTAGCCAAGAAACCGGCACCGTAATTATCAAAGGTGAAGTCGCTTACCAATTGAACGACATTATTGATGTTCGGATTGAGGAAGTCAGAATGGAAACGCGTAATATTGTCGCCCGCCCTGTGGCCTAATTTTTCTCATAACCCCTTTCTGCGTCAAACTACAGCTCAATCGCTGTAGTTTGATATTAAGAATCCGCAATCAAGGCGAATGATTACATTAACCTCAGCTTCGTTTAAAAATAGCGATATCACAATCCCGTAAATTCAAGCTCGGTTTTTTAGGTGGGAATGTATAAGCAATTAAGCCGCCTAAAGTGCCCTGTTATCCGATAAGCGCCTTTGCTTTAGCCTTTATATCCTCCAGTTCTGAAGAATTAACATGACCCTTTTTTGTTACTTTTCTGGCTCGCTTTTCGGGTGTAATTCCAGCTAATAGTGCGTCAAGAGAATACTCTTTCGCTTTGACCGGAATAATGATAATTCGACCATCTTCAACAGCAATATCAACCGTATCATCAACATTTAGTGAAGCAGCTTGCATAATAGCGACCGGAAGACGTACAGAAGGGCTGTTTCCCCATTTTTTCACGACGACTTGTGCCATATTTAAATCCTCATAGGATCAACAATGAAGATACTCTATCTGTGTTCATTTCAAGTATCGACTTTGTTGATACTGCACTTGCGAACCCTATCGGGGGGATGGGTAAAAAAATAACCAATTTCGCAGAGTAGCCAGAGACAGTTACCTGTCTCCAGCCCTCTAAGAACCGTGCGTGCACCTTTCAGCGCACACGGATCAACTACACCCGCACCGCTCTGCAAAATCATCAAGGAATAGACACTAAACGTTGGTATCCTAGCATTAAAATTAATGAACGAGTCGTAATAGGTTGAGAGTTCTACATTAGCTATAGCTGCATAAACGCCAATGTAGTGTTCCAAGATTTTTTATGCTCTCCTTTTTGCGAAACTTCAGTACATCATTCGATGTGCCGTTGATAATCCATAGATTGGTGTAAGACTCTTACAATAGTGATCCCATTTGCCATTAAACGAAAAAAGATAATATGTGAAGCAACCGGGAATGATTTTACTCCAGGTCGAACATGGCTGTAATTCCGAGCTAGTCCGGGAGCTTCAGCAAGTGTATGAAAAGCCCTGTCGATATTCTTGATATACTGATACGCTCTTTCCAGGCCAAATTCTTGATAACTGTATTCAAAAATAGCCTCTAAATCCTGTTCAGCTTTAGGCTTTAGAAAAAATGTTTTACTGGACATTGGGTGTTTTATTTTTCATACGGGTAAGGAAAGTATTGAGATCCCACGCTACAACTTCTCCACTGTTATCACCTTCATCAATTAGCTGACGAAGTGCTTCAAGTTTAGATTCAGCTTGTTTTTCCTGTAATAATCGTAATCCCTCCCGAACGACTTCACTATTAGTTTTGTAATAACCTGATTCAACTAGGCTTTCTACAAAACCACGTAATTCTTCGCCGGTATCTACTGTCATTGTACGTGATACCATAGTACACCTCATTCAGATAATTAATTAACATTCCATAGTGTAAGACATATTCTTACACTCCGAAAGTTTTGTCCAGATATAGGAAAGCATAAAATCTATGGTCGCCCCCGTTTTTGCAACACTCATTTTGATTTATGATGGGCTGGCTTAAATCTATCCGGCGTCATATGAGCAAAGATGCCCGCGCCCCAATGAAATAGCGATATCACAATCCCGTAAATTCAAGCTCGGTTTTTTAGGTGGGAATGTATAAGCAATTAAGCCTACGACAATTTCCAATAAAAAACCGATTTGAACAAGCCATTTTCAATTAACTGTTGATGCCAGAGAGGGATAATCAGGTTACATCACCTTCTATTCTGCACGGGGTGTCACTATATTGAACCAGAATGGGAAACTGTCCAGCAGAGCGATAAATTCATCAATTTAGGGCTGGCTACTCCGGCGTATTCTGACTGGCAACGTACGCTTTTCACGTTTCTCTCGTTGCGCCCCCTGTGCTACAGGTAAAGTATGACCTCGACCACAGAAGTCTGGTTTTGCTGACGAAGGCACCGTAATGATACCGATTTTAAATGAGTAATCATGACGCTGACTGCCCGTTTCGGCGGATAGGCGACCAGCAAATGCACATGATCACACTCACCATCCCTCTCAACCCTTTCACATTCTCGTTTTGCCGCCGCTGAATTGAATGCCTCACGTAACGGGTTTATCATCCGTCCATCAAAGCGCTTTCGACGGGATTTTGTCGTGAATATCACATGCACAACCCGTTGATATCTTCCTGTAACCGGCTAAAATGAAGGCACTCTCTCAATGAGCGCTGAATATGTTAAGAGCCACAAAGGTACGCATTTATCCCACGCCAGAACAGGCCAAATATCTTAATGGCCAGTTCGGTGCGGTCCGTTTTGCGTACAACAAGGCGCTGTACATCAAAAAGCAGGCTTACCAACGTCACGGCGTGAATTTAAATCCGCGCAAAGACCTCAAACCGCTACTGGCGGTCGCGAAGAAATCACGCAAGTACGCCTGGCTCAAGGCATATGACGCCATCGCGTTACAGCAGGCGGTGATCAATCTGCATACCGCGTTTGATAATTTTTTCAATCCGAAGTTGCGATCTCAATTTCCCACGTTCAAACGCAAACAGGGCCGGCAATCCAGCTATCACTGCGTTGGGGTGAAAGTACTGGATGGCGCAGTGAAGATCCCGAAATTGTCACCGATAAAGGCGCACCTACACCGAGAAATGGAAGGGCAAGTTAAGAGCATAACGCTATCCCGAACAGCCACGGGAAAATATTTCGCCGCTATTCTGTGTGACGATGGCAGGGATTTGCCGGAAAAGCCAGGCTTTATCACCCGCGTGACAGGGTGTGATATGGGTTTATCCCACTATCTTATCCAGTCGAACGGGGAGAAGGTGAATAACCCTCGTCACCTTATCAATGCCACCCGTAACCTGCGCCGTAAGCAAAAATCGCTATCCCGCAAACAAAAGGGCAGCGCTAACCGCCTCAAGGCACGCTTACGTCTGGCGGCAGTCCATGAGCGGATAGCCCATGCCCGCGCCGATTTTCAACACAAACTCTCCCGGACAATGGTTGACGAAAACCAAGCAGTCATTGTTGAGACGCTGAAATCGGGCAACATGATGAAAAATCACCACCTTGCCCGCGCTATCGGGGATGCAGGCTGGCATGGCTTCATCAAGAAACTGGAATACAAAGCCGCAGCGGCGGGCGTTCATCTGGTCAAACTGGATCAGTGGTTCGCCAGCTCGAAAACCTGCCATTGCTGCGGTCACAAAGTGCCGGAAATGCCGCTGCATAAGCGGATCTGGCAATGTCCTGCCTGCCATGTTGAACATGATCGCGATGTAAACGCGGCAATCAATATCCAGCGTAAGGGCATAATGGAGTTACAGGCGGCGGGACTCGTCGCCTCTGCCCATGGAGGCCAGCGTAAATCCGTCATATCGACGGTGGCGGCCTGAGAAGTGGGAAGCCTCGCCGTTTACTTTACGGCGGGGAGCAGTCACATATGTCATAACCGCGCACTTGATAAATGTGATCACTCACTTTATAGAGCCCATATTCCATATTAAGTTGGGCATTACGCCACAAACTCGGATTAACGGTATCTGGAGCCGGCGTTTTATCGGTAATAAACTGACGATACTGGTCTAGATCCAATATAACCTTACCGTTAGCATCACGAATAATCAGAGAATCTGGTTTAGCGATAAAACCCCGTTTAGCATCATCAAAATCAGATTTATCGTTGAAAGGTAAAGTAGATGCCATTTCAGCATTAACTTGTTTAGTTATCGTAGTCGCGGGAAGAGAACGATCAGAATGACTCAATGCTGGCATAGTAAAAATGGAAAACGACACTACTGTTGAAATGGTGAGTAAGTATTTATAATTCATAAGGTAATATTCCTTTAGAGATATTTAACTATCAAATCAAATATAACTTTATCCATAAAACCAAAACGATATAAATCATAGCTGAGTAACAACAGATAACAAGATACTCATTTCCTGTTCTTCCCATTATTAAAACTAAATGCCTTGCTGGATTAAATTCAAAAATAAGACATAACCACTTGTTAATAAATGGTTTCATTAACAAAGCATCATTATCTTCATATCAAAAGTTATAACACAATATTTATTCATGCTTGGCTAAAAAAATATAACAATATGAATCTAAAACAATTTCATTGTAAATTATTTTTATACAAAATAATTTCTTATATTAATAATTGATATTTAAAACTAACAAACATTGATTATAATTTACCGTGATCATTAATGTGATCTGAAATTCACCGAATAACGTTCCTATGTAAAAAGTTCCTATATAAATAGTAACCAAGGCAAAACAGGTTAGTGCGGTAGCCATTGTCCATCGCTAAATGCCAAGAGAAATATATACCTAATAGATTTCGAGTTGCAGCGAGGCGGCAAGTGAACGAATCCCCAGGAGCATAGATAACTATGTGACTGGGGTGAGTGAAAGCAGCCAACAAAGCAGCAGCTTGAAAGATGAAGGTGATAGCGATAACCGCATTGACCTACCCTATAAATAACAAATTAAGGAAATAAGTTATGTCTGTAACTACAGAACAAATTGCGGTTGATTATCCAATACCAACTTATCGATTTGTCGTTTCCGTTGGTGATGAACAAATCCCTTTCAACAGCGTTTCCGGGCTCGATATCAGCTATGATGTAATAGAATATAAAGATGGTATTGGTCATCACTATAAAATGCCTGGCCAACGTCAATTGATCAATATTACGCTGCGTAAAGGGGTATTCCCTGGGGATACGAAACTTTTTGATTGGCTTAATTCCATTCAGCTTAATCAAGTTGAGAAAAAAGATGTTTCAATTAGCCTAACCAATGAAGCCGGCACCGAAATTTTAATGAGCTGGAACGTAGCAAATGCGTTCCCAACTTCATTAACCTCCCCTTCTTTTGATGCCACCAGCAATGATATCGCGGTTCAAGAAATAAAACTGACTGCGGATAGAGTAATGATTCAGGCAGCTTAAAACGCCAAAATAACGGCTGAATTCCTCATGCTACAGTTCATGCAAAATACCGCCAAATAATTGGAGGCAATATATGACAATAACAACCCATCCCGGCGTTTATATTGAAGAAGACGCTTCACTATCGCTATCGATTAGCAATAGTCCAACCGCCATTCCCGTCTTTATTGGTAAGTTTTTTAAAAAAGACGGCAGCCAACCCGCAAAGGGAAGCTGTATTAAAATTACCAGTTGGTTGGATTTTATCTCACAGTTTTCACTTTCACCGACCGTATCAGTGACGGCTACAAGTGAAGGTGATGGTTCCCAAAAAACCTATACTTATGCTGCCACTGTCACAGCTACTTCTGTGAATGCCTTTGCAATACAACACTATTTTAACAACGGCGGTGGCGTCTGTTATCTGTTGCCATTGGTAGAAACAAGACAAAATACCGAAGCAGAATTAGCAACGCTGCCAGAGCTGATTGAAAAACAACAGGAGATTACCTTACTGGTCTGCCCTGAAACGGATGCAACATTAAAACAGCAGGTCTACGCTGCGGTAAACTCCTTATTGCAACACAAAGTAGGTTACTTCTTGATTGCTGATAGCACGGATGGAGAAAATAAACCCACTACCCAACCGGATAAAACCGCAGTCTATTACCCTGATTTGGTGACCTCTTTTACTTATAGCCGACCGGTAGATGCCCATATTACGCTAAGCGGTTATACCGGTGCTACTACACTAGCCGAACTAAAAACTGCTTCTTTAGATGAATACGCTAAAGTTAAACAAACCGTCGATGACAAATTAAAAACCACTAAAATGACCTTGCCCCCAAGCGCTGCCGTCGCGGGTGTTTATGCTGCAACTGATGCCAGTCGTGGCGTCTGGAAAGCCCCCGCTAATGTAGCACTGAATAATGCCAAACCTGCTGTAGCGATTACCGATGCCGCCCAAGGCACCATGAATAACGCAGGTATTAATGCTATCCGTCACTTTACCGGCAAAGGCACACTGATTTGGGGAGCCCGAACATTAGATCAAACGGACAACTGGCGCTACATTCCGGTACGGCGTTTATTTAATACAGCGGAACGAGATATTAAACGGGCAATGCGATTCGCCGTCTTTGAACCTAATAGCCAACCTACCTGGAAGCGGGTACAAACAGCCATTGACAACTACCTCTATCAACTTTGGCAACAAGGCGCACTAGCGGGAAATAAACCGCAGGAAGCCTACTTTGTCCAGATCGGTAAAGGTATCACCATGTTCGAGAGCGACATTCAGCAAGGGAAAATGATTGTCAAAGTGGGTATGGCGGCAGTGCGTCCGGCTGAATTCATTATCCTTCAATTTTCGCAACATGTAGCACAGTAACCGTACCGGGGCGCGGTTTAACACCGCGCCCATTCAGTCATTGAGGAGATGATAATGGAGATAAAACAGCCGGGCGTCACGATAACGGAAAACCGTATATCCCTGCCGCCAAACAATGAATTTATCGGTATCCCCGTTTTTATCGGTTATACCCCAAAAAGCCCAAGCAATAAAACCGCCATCAAGTTAAACAGTCTGACCGAGTTTACCCAACTCTTTGGTGAAACAGGATTAATGTACTACTCCGTGCGTCATTTCTTTGAAAATGGCGGACAGCGAGCCTATGCACTATCACTAGGTCATGATAAATCACTAACCGATTTTCAATTATTGATCACCGTTCTACAACAGGAGTGGGTAAAACAAGCGATCTCCGCAGAAAGCGAAATTACGCTGATTGTCACACCCGATATCATCCGTTTTAATGATACCGACGCTCAAAAAGCCCTTTGGCAACAAGCGTGGCAATCAATACTCGATCTTTGCAAAAGCCGGCGCGGCATCATGGGATTATTGGATGCTCCAGACAATCCGGCATTAGCTGCTGATTGTCTGGCCGATTTTTCCTCAAGTGATCGCCAATGGGGCGCCGTATACTGGCCAAGGCTAAAAAGCAGCTACCAAGAAGGCAGTAAACACATTGTCCTTTCACCTACCGCTGCGGTTGCTGCCGTCATTCAACGTAACGACCATCAGAAAGGGGTATGGACTGCTCCCGCCAATGTCGCTTTAGCCAAAGTGATCGGTCCGGTACGCTCTTTCATTGAAGCTGGAGCCCTGTTTAATCAAGAAGTGCCTTCGTTGAATCTGGTTCGCAGCTTCCCCGGCAAAGGCATTAAAATCTGGGGATGCCGCACGCTGGATAACGGCCCCGCTTCTCCCTGGCGTTATATCCAACTTCGCCGTCTGGTTTCCTACATCGAAACCCACATGGCCCAACTCGGCCGAGCCTTTGTCTTTGAACCCAATAACGCCATTACTTGGATGAAATTTAAAGGTCAGGCCCACAACTGGTTACGCCAATTATGGCTAAAAGGTGGATTGCGAGGCACTCAGGAAGATCAGGCATTTGAGGTGTTACTGGGTGTTAATGAATCAATGCGTGAAGCGGATATATTGGCTGGAAAAATGATCATGAAAATCAAACTGGCCCTGTTAATTCCAGCAGAATTTATTGAGCTGAGTCTGACGTTTGATATCCGTAATAATACCGTACCTAGCTAATCTCACAGGGGAAAAACATGCACAACCTATATACCCCGTCAGTATCACACCGTTTTATCGCCAGTTTTCTGTTTAATAACATTCCCAGTCCACTTGATATCGCCTTTCAGCGCATATCAGGCTTGAACCGAGAACTGCAAACCACCCAACACAGCCAAGGCGGGGAAAACGCCAGAAATGTCTGGCTGGCCGAAAAGATCCAACATGGCAGTTTGGTATTGGAGCGTGGCGTCATGACCATTACCCCACTCACTCTGGTATTTGATCGCGTTTTGCGTGGAGAGAAAGCGGTGTATGCCGATGTCGTCATCATGCTACTGAACGAGAATACTTTACCGGTGGCGAGCTGGACAGTCAGTAACGCACTACCCGTTCGTTGGTCCACCAGCGACTTTGATGCTAATAGCAGCACCGTGCTGGTGAGCTCTCTGGAATTACGTTATCAGGATATGCGCTGGTTAGGAGTAAAAGCATGACGGTAGAAATTAAAGAACTGATTATTCAAGCTAAAGTCACTGATCCTACGAGTGATCAATACTCCCCACGAACATTAGCTCAGGAAAAACTGGATAACGCCCGTTTGATTGAGATGGTGAAACGGGAGGTGTTAGAGGCATTACGTGAAACAGGAGGCGATTATGAGTTTAATTGAACGTGGTTTATCCAGGCTCACCCTTTCCGCCTTCAAAGACCGGGAAGGTAAAGTTTCCGTGGGTAGCTTACAGGCCATGTATAACCCCGATACCATTCAGCTTGATTACCAAACCCGCTACCAACAGGATGAAAGTGTTAATCGTGCCAGCCAAAGCAGCCGCTATGTGTTATCCCAACCCGCCGGGTTATCGTTAGTCCTGTTGTTTGATGCATCAATGCCCGGCAATAACACACCCATAGAAACACAGCTTGCAACCCTGAAATCCCTGTGTGCGGTTGATGCCAGCACCAAAGTGCCCCACTTTCTTAAAATCAAATGGGGCAAAATGCGTTGGGAAAACAAAGGCTATTTTGCCTGCCGGTCCAGTGGACTTGCTATCAACTACACCCTGTTTGACCGAGACGCCACCCCATTACGGGCCAGCGCCACCTTATCCCTGGTCGCAGACGAGAGCTTTGTTATTCAGGCCACCGAACGGCAGTTAAAATCACCTCCGGCCACTGCGGTGAGCGTAACCGATATGCTTTCTTTACCCTTAATCGCCTTAGGTGCTGGCGCTTCGCTGGCCGGAGGTATCGATTATCTCTCGCTGGCCTGGCAAAACGGTCTGGATAATCTTGATGACTTTACCCCCGGACAAACTCTACAAGCTAAGGGGGATGCATGAAGATACCCTCAGTAACCATCAAGATAGATGGTAAAACACTCAATCAATTTACCGTGATCAGCCTGACAACCAACCATCACATCAACGGCATCCCTTCGGCCAACATCACTCTAGGAATCGCTGGTGATGCCAGCCATATTTTTGACACCAAAACGCAAGCTGAATTGGCAAGCTGTCGCCCGAACCATGAAGTTATCGTGCAAATGCAAAAAACCGTATTGTTTAAGGGAGTCATCGTTCGGCAAACACTGGGGCTTAAAGGTCAGGACAGCATCATTACCCTGACAGTAAAACATCATCTGCAAAAATTAACTCATAGCTTTCACTCACAGCTATTTAATAAACAGAGTGATGAAGCGATTATCAAAAAACTCTTCAATCAGAATGGCATCCAAACGACGATAAAGCAGGCGCCCCAGCTTAAAGCCGTTCATGAACAAATGGTGCAATTTCGTTGCAATGACTGGGCATTTCTAAAAAGCCGATTGGTTGCCACTAACCTCTGGCTGTTGCCCGGCAATGAATCAGTTACCTTGATAACACCTAAGGCCCTGAATCAGTCAACGGTACATACTCTTAATCGACATGCCGACGATCAAGACATTGTGCTATTTGAGGCGGATCTCCAGTGGAATAACCAACATAGCCCTAAAACGGTGAGTGTACGCGCCTGGAATATTGCTCAACAAAAACTTTCTCAGGCAATCAATACCCAAAATAGCCGACTTGGTAGTCATAAATTGGCCGTGGACAGTATCACCGCACTGGCTGATAAAGAGTGGCAATGGGCTTACAGCTATCCGCTGGATAATGAACAAGCCAAACATCTTGCTCAGGGCATCATGGATAACCTGAGAAGTCATAATATATCCGGCAGTTTTGAAATCGAAGGCAATCACCGCTATCAACCGGGAGATGTGCTGGCATTAAACGGCTTTGGTCAGGGAATGGATGGACAAGGGATTATCACTGGCGTAAATCAGATAATTAACCAAAAGCAAGGCTGGCGCACCCGATTAACCTTAGGTATGCGGCCAGATATGGAACCTCCAGTGCCACAGGTGAAAGAGTTACATATTGGTATCGTGGAAAAATATCAACCAGACAGCCAATCACTAGGCCGTATTCCAGTCAGAATACCGGCATTAAACCTCACTCAAGGTGTTCTATTTGCCCGGTTAGGTAAACCTTACGCCAGTCATGAAAGTGGATTCTGCTTTTATCCAGAACCGGGAGATGAAGTGATTATTGGATTCTTTGAATGTGATCCCCGTTTTCCAGTGATATTAGGTTCCATGCATAATCCTAAAAATAAACCACCGTTAGAACCCAGTGAAAAAAATCCGGTGAAAACGTTAGTCATTAAACAGGGAGATAAACAACAGGCATTAATATTCGATAACAAAGAAAATACCGTGGCACTTAATAGCGGAGAAAATAAACTCTCTCTGCAACAGGATAAAGATATTACGCTCAATTCAACTCAGAATCTCATCACTCAAGCTCAAGAAATTAACATACAAGCGGAAAAATCTTTATCCGCCACAGGAAAATCCGGTGTCGATATTAAAGGTGCGAAAATTAACTTAACACAATAATGAGGTATTAAAATGACAAACCCAATATTAGCCGATATTTATGGTCGCGGCTGGAAATTTCCGCCCCAGTTTTCTCTTGAGACTGGAATAGCAATGGCTGAAGGTGCCGAAAATGTTCGCCAAAGTATAAAAATCCTTTTTCTAACTGAACCCGGTGAACGGATTATGCGTGAAGATTATGGCTGTGGCCTAAATGATTATATGTTTGAAAATATCAGTGATGAATTGTTGTCGGAGATTCAAACCCGCATTGAAGAGCGAGTATTACGTTATGAACCTAGAGCAGAAATTACAGCTATTCAAGTCACTCAGAAAACAGACTCACCGAATACCCTACATATTCAAGTAACCTATGCCCTAAGAGGCAGCGAAATCACTCAACAACTTGAAAACATTATCGAAATCAACGAAGGTCAAGCAAAGGTAAATCTATGAGCAAACAACTGATCGTTGATGGCGATAGGCTGCTATTTGAACCATTATTCGGCAACCGGCAAGTCACCATTTTGTTGGAGCTGGTAACCATCAGAGGCAGCGGGCACGCGCAAATCCAGGACAAAAAGATCGCCATTGTGGGTGATGAAAAAAAGATACAACTTCAAGCACGATACATTACCCCTAGCCATCCGATACCCGGCATGGGTATGGTCACTATTGCTCAATTGGATGCTAGCCAGCAGGTAAACTTTTGCCGTAGCCCTGCCACGGTGATGGTTGTCGGGCAGCAATTTACCGCCCGTTTTACGCCAACACAGCCAGCGAGTAATCCGTCAGGCGTGTTGGATATAACAACACCCAGTATGGGAAAAGGCCGTTTTATTGCCAGCCAACATACCGTTAATGCCGGATAAATCATCCGTTAAAACTCATTATTAAATAACGCAAAGCTATCCGTAATATATTTAAATCACAGGTGGTATAATATGGGACTCACCGAATTAAAAAATAAACTCGCCACTATCGTACCAGAGACAGATTTTAAACTTAATGAAAGAAGTACGCTGGATATTTTAAATTGGCTACAAGAATACGCAAAAAAAATTCCTTTCGTTCAAGAGAAGAGACAATTCTGGGATAGCTTCTATTTTATTCAGGAAAATACTCCTGAGAAATTAGCGGATATTTACCAAAATGCGAATAAAGCCAATGGCTATTTACCCGCTCATCAAGCTTTTGTGTTGGCTTTTTTAAAACTGTTAGAAACAACCAAAGTATTATTCAATACCTTCCCGGCACGGCATCGTGATCTTTATTACCGGGAATTATTAGGTCTAAAACCAAAAAGCGCTCAAGCGGATAGCGTTGCTTTAAGCATTACCTTAAATACAGATAATGCAGAATATCTTATCCCAAAAGGAACCCTGTTTGATGCCGGACAAGATAGCGCCGGAAATCCGTTACAATATGCATCAGATACCGATCTATTAGCGAATCAAGGAAAATTGACCGATCTGCGTTGGTATCGGAAAGATAACACTGACTGGAAATCGGCAATAATATTAAGCCACTCAGATAATATTAAATTACCTGAAAACGGTATTAAGCTTTTTAGCGAAACATCCCATGATGTCAAAGTTCAATCTACTACCATAGATTGGGGAGAAGCAAATATATCGTCACTAACCAATAATACATTCTATTTAGGCTTTACTGATGTATTACCGGGGCAAACTTTATCTCTGTACTGGCAGTTAGACGGCTTTGAAGTATTCTCCATATCCTGGTTTTATCTTAATAAAGACAATACATGGCAGTCATTAACCCAACGGGTTCACGACCAAACCCGCAACCTGTTTGATCGGGGAACCTTGCGAACGTTGTTACCACAAAATGCTTCAAATCAAACCTCTCTAATGCCAACAGATAAATACTGGCTAAAAGCTGAGGTGGCGCCAACGGTATCTAGTGAAAAACCGCCTAATTATCCAAAAGTTAAAGGTCTGTTGTATAACACTATAGCCGCTACTCTCATTAACGCGGAAACCATTGAATCGGATCACTTACTAAATGGATTAGCAGCCAACAGCATTAAACAGCCGGTGAACTCATCCGATGCAATCAGTGAAGTAGCTCAACCTTGGGCATCTTGGAACGGTCGCCCAAAAGAAACCGAACAAGCATTCCTGAAACGAGTTCCTGCCCGGCTGTCCCATCGTAACCGAGCATTAAATTGGGGTGATATTGTCACCTTACTAAAAGAGCAGTTTGTCAGCATATTTGATATCAAATATCCTTCTACCAATGAATTAACCAAAATTCCCGCGCCAGAAAAGCGCCAATTAATTGTCATCCCTGATAACCGCTACAAAGATAATGATAATTCACTCCGCCCAGAATTAAATCAAGCCCGATTAACTGAAATGGTCGAATGGTTAGATCAATTAAGCAGTCCCTGGACAACCATTGAAATTAAGAACCCCAAATACGTTAATATCCTGATTAACTATGAATTGGTATTTGCTTCAGGAGTTAACCCCAATTATGGCCGCCAGCAATTACAGCAGGAACTGAGTCGAATCTACATGCCGTGGGGAGAAAATACGGCTATTGGCGCAACACCAGGTAATCGCATTGATTATTACCAGTTATTAGCCACGATTCAACAATCACCTTGGGTTGAACGGGTCACTAACTTGACTTTAAAAAAAGGCGATCCACCCACTGATATCGCAGGTAAAAATGCAGAAGCCGACGATGATGAAGTATTGATTTTAGTCTGGTCATAAAACTTTCCTAAAAGAAGGAGTTAACAAATGAATAATCAAGATATGCTATTTCCCATTATTAAAGACGATATTACCTTTGATACCTTACTTGCTCAGGCAAAAACCATTATTGAACAACAATCCGGTCAATACTGGAATGATACGGGGGAAAATGATCCCGGCATCACCTTACTGGAAGCCTGTTGTTACGGTACATCAGATTTAGCTTACCGCCACTCATTACCATTGAAAGATCTTCTTACTCCTGAACAAGAAGAACGGACACCAGGCGATGGTATTTTCCCTAAGGAGTTTGGCCCTCAACAAATATTGACCTGTGGCCCCATCACCGAAGAGGATTATCGCCGGGCTTTATTGGATTTGCATAGCAACGACAAAAATGATGGTTATTTTCTCTTTAACGATGTACAGCTTATTCGTGAACCTGAAAATCAACGCTACACATACTGGTATAACAAGCAAGAGCGGCAATACAGTTTCACTGAAGATCAAGACGGATTAAAGTTAACACTAAGGGGAAACTATTGGCTTTATTTGCTACCTAGCCGGAAAACTCAGGACAATAATACACTCGCTCAGACAAAACTAAAGACTTTCCTGGAAGATAACCGCAATTTAGGAGAGTCCATCAGTAAAATTATTTGGCTAGAACCCGTCGATCTATCATTGAAGATTGATATTCAGCTTGATGATGACGTCAAAGATATCGCTGATATATTTGCTAAAATTTATACAACAGCGGAACAAATGGTGCTTGAAAAGCCACGACGTTATACCACCCAAGCTATGAAAGAAATGGGTTACAGTAATGAAGAAATTTTTGATGGGCCTTATTTACGTCATGGTTGGATCCCCCAATTACCTTCAATCAAAAATTACACTGAATCTAGAAAATTAAATCTAAGCCCCCTAGTTAACCAATTACTGGAGATCAAAGGAATCAAGAACATTACCCAATTCACATTGGATAAACATGATAAAAAAATTTCTAAGCTACTAAATGATAATTGGTCTTGGGAAATCACCGGAGAATACTACCCCAGACTATGGGGCAATGATCCCTTACAATTAATTACCTCACCAAACAGCCCACTCATTATTACCGCCAAAGGTGGGATTAAAGTTACGATTTCTAAACAAGATATAGAAAACAAGATTATTGCAGAACCATTGATTGATACACAACCTGAATTGCTGAATTGGGGTAAACATCGTAAGGTTCTGGATTACTACCCAGTAAGCAATAAATTACCCGCCTGCTATGGATTACAAACTAGTACCCAACAACAAATACCATTACACCAGTTTATGTTGCCATTTGAACAAATGCTGGCTAATAGCTGTGCTGAGCTCGATTTGTTACCAAAATTATTAGCTTTTAAACAACGAGGGAATACTGTACATGGTACTCAATGGCCTTTTAAAGAAAATAGTATGGGTCAAAATGTTTATCAAAGCATAAAACCTGATTTAATTAATCAGATAAATAATGGGGCGAAAATCGACAATAATGATAAAAGCTATGCCAGAGAATTGGTAATTATAGATTATCTGTTGCGATATTTTGGCGCTCAATGTTCAATCCCTCTCCTACAGACAAACTCACAGCAACCAGGGTTAAAAGAATCCCAAGATAAAGATTTTCTATCTACTCAGCGCGAATATCTTGCTCAACAACCTAACCTAGCCTACCAACGTAATAATATTCGTATTGATAAAGTGTCAGCCCTCCAGAAACGTATTGCTGCACGACTGGGACTAGGCGGAGAGTGTTTTAAACCAGAACCAAACTTAGCTAACCTTCCTTTTTATCTCATTGAACATCGACAACTCTTACCGGTACAACCACATAAAAAATTCGATAATCTTCAAAAAGCTAATTTTAAGGTGATTGAAAATAATAAATTAGAAATCATGTGGAAAAATAATGATGAAACCAAATTACGGCAATATCAATTAATTGACCTAGAATTTTACCTAGACCAAGAGACAATCACAGTGAATAATCTAATGATCACAGAAGTGAGAGAAGATAGATTCACCCTTAGCGCTGATAACAGCAAAGATCTGAAAAACACATTAAATAAAATAACGGAAGAAAAATATGTTATGAACTGGAAAAACAGCAAAATATGGCTGGAAGATATGAAGTATCAATTAGTTTATGATAATAGAAGACACACCAACGAGGCAACAGAAAATGAGCGATGGATTACTATTAACAACCAAAACTCCTTCCCAGCCATGATAGAAAAGAATGATGAAATCACTCTGAAAATCGATTATTATAATGAAATTATAGCGAAGGTAAAAGAATTTGATCGTATTAATAGACAAATATTAGTTGAGGAAACAACAAGTCAAAAAAATAATTTCCCACAGGAAAACAATACATCAAATCATCAATGGCACTTCTCCGGCGATAGATATATAAAAACCGATCACTTTTCATTTGTAATTAGTGTAGTACTGAATCAAGGATTATTTGAGAATAGCACAACCGATCTTTACAAATTAGAATTTTGGGTGAAAACTGAAATTTTAGCTGAGCTACCTGCCCATATCTCATTAGTTATTCATTGGTTACCAGAATCACACTTCAACAATTTTGCCAAAATATATAAACGTTGGCAAAACAATGGCGCTCCTTTAGGGGACCAAGCATACAATATTTTAGAAATGTTAACGCTAGGAAAAAAACCTTCTATTTCAGAAGACACAGAATACAATATAGTTGAAGTAGACCCATCTGATTATGAACTATATTGACTAATTTTCCCATATTTATTAGTTAAAAAAAGAGAATATTAATATGAGGTCAAATATAAATCTGCTAAATCGGATAATCATTACTATTGAAGCTAATAACACACAGGTAGCTAAAAAAGTATTGCATGGCTCCCTGCTTAATCAATTCAATATAAATAAGTTAATCAATGCCTGTTTTAACTCATATACCATTAATAAAAATATCTATTTGGAAGCACTCACTCTGAACCTTGGCGAAATAAGTTTACATAATTTTAATTCACTGTTTCCCATTCGAATTAACTCTGAATTAAGTCAAGCATTAAGCCAATATCAGGTAAATAATCAAACAGATGTTGAGAACCTTATTCATTATTTACATCAGGGAAATTCCACATTAAACCAAAAGGAGACAGAAAAGAACAGTGAAATTAATAACATCAATATCACACAATTAATTAACCAATTAACCCGGGTACAAAACAAATGGATACTATTACTGGCAAAAAGTTGTTTATCCGAATACAGTCTGCAAAAACTTTTGGCTATTAAAGAACCGGCTTTATTAATGACCATTAATCGCAAATTATCGGAGAAAATAATCACACCGCAGCATCAGGAGGAGCCCGTTTCCTCCTGCCAACTGATATTAAATGCATTGAAATATATACAACAGCATAATACACAGGGAATGCCTAAACCCGATGCAAAAATTATCTCACGCATCACGACTGAGCTTAATAACGGTACGCTTAATGTAGCATCTCTTATCGCATTATTTCGCCAAGCTGTAGCCCACGACACTCCATTAAATAACTGGTTAAAACAACTCTGGCAAACAATACCAATTTCACAACACTGTAAAAAACACTTATCAGTTGAAGAATATCAATACCTGTCGAAATACTTTATTACAACAGGAGAAAATTACCATAACCAACATCGAACTGACAACACACAACGACCTGAACCGATTTTATTGCCTGAACAAGCCTTACCACGTCAGGTAAACAATGCGGGAATATTAGTTTTATGGCCGATATTACCTGCTCTGTTTAATCAACTCGGTTTAATCGAAAAGCAAAAATTTATCCATCGTCAAGCTCAATTCAGTGCCGTTGATCTGCTTGATTATCTGATTTGGGGAAACGAAAAAGTTCCGATAGAACACAAAGGATTAAATCATATTTTATGCAAGCTCATGGCTGATGAAAATATCGAATCAACACCCATTGAACCAGAAAAAAAGTTGATAATAGAACAATGGCTGGATGCAGTTATCGCCCAACTTCCTGCCTGGAAAAAATTAAGCCACAATGATGTTCGCCAATTGTTTTTACAACGGCCGGGAGAATTACGAATAGATGAGCAGGAAATCAACATCACAATTCAACATCAATCGTTTGATGTGCTATTAGCTGACTGGCCCTGGCCATTAAATATCGCCAAATTGCCTTGGCTGGATCGCCCTTTATTAATCAACTGGCAAAACATTTAAAAGGTTTATATGAACTATCCTCTAATAAACAACCATTGTATGGCAGCAGAATTACGTTGGATTTATCCTCATCTGGAGCGTATTGATCTGCTATTACAACGCTACTATTACCAAAAGGGGAATTGGTACGATTCATTACCAGAAAGTTTTTTACTGACCGAAGATGAAATAGAGCAACGTTTGATAAAACCATTAGGCATGCCACATTGGTTAAAACAGAATGATATTATTAATCATGAGGCAACAGAGAATAAGTCTATTTCTGGTACATTATCATTACTGATAGAACGTTTTGAACTCACTGAATTTGAGCGTGATATTTTACTGCTAGGCTTATTACCCCATTTTGACAGCCGTTATCATGCATTATTTGCTTTTCTGCACGGTAACAGTAAAAAGCAGTGGCCGAGTTTTGCTTTAGCTATTGAATTATTTAGCCAACGCCAAAGTGATTGGCAATTACTGCAAAATAGCTTTCTGCCACAAACACCATTAATCAATCACCATCTGTTACAGCTCAATAACCACGAGGAATCTATTTGGCTTCAAACGCAATTTTTAACACACAGTGCTGTCTGGCATTTTTTATCCGGCCAACGCGTTATTTTACCTCCCTTAATAACTTGTACATATTGGCATTCTTCTGCCTCACAGACTTGGTATCCGCAAACCCTTTATTATTCACTTGAGAAGATATTATTAAATGAAACCGATGAGATTCGCCCACTGGTGATACTCAGAGGAAAACAAGACAGCGCTAGAGAATTAGCGGTCAATAATATTATGGCATTTCATGGTATCAGTACCTTAATTCTTGATTTAGCCCGCCTACCGGACGAAGAGAACACTGATACAATATCTGGCCTGTTAATAGATGCAATACGAGAAGCCCGGCTACACGATGCCTGTTTATTAATCCGCAATTTCTCTTTGCTTACAGAGGGAAAGACAATAGGGATCTGCGAATTATCCGCTCTGTTAAATCAACCAAATTTAAGAGTGGTTTGTCTGATAGAGCCGGGCGATTCATTCGTATGGATTCAACGCCTACCAATGGTGCAAATTGAGATGCCTATAGCCACACTGGCAGAGAAAAAAGCAATGATGAAAGAAAATTTGCCGGATAATGCCGATCGTGAAATTAATCTTACTCAGTTATGCCGACGTTTTTCATTTACTCCAGAAACGTTACCTTTAATTATTAAAGAAGCAGCTCAATATCAAATATTACGGCAACCAGAAGGCCAATTGGAAGAAATTGATTTGCGTAAAGCATTAAATCTGCGCGCCCAACAAAATTTTGGTAAACTAGCTCAACGGATAACACCCAAACGCAGTTTTAATGATTTAGTCATTTCAGAGGGATTAACTCAACAACTGAGAGAAATTATTGTCGCTATTAATTACCGTGACCAAGTATTAAACGCCGGTTTTCAGGAGAAAATAGGTTATGGTACCGGCATTAGCGCCCTATTTTACGGTGAGTCTGGTACCGGAAAAACGATGGCCGCAGAAGTGATTGCCGGACATCTTGGCGTTGATCTGATTAAAGTCGATCTCTCTACCGTGGTGAATAAATATATCGGTGAAACGGAAAAAAATATCTCCCGTATTTTCGATCTGGCCGAAGCCGATTCTGGCGTGCTGTTTTTCGATGAGGCCGATGCTCTATTTGGCAAACGCAGTGAAACCAAAGATGCTCAAGACAGACATGCCAATATTGAAGTTTCTTACCTATTGCAACGACTGGAAGATTATCCCGGATTAGTGATTCTAGCCACTAATAATCGCTGTCATTTAGATAATGCTTTTAACCGCCGTTTTACTTTTATTACCCATTTTACTTATCCCGATGAAATATTACGTAAACAAATGTGGCAGGCAATTTGGCCTGAACAACTTCATTTATCGGATGAGCTTGATTATGAACATTTGGCTAAACAGGCAGATCTAACCGGTGCAAATATCAGGAATATTGCGCTATTATCATCAATATTATCGGCAAATGATAATAGAGTTGAAAACAAACATATAGAACGGGCAATTATTCTCGAATTGAATAAAACTGGCCGGTTGGTTTTTTAGACATTTAATAAAACTGGAGTTGATATGAGAAATTTAATTGCTTCTGACAATGCTATTATTGAAGTCAATAAAACATTGAGTAATATTTTATCTAAATATTTAAATGATAATAAAGATAATATTGATATTCGTTTTGATCTTCCAGAAATAGACTCAACCCCGTCGAAACCTACAGTAAGTGTATTTCTTTATGATATACATGAAGATTTACAATTACGCTCTGCCGAACCAAGACATTATAACCCCTCAACCAGCTCATTATTGCCGGGATGGGTAAACATCAATTGCAACTATCTAATTACTTATTGGCACTCGAATAAGCCATCAACCGATAGCTCCAGCCCGGATAGTCAGCCCGATAATCAGGCAGCAAAAGTGATAACACGCATTTTAAATGCATTGATTAACAATCGCCAATTAACCGGAATGCGCGGTGCATATACCCGAGTTGTTCCACCACAGGAAAATCTAAATAGCTTGGGCAACTTTTGGCAAGCTCTCGGTAATCGTCCACGTCTTTCTTTGTTGTATTCAATTACCGTACCAGTAAAACTGCAAAACAATAAAGACGATATAAAACCCATTAGCCAAATTTCCGCTTATGTGGATCAAAAATCAAATCTGGATAATTCGCAAATAAACCAAGCCTTATTTGATAAATTATGTGCCGATTTAGGGGGCACAGAAGATGTCCGCCTTGCACTTAATAAAGTAAAGCTGACAACTAAACTCACCACGGAAAGTAATGAACATCAGGAAAATAAAAATATGATTCTTAATGTTTCGGGTATTAGCCATTCAGGTTATTTATCCAAAATTAAGGGGATTATCTCAACGTGGAAAAACAATCAGGGTACAGTGATTAAGATCAACGGTATAGGTATTATAATTATTGAAGAAAATACTGATAAATTAATTGAAGTTTAGCATTTCTATTTAATCAATTATATACATTCAAAAAACAGAGAAAAAAACAATCAATGTAGTTAGGGAAGTATAGCAATAAAAAGAGGGTAATATGCCAAACAAAAAACACAGTGAAAATACTAAACATTTAGAGAATAGCGTTAATAGACCTTCAATACAGACTGAATATGATGAGAGTAATATAGGTAGCACATCATTAGGTATGGGATTGGATTTAAATCACATGAGGAGAAATAATGCTGTTAGTTTAGATCAAACTAATGAATATACATTTTGGAAAGAAAACATTTCCGAATATTACAAATGGATGGTTGTAGTTAAAGGTCACTTAAAACAATTAGACTGGACCTTAAAATCAATGGACTCCCCTGAATCTGCTGGAAGTAACATGGCTAAAAATATAGGGACGACTGCATTACAAACCCTATTAAATACAGGAGGCAGTATAGCCGGCGGCGCTATTGGCGGAGCCATAGGAAGTGCTATAGCACCGGGTATTGGCACTCTGGCTGGCATGGGTATTGGCGCATTAGCCGGAACAGGATTAAATTATCTTAATGATACGGCGATTGAAAAATTAAATGAGAAATTGGAAATCGCATACCCTTATCCTAAAACAAGAAACATGATATTCGATATCAATAATTACGATAAAAACCCTATCTTAAAAGCAATAAAGAAAAAGCTTGGTAATAAAGACAATCTAAAAGTAACTGCCGGTGGTTTAATCACATCACAAATTGTAAGCAAAATATCCCCGGCAAAAATTCCTGCCTATAAACTTGCTGAACTGGCCGTATCGCACCATAAAGCATTAGCAGGATTGAGTAATGATAAAGCCAGACATATATTAGATTTCACCAATAGTATCCGTGAAGTTCTCAATGAAAGCCATTCTGATGCAGTCACATTTATGCGTAGAAACTATGGCGATAATGCAATGAGCCTTTCCGGGTTTTCCTCTAAAATAAAGGGAGAAAAATTAACCTTAGATACATTAGCCAGGGCAAGAAATAAAATAGAAATTAGAATTAATAGCATTAATAAACAAGTATTAAAACTTTCATCAGATAATGGAGAAAGTTAATTATGAAAAGATAATTAAAACCGTTTAAAATACAAAAACATCACCACTCAACCACAATCACAATCACACCAAATCAGGGAAAATATCTGTGATGCAGCAATGCTGAACCCTATTTTCCCATTCCCAATAATAATTTATCTTTGAAATCCATGGTAGATTCACATAATAAGCGTAACATCGTTAATCTGGAAGTAAACATGTTCGAATGCCCTAACAATCAAAGGAATAATCATCATCTTAATGATCTAGCAGAGTATTGCTAGTTAGTTTATCGTAAAGCCCTTTTATCAAAGGGACCAATGCTAATTGGTCGAGCTAATGATCTTTGGCAAGAAAAATAGCTTAAGCCACTTGGGCTCTGTCGAGGAATAAATTAGGTCTTCTCAATTTTGAACAAGTGACAGGTTTTAACGAGGAAATTAGAGAGTTCGATTATTCTAGCTGAAAATATGCAAATAAGGGGGTTTATATAAGGGATGCAATCGCAAAAAATTTTACCTTTTCACCTATTAAGACAACCCTCAAATCAAGGAGCATAAATAAAATGACATCCACCTTTGATCCGGCCGTATATGCCGGTACTCCTACCGTTAATATATTGGATAACCGAGGACTGACCGTAAGGGAAGTCGCTTTCCATCGTGCCAAAGCAACCGATAATACCGATATACTCATTACTCGCCATCAATATGATTCACGCGGAAATCGGGTTCAAAGCATCGACCCGCGCCTATATGATTTGATGCAAACAGATAATACGGTACAACCCAATTTCCATTGGCAGTATGACTTGGCAGGCACGGTACTGCGCACGGTAAGCGCCGATGCCGGGTGTACCGTGACACTAAGGGATATCGAAACTCGCCCGGTTTTTAATGTAAATGCAACAAGCACAGTGCAAACCTGGCAGTATGAAGATCGCTCATTGCCTGGCCGCCTGCTATCAGTCAGTGAGCAATCCGTTGATGAAGAAATGCCACAGGTTATCGAACGTTTTATTTGGGCCAGTCATTCCCCGGCAGAAAAAAATCTTAATCTGGCCGGTCAGTATATGCGTCACTATGACACCACAGGGCTGAATCAACACAATAGCTTGTCTCTGACCGGTACGCATCTGTCCCATTCACGACAACTGCTCAAGGACGATCAAATACCGGATTGGAACGGTGATGACAGGTCAGACTGGCAGAACAAATTGGAAAATAAGATTTACACCACAAAAAACATCACCGATGCTACCGGCGCACCCTTGAAACAAATCGATGCCAAAGGAAATATGCAACGTCTGGCGTATAATGTCACCGGGCAACTGCAAGGTCATTGGCTAACGATCCAAGGGCAGCCAGAGCAGACAATAGTTAGCGCCCTCTCCTATTCAGCAACAGGCCAGAAATTACGCGAAGAGCATGGTAATGGCGTAATCACCAAATACTCTTATGAACCAGAGACCCAAAGACTCACCAATATCTCCACTCAACGTGCCAAAAAATATCTCCTGAATGAGAAATTATTACAGTCTTTACGCTATGTGTATGACCCGGTAGGCAACGTGGTGAGTATTCGCAATAGTGCAGAAGAAACCCGTTTCTGGCGTAATCAGAAGGTGCCCTCCCAAAATACCTACGCCTATGATTCTCTATATCAACTTATCGAATCCACCGGCCGTGAAATGGCTAACATAGGTCAGCAAAACAGCCGGTTCCCTTCCCCCATCGTTCCCCTCCCCTCTGATGACAATACCTATACCAAATACATTCGTACCTACCGTTATGACCGAGGTAACAACTTGACGCAAATCCAACATAACGCCCCGGCAACGCGTAATATTTATACGACGGAAATCACCGTATCTCACCGCAGCAATCGGGCCATGCTGAGTAAGCACGGAATAACGCCAGATAATATCGATGCACAATTTGATGCAGGCGGACATCAGATGTCACTCGGAACAGGACAAAGCCTAAACTGGAACCGAAGAGGCGAGCTGCAACAGGTCACTACGATCAATCGGAGCGATAATAATAGTGCAACGGATAAGGAATGGTACCGCTACAACGCAGGCGCAACGCGGGTGCTGAAAGTGAGCGAACAGCAGACGAGTCATAGTACACAACAGCAACGGGTTGTTTATCTACCCGGACTAGAACTACGGGAAACAAAATCAGGCTCCGAGATCACCGAAAGCCTACAAGTGATTACTATTGGAAAAGCCGGCCGGGCACAAGTTCGGGTACTACACTGGGAAGCAATGAAATCCAATGACATCAACAAAGATCAAATACGCTACAGTTACGACAATCTAATTGGCAACAGCATGTTGGAACTGGATGCCAAAGGTAAAATCATCAGCCAGGAAGAGTATTATCCATACGGAGGCACAGCAATATGGGCAGCCAGAAACCAAACTGAAGCCAGTTATAAAACCGTCAGGTATTCAGGTAAAGAGCGAGACAAAACCGGGTTGTATTATTACCAATATCGTTACTATCAGCCGTGGATGGGAAGATGGCTAAGTGCTGATCCCGCCGGAACAGTCGATGGCTTGAACTTGTACCGCATGGTCAAGAATAACCCAATCCGTTATCAGGATGAATCGGGCACCAATGCGCACGATAGAGCCCAAGCGACTTTCAAAGAAGGTAAAAAAAGAGCTATTAATCAACTTAAAATAGCCAGTAACTTTTTGAAAGAGAGCAAAAATAGTGAAAGTGCTCTTGAAATCTACAGGATATTTTTCGGTAGTCATCAGGAGGCTGATCAACTACCGCAATGGAAAAAACGTATTGACAGCGTTATGCATGGACTAGATAAGCTGAAAACCACAAAAAATATTCATTATCAAAAGAATAAATCAGGTTCATCCAGCACCACCGTTGCCGATTTGAATGTTGATGAGTATAAAAAACGGTCAAAAGGCGATAAGAGTACCTATCTCAATGTATATACCGATACGCTGAATAAGGTCTATGAAGATCCGCTATTAGGGCGTGAACATGTCGCACACATTGCTATTCATGAGATCTCTCATGGCGAATTACAGACTCAAGATCATAAATATGTTGGTGTTCGCTCCACCCCTGGCTCGCACGATTTAACCGATTTGCTCAATATCCTTATGCCACCGGCAAATGAACAGGATCGAACAGAGAAACAACGTCGTGCCACTGGCGCCAGAAAAGCGCTGGAAAATGCAGATTCATTTACCCTATCAGCACGATATTTGTACTATACCGCGCAAGATCCAGATTTCTTATTATCCCTTCGCAAGGAATATAAGGAGTTCAATAACAAGAAAATTGATCGACTGATTATCCGGTCCCCCAACTAGTATTAAAACCCAGTAAAAAAGAATAAATCTCCATTAATCAAACATAAAAATAGTATTTTATAAAAAAATCTCTGGCAAATATTGTTAGGGATTTTTTTAATATTAATGATCAAAAAATAACATTTTAGCCCCGAATTGTTCTGGTTTCTCAAGAAATGGCCAATATCCCTCTAATATACAGCTGCATTCCAATCAAAACGTTTAATTAGCAATATCCCACACACAGTGATAACATTTTCCTTTCCACTTCTTTACAAACATTGACTATTTTACTGTTTACTACTCGCTATAGAGTGCCTGTAATAAACATCCCGTATTAGCCACAGAGACCTTTCAGCTCACTCCTCAATGGATACATTGTGTTATATTTAACCATATTATAAAAAACCATAAATAAATATTTATATATAGTTATACTAATTAATAATTTTATAATGTTATTAATTGATATTTGATATTAACTGAGATCAACTATAATTACCCTGCCTTACGATTGTGACTCTAAAATCAAAAAATAATATTTTTATATGAACAGTCATTTCTATAAATCAGATGGATGCGGTAGCTATATATACCTAATAGATTTCGAGTTGCAGCGCGGCGGCAAGTGAATGAATCCCCAGGAGCATAGATAACTATGTGACTGGGGTGAGTGAAAGCAGCCAACAAAGCAGCAGCTTGAAAGATGAAGGGTATAAATAATAAACTTAATCAACTTGGAGGATTATATGTCACATTTTGAATATGATATCGTAAATAAAAACGATGCCTATCAATCAGAAGAAAATGAATATACCATGGTCAATGGAGAATATTGGAAATATAAGGAAAAAGATGATAAAAACAGTGATAATATTTTTATTTTCCTGTTAAAAGGCAATCAAGACTATCCAACCTGGATAACCTCCGATATTAAAGAAGTCAGTCTATATATCATAGAGAATTTATTTTCTTATAATAAATACTCAACTAAATTACAACAGACTTTAAAACAAGCTGTGAATGCCGTTTTCAATGAATATTCCGAAATAAAATATTCTGACTTGCTGAATAACATTAACAATATATTCAACCTCTTTTTCATAAAGAATTATGATAGTCCTGATATTGATACAGCAATCAATATTTTAATATCAAAAATAGAAATTCATGAAAAATTAGCCAGCATAAATAAAGATAAAATCGATTCAGATCAAACTAAAATCGATATATGGCAGGAACTGGGTATCAACGCGGAAGAACCTTTACTGAAAATATATCGTCAGGCATTTTCTACCGAAGAAATCGATGATGAGGTCTATTCCGATGCATTGCTAACTTTTATGTCAGATGGCAATATAGCGTTAAGTGATAGAGAAAAATCAGATTATAATCAACGAATCAAAGATAAAGAAGATCTTTTCAAATCCTATAAAAAAGGTATTGAAAAGGTAAATAGTTTAATTTCCGCTAATAATATTAATCCAGGCATTCCGATTATTCATCCAGAAACAAACCAAAGTATCAGCATCGGCGATGATATACTATTAGCTCTACTAGCCAAAGAAGAGGTAACACTAAAAAAACAACATCGTACCGAATATAACCAGAAAGATATTCTTGAACTGCAAACTCTACAAGCTGCTAAGTATCATTTATTAGTCTTATCTTCATTAGGTGCCCTATTATATCAGATTGCCCCTAAAGTCGAAAAAATGACTCAAGGTCATGGTGATTATCGCGATATCATTTTTGCCCAAAATCAGGCTGAATTATTATTTAAAAAACATAATATTCACTATGATACTGATCATGTTATTTCCCAAGAATCAAAACATATTGAAATGGAAGGCTGTATTATTTTAACAGCAGCAATCATTTATCGAATGAGAAAAGAGCATGCCAATGTGGAGCAAGCATTTAACTATTCTACATTAGAAACAATAAAATCATTTGAAAATGACAAGCAAAAACTTAATCCTTTCAATAAAAGTAACGTAAAGCCAGCAGGATACTTTTCTTTTATCGATTTCAAAAAGAGAGATAAATTTGATTCACAATATAATTTTAATGAACAATTTAATGTTTATAAAAATAAATACAGTCATTATGAATCCATTTCACTCAGTAAATTAATATTTTCATCTCCGGGTGCACAATTAACTGCCGAAGAGATTATTAATCCACCAGAAGAAGCTTTTCTCTATTCAGTCGAACAGGGCATGGGAAATGTTGCCATGATAAAAATGTATCAGGGTAATTGGTTGGTTGTCTCAACAATACAAGGAGGAGTGAAAGCAAGAAAATATTCCCAACAACAAGTTGATAGCCAACCCACCTTACGCGCTATGTCTAGACCCAATGCACTATTTTTAATTGAGCGAAAAATTATGATAGGCATCGGAATATTTATGGAAAATCAAATAGTCAATACCGGGAAAAGACTGTTTCCAATTGGTTCTGAGCGGGCCAAAACCTTGAGTGGTTTCTCAGAAACAAACAGATATAAATCTTCTTACGACGCATTTTGGAATGATTATTATGGTATAACTTCAGGAATGAATGCAGGAATTAGTTTCACAGGTTCACCTAAATTTAATTTTTATAAAGAAGAGAACTTACTTTCTATTACCACAACGATAATACAGCAAGGTTTAAACGATATTGCAATAAAAAGTAAACAGGCACTGGATATTACTTCTGGGTGGCATATAGCAGCAACTATTCTTATTCCTTTCTATAATGTTATCTATAAAGCCACAACCGATAGTGAATATAAATTAACTGGAGAGGATATTGGCTCAATTGTCTTTGATACAGCAAATGTGCTGTTAGTTGTTGCTACCCTGGGTATGTCATTGACTGAATCAATGACTGCAAAAGTCGCACAAACCACATTACGCCTCAGACAAGCCGGTCTGACTGGGAGAGCTTTAATTACAGCAGTTATCAGAACATTACCAGAGCATGGCATCATCACCTTGCGCCAATCTTCCAGTATTTTGCTCGGCGGATTAATCGATTTAATTGAACCTTTACCTATTAGATCAACGCTGACCTTAACTTACCGAGGCGTCGTAAGCGCAGTAGGTGCAATAAAAAATAGCATTAAACTTGAGAAAACTTTCGCTGATATTTTTAGCAAAAGTACCAGAGGACTTGGCAAACTTAAATATGAATGGAAAGTCAGCAATATTTCACTCGACGGAATGGTACCTCATGCAAATGAGGGAGTATATAAAGGGATTTATTCAATACGCCCCGCTAATGCGGAAACAGCAATTAAACAGAACTACTATATAAAGGAATCTGGTACGAATTATCAAGTCAAATGGGATGAAGCAAACCACACCTGGCGCGTAGCCAACCCGGCTTATCCCGAACAATTTAGTTACTGGCCAGCGGTGAAATTAGATAAAAATGGGCATTGGATTACTCACACCGATATATCTAATAAACTTCTTATCCTGGAACAAAGTAAAAAAATAGTTCAGGAACTTGAAGCAGCACGCAGTAATATTAATAATGATAAAATATTGGATGCATTTATTCATATCAATACCGCATTCAAAAATTATGAAAAGTATGATATCGATAAACTATCAGATATTACTGACACATTAACCCATTTCTTTGAAAAATCGCTAAAACTTGGAAATAAAGAAGCCCTACGCAACACAAAGGTAGTCAATATCCAACAAGCCTGGATACGTGAAGTCACCTTGCCATTACAGAATAATCTCAGTATTTCGGCTGAAAAAATCAATGTCATCAAAACCGAACTGCCTTATTTATTACGGGAAATCTATCCCATTGAAAATCAATTACCTAATGCACCAGCGATCAATAAAATTGCCCTAGCCATTGAAGAAATACCTGTCACACCGATGCCAAAATATTCTTCGGGTAATATCCAAAAAACAATACAATACACATCGATAGAGGGTAACCGTGTAGATATTCCCCCTATCGGGATCACAATAACCGGTAATGATCTATTTATTAATCAAGTCACTCACATACTAGATGAAATAAGTGAAATTCCTTCTGGAAATGTCGTTATTCAGGAACTTGAAAAACAGGGTTTAAATATCCAACCACCGACAATGGATGCCATTGTACGCGAAAAAGAGGGTCAATTTTATGCCCGTAATAGCGCTGGTAGCAGTATCGCCTTTGATCCTGAGAATCACCTAATTGGAATAGAAGAGAAACTGACCGAGGAACCCTGGCGTTCCCGTGAACCTGCTGTCGCTTTATATCATGAGATGCTACATATCTATTATAATCGTTACCCAACATGGTTTACTTCTATCGATAATAAAATGATTGATCAAAAAGTCAGTGGAGGTTTTTCTTTGCTGGAAGAATCACGTATTGTGGGAACAAAATATTTCTCCAACGATAAAAATACATTATTTGATTTCAGTGATTCTGACTATTTATTGGAAAATAATTCGGCTTTATTGACAGAAAATAGATTCAGAGCCGAATATGCCATATTCAAAGGTGAAAGCGAATATGTTATTCAACCTTATTATGGTAAAGGCGATAGTCAAATCCCATTAACAAGCACGAGAATAAGCACCAATGAATCACACCGTAATGTCATGGGTGTAGGTGATGGAAAACCTGAAAAAATGCCCGGAGAATCAGCTACCGATTATCGAAATAGAGTGAAGGAATGGCGAAAAGCTAATAAAAAACCGGAAGAAGGCATTGGAACAGGTGATCTTAGAAAGACAAAAGCCCAAGCCCGAATTGGACATTTACAAAAAGATTATCCTCAATTTGAACCGCAAAAAGTTGAGCTTGGTGGTGCATTCGAATTATGGACAGTACCTAATGAACCTGCGAATAAATTGATGCTGAGTTCACACGGATATTTCTTCTCTGATAGTGCAGCGACGCAAGTCCCCACGGGAAAAACGATTCAATTTCTTGGTCCCCACGATCAGACATTATTAGAAGCACCGGACAATCCATTAAACTCCCCTTTTGATGTTACATTGGGTAATAGCGGCTTTACGATACAACCTTATGCAACGATAGAATCAGGCAATAAAACAGGTTCGGCCAGTGTAAAAATAGGTGATAAAACGTTTACCGTGAACGATATTCAGAATATGGCTGCCGATGATATTGAAAATTATCTGTTAGCCACTGGAGTAGAAGCCAATACAACCCATCATGGCAAGGTGAGAAATTACGGTATCAAATATTATGAGAAAATGCCTGAGGAGGAGGTGAAGGCGGCAATATGGAAAAATAGAGCAGACAGTACAAATATCAATAAATATGACGCACTATTAGTCAGCCCGGAAGCTGGAAATCGTAAAAAATTGTCCGATATTTTTACACTGCTGAGAACTGACGAAAGGATGGCAAAATATGATGAAATCACCTTTGTTGCCTGTCGTGAAGAATTGAATAGAATAAACATGAAATCAGTACATGATACCGGCCTTGGCGGTGGTTATGAGCCCAAACTACAACCAACGGTGATTCTTTCACGTTCAAAACGATCAGCGACACTCACGCCCGACGGAGCAATAATTTATTCTGTTATTGCAGTAAATCTGCATCATAATTTCATAACAGAAAAAATCGTTGGTATAGCCCCTTTCCTATTTATGGATAATTAAAGATTATGAATAATTAAAAGATCTCTTTGTATTACTTGAAATACTAAATTAAGGTGAGAAATATTTTCTCGCCTTATTTATTTCAAACTATACCTAATAGATTTCGAGTTGCATCGCGACGGCAAGGGAGCGAATCCCCGGGAGCATAGAGAACTATGTGACCGGGGTGAGTGAGTGCAGCCAACAAAGAGGCAGCTTGAAAGATAACGGGTATATAATATCAGATCCTCTCCCGGTAGCCGTTCTTGGTCGCCTTGATGTAGATAACTTATTATAAGTAATGAATTCACTAGCATTTATTTTATAAAGGTCTCATATAAAACTCCAAAGTATCTTAAATACCTTTATGAGATTTATATAAAGCTCTTAAAGTTTTCTCCTTTCATATCAGGTTTTGGTAAAATAAGAGGTATAATAAAGTCTCTTAGCTACCAAATTTAAACTTAGGAGATGTGTTTGTGGCTCTAATTATTTATACCGAATCGGAGTTGCTGGCAGAACTTGGGCATCGCCTCCGGGAACATCGGCTACGCCGTAACATGCTCCAGACAGAGCTGGCACGCAGGAGCGGTATTTCCGTCTCGGCGCTCAAAAAACTTGAAAGCAGCGGGCGGGGCACGCTTGAAAATTTCATGAAGGTCGCCTTTGCTCTGCGGCTGGAGAACGAAATTAAGTCCCTGTTTATGCTACAACCGGCCAGCATTGCTCAACTCGAAGCCATGAAAGCGCCGGTTCGCCAGCGCGCCCGGCGAACCCAACATTCGTCTCGGAAACCCTCCGGCAATGGCCGCGCTCATCAATCAGGAGACTTAAAAAAATGACGACGAGAAACTTTCAGTACCGATCACTGGACCAACTACAAGTGATCTACAACGGTCATGGGGAACAGTGGATATTGGGTCATCTGGCCGAAAGTACCGGGCATGGCCGCTATTTATTCGAGTACACCCACAAAGCTCTTGATAGCGGCATCGAATTCTCGCCTTTGCGACTACCGCTTTCCACTGATACTTACGCGAATTTTGAATACTTTCAGGACTGGCTCCCCGGCTTCATCGCAGATTCCCTGCCAGATGGGTGGGGACGGCTGCTTATGGACCGGTTCCTTCGCCGTAATCATGTCGATCCTGGTCGGATTTCCGTTCTGGAACGCCTGGCATTGCTCAGCGATAACACGATGGGAGCTCTGACTTACCAACCTGCCCTGCCTTTACCAGACGACCAGGAAGACAAATATAGTATTCTGAACTTGACCGGGCTGGCCAAGCAAATCCGTCAGGAAGTAACTGGTCAGGACTCGGAGGCACTGCGTGAACTTTTCCTGCTTGGTGGCTCGCCTCACGGAGCCAGACCAAAAGCACAGGTAGAATATAATCCATCCACCGGACAGATGAAAACGACTGCGTTCTCAGGGAGTGAGCCTTGGTTGGTCAAATTCCCCGCAGCAGAGGAAAATCCTTGGGTCTGTGCCCTTGAAGAAGCGTATGCCTGTACCGCCAGAATGGCGGACATTGATTTCCCCACAAGTCACTATTTCCGCCTTGAAGGAGAACTCGCGGCCTTTGGTGTCCGGCGGTTTGATCGTGAGAATGGAATGCGAGTGCCAGTACTGAGTATGGCCGGTGCCCTACATGCCGACTTCCGATTACCCTGTATGGATTACATAGATATCCTACGGGCGACTGGCTCCATCACACGCTCTGTTATTGAGCGAGAAATCCAGGCCCGGCGTATGGTGTTCAACGTGTTGATGCATAATCGTGATGATCATGTGAAGAACTTCTCCTTCATTTTGAATGAAAGCAATGAGTGGGTAGTTTCCCCCGCCTATGATCTGACCTTCGCGGACGGCCCCGGCGGACAGCATCAAACCTCGGTGACCGGCCACGGAACGGATATCACCCGCACCATGTTGCTTAAGGTTGCCAAAGATGCGGGCATCACGCCGACCAGAATGAACAACATCATTGATGAAGTAGCGGATGTCGCCGCCAACTTCGCTCATACTGCACGGAATGTAACTGATGATATTCCCACTGACGAACTTCATCAGGTCACGAACTGCATTAACCGAAATCTGTCCTGCCTCAAACGATAAATTCAGGGGACGAATCTTCTGGATTCTTCCGTTAATCAGAATCCGACGGCAGGGAGTACCGCACATTGGCAGCTTCCCGGCCGTCACCAAAAAAAGTGGCAGCCAAACCTACAGCTTTATACTGCGATTAAATTACAATCCCAATTCAGATAATCCAGGATGATCATCAGGACGGCGGCCTAAAGGCCAATGAAATTTGCGTTCAGATTCTTTTATCGGCAGATCATTAATGCAGGCATAACGGTTATACATCAAGCCATCTTCGTTAAACTCCCAATTCTCATTACCATACGAGCGAAACCAGTTACCGGAATCGTCATGCCATTCATAAGCGTAACGAACCGCTATCCTATTATCAGTAAACGCCCAAAGTTCTTTAATTAAGCGATATTCATGCTCTTTCGCCCATTTTCTGGTTAATAAACCCTGAGCCTCTTTACGGCTATGCACGAATTCAGCACGATTACGCCAATGGGTATCCAATGAATAGGCAAACGAAACCTTTTCAGGGTCACGGCTATTCCATCCATCTTCCGCTAAACGGACTTTTTGAATAGCGGTTTCGCGGGTAAATGGCGGTACCGGCTGGCGAATTTCTTTTGTATCAGACATATTGTCTCCTAATTAATTATAATTAAATTTTCCATTAACTCACATCGTATTTATTCAGCAATGCCTTAGCAATATTCATTGCTTCTAAAGCATAATTTCCATCATTCATTACATGAGCCGTTGTAATAGCGCCTTCTATCAGAATCAAAAATCTTCTGGCTAAATCCACCGATGAATCTGGCGATATTTCTTCACAAATAGAAAGCACGTAAGTAAAAATTTTCTCTTTATGTTCCTTAGCAATGACTCTTACAGGATCATCAGGATTAGGGCGTTCACCGGATGTATTGATAAATGCACATCCTCTAAAATCATCACTTGCGAACCATCTTTGTAATACCAGAAAAATATTCAATAATTTCTCTTTAGGTGTTTTATATTCGGCTAATGACGAGGTAAACCACCGCATCCAGCGCTCATCTCGCCGACGAAGAACTTCTTCAACCAACCCCTCTTTCGTACCGAAATAACGATAAATCGTCTTACGTGAAGAACCTGTCGTGCGCGTTATCAGATCGATACCTGTCGCTGCAATCCCCCTTGTGTAAATCAATTCCTCAACAACATCCAACATGTTTTCCCTGATGTTGGGCGCTTGCTCACCTTCCATGTTTTTCATGGTAGAACGATCATTCTCCACAGTCAACCTCTTTACTAAAAAAATGGATTTAAATTATTATCTCTATGATTTAAAAAGTAATTATGATACTCATCGCCTTTATCATCAAAACTGCTCATTTATACATGAGAACAACCTTAAATAATGATCTTATCAGAGAAATGAAGAAATAATATTAAATTTCCTACTACCATTTCTTGTTTATTATTTCAATTAAAAAATTGAAAGTTATTTTTTCCTCTTAAAAATAATATCAACAAATTATTCCAATAGAATATTTATAATAATCCACCTTGCCTCTTTATTGTGAATTGTTTTTTAATTGAAACGCTTAGGAATATTATTAATAAATATATTAAAACGCTACCAATAATTAGACTCAGGAATGAAATATACCTAATAGATTTCGAGTTGCAGCGGCGGCGGCAAGTGAACGAATCCCCAGGAGCATGGATAACGATGTGGCTGGGGTGAGTGAAAGCAGCCAACAAAGCAGCAGCTTGAAAGATGAAGGATATAAATGAAGGGCGAATATCCGCCCTTCTATCAACCACCCGCTAATTTAACTGTCATACCTTTAGCTTCAAGTAACTGTTTCAATAAATCTCTTTTATCGCCCTGAATTTCGATCTCACCCTCTTTCACTGAACCACCACAGCCACATTTTTTCTTCAATTCAGCCGCCAGCTCAACTAGTGTCTGATCATCAGCATCAATCCCGGTAATCACGCAAACCCCTTTTCCTTTACGGCCACTGGTTTGACGCTGAATACGAACAATGCCATCCCCTTTTGGACGACGAGGTTTAACCACTTCTTCCTGAATACGCCCTCTGTCTGTGGAATAGACCAACCGCGAATTATTATCTTGCATTAATCACTCCCGCAATAGATTGATTAATTTGACGCAATGCGGCCGCGGGATCGGCGGCACGGGTAATCGGACGCCCAATAACCATATAATCAACACCAGACAATACCGCCTGTTCTGGCGTCATGATACGGCGCTGATCGCCCGCATCACTGCCCGGCGGGCGAATTCCCGGAGTCACTAATTGAAAATTCCGACCACAAACCTTTTTCAGTTGCCGAACTTCATGCGCGGAACAAACCACACCATCCAGCCCACATGCCTGAGTCAGTTTTGCCAACCTTTCAGCCTGTTGCGCTGGTGTCATATCAATACCAATGCCTTGTAGATCCGATTGTTCCATGCTGGTTAATACCGTGACAGCAATTAACAACGGAGCATCATGACCATAAGGTAGCAGCGCCTCTTTCGCCGCTGTCATCATTCTGGCACCACCACTAGCATGTACGTTTACCATCCAAACCCCCATCTCAGCAGCAGCGGCTACCGCTCTGGCGGTGGTATTGGGAATGTCATGGAATTTCAAATCCAGAAATACTTCAAAACCCCGTTGATGCAGCAACTTAACACACTGCGGACCATGCAGGGTAAACATCTCTTTACCTACTTTCAGACGGCAATCCCGTGGATCAATTTTGTCGGCAAAAGCCAGCGCCGCATCTTGGTTGTCGTAATCTAAAGCAACAATGACAGGCGAGCTAATCTGTCTACCAAACGATGTTAAGGTATGAGATGTCATTTTTTAACCTTTTTAACTAACAAAGCAATATTATGGTGACACTGTCACTGACCATCTAATCCACGGATCGGTTTAATTGAATCCCACGAACGGCATGATGGGCAGTGCCAATAAAGTGAATGAGAAGTAAAGCCGCACTTATGGCAGCGATAATTAGGTTTGGTACGAATTTGTTCACCAACCATGTCCCGTAGCAAGATAATGCTTTCTTTCGCCCGCCCCTCTTCTGCCTCAGCCAAATGGTAATCCATCAGGCGATAAAACAGACGCATGGTCGGATGACGCTCTAATCGATGGTTGATGTAAATTTGCGCAACTTCATGCCCTTCTTGCTGCTCGACAATATCAGCCAGCAAAAGTTCGGCCGCTGCCCCACAATCCTCCTCGACACAACGTCTCAGGAAATCTTCCCATTCATCCATCTGATTCAAATGCTGGTAACACTCCTGGAGAATAGGCAACACCTCACTCACCAACTGTTTATCCTGATCAAGAACAGATTTTAAAGCATCCGCCGCTTTGTTGTACTCTTGCCGGGCCATAAACAGGCGCCCCAACATGATAGAAACTCTGGCGCAGTTTTTATCTGCCTGAACCGCTTTATTGAGATAACCGATAGCCTCGTCAAGATCATCACCGCTCATCTCCTGTAAAGCGAGTTCACAATAAAAATGCGCAATCTTTTCCCGTAAATCATGTTTGCCAGATTTGACCAGTTTCTCTGCGATATCAATGGCTTTTTTCCAATCACTGGTTGATTGATAAATAGTCAGCAATGATTGAAACGCATTTTGCCGAAAGTCTTTTTCATTCACCAATTGAGCAAACATATTTTCAGCACGATCATACAAACCCGCGGACATATAATCGCGGCCCAATTGTTGCGTGGCAAGCAAACGCTGATCAAATGTCAGAGAAGCGCTTTCCATAAGAGATTGATGAATACGGATAGCCCGTTCTACTTCTCCCCTGGAACGGAATAGATTCCCCAAAGTCAAATGCGCTTCAAAAGCAGAACTGTCCTCTTTAAGCATTTCAAGAAACAGATCCACGGCTTTATCTTGCTGGTTAGAAAGGAGAAAGTTAACCCCGGCAACATATTCCCGTGATAAGCGATCAGCATTTTGTTGCTTATCCTGTTGAGCACTTCTGCGCCCCATATACCAGCCATAAGCAGCGGCCACAGGAAGCAACAGAAACAACAGCTCTAACATAGGAGTTTATTCCTTGCTAAGTGCAAGCGATGAATGAGTAACCGAAGGTTCAGCAGGTTGCTCCAGTTGCGCTTCAAGTCGCTTAATCTTGCGTTCAGCTCTGCCTAATGACAAACGAGCACGAAGATAAAATAATCCACAGATAACCCAACCTAACACGAAACCGCTAGCAAACAATACAGCCAAAAGTGTAGATACAGAATAATTCCCCTTAGCAATCAGATAGTTAAATGTAACGATCTGATTGTTATTTGATCCAAGAGTCATTGAGATGACAAAGATCACCAATACCAGTAATAAAATCAGAAAATATTTCACATTTTTTCCTGTTATCTATTGTTGCTTGGACATTATGCTGGATAACGGCTCATTAAATTAGCATTTCCAGTCTGGATAAAGGAAGCAATTTATCATGATAAATGCGTCTTTCAGCTTTTTTACGATATCTTCCCATCGATTAAGTGTAAATAAGAAGCAATTATACCGCCAAATCTTGTTTGGTAAATTGATTCATATCTGGCACCGGATTATTTTATACACATTTTAAAAACCTGTTCAGCGTTAACATGTTAGTGTTATCACTGCCATTTATACATGATTATTTCAAAGTTTTTGACAGATAATTTGCAGTAAATATGGCAAAATATAGCCGCATTATAATCAGAGAAAATCTTTTACGCAGTGTCCACTGATTTCCCAGACCGGTATTGTTTTTCACATCTATGTCTTGTAACGAGTCTGAATCAACATATGAACAATAAAATGCAATTAAAACGCGTCGCTGAGGCCAAGTTACCCACTCCTTGGGGTGATTTCTTAATGGTCGGCTTTGAAGAAACCGCCACAGGTCGAGATCATGTCGCATTAATATACGGTACTATTTCTGGCAATGAACCTGTCCTTTCCAGGATCCATTCAGAATGTCTGACCGGTGACGCCCTGTTTAGTCTACGTTGTGATTGCGGTTTTCAACTTGAAGCCGCCCTTGCTCAGATTGCTAAAGAAGGGCGAGGTGTATTACTTTACCATCGGCAAGAAGGCCGTAATATTGGCTTAATCAATAAAATTCGTGCTTACGCGTTACAGGATAACGGTATCGATACTGTAGAAGCTAACCATCAATTAGGTTTTGCCGCCGATGAGCGTGATTTCACCTTATGTGCAGATATGTATAAATTACTCGGTGTTCAAGCTATTCGTCTGCTGACAAATAATCCCAAAAAAGTGGAAATCATGACCGAAGCAGGTATTTATATTGTAGAACGTGTTCCATTAATTACCGGCCGGAATCCTAAAAATGCTTATTATTTGGATACCAAAGCCAGAAAAATGGGTCATTTGTTATCTGAGCAAAATTAGCAAAAACCGCCGTAAACCCTTGCCCAGTGCGAGGGAGAGAATCCCCGGGAGCATAGCGAACTATGTGACCGGGGTGAGCGAGTGCAGCCAACAAAGAGACAACTTGAAAGATAACGGGTATAAAAATTATTTCAACATGTGGCGAATAACGTAATGCAAAATACCGCCGTGGTGGAAATAATCCAGTTCAGTTCTGGTATCAATACGACACTGAGCATTAATGATTTCCTTACGCCCATCGGGATAAGTCACTTTCACCGGTACAATCCGTCCCGGCTTGAGGTTATTCATCCCTTCAATATCAATTGTCTCATCCCCTCGCAGATTTAACGTCTTACGATTTACGCCCTGAGGAAATTCCAATGGCAATACCCCCATACCAATCAAGTTCGAACGGTGAATACGCTCAAATGATTCCGCAATCACCACCCGGACTCCCAATAATCGAGTACCCTTCGCAGCCCAGTCGCGGCTCGAACCAGAACCATATTCTTTGCCCGCAATGATAGCCAATGGTGTTTTCTCTTCCTGATAACGCATAGCCGCATCATAAATCGCTAATTGCGTCCGTGATGGAATATGGCGGGTATATCCGCCTTCTACACCAGAAATCATCTCATTACGGATACGGATATTGGCAAACGTTCCGCGCATCATGACCTCATGATTGCCGCGCCTTGAGCCGTAGGAGTTAAAATCCTTAGGTTCAACACCATGTTCCTGGAGATAACGCCCTGCCGGACTGTCAGCTTTGATATTCCCTGCCGGAGAAATATGGTCTGTTGTTACAGAATCCCCAAGAATAGCCAATATATTCGCGCCATGAATATCCGTTATTGCTTCTGGCTCTACGGTCATCTCATTAAAGAATGGCGGGTGGCGAATATAAGTAGAATCAGGCTGGAAGTGATAAGTTGCAGAACTCGCAACGTCCAGCGACCGCCATGTTTCATCACCATCAAAGACTTCCGCATACTCTTTGTGAAACATATCAGCCTTAATTTGATCGACAGCTTCAGCAATTTCTTTGCTATCAGGCCATATATCCTTCAAATAGATATCATTGCCTTGTTGATCTTGACCAAGAGGATCTTTAGTCAAATCCTTTTTCATGCTGCCAGATAAAGCATACGCCACAATTAACGGCGGCGACGCTAGCCAGTTAGTTTTTATCAGAGGATGGATACGACCTTCAAAGTTGCGGTTGCCAGAAAGGACTGCACCAACGGTAAGATCAGCTTGCTTAATCGCAGTTTCAATAGATTCAGGCAGTGGCCCAGAGTTACCAATGCAAGTTGTGCAACCGTAACCAACCAGATTGAAGCCCAGTTTCTCCAGATACGGCATCAAACCCGCCAATTCAAGGTAATTTGTTACTACTTTCGAACCGGGCGCCAATGAGGTTTTCACCCAAGGTTGGCGTTTAAGCCCCTTCTCAATCGCCTTTTTCGCCAACAACCCTGCGGCCATCAGCACACTGGGATTAGATGTGTTGGTACAAGAAGTAATCGCCGCAATGACGACAGCCCCCTCTTCTAACTCATACTTCTGGTTATCCTGATTAACTGACGCTGAGGCGGCTTTCCCCTGGGATTTATTCATTTCCAGATCAATGGCTGACTGAAACACCTGAGGTACTCGCGCTAAAGCCACTCTGTCTTGTGGACGTTTCGGCCCGGCGAGGCTCGCTTCCACCGTCGACATGTCCAGCTCAAGACTACGGGTAAATACCGGTTCATCACCGGAATTTCGCCATAATCCTTGGATCTTACAATAGGCTTCCACCAGCTCAATCTGCTGTTCTGTACGCCCTGTCAATCGCATATAGCTTAGGGTAATATCATCCACCGGGAAGAAACCGCAAGTTGCACCATATTCCGGTGACATATTGGCAATGGTTGCCCTGTCCGCCAACGGCAAATCAGCTAATCCATCTCCATAAAATTCAACAAATTTCCCGACCACGCCATGTTTACGCAGCATTTGAGTCACTGTCAGTACAAGGTCTGTTGCAGTAATCCCTTCGCGTAACTTGCCGGTAAGTTTAAAACCCACCACATCAGGAATAAGCATGGAAACAGGTTGCCCTAACATCGCCGCTTCAGCTTCAATACCACCGACACCCCATCCCAGAACACCGAGACCATTGATCATGGTGGTATGAGAATCGGTACCAACCAAGGTATCAGGATAAGCCAGCTCCCGTCCGTTATGCATTTCATGCCAAACCGTTTTACCCAGGTATTCCAGGTTTACCTGATGGCAAATTCCGGTTCCTGGCGGGACAACACGAAAACGGTTAAAGGCTTTTTGCCCCCAACGCAGAAAGAGATAACGCTCATAGTTACGTTCCATTTCTAATTGAACATTTTGTTCAAAGGCTTTTTGCGTGCCGAATTTATCCACCATGACTGAATGGTCAATAACCAAATCAACGGGTGATAGTGGATTAACTTGTTCAACATCACCACCAAGGCGCTGAACCGCTTTTCTCATGGCCGCTAAATCAACAACGGCAGGCACCCCGGTGAAATCCTGCATTAATACACGTGCTGGCCGGTAAGCAATTTCTCTGTCTGCATGGCCGGTATTTTGCCAATCAACAATTGCTTTCAAATCATCATCAACAACAGAATTGCCATCAATATTGCGAAGAAGATTTTCCAGAAGAACTTTCATTGATTTGGGCAAACGGGAAATATCACCCAAATGTTTCGCAACCAGTGGTAAGCTGTAATAATCATATTGTTTACTTGCAGCGGAAAGTGTTGAAACACAAACTTTTTTCAAATCAAACGACATAACTCCTCCTTCTTCTTATACTGGCATAACTCAAAACCACCTTAATGATAATGGCACAAATTAAACATAACATATAAGCAAATATTTGTTTCTTATTACCGCACAATAGGTCAATTCAGTGTATCTATCAGAATTTCAGTAACAAATTTTGATAATTTAGCCGGGTAAACAATCGAATGATAATCAGCTAGAATTAACCCGCTAACAATTCAATTGGATTCAAATTATCAATAAAAAAACAAGGGCAAAATAATGGATATAAAAAACGCAATTACGAATAATCAGGAACATATCGCAAAAATCAATGAAGCTAATACGTTCTTTCACATCGACGACGCTTATTTTAATATAGAAAATACTAATAAATATAATGAAAAGGATGGTTTAGTTCAGTTCATTATAACCAAACAATTATCTGATAAACCAGATGTTATAGAGAAAACTAATAGCTTAAGTCAAACATTAATTGCACTTTCCTCCATCGCAACCAATTATGTCAATAAATACGCGGAAAAGTATGGCGAGCAATATAAAACAGATATGGACTTTTGGACTAAAGTCGTTAACAAATTACCTTTAATGGGTACGAGTAAAGTTGAATCAAAAAGCTACACTGATTCGTTAAACGGTTTAAGCATCTCAAAAAGTTTCCTTAATTTCATTATGAATGTGGTTGTATTCGAAAATACAGATATGCTGCCAGATTTCGCTAACTTTCTTACCAAGCAAGGGGAAACGATTCGTTTAGGCATACGGAAAAATAAAGGTTTTTATTCTACTGTGACACTGACGATTGCTATCGATACTTTGATTGTAGGGGAGAAGACGATATATATTCCGAAACTAAAACTCTATCGAGTTAATTTTGATAGCACTAATTCAAACTTTTTATCAAGCTGTGCTTCTAATGAAAATATCAATATTGATTTTGAGTATTCATCCTTAATATCGGTTTTAGACTATGAGGCGCTCGAACATCCAGAGATTAAAGCCAGTTTTGATAATTTCATCAACAAACAAAGAAAAACATCAATAGAAGATTCTGATGATTTCTTCAGTGGTGAGTTTGAATCCATCTGATAAACAAAAGTAGGGAGCCAATAGCAATCATTAGCTCCCTAATTATTTTATTATACGATAGGTAATTTGATATCTTTGAACATGACTTCGATATCTTCATTTGAGCGTAAAGCAACTGCCTGATCAATAACATCACGCGTTAGATGAGGCGCGAAACGCCACATAAAATCATACATGTAGCTACGCAAGAAACTACTGCGACGAAAACCAATCTTAGTTGTGCTGTAGCTAAATTTATCACGCATATCAATGCAAACAAGGTCTTGATCCTGCACCGGATCAACCGCCATGTTGGCAATAACCCCCACACCTAATCCTAACCGGACATAAGTTTTAATGACATCAGCATCCGTCGCGGTAAAAACAATTTTAGGCTTTAAGCCCACTTTATCAAATGCGACATCTAACTCAGAACGACCGGTGAAACCGAATGTATAAGTGACCAGTTGATATTCAGCCAATTCTTCAATTGAAACACTCTCTTTACCTGCCAACGGGTGATCCGATGTCACCACCAGCGTCCTGTTCCAATGGTAACAAGGCAACATTATCAAATCTTCATATAAATGCAGTGCCTCAGTTGCAATAGCAAAATCAGCACTACCTTTACTCACAGCTTCGGCAATTTGCGTTGGCGACCCCTGATGCATGTGTAAAGAGACCTGCGGATAACGTTCAATAAAGCCTTTAATCACAGGAGGTAATGCATAACGGGCCTGTGTATGGGTAGTAGCAATATATAGCGAACCACGATTCGGATAAGTATGTTCACTAGCAACTGACCGTATTGCATCAATCTTAGATAACACTTCACGAGAAATTCGGACAACCTCTTCACCTGCGGGAGTAACATGCGTCAGGTGTTTACCACTACGGGAAAAAATCTGAATGCCTAATTCATCTTCAAGCATTCTAACCTGCTTACTGATCCCTGGTTGAGATGTATACAGTCCTTCTGCCGTAGATGAAACATTAAGGTTGTGGTTTACCACCTCCACGATGTAACGAAGCTGTTGCAATTTCATATAAACACCATCCCAAAATAAACGCTGTGAACAATTATGACTTAGAAACCTAGACTGATATTGCTGTTTGCTATTTATTATAACGAATAGAAATAATATTGTTGCCGCATATAACCACTATAACACGATTATATATTTATATAACGAATAATTAAAAATTCATAATGAATGTTTAGCGGGATTCTAATTCATATATTTTAAGATAATGCCGATAGGCGAAAAAAGCCAACCTATAAGGTTGGCTTAATAGAAGAAAATAATCCCTTTCCTGAGAAAAAGAGAGTGTTGATTCTATCAGAAATTGTTACTTTTTATCTTTCTCAACCCATTTTCCATCAACATAAAACGCACTCCACCCCGTTGCCTTGCCATTTTTCTCTGAAGAAGCATATTGCTGTTTAGTCTTACGGCTAAAACGGATAACTGTTTTATTGCCTTCAGCATCCGCCACGGGCGCATCAGCCAGATAGCGTAATTTCTCCGGCAAACGCTCTTTAAAACACGCTAACTCTTCTACCAACGGCGCTCTGGTTTCTCTGGATTTAGGGAAAGTATTTGCTGCTAAAAATACACCGGCCGCACCATCACGCAATACAAAATAGGCATCAGATTTTTCACAAGGAAGCTCTGGTAGCGGAACCGGATCTTCTTTTGGCGGCGCGACGTCCCCACTACGCAAGATTTTGCGGGTATTTTTACAAGTTTCATCAGTACAGCCCATGTATTTACCGAAACGCCCCATTTTCAGGTGCATTTCAGCGCCACATTTATCACATTCGATAACAGGACCGTCATATCCCTTAATGCGAAATTCACCCTCTTCCACTTCGTAACCATCACAAGCAGGGTTATTACCACAAACATGTAATTTACGTTGGCTATCAATAAGATAACTGTCCATCGCTGTACCACATTTTTTACAGCGACGACGGGCACGCAATGCGTTTGTTTCCGCCTCATCCCCTTCCAAGACATTAAGAATTTCATTTTCAGGAATAAGATTTATCGTCTGCTTACAACGCTCTTTGGGTGATAACGCATAACCAGAGCAACCCAGGAAAACGCCGGTGGTTGCCGTTCGAATGCCCATGGAGCGCTGACATGTCGGACACTCAATAGAGGTAATGACCATCGGATTAGGCCGCATACCACCATCTTCTGGCTCTTTATTGGCGACGTCTAGTTGCTCACTAAAATCCGTGAAAAACTCATCCAAAACCCCTTTCCATTCGACTTTGTTACTTGCAACCTGATCAAGCTGATCTTCCATTCGCGCGGTAAAATCATAACTCATCAGCTCGTTGAAATTCTCTTCCAGCCGATCAGTTACAATTTCCCCCATTTTCTCTGAATAGAAACGACGGCTCTCCACCCGAACATAACCACGATCCTGAATCGTGGAAATAATGGAAGCATAGGTAGACGGACGACCAATACTGCGTTTTTCCAGTTCCCTAACCAAAGACGCCTCGCTGTAACGTGCTGGCGGTTTGGTAAAGTGCTGGCTTGGGAGCAGTTGTTGCAAGTCAAGTTCAGTGCCAATGTCAACAACAGGCAAAGTGTGGTCTTCATCGCCCTTGCGCAATGCAGGCATCACTTTTGTCCAGCCATCGAAACGCAATGTACGGCCTTTGGCCCGCAATTCGAAATCACCCGCCTGTACCGTCAATGTTGTGGAATCATATTGTGCCGGTGTCATCTGACAAGCCACAAACTGACGCCAGATAAGCTGATACAGCTTCTGTGCATCCGCATCCATATCTTTCAGTTGTTCTGCCACGACATCAACGCTGGAAGGACGAATCGCTTCGTGCGCTTCCTGTGAATTCTCTCTACTGCTGTAAGTATTCGCTGTTTTCGGCAGGTATTTATCACCAAAATTATCACCGATATAACCACGAACCATATCCAGCGCATCCTGACTCAGGTTGGTTGAGTCAGTACGCATATAGGTAATATGCCCAGCCTCATACAAACGCTGGGCCATCATCATGGTCTTTTTAACACCAAAGCTTAAACGCGTGCTGGCTGCCTGTTGCAATGTGGATGTGATAAACGGCGCACTCGGTTTACTGGATGTAGGACGATCTTCACGATCAATCACTTTGTAACGGGCTTTTTCCAGTAAAGAGACGGCGGCTTGAGTTTGTTCACTAGTAATCGGCTTAAACGGCTTACCCTGCTGATGGGTCACTTCCATATGCAGTGAAATTTCGCCTTTCGCCAGCAAATCAGCATGTAATTGCCAATATTCCACTGGTACAAACGCTTTAATTTCACGCTCTCTTTCTACCACAAGACGTACCGCCACCGATTGAACACGACCGGCGGAAAGCCCTCTGGCGACCTTTTTCCACAGTAGCGGAGAAACCATATAACCCACGACTCGATCCATAAAACGGCGAGCTTGTTGAGCATTTATCCGGTGAGTATTTAATTCACCCGGATTATCAAATGCCTGTTTGATGGCATTTTTAGTGATTTCATTAAAAACAACCCGGCTAAAACGATCACCATCACCCCCAATCACTTCCCGCAAGTGCCATGCAATGGCTTCTCCCTCGCGGTCAAGATCCGTTGCGAGATAAACATGATCAACTTTTTCAGCCAGTGATTTCAGCTCTGCCACGACCTTCTCTTTGCCCGGCAAAATCTGATAATTCGCTTCCCAACCATGGTATGGATCAACCCCCATACGGTTGACTAATACAGCTTTCTCATCTTTTTTAACCTTCTTCTTAGACTTATCGGTAGATGAGCTCGAACTCTTTTGGCTGGCTGAGCCACTGGTCGGCAAATCACGGATATGACCAACGCTGGATTTCACCACGTAGTCACTCCCCAAATATTTGTTGATTGTTTTGGCCTTTGCCGGGGACTCCACTATTACAAGAGCTTTACCCATAGTTATCTTTACCTAATTATCTTTTCAGATGGTGGAATTCGCCACGCCATATCACGGTATTTAAAACCTCTTTTTATATTGCGATAGATTCTCAATATATCAACTTATTTTTATTCAGTTGATTTTCCCAAACTCGAAACATATTGAATTATCTAAGGTATTTTAGATACCGCCCATGATCTATGCAAATGAATGAAGTGCTTACCGTAAACAAAATCTTCCATTCACATGATGAAAAGTTCACACTTTACCTGATAAAAAATGATGCGCAACAAATTATTTTTGATAAGGACAGAGGGAGACAAAACGGAACAACACCGATTAAAGGTAAACAAACACTAAAAAAAGCCAGCCATATTATCCGCCAACATGAAGATTTTATTCACGGCATGTATAAGAACAAAAAGGAGATGTATTAGTCTTAATGGTGAATTTTTTCTAAGGGGAAATGGTTTACCCACAGTAAAAAGTACGGCTATTTTCAATATGTTCAAACACCTGATGCATATCCTGCCGAAACAATATTATCTCGAAAATTAATAACAAAAATTTATTGAACAATGAATAGGCAGATATATGAAAAAGATATAAAAATATATCTGCCGGGTATATAAAGCACCCCTGACGTATTAATTACGCTTCCAAGGTGAGATCAGAAAAAAAACCCGCCATCAAAGGATTAAACAGCTCTGGTGCTTCCCAGAATGGCCCATGCCCCAAGTTGAGCAAGTTATACACCTGACCAGTCCAGAGATTTTTATAGGTTATCCCGTTAATGTAATCAATATTAACAAATAAATCTTCTACACCATTAACGATAGCTAGCGGCGTTGGGTTTGTTTCAACCAACAACCGTTGATCCATAACATCCGGTGAAACCGACGATTCAGACATATACTGCCGGGCCAAACCATCGGTCCGCGCCACTACGGCTCTCAAAAATGGTTCACAAAGTGCGTTTTCTCCATACAACGCCAGGGTATAATCCGTAATCTCCTCTTCTGTCAGCGAAGCCTTACCCGATATTGCCATAAACCGGCTTGGTTTAAATCCAAGACTGACATTTTCCGCGCCTGGGCTAACCGGCGGCGTGCCACAAATCATTATCCCAACAATCCCTGGGAATCGCGGGATCAACTCCAAACCGATATGTCCCCCCAGCGACCATCCGAAAACAGCAACTTTATTGATGCCTAATTTTTCCAGTACTTCAATAATGCAGAGGGCATAGCCAGATATCGAATAGGTCCGGCGTGGATCCACTGCATTCGACGAAGCACCATGTCCTGGTAAATCAATAGCTAGAATCCGGTATTCGTCGCCAAAACAGTTAATTTGATGGCGAAAAACGTCTTTACAACTTGAATTACCGTGTATAAGGAGGACCGGTAACCCATCACCTCCCGTATCAGCAACAGAGATGACAGCATGACTGGTATGAATATCGTATTGTGAAATAGCCATAATACTTTATTTCCTTATGAATATTATTGTAAGTTGCCATTTTTCGGGGATTTTCATAGTGCGTTTAAAGACGCCTATAACGTTGTGCAAAAGTGACTTGTATTTGTTTAAAAATCAGCCAGACAGAACACATAAACGCAAAGCCAGAGTATCAACTATTGGTATAGAAAAGCCTGCGGCCCATCACAAGCAGTAAGGGGGATGTAAAGCAAATTATGTAACACCTGTAATATTTTAACAGGGCCAAAATATCTGGTTTTTCAAGGGAATAACATCATGATAATAAACGTGAGAATAAGCGTCGCTCTGTTTAATTAGCACATTACAATCAAGCAATATATCAAGGCGTCCCTCCCTGAACGTCGAAATAGAACGCCTTGGGGTACGCCAAGATAATTGATTCAAAATAGCGGAACTCAATTAAAGCAGAGGCTTCTCCCCTCTTTGCCACCAGCGTAATAACAGTTTATCAATACTTTCCATTGCACTGCCGGTGAAACGCTCTACCATGCGTTTACGGCGTGTATAACTGACACCAATAACTTCACAATTATCTATTTGAGCAATCAACAGATCATCGCTGACACCAATTTCGTCAATCAATCCATTCTCTTTCGCCTGTGAACCGTACCAGTATTCACCTGTTGCCACACTTTCCACATCAAGTGATGGGCGATGCGTATGAATAAACGTTTTAAACAGTTCGTGAGTCTGATTCAGATCTTCCTGAAATTTTTTCCGACCCTGCTCTGTATTTTCTCCCAACACAGTCAATGTACGTTTATATTCACCAGCCGTATGGAGTTCCACATCGATATCATTTTTCTTCAATAGTTTATAAATGTTCGGAATCTGAGCGACCACGCCAATGGAACCAATAATGGCAAAAGGTGCGGCAACCACACGATCAGCAACACAGGCCATCATATAGCCCCCACTGGCGGCAACTTTATCTACGACGATAGTCAAACGAATGCCTTTCTGGCGCAAACGGACAAGCTGAGAAGCTGCCAGTCCATAACCATGCACCATACCTCCAGGACTTTCCAGACGTAACAACACTTCATCTTTTGCATCTGCCACGGCCAGAATTGCGCTAATCTCTTCACGTAATGAATCGACTTCATGTGCATCCATACTGCCTTTAAAATCCAGCACATAAAGACAAGGTTTCTGTAACCCTTTATGACCTGCCTTAGCGTCACTCTTCTTCTGCTTGGATTCGAGCTTTTGTTGCTTATCAAACTCTTTCCGCCAAACTTTTCTTTCCGCTTCTGTCATGCGCGCCCGCTGCATTTGACGCTGCTTATCCCGATATGACTCACCAAGATCGGTAAGTTTCAATTCTCCTTTTAATGAGGATTTCCGCATTCCCATGCCAATACCCAATATCGCCAGAGCAATAACAGCTAACACCAGAGTAACTACTTTGGCTAAAAACAACCCGTAAAGAGATAAATACTCCACAAAATTCACCTTTTCTTCTTAACCTGAATAACTAAAATAAATACATTTAAATTTTCTTGTTTAAAAACAATTTATTATAATTGATTGTCATTCAATTAAAACAAATATGCACGCAATTATGTACAAATAAAAACGCCCAGTATATCGGTCTCACCCGTTAATTCTACACCATTAGATGGGGAAATGGGGATCAGTTCAGACGCTTGTCGTAACAGAGTTACTTGCTGTTGTTTAGCTTCATCAATCTGATGAGATTTCAAAAGGTCCTTATTAGCTACCGCACCTGAGCGGAAATAAGAAGATTTTAAGTAAAAAAAAGCCTCGAGGAAACGAGGCTTATAAATTTTTATGCGTCCTAATTACATAGATAACGCCTTTAAAACATGAACTGGATCTTTCTCTATTGCCTTTAACAAGGCTTTCGCTGGTCCAGTTGGTTCACGCCGTCCTTGCTCCCAATTACGCAAAGTTCCAACATTAACAGATATTAATTTGGCAAACCCCGTCTGGCTTAAACCGGTTGCCTGACGAATATTCTTTACTTTCACGGCTTCAACGTGAGTTTCACGAGAGGCAGCACGTTCGCCGTTAATAATTTCGTTCATCTGTGTCATACTTTCAGTTAGTCTGGAAAATAATTTACTATCCATTGTTACCACCTCTCATTTAATGCTCTCAAGACTTTCTTCTCTGATTCGCTAAGGTCATCCTTAATGCCTTTTTTATAAATCAACAACAGCCTAATATGTGAGACATCTACTTTATAGTAATAAATCATGCGTACACCGCCGTTTACCTTTACCTCTAGATATCCATCTGACTTTACGTAAGCCACCAGTATGTTGGATAACATCACCTACAACGGGATTGTCTGCAAGATATTGCTGAAACTCACGATATTCATCGTCACTTAACAACTCTTTACAATCTTCAGTGAAGATATGGGTCTCAATAAATATCACGTCTCAATGCGCCATTGGTGTACATTTGAAGCAATAATATATGCCTTTACGGTGTAAGCCAATGGCGCACATACAACATTATACATCATGTGTGCCTTTTAAATTTGCCATCCTTGGATTTTGGTAAGTACTCCGTAAAACCCCGTTCTTCAGAGGATATCAACTCCTGAGCAATCAACCTTGGCAAATTTGACTCAATATATAACTTTCTGTTTTGATAGCCCGAACGGACTCCGACGGTAAATCGCACCGTCAATAACAGGAAATCTTCAAATGTTACATTACCAACCAAAACATGACCTCCTACAACAACGTATTATTTTGGTGACAGGCGCTGGAGAGGGTATTGGTCGTGAAGCGGCTTTGACTTACGCCCGTTACGGCGCACAAGTTATCTTACTTGGCAGGACAACACACAAACTGGAAGCTGTCAAAAATGAGATTGAACAAGCAGGTGGCGCTCCTGCAACTATTCACACCATGGATCTGCTTACCGTCACAGCCGAAGAGTGCCAGGCATTCGCTGGCGATTTAGCGCAACATTACCCGCGTCTGGATGGTGTATTGCACAATGCCGGATTACTGGGGACTGTCGCACCGATGGCAGAGCAGCCAGTGCAATTATGGCATGATGTTATGCAAGTCAATGTCAATGCGACCTTTATGTTAACTCAGGCATTGCTGCCACTATTATTAAAGTCGCCTGACGGATCATTAATCTTTACCAGTTCGAGCGTTGGTCGCGAAGGTCGTTGTGGTTGGGGAGCCTATTCTGCCTCTAAATTTGCCACCGAAGGCATGATGCAAGTTTTAGCAGCAGAATATAAACACACTTCTCTACGCGTTAATTGTATTAATCCCGGCGGTACACGCACAAATATGCGCGCCTGCGCATTCCCTAACGAAAATTCTGCTAAACTGAAAACACCAGCAGATATTATGCCACTGTATCTTTACCTTATGGGCAACGATAGTCTGCATAAAACAGGTATCAGTTTTGATGCCCAACTCGGACGCAAAGCAGGACCAGCCGAATAATGACAATCAATGATAACCAGCATCAAAAAAGGCAACAACGCCTAAAAGAAAAAGTGGATTGCCGTATTGAAGCCGCCCAGTTAGAACGGGGTATTCTCATCGTTTTTACCGGCAATGGTAAAGGCAAAACCACCGCTGCATTTGGTACAGTGACCCGTACGATAGGTCATGGATTTCGTGCCGGTGTGATCCAATTTATCAAAGGTAAATGGGAGAATGGCGAGAAAAATCTGTTGGAACAGCACGGGGTAAATTTCCATGTTATGGCGACAGGTTTTACCTGGGAAACTCAAAGCCGGGAAACCGATACCGTAGCCTGCCATCAGGTATGGCGCCATGCGTTAGAGATGTTATCCGATCCCGATTTAGATCTGGTTGTCCTGGATGAACTGACGTATATGGTAAGTTATGGCTATCTTCCTCTGGAAGAAGTTATTACTGCGCTCAAACACCGACCAGAGCACCAATCCGTTATTATCACCGGTCGCGGTTGTCATCGTGAATTATTGGAAATAGCGGATACCGTGACAGAGATGCGCCCGGTAAAGCATGCCTTTGACGCCGGTATTAAGGCACAAAAAGGGATCGATTGGTAAAAGGCCCCGTTATGACACGAGGCCCAAAAAACTTAACGGCCTTTTGATGCGGTTGTTCGCCCCGCATTCTGGCGTGAACTGCCCGGACGTTTTCCTGCCGATGGACGCGATGCTACTTGAGCATGGCGTTTAACTGCCCGGCGAATCTGGTTAGCTTTAAGGCGACGCTTATCAGGTCCCACAGCTACTTTGGAAACCGTCTCTTCATTCAAACCTACTAATTGACGCAAATAGTTAATTTGCTCCAGACCCAGTTCTGTCCATCCCCCGCGTGGTAAACCTTTTGGCAAGCTAATATCCCCATAACACACACGAATAAGGCGGCTCACCTGTACACTAACCGCTTCCCAAAGACGACGAACCTCTCGATTACGTCCTTCTGTCAGCGTGACGTTATACCATTGATTCATCCCCTCACCGCCTTTAAACGCGATAGTGCGGAATGAGGCTGGACCATCTTCCAGTTGAATCCCCTTAGCCAGTTGTTTCAATTTAGCATCATCAACTTCACCAAAGACACGGACAGCATATTCGCGTTCAACTTCACAGCTTGGATGCATCAAACGATTAGCCAGCTCACCATCAGTAGTAAATAGCAGCAAACCACAGGTATTCACATCCAGACGCCCAACCGCTATCCAGCGGGAACCTAGCAATTTAGGCAGACGATCAAAAACCGTTGGCCGCCCTTCTGGATCATGACGAGTACAAAGCTCACCTTCCGGTTTGTAATAAGCCAGAACACGGCAAACCGCTTTTTGTGATTCTTTGATATTTAATATCCGACCATCAAGACGGATTTTCGTGGCGAGTTGAACTTCAATGCGATCACCTAAAGTCGCAATTTTACCGTCAACACTGACGCGCCCCTGTTGAATATAACCTTCTATTTCGCGGCGGGAACCGTGGCCGGAACGCGCGAGAATTTTCTGTAACTTTTCAGATTTCTGTGTCTTACCGCTCATTGAGCAACCTCTGTTGTCGCCTTCACAGGCGTCGTGTTATATATCAATCAATACGTTATGATGGAAATCAATCATAACAAACTGATTTTAATACATTTTATAGCATAGAATGCTATAAAATAGATCATACATTCTAATCCGTAGCCGGGCATTCTACACTAATTTCAGACACAATGATTCTCATCCAGCAATTACCCTCACGCAAAAACTGAAAGAGTCATGGCTGGCGCAAGGAAACAACATCTCCACCCTTATCGTGATTTTCCGGCATTTAATATAATAGATTCCCCATTATCAGGATTAAAAAACCGATCTCTGATCACATTTCATACCATTCATTCTGACAGTCAATTAATTACACATTAGAATGGTTTAATGATGTAACTATTAAATCATCAATATTTCCTGTGGAAAGATGACCATTTTCTCACCGCAGCCTGACCGCAGAACCGGGTCACTTATTGGTCAGTCTCACTGACTTTGTCACACTTAAAGTAAACAAAAGGGAAAGTACGATGAGTAAACGCAGCAACTCCGTGGCGAGAGGCACGAATTATCTTTTAATTTACCTGACGGCAATTCAGCCACTCCACCCGGCGATTGCCGCGGGAATAACACCGGACAATCACCATACGCAGGTACAAAATCAGGGCAATGTCCCGGTGGTGAATATTGCCACGCCGAATGACGCGGGGATATCCCACAACACCTATAAAAAGTTCAATGTCGCCACTCCAGGCGCCGTACTCAATAACGCCACTCAAGCGGCTCAATCGCAACTGGCCGGGCAACTTAACGCTAACCCTAACCTGCATGGAAAACCGGCGGAACTGATTATTAATGAAGTGACCGGCAGCGGACAATCTAACCTGCAAGGCCAATTGGAAATTTTCGGCAATAAAGCCAATGTGATGATTGCCAACCCTAATAGCATTACCTGTGATGGCTGTGGTTTTATTAATACGGCCAGTGCCACACTGACCACGGGTAAACCCCAATTTGATAAACAGGGCGCGTTGGAAGCACTGGAGGTTAAAAAAGGCCAGATTACTATTGGCGGTAAAGGGCTGGAGGGCAAGACGACGGATTATGTCGATATTATCAGCCGGGCGACTGAACTGAATGGCAAAATTCAGGCCAATAACCTGTCCCTGACGCAAGGCGCCAACCGAATCAGCTTAAAAGACGGCACAGTTAAACCTGTCGCTGGAGAAGGCACTAAACCTCAATTAGCCGTTGATACCAAAGCGTTAGGTGGTATGTATGCGAATAAAATCCGCTTGATTGCCACAGAAGATGGTATCGGCGTTAATCTGAAAGAGTTAACCAGTGACCAGCGTGATATTACCTTAAATGTTAATGGCAAAATTGAACTGGGAAATATTAAGGCTAAAACGGACCTGAATATTGTTGGCAAAGAAACCCATATTGCACCCAATATTACAGTGCAAGCGGGACGGGATATGACGCTGGAAAATACCACGCTGGATAATAAAGGCAGTGTAACCGCAGATCGGAATATGCGGATATGGGGTGATACCGTGCGTAATAGCGGTGATAAAGCCTTGCTACAAGCCAACGATAATATGTGGATACAGAAAGATGCTCAGGGAAATAAAGGTCAATTAGTCGAGAATAGATCTGCGACGATAAAAACCGTGAAGGGGGATTTGGTTGTCAGGACCCAAAAACTTAATAATGTGCGTGATGTTTTTATTGTTAAAAACAAGGAGTTAATACCTGATTCAACAGATAAAAACAGGATTGTTCATGAAACGGAAACCTGTGATTTTGGAAACCCGGTTATTCATGAAGCCGAATTAATAACGCCACTGCCTAAGAAATGGTTTGGGCGTGTTGATTTTGGTCGAGATAATATTACAGATGGGGGAATTCATGTAAATCACGCCAGAACTGAAACCAGAATTTCTGACAGTCAGCAGCCTGGAGTTATCACATCGGGAAAGAATATGTATATCAACAGTGATGAACTCTTGAATTTTGTCAGTAAGATGAGTGCCGGTAAAGATATTTTCTTGACAGGAATTAACTTTATTAATGAAAGCAGAATAACCGGCGTGCTCAATAATTACATTGTATATACTGAGAGGGAAACTGAAGGTAATGTATCTTCCAGTGGTGAAGTCTATATCAGGACAGACTTTGACAGATCAGGAAACGTGAAAACATGGGAGGATGAAAGCAATATTATTGCACCCGCAAGTGTTGTTGCTGCCGGTAATCTTGTCGCTGATTTTAAAGATAATATTAATATTCGCACACCACTCCCCTATGACATAAACGAAATGTCCCAAATAACGGTTGCAGGCGGTTATGATACGTTATCTGCTGAAAATGTGGTATTAAACTCAGGAAAAATCAGCAACAATAATATTATTAAAGCGAATAACGACATCACCCTTTTGGCAACTGACTCTGTTACATTAAACACAGGAAAAGTTATTTCCGGGGGTAATGTATCCATGATCGCCGCTAATAATATTGATGTATTGCAGAGTAAAATCAAGGGAAAAAACATTACTGTTATTAGCCGTAATGCTGATTTAAAATTGCAAGGCAATGAGACTGCCGGCTATTTCAACCACGAGGGTAATCGAATAATCAGCAGCATTGAGGCAACAGGTGATTTATGGCTAAATGCAGGTAAGAATATTATTTTTCGGGATGTATTTTTAACTAAAAGTGATAATATTACTTTGACGGCAAATAATGACATTACTATTGATAATAACAATATTGTGCTATTATCACATAAACGCATTGGCAGTATTCTCTCTAACATTAAAGAGCAAGAACTTTTTAATAACCTGTTATCTAAAGTGGGTAAGCTGGATGCAAACAGTTCTATTATGATTAACGCCGGTGGAAATTTATCGGCTAAGAGTATTCGTTTCTCCGCAGGAAAAGACATCAACTTAACTTCGGCAAAACATATTGATCTGACGCCCCGTGAATTATCGCCTTCACTGAGTAAATTATTCCCTTCATCACGTTCAGGAGAATTAAGCAGCCGATTAACCGCAGGCAATAATATCAGTGTTATCAGCGGTACGGATATCGACGGAAAGGCGGTTCAGATACAGGCAAACGGTAACACATTATTGTCCTCTGGCAGGAATATCATCCTCCTGCCCCTGCTTTACTCAGCGATTGCTTACAATGACGATGACAGACCTGAGCATTATGATGAATATAAAGATGATAGAAATCATGGCGCCGAAATCCGGGGGACTAAAAAGCTGACAATGGCTGCAAATGGAGCCATTACCACGGTGGGTTCAACGCTACTGTCTGAGGGTGATATCACGATTACCTCTGGTGGTGATATCCGTTTCGAATCGGCCCGGGATCACTTCTACAAAGATCGCGCTGATTATTTAAAAGATGACAGCATCACAGAAACCTATACTCAACAAAGTACGGAATTAACCAGTGGTGGTGTGCTGACCGTCCTTTCAAACGGCAGTATTCTTTTTCAGGCCACTAAACTGGCGGCCAAAGGGGCAATGGATATCGCGGCGAAAGGCGGT
>NZ_NMQR01000025.1 GCF_003545805.1 Photorhabdus sp. CRCIA-P01 | reverse complement strand
GTGCGTGAGCTGGTCGGGGTGTTTGACCGATTATGGTCGTGTTCATTTCAGCATCCAACACTGAACCAGATTGCGGACTGGTTGCAGGAGCACAGCGGACTCACCTTCACATTGCCGGCTGCCCCTTATACGGAGACACCTATCCCGCATTTTACTCATTATGGTACCGGCTATCAGTTGCTGGCTAATCTTGGGCAGGTTTTTTCGATTGAGGATTATCTCTGGTATCAATTGCCGGATGGCTCGGTTTATGTCGGCAGTGGGGCGCATTCGATGTTTGCGGGGAAACCGGTAGAGATCCCCAATGAATTTAGCCAGCGCCAGACGGCGGGCAATGCCATGACCATTCCCATGATCCCATCGTTGCGCCCAGGTGTGGTAGTCAATCAGCACCGGCTGAACAAAGTTAATCTGAACAATGAAAACATGGTGATTACATGGGAAGCCGTCAACGAACTGACCGGTCAGTCTCAGACCAGAACGCCCATTCGGCGCCAGATTGATGCCGCCTATCCCGAATTGTCGGCAGGGCTGCACTTACCCAAATTCGCCCGTATTGAGGCACACACCGAAAGCACGACTAGCGGTGATATTTCCGATCCATTCCGGCCACGCTATGCCGTTGATGTTCAATTGCTAGATAATGACGGTCAGGATGCCGCTGTCCCTGTTTACCACCCTGTCCCGCTGCCTTTGCCGATGGCGGGCAGTGAATCCGGTCTGTTTCAATATCCGCCAGTCGGAACGGTGGTTGAAGTCGCTTTTGAGGCGGGCGGGCAGGCCGGACAAGCCCTTTATCCGGCAGACATTAAGCCAGGGCAATACCTTACCCGATATCAAGCCAGGCGAACAATTGCAGCAACAGCGGGCGGAAGTTTCGCAGCGCGTCACGCAGGAGGGGCATTGGATTCGTCAAACTGACCAGACCATTAACGAATCGTCCATGCACCGTGCAGTCAGGGCAGACACGGAAACACGCACCGTAGTTGCACGGGAAACCACGATACAGGCCACGGATAAAACCACGGTTTTGGGCACGTCTACGCTGTTGGCGGGGGCTGTCCAGCAAATCGCAGACGGTGACTATAGTGTGGCGACATCATCAAATTTCGTTGCCAGTGTGGGGAAAGAGGCCAATATCGAAATCGGGCAAACGCTGATAGAAAAAATTGGCCTGCTTAAGCAGAGCATCGCCGGAGCCCGGCAAGAAATCGTCGCGCCAGTGGTCTGGGTGGGCAGCCAGCAAATCAACGTTATGACTTTGATGTTAGAGACGCTGGATGTGGTTAAAGAACTGGCGGAACTGACCGCCGCGCATACGCACCACAACACAGGCACGCCGGAGAACGCCAGCGCGATAAGGAACACGGTCTATAAATCCGATGGGCTGAAACAGAAATATTTGCCGGTGATTGGGTGACTTTTAATCTGCCTGTGTTGTTTGTTTTATAGTCATGTTATCGGTTGATATTTCCGGTTCTAAGCATTAAAATTCTCATGTTAGTTGAAGTGGATCGCGCTAAGCTTGGGGTTACCAACCTGTTTAAGAGCGCAAAAACAAAAAAACCAACCTCACCAGTTGGTTTTTTTGTTTTTACCTATCTATTAATCCATTGAATCGTATCCAAATAAACTTATAATCAACGGCTGTTAGTTGAGGAGCGTTTTAGCCTGTGTATCTCTTACGCAAGTTTTCGTAAGTCCTGGCTGAATACAGGTGGTGCTGATTCAGAGCCTCGGCCGGAGCGCGATCCACTTCAACTAACATTGATGAGAACCAGCCAGACAGGCAATGTAAAGGCAACGGCTGGGTAAATCGTGCTCCTCAACTGGAGCAAACGGATGAAAGCATTCAAAGCCTTTATTGATACTGCTATCATCGTTCTCAAAGCGTTAATCGCGCTTTTAGAGCTGATCCGTGCATTTCTGAAATAGATAACGGAAACGTAGCTAAGGCCATCGGGGTAACCTCCCGGTGGCCTTTAACATTTACGGCTTTTGATCAAGCTACTGTGTTTTATAATCTTTACCTCTCACAAAACGCAACCAGATGCATGCAGCATCATGCACTCATCAACCTACTAAGCCACTCTTGTTTAAGTGGTCTAATATACTGATCTGGCAGCTTAAATTTGGCAATCCCGACTGGATTTGAACCCGTGCTCAAGCGATTATTGCTCCAGTAGTATGGGAGGGTAGTCAACAGATTAGTATAATGGAGTTAATGAGTTAATCGATTGATATAGTTAAATAATTTTCAGTTTACTGCGAGTCATACGCATAATAACATTAGGACGCCTTTTTAAATGCGGTATCAATCAACTCTACTGGTTCGTGTTCTGATGGGCTGAAATACAATTATCTCGCCCGCAACATGCGGGCTTTTTTACACCTTCATAGATCTATGAATACAATTCTGATATTAAAGAATGGGCAATGAGTGTAATAAGAAACTGATAATTCAGAGTACTGTATTAGTTTAATGGTTTAAAAGTTGTCGTTACTTTTTCGGATATAGAAATAACTTATGTGATATCAGAATTGTTTGGTAAATCATGTCGAACGGTTCGTTTGATAGGCTGCTCATTTTCATCAAAATACCGACTAGGCCATATTTCAGCAGGGGTTACACCAATTTCCTGAGCGATCAACAATTCCCCTTTAGGCCAGGGTCGCGTTAAAGCATTGGCTAATGTTGAAGAGTTCAAACCGTGCTCTCTGGACAATGATGCCAGCGTCTTATTCTTCTTACGTATCGCAGCGATAATATCGGCGGTATGCCAGTCTTGGATTTTGACGATGGCGACACTACTTTAACCGATTGTATTATCTGACTCAAGAATCAAATAAATACCTTAGTCACGGTTTGTCTTGCTGCACTTATGACGAAAACGGCACTACACCGCACCCGCCTGCACGCCTTGGATCAAAAAATTTTTTCAGTTTTAAAATCCTACAAGGCAAACTGCCAAACCGCGCCAGCACTGGCGGAGTGGGAGAAATCATAAACTGAAAGGTTTGAAAAGATTTTCAGGAGATTTCAGTTTTTGGCTCAAAAGAGGATCACGGAGAAAATTACAATGCAATGATATTAAAGGAAAAATTATATTTTACGTGAAAAATAAGATCACGACGGAAAGCTGTGCTTTGTCGTAGAAATTAGATAGAACGCGGCTTTACAGGATATACAGAACTGAAATTATTTTCTCCTTTTGCATTACGACAGGGAGAAAGTGAAAGCATTAAAGTGTGCTTAATTCATTAATCAGAGCAGGATCACGCTCAAGCATCTTAAGTAGTTTCAGTGATGAACCAGAAGGAATACGGCGGTGTTGTTCCCAGCTTTGAATTAGGGATACAGAAACGCCAACAGCTTCGGCAAATTCACTTTGCTTTAACCCAAAGGTTTCGCGTAGGTTTTTTACATCAGGCAGACGATGGTGATGAATATTTTCAGCAGGAACAGAAAGCTCTCCTTTTTCAATCGCTACCATCTGATTCATGCTTTCAATCAGATCGTTAAAAAGTTTTTTGTCCATAGTCTCTCTGTTGTATAAATATTACTACATATCTACACGGTGTTGATTACTGTAATTTGCGCCCAGAAATTGAGGCTGGCTAGTGTGTTTTCATCCAGGCAATAGCTTTATGAAAAAATCTCTGTCGCCATTTTGTCGCCGCTGACTACTAGAAACAAAAAAGCCACTCATTACGAAGTGGCTTAATGTACTGATAAATCAGCTAAAATCTGGTGGCCCCTACTGGACTTGAACCAGTGACCAAGCGATTATGAGTCGCCTGCTCTGACCAACTGAGCTAAGGGGCCGTTGAATGGGAGAGATTATACGTACAGTTTTGCTCGCGGTCTAGCTTTGTAAATTCGTATGATCATTTTATGTGCAAAATTGCGTTTTTAGTAAGTAGTGAAAATGGGGAGTGATATATATTAGTTTTTTTTATGGTCTATTTAACGTTTTTATCTATTACTGGATTGATTTTTCAGAAGCGATTTTGTGTCATCTGGTCATATGTTATTCCGATGAAAATCTATTTTATACGTGATTATTTGAATGATAATCATATCCTTTTCATTCTTCCTTAATCACCAGATAGAAAACGACTTTTTTATCTATCGGCTAGAGAGAATGTTAGTTGAGTTATATCAGAGGAGACTGTGATGATATTTCTGTATAAATACTATATTGTCAGAGGACTTAGAGTATCTCCGATATAAAAGACAAAAGCGTCTGCTTGGACAGACGCTTTTTAGTCAGAATGAATAAAATTTCCGATTATTCATCAAGGAAGCTTCGCAGAACTTCAGAACGGCTTGGATGACGTAGTTTACGTAGTGCTTTCGCCTCGATCTGGCGGATACGTTCACGGGTAACGTCAAACTGTTTACCGACTTCTTCCAATGTATGGTCAGTATTCATATCAATACCGAAACGCATACGCAGTACTTTTGCTTCACGAGCGGTCAGTCCTGCCAAGACATCGTGGGTTGCTGAACGCAGGCTTTCTGAAGTTGCAGAATCCAGTGGCAGTTCCAGCGTTGTATCTTCAATGAAATCACCTAAATGTGAATCTTCATCATCACCAATTGGCGTTTCCATTGAGATAGGTTCTTTGGCAATTTTCAGTACCTTACGGATCTTGTCTTCCGGCATCAACATACGTTCTGCCAGCTCTTCCGGCGTTGGTTCACGCCCCATTTCCTGCAACATTTGGCGGGAAATACGATTGAGTTTGTTGATTGTCTCAATCATATGAACGGGTATACGAATAGTACGAGCTTGGTCGGCAATTGAACGTGTAATTGCCTGACGGATCCACCATGTGGCGTAAGTTGAGAACTTGTAACCACGACGATATTCAAATTTATCAACCGCTTTCATCAGGCCAATGTTGCCTTCTTGGATCAGATCCAAGAATTGCAGGCCACGGTTGGTATATTTTTTGGCAATTGAAATAACCAAACGTAAGTTGGCTTCAACCATCTCTTTTTTCGCTCGGCGGGCTTTTGCTTCACCGATGGACATACGACGGTTGATATCTTTCACCTGTTCAATGGTTAAACCGGTTTCTTCCTCAATTTGACGAAGTTTTTGCAGGCCACGCTGTACTTCTTCTTCCACCTCAAGGAGTTTTTCAGACCACGGTTTGTTCATTGCTTTTGCAGCGGTAAACCAAATGTTGCTGGTTTCATTACCGGAGAACAAAGTGATGAAGTTCTTCTTCGGCATTTTGCACTGTTCAACACATATTTTCATGATCTGGCGTTCTTGAAGGCGAACGCGATCCATCATAGAACGCATGTTGTTGACCAGATAGTCAAACTGTTTGGGCACTAGACGGAACTGTTTGAAAACTTCTGAAAGTTTTAAGATTTCGGCCGCAGTATTTGGATGATTGCGACCGTTTGCCTTAATTTCTTGACGGGTGATGTCATGCTGTTGTCGCAGTTCTTGGAATTTCTGGCGCGCTAATTCTGGATCGATGCTGTTGTCATCATCACCATCGTCATCACTGTCTTCATCATCGTCGTCTTCATCATCATCAAGCTCTTCCTGTGGAAGTTCAGAACCAACGTGAGTGGCAGTAGGTGCAAGTTCTTCTTCTGCGTTCGGGTCAACGAAACCGGTGATAAGATCCGACAGGCGAGCTTCACCTGCTTCCACACGGTCATATTGTTCCAGTAAGTAGGTGATTGCTTCAGGGTATTCAGCAACGGAGCACTGTACCTGATTGATGCCATCTTCAATGCGTTTAGCAATGTCAATTTCACCTTCCCGGGTCAATAACTCAACGGTACCCATTTCACGCATGTACATACGTACCGGGTCGGTGGTGCGACCGATTTCAGATTCAACACTAGACAGGACTTGCGCAGCAGCTTCCACAGCGTCTTCATCTGTGTCGTTAGCGGTTTCTGCTAGCATCAGATCATCGGCATCAGGTGCTTCTTCCATTACCTGAATGCCCATGTCATTGATCATCTGGATGATATCTTCGATCTGATCGGAATCGACGATATCTTCCGGCAGATGGTCATTGACCTCAGCATAGGTCAGATAGCCTTGCTCCTTACCACGGGTGACAAGTAGCTTTAGCTGTGACTGCGGGTTTTGCTCCATAAGACGGTATCCACACTTCAGAGTATTTGGGTTGGTGTCGGTCGGCGAAACTAATCTGCCAACAATAACTTTTAAGGGCGTTTTCGTTATATTGCCGCTGCCCACTTATAGCGGCAAAATGTAGGGTTATTTCCCTACCTAATGCGGCATTTAAGCCGTGAATTCAGTGTTTACTTTCTGGCACGGGATTCATTAATCAGGCGAACTTCTTCGCGCTCTTCCGGTGTCAGTCCTTCAGTTCTTGCCTTGGCGATAAGAATGTCTAAACGTTCTTCTAACGCTGAATCAACAAGATGATCCAACGCGTCACGAAATGTATTTTCTGCTATTTCTTCTACTTGTATATCGTTCCATGTAGCCAATTTTTCAAGTTGTTTACTAAATTTATTATCACGATATTGCTCTAGCAGTTGTCCAGTTGTCAGCCCTGGCTGAGTAAGACAAACCTCCACAAGCTCCATAAATAATGGTAAGCCTGCAATTTTGGCCTGCATAATTCCCTGTAGGGGGGGAACTAAAGCGGCTAAGTGTGGGTTTTGTACCAACAGTCCTATAAGTATACGCATAGTTGTCGGTTTTAGCTGCGGCATCTGATAATTATTCCCACTTTCCAGATGCTGCGGCAATAAACGTTCCAACTGCACTGCATCAGGGATGCCCATCATATTGCCAAGTTCTTGTCTCATATAGAGACGCAGAACCTCCCCCGGAATCTGGTTAATCAATGGTACGGAAAGTGAACTGAGTTTTGTTTTCCCTTCAGGATTACTCAAATCAACTTGTGGCAGTAATGATTCGAACAGAAATTCAGACAATGTATGAGATTGTTCCATTCTTTGTTCAAATGCTTTCCGGCCTTCCTTACGGACTAGTGAATCAGGATCTTCGCCATCAGGCAAAAACATAAAACGTAACTGCCTACCATCATTCAGATAAGGGAGCGCTGTTTCCAATGCCCGCCATGCTGCATCTCGCCCGGCTCTGTCACCATCGTAGCAACAGATGACGTTATCAGTAGCGCGGAAAAGTAATTGAATATGCTCCGATGTAGTCGAAGTACCTAGTGAGGCAACAGCATAATCGATACCAAACTGCGCCAGTGCTACCACATCCATATAACCTTCAACTACTAATAATCGTGAAAGGTCACTGTGATTTTGTTGTGCTTCATAGAGGCCATATAGCTGGCGGCCTTTATGGAAAATTTCAGTCTCTGGTGAGTTGAGATATTTTGGGAGTGCATCTCCCAGAACACGTCCACCAAATGCAATCACGCGCCCTCTGCGGTCACGGATTGGAAACATTATTCGTTCGCGGAAGCGGTCATAGGTACGGCCATTATCATTTGCGACCAGCATTCCAGCGTCATTTAACTGTCGACGATCTTCTGCATTATGAGCAAACCGCTTCAAGGTGTTGTCCCAACCAGCGGGAGCGAAACCAATCGAGAAACGGTGGATAATTTCTTCACTGAGCCCACGCTGAGCCAGATATTGCCGGGCTTGTTGTGCAGCGGGAGTGTTTAATACATTTTGATAGAAGCTGTTAAGCTTATCCATCAGTTGATAAAGGTTTTGTCTTTGGTGACGTTCTATCTGACTGCTACTGGAACCTGCTTCATAAGGGACTTCCAGACCATGCATAGCAGCTAATTCTTCGATGGATTCGACAAACTCAAGTCTATCGTAATTCATCAGAAAATCGATGGCGTTGCCGTGAGCCCCGCAACCAAAGCAATGATAAAACTGTTTATCGCTATTAACAGTAAACGAGGGTGTCTTTTCGTTATGAAATGGACAGCACGCGTGGTGATTTTTACCCTGTTTTTTAAGTGGCACACGAACATCGATCAGATCGATGATATCGGTACGAGCTAATAAATCATTGATAAATGCGCGCGGAATTCGTCCAGCCATAAGCCCTTTTACGCCTGTTGATGAACGACAATAAGCCGCGCTCCCTTTCGGAAAGCACGGCCTTTATCTGCAACTACTATTGTCTGCAAATTCAATCACTATGCGGATCAACCGCAAGGATTAGTACAGACGAGTGCGGCGTGCGTTTTCACGAGCCAGCTTCTTGGCGTGACGTTTTACAGCAGAAGCTTTAGCGCGTTTACGTTCAGTCGTTGGTTTTTCATAGAATTCACGACGGCGAACTTCTGCTAATACACCTGCTTTTTCGCAGGAACGCTTAAAGCGACGCAATGCTACGTCGAATGGCTCGTTTTCACGTACTTTAATTACCGGCATGTGCCTCTCACCTCAATAGAAATCGGTCTTGCTGGCGTGGGATGCCAGCCATCTTAAAATGGTGCGGAATTTTACTTCAATGAACATGGCTTTGTAAAGCGCCGCGGCAAATTGAAACAACAACACTACGACGGTGATCTGCAAATCAGTTCCGTAATATTGATGATAACCACACAGGGATTTTATGTAGAGGAGTGATTATAGACTAAGCAGCAAAAATAGTCAGTATGTAAGCCGCGCAAATTATCTTATTAATGATAAACTGGCTCTCTTCTGTGGAATATAGGTAGTGTAATGCGAGTCTTAGGTATAGAAACGTCCTGCGATGAAACCGGAATCGCAATTTATGACGACGAAGCCGGTTTATTGGCAAATCAATTATACAGTCAGATTAAACTGCATGCTGATTACGGTGGTGTCGTGCCTGAATTGGCTTCACGTGACCATATCCGCAAAACAGTGCCCTTGATTCAAGCTGCTTTGAAAGAGGCAGGATTAACCTGTAAAGATATTGATGCGGTGGCTTATACAGCAGGTCCTGGTCTGGTTGGTGCGTTGTTGGTGGGGGCGACGATTGGCCGTTCTCTGGCGTTTGCTTGGGATGTTCCTGCGATTCCTGTTCATCATATGGAAGGGCATTTGCTAGCTCCAATGCTGGAAGATAACAGCCCTGAATTCCCGTTTGTGGCTTTGCTGGTGTCTGGTGGTCATACACAGCTTATTAGTGTAACGGGTATCGGTAAATATGAGCTGCTTGGTGAATCAATAGATGATGCCGCTGGTGAAGCATTTGATAAAACAGCTAAGTTACTGGGATTGGATTATCCAGGTGGGCCGGTACTCTCCAGAATGGCTCAGAAAGGAGAAGCTGGGCGTTTTATATTTCCTCGCCCGATGACAGATCGCCCTGGGCTGGATTTCAGTTTTTCAGGATTGAAAACTTTTGCCTCTAATACTATTCATGGCAACAGCGATGATGAGCAGACTAGAGCGGATATTGCCCGTGCTTTTGAAGACGCGGTAGTTGATACATTAGCGATTAAATGTAAAAGAGCACTTGAGCAGACCGGATTCAAGCGACTAGTGATGGCTGGTGGTGTCAGCGCCAACCGAACATTGCGTATTAAAATGGAAGAAGTCATGGCAAAATTGGGTGGCGAAGTATTTTATGCGCGTCCTGAATTCTGTACAGATAACGGCGCCATGATTGCGCTTGCCGGCATGATCCGCCTAAAAGGAGAGGGGAATGACTCACTTGGCGTGACAGTCAAAGCCCGCTGGCCATTGTCGGAATTACCTCCATTATAAATCTTCTTGATATAATGAAAATAAAAGACCAGTAACTCAATGAGTTGCTGGTTTTTATCCGGCCCTGTTATTGATTTTCTTTTCTTTGCTCTTTTTCTGTTCGGTTTTTTTCTTTTTCGACCATCTCTTTTTTCTTTTTTAGCTTGTTCCAGAGACGATTTTCTTGGCCGCGCCACAGACGCTGGATATTATCATGGTGACGTAGTAACACCAGACAGCAGAGCATGGCTACGGGAAAAGTAAATTCGGGTTTAAACCACCAGACATAGAATGGTGCTATCAAGGCACTGACAATGGCCCCTAAAGAAGAATAGCCGCTCAGTAATATGGTCAGCAGCCAGGTACCCATCATCAAACCTGTCAGATCCCAGCCAATTGCCGCAATAGCACCAAAAGCAGTTGCGACACCCTTACCGCCTTTAAATTGGAAAAAGATCGGGTAAATATGACCGAGACAAGCAGCGATTGCTGTAATTCCTAAATAGAAAGGGGGAACATAGAGTTGATAAGCCAACCAGACGGGGATCATCCCTTTTAGAACATCACAAATTAATACTATTGCCGCAGTACTGCGGCCACCAATTCGTAATACATTTGTTGCGCCTGGGTTGCCTGAACCATGTTGACGAGGATCAGGTAGCCCAGCCAGACGGCAAATAAGTATTGCGCTGGAAATTGAACCGCAAAGATACGCGAAGATGATCATACCAAGCGCGATAGCACTCATAATGTCTCCCCAATAATAATGGTCGTTTTCTTAGCCTAGTCATGGATAATACGCATATTTAGTCGGAAGTGGTATCCGACAAGTTGAAAAACAGGAAAATGACGTGATGGATATCGTATTTATTGAGGAGTTAGTCGTTATTACCACAATTGGTGTTTACGACTGGGAACAGACCATTAAACAGAAGTTAGTGTTCGATATCGAAATGGGATGGGATAATAAACGCGCATCTTCCAGTGATAATGTCGAATATTGTCTGGATTATGCCAAAGTTAGCGAAGTGATTATCAACCATGTAGAAAATCAGAATTTTGCTCTGGTTGAAAGAGTAGCTGAAGAGGTAGCGGATCTGCTGTTAAAACGCTTTAATTCGCCGTGGGTACGGATAAAAGTTAGTAAACCGGGTGCTGTCGCGCAGGCTCGTCAAGTGGGTGTTATTATTGAAAGAAAAAAATAATCTGATCAGTAGTGAATTCAGCTGCCATATTATTGTCATTGTTCTTACATAGACTGGCGTGCAGTAGTGCCAGGCTTGATAATCATGTTAATTGATTAATGACAATGGGAATAATGGTAGCTGGGGTTATTCCAGGCTACTTGTTTCGGGTATTTATTAATGGGCGACCTCTCTATATGACTGACCTTTCTACCTTGTTTCATGCAGCGGTTCTTGGTGTTGTTGAAGGGCTAACTGAATTTCTTCCTGTTTCCTCTACCGGCCATATGATCATTGTTGGCCATATGTTGGGATTTACTGGCGATAAAGCTGAAACATTTGAAGTTATTATCCAACTTGGATCTATCCTTGCTGTGGTAGTGGTGTTTTGGCGTCGCTTGTTTGGGCTCATTGGCATTCACTTTGGTGAAGTTCCTCATGAAGGTAAAACTAATGGCAAACTGAAACTGAGCCATATTATTGTGGCAATGCTACCTGCGGTAACGCTTGGGTTGCTGTTCCACGATGTTATCAAATCACTGTTTAACCCACAAAGCGTGATGTACGCCTTGGTTATGGGTGGTGTGTTGCTGATTACAGCAGAAATATTGAAACCTAAAATACCGAAAGCAGAAGGGCTGGATGATATTACTTATCGTCAGGCTTTTATGATTGGCTGTTTTCAGTGTATGGCTTTATGGCCGGGATTTTCCCGTTCAGGTGCGACAATTTCTGGTGGAATGCTGATGGGGGTTAATCGTTATACTGCATCAGAATTCTCGTTTATTTTGGCTGTACCGATGATGATGGGAGCAAGTGGATTAGATTTATATAAAAGCCTGCATTTTTTGAGTGCTTCTGATATCCCAATGTTTGCTGTTGGTTTTGTTACTGCATTTGTTGTCGCGTTAGTCGCTATTAAAACTTTTCTGGCATTGATTAAGCGTATATCTTTTATTCCATTTGCTATCTACCGTTTTATTGTGGCAGCCGCTGTTTACTGGGTATTTATGTAGTGAATGGTTCCCCCTGATGTCAATTTAACTCAAATATTGCCTAGTGTTTGATATCAGGGGATATTTCAGGTAACAGTCTTGTTTTGAACTGTATTGTTTTGTTGTTTCCATTCCGCCAATGCGTGCTGACGCTGACGTCGTAACTCATGACCAATGTCCGCACCGCGTAATCCGCTGTCGACAATGTTTTTCACCTGAACCTGGCTGGCGATTTTGAATGCCTGTCGCAGATAATCACCTTGTGGATAGGGGGTATTTTCAAAACCGGTACGACCCCGCGCATCGGCTTCACTGATGATAATTAATTGCTCTATTCGCTGAGGTTTACGCCATGCATCAACGGCATCAAACAACTTAAGTAATGTTTTCGGCCGCAATTGAGCGATGGTATGCACTAAATCATGATACTGAGCAGCCAGTTTTGCCAAATCACGGGCAGAATTAGGAACACGCAGACGTTGGCACAATTGGTCAACTAATTTAACACCGGCTGGCCCATGTCCATAATGGTGAGGCCACTGTTCTGGTGGTGTCAGCCCTTTGCCAAGATCATGGCATAGAGCAGCAAAACGGCTATCGACTTTATCTGTTAACTTAGTCGCTACTTTCAGTACCATCAGCGTATGAATACCGGTATCGATCTCAGGATGCCATTTCTCTGGTGCGGGAACGCCAAACAAATTATCAATTTCAGGAAACAACACCGCCAATGCACCACAATCCCGTAAAACCTGAAAAAAGATCTGAGGGGAATGGCTGGCAAGGGCTTTCTCGGTCTCTTTCCAGATACGTTCTGGTGTGAGTGCTGATAACTCGCCGTTAATTGCCATATTTGACATTAATGCTTGTGTTTCTGGCGCGATGGTAAACCCTAAATGGGCGAAACGGGCGGCAAAACGAGCCACTCGTAATACCCTTAGCGGATCTTCAGAGAAAGCATCAGAAACATGGCGTAGAATACGGTTGTTCAAATCATCAACACCATGATAAGGATCGACCAGTTCACCAGCGGGTGTTTGAGCGATCGCATTAATTGTCAGATCACGACGCTGCAAATCGTCTTCCAGTGTGACATCCGGCGCTGCATAACACGTAAAACCGGTATATCCCAGGCCGGATTTTCTCTCAGTGCGTGCTAAGGCATACTCTTCATGGGTTTGGGGATGTAGGAACACGGGGAAATCTTTGCCAACTTGCAGATATCCTTGGGATAACAGCGCTTCTGGTGTTCCTCCCACAACGACCCAATCCCGCTCTTCCACAGGAAAATTTAGCAGGTGGTCACGTACTGCGCCACCAACCAGATAGACTCTCACCTGATATGTTCCTTATCAACTCATCCAACGGTCATTACGCTTACGGCGAGGGATCATATGTGGCAGTAATAGCCCAAAGATTAAACCAGCGCCTGCAACACCACCGCCGTACATAAACCATTGCAGAATGATATTGCGTTGTTTGTCATCAAGTTGCAGATTTGCCGCATCAAGCTTTTTTTCTGCTACCGTCAGTTTGTTTTTCAACCTCTCATTCTCTTTTTTCAGCTCTGCAACAATGCTACTGCTATTGGCAGCCTTCAGTTGCATGTCGGCAGTGCGCTGATTCCAGTTATTGTCTATATTGGCTAACTTCTCCGTCAATGTTTTCACTTCCTGTTCCAACTCTGGGAGGCGAGTGCGTAGGCTTGGTTTATTACTGAGTTGGTTAACGGGTAGCCAGACAAGGCGGCCTTTATCATCTTTAACTTGAGCGTAATTACTATCCCGATTGATGCTTATCAATGTGACTTCATCACCGGCATTCAGTGTACCGGCAATCCGATACTGGTTACCCGGCCCGGCGTGTGTGTAGGTAGATAACTCATCAGATACATAGCGCTTTCCTTCCGCGTGGGTAGTGAGCGAAAAGCTGAGGCTTATTAGCGCCGTGAGAAGTAAATGTAGTTTTCGCATTGTGATTTCAACTGTTCTTTATCTATGGTGAGTTTAGAATTTGATAGTAAAGAGTTAAGTTTGCTAGAGCAATCGGTAAACCAAAATAGGAACTATCTTAACGGGTCGAATATGGGGCTTACTGGTTGTTTGTTTAAATAACGTTTCATTATTCTGCTACCCATAACTTTCTTCAACCCATTGTTATACATAAAATTATGAGTAGTATTAAGATGTAGCATTATTTTGGAATCTTATTTAACAGCACGTATTTTGCTAATTACTATCATAACTTTCAGAAAAGAGAAAATTTTAACTTTTTACTTAGCGTTTCAGGTCCAGTTATCCGCATCAATTTATTGCGTAACCTCAGCTTTGTTTAAGAATAGCAATGTCATAAACGCGTAGATTTAAACTCGGTTTTTTTAGGTTGGAAGGTATAAGCAATTAATCCTGATACGACTTCCAGCAAAAAACCGAGTTGGCTATGGTGCCTTGAATGCTCTATTCGAGAAATATTTTTTAGCTGATCAACGACCAATTCTATCAGGAAACGCCTTCTTAACATCAGCTTATCCCAGAGTGATAACGTTTTTGCTTTCATATTGCAACGGACATGGGTGATGAAGATGGCCAACAGTTCACCATAATCATTTGGCGTTTGAGTAATCCGTTTTCAATTAACTGCTGATGGCAAAGAGGCATAAATTTTTTATTTTTAATGAAAGATTGGAAGGATTTGTGGACAATCGGTTTAGTTTGATAGTTGAAGGAATAGAGTTATCGAGCAGAATAACGTGATAATAACTCTTTGAAGATTCTTAAAATTACTGCAATACATCATTTCAATGGATTGAAGGCTTGACTAAATTCCTTAATCATAATTATGTTTTATGCAACATAAAATCCATGTAACAGGGTTAACTTGACATTAACAAACTTGTAACCTAATTTTATAAAACCATTGCAAAATAGCGTGATGGGGTAGTGTGTAAAATTTATTTTCAGAAAGTTTTATGTTGTAAACTTAACTCGAATTATACTAGTTAACTGGAGTAAAATATGAATAGCTCTTCGTTTTCTGTATCACGTAGTGTTGATAAAAATAGTGGCTTCACTGTTTTTTCTGTAGCTCGTAGTGTACAGAAAAATATGCAGATTATGAATTTTTCTGTAGCGCGTAGTGTACAGAAGAATATTCTAAAATCTAAAATATAAATTACCACAATAAACGTTTAAATGAACTGTCATTGAATATCAATTCAGGTGGTCTCATTTATTCAATTTTCAAGTGTGGACTGAAGAATAACATAGGGTCGGTAAGATCCTATGTTATGAAGAGTTATTGAGATAAAGCAGATATACATTTTATGCTACGAGGATTGTAAGAATGATTTTATGTCCAGCTTTAGATTTTAAAAAGAAAGTTAAAATAAGAAGTGGCACATCTACTTTGTTCGTTTCTGATGATGAAACAATCCTCATGGAAGATACGACTTTTGGTATTCATTATCAGGATATGAAATTTGTTTATGTCTCTGAAGTTAATGAATGGAATAACAGCATTACATTTTTCTTTTATCAAAAAAACAAGAAAGGTGAAATGTGTTATGATTCTATGGAATGCTCAAATGCTGCGGTTGTTTCTTACTTATACTCTATGTTGGAAGGTAAAAATATAAATAAAAACAGAGATTGCATCGTCACTAATCAGATAACAAATTCGTCATGGATACTAAAATATATCAATGGAAATAATAAAGGTCATTTGGTTTCAATATCAAAATGTTTATTGATGGATACAATAAAAAAACATCGTGTTTATCATTGTAATGATATCTATGATAATATTGAAAATGTAAGGGTAGATATTACATCGGGCAATAAAATATGCTTAATTGATATTGGGAGCTTTTTATCTGAAACTGGCTCTATGGAAAGATTAAAGGAAATTTTACTACGTCTGGCATTAGATAAATTAGGTTATAAGATTATAGCATTCTTACGTGAGGATAATTTTTTCCATTGTCTTCTCTGCTATAACGGCGATTTTCATCGTTCATTCCCAGTGAGTAGCTTATATATTATATCCTGTTATCTGGAATATTTCGGGATGAAGTTAGAAAGAAAGAAATATATATGCAGAAATATGGAATCACATATCGAACTTCCTTTTGAACTGAGAGAAGAAGGTATGGAGATTCTGTTCAGTTCACAAATTACAACTAATCTTCTTGAGGATGATTAATATGGAAGGCGTAGGCTATTTTTTACACTTTCATCAAGATTACATCGACTTTGATGAAAAATTTGAAGCATGTGGTGGGAAATCGGATGCTTATGAAGTACTAGCCCTTCATTTTAACACGGAGGTGGAAAGCTTGAAGCGTTTTGTGAAATGGAAAAGCAAGCCTTTTTGCCTGCATACTGCGGTAATGGATTTAGGGAGAGACAGTGATGCGATTAGACCTGGATTGCGCATGCTAAAAGAACAGGTTGAAGCTGTAAAGCCGTACTCTGTGACAGAACATCATGCCATCTTGAATGCACCGGGAGGTGATGAGTTTGGTATCTTTTTTCCTCCACCGGAATTACCTGAGCAAAAAAAGAGGATTGTAGGGAATATCAGGATGCTACAAGCAGAACTATCAGCAAAAATTCTGATTGAGAATCCAATTTTATCTTATGGATTGAGAGGAATATCAATAAAAAATCGGGTGGATTTCTTTAATCAGACAGTTAAGGAATCTGGTGCAAGAATGCATTTGAGTCTTTCAAATATTGCATACAGTAACAAATATGGTACAGACATCGATCCTGATGAATATTTGTCGCACATAGATTTTTCTATGGTCGATCAGGTTCATATGTATGTGAATAATCAGCAACAAATGGAAAATGCACCAAAGGAATATATTGAAAGTGACATCTGGCTGAAGAGCCGATTGGAGCAAATATTGAAACACTACGATATCCGGCCGCTTATTTTCTTCGAGCTAGAAGCTATTACCCCACAGCTGGCTGAGCCAGAATATCTGCGGGATACGATTGAATGGGCCAGAACTCTTCTTGCCTGAAACTCTCATTCATTAGAGGTGGCATTATGTTAGCGGATGTTCAAAATATCATGGCTAAAATGATCCGTGATAAGGTATTTTTGAATCAGGTTATCGACAGTGAATATGCTGTGTTGAATGATTTTCCTTTATCATCAGAAGAAATTTCTTATCTGAAAGATTTGGATCTTAACAGCATTTCTAAGCTAAGTTTTCAGGTAAAAGAAGAGAGAATTGTGCGTCGGGATGGCGAGTTTGGATTTTTTGTACGGGAAATAAAAAAATATCTCGACTATGACGACTATGCTCTGCGATTTACTGAATTCTATAAAACCGGTTCGGTGAATAAAATTTTTGATGCTAAACAATATTATCACTATTTTTCCGATGTGTTACTTCGTTACAACTATCCTAGTTATCTTTTTGAACTTCTTCATTTTTGTTATAAAAATACATGTATCTGCTGGGTTAACTACAATGAACCGGCAGTGGAATATATAGAAAATCTATCCGTTAATGATAAGTTGGTATTGTCACAGCATCGTGACATTATCAAAGTCAGAGCTTCGTTAAAGGATTATCTAAATATTACCTTTTCAGAAGACGAGGAGTCGGCAAAAATATTAATTGTCAAACACCCCAGCATTCCCAAAACGACCTCTTTCACTAAGTTAACCAAGGGGGATATTTTGTCTTTCTTGATAGAGAATAATAATGAGACAATATTGTTACAGCTAATTGAAAAATTTGGTATTTCGTACATCAAGGATAGCATTGATGATCTCAATGATAAAATTGAGCGGGGATTTATAAAATATATCCGGGATTAGGAAGATATTATGATTTTTGTTAAAGATAATAATCTGAAATTCCTATTTCCCGCTGTGACAATCTCAGCTGTTGGTGATTGGGTGTTTCAGGTTTCTATATTACTTTATATTTATAATTCGACAAAGTCCGGGTTGATGGTGAGCCTTTTTATTTTGTCTTCGGCTTTACCATCTCTGCTTTTTTCGCCGTTCATTGTCCGGTTTCTGACTGGAATCAACAATAAAACGGCCATGATTTATGGGGATATATTGCGGGCTATTTTGATTCTTTGTATGTTGCTGTCGTTGCAATCAATTTATTATATTTTTTTGATTAATATGCTAATTGGTATTGTCAGCACAGCATTTAGGACTTCTTATATTAAAAAGGTAACTCAGCTCTATGATATCAATACCAGGAGTAAAATTAACGCGGTTTTGAATAGTGGATCTTTTATTGCTATGGGGCTGGGATCAGTTATAGGTGCTTTTTTGCTTAATCTCTTTTCTATCGAAACTGCACTTATTTTTAATGCAATCAGTTATATAGGATCGTGTTTGTTTTTGATTGGAATAAACAGCGATTCAGCGTTGTTTCATGATAAAATAAAGAAAAAAGTCACAATTAATGAGATGATCTATAAACTTTTTTATGAGATTAAGCAGAGTCCTATCCTAAGTTCTATTATTATTTTGGGATTGAGCTGGGGCGTAGTGGGCGGTGCATTGAATGTCTTGTTGCCTGTGATATTTATGAGTGATGAGGCGGGAGGGAGATTACTGAGTACTTTTTATATAGTGCAGGCAGTATCTATGCTGGCTGGTTGTATCATTGTTTACAATATTAAATTTGATGGTGAAAAAAGGTTTGCTTTTATTCTATTTATTATCGCCTATTTTTTTCAGGCGATACTATTTTCGGCAGCGTTGTTTATAAATAATATCTATCTGATATTTATCTTTATATTTCTTATGCGGCTTTGTGGAGGGATTATTATCCCATTGGATACAACGCTTATACAAAATAATAGTAGCGAAACGAATTTACCATTAGTTTATAATATTCATAGTTTGAGTTATACCAGTTTTTATCAAATATCGGTATTGGTTGTGGGGCTGATGATAGATACTTTTGATATTGACAGAACCAAGAACATTATCGGATTAACATCACTGATTGTGATATCTATTATCTGTCTGATCTCTTGCATGTTCATGATGAGGAAAGTGACATCTAATTCTGAGGTGGTGTGAGATGGGTAAAGCATTGGCATCAGTTATTTGTCTGATGGAAAAATTTAATCAGGAATACACTGAGTTATTGGGTGATATTCATGCTATTAAGGATGAAATGTCAGCCGTGGATCTTGAAAATAAGTATCCAGTTACATTGATTAACTACCTTAACAGACAATCTTTACTTTCATTGTTTATGATACCCATTGAGCTTGGTGGCAGGAATGCGGGCCTTAAACCAGCGGTTAGTCTGTTGCCTTACCTCTCTTACTATTCGGTTAATCTCGCATCACTGTACATGTTTCATTTTCAATGTACGGCCCGGCTTAATAACTATGCCAGTGAGAGTCTTTACCAGGAAATTGCTCAGAATATTTATCATAGTGGGCGTTTGATGTCTTCTTCTTGGAGTGAGGGGGAGCAGAATCCAGCATCGGTCCTGAATACTTTAGGTAATAAGGTTTTGATATCAGGAAATAAATATATCTCAACCGGTGTCTCTGAGTCCTGTTATCTGCATGTTATCGTTAATGATAAGGAATTTGGCGGAAAGTCGTTTATTTGTCTTCCCAACGCGTTTCCTGAAGAAAAATTAAAGCTGTTTCCTCTTGATCTGATTGGTTTTAAATCAGCGCAAAATTGTTCAATCGTATTTTCTTCCCTAAGTTCTGATAGTCGGTATTTCCTTGGCAGACGTGGGAGTGGTGCCAAATTACAAATAAGTAACCATGAATCAGGAATTAATCCTGGCTTATTGGCATTAGGTCTGCTTGCCAGACTACTTGATACTCTGGAACAGGAATATAAGTATATCTATGACAAAGACGTTTATAGAAAAATTGAGGATAAGTTTTATGCTTTTATTCGGGGTTTTGAACGCATTCTGATATCGGGAGAATACTTTGATCTGACTTATTGCCTCAGTTTAAAATACCTCTCTACTGCTTTAATCAGGGATTCAGTATTAATCTTGCTACCTTTCTTGGGTCCATCGGTACTGAAAGAAAGAAATATTGTAAATAATATTATTCAAAATGCTTTGTTACTCCAATATATGGGGCCGGCTAACTATCAGATTGAAGATAAAATATCTTATGACCTTTTCTCTGGAAGCTATTTTAAAATCAGTTACGATTAGGAAATAAAATGTGCGGAATTTCTGGCTATTTTAATTTAACCCATGAAAAAATTTTTTTAGATAATAATGTCGTTTCTATTCTGAAAGATAGCATTAAAGATCGAGGCCCGGATTTTAAATCTGAGCTGATAACAGAAAATTTTAGCCTTTTTTTTAGTCAACTTTCTATTACTGGCAAAGGCCACCATACATTACAACCGTATTCTCAGAATAAAACGCATGTTGTTTATAATGGTGAGATATACAATTTTATCCGTCTGGCAAAGCAGTATACTCTATTCGATTTAGAGGAGAATAGCTGTGATGGTCAGATTCTCATTCCTTTGATAAGGAGAATGGGATTGACTAAGGCTCTGCGTGAGCTGAATGGTGCCTTTGCTTTGGTAATGATAGATGACGATAACATTTTTTTATCCAGGGATATTCTTGGTAAAAAACCTCTCTATTATTTGATTCAGAATGGCGTTCTCTTTTTCTCTTCTAACGTTTTAGGGCTAATGAGGATAAAAAGAGATATTGAATTAAATTTCAATGTGATTGCCGATTATTTTATGTTTAAATCATCCGGCTATGAATCCAGCTTTATTAAGGGAATTTTTGAGGTTCCAGCCGGGGGATTCTTATGGTTTGATCGCAATAAAAGAGGTCATGTTTCAATAAAATATCACTCCTTTAGTACTGAAAAGAAACAGGTTGAAGATGAGGAAGTTATGGCTTCGCTGGTTGATGCTGTGTTTTTGCGGTCGCGTCATTCCCGTCCTATTGCTTCTCTGCTCAGTGGCGGGCTAGATTCTTCAATTATTAATTATTTATTAAAGTTAAGTCATGTTGAGTTTGACGCGTATACCATCGGCAGTGATGATGGCTATAAGTTTGATGAGATACCGTTAGCAAAGGTCTTTGCCAGTCAGTATGGCATTAAACATACACCTTTATTGCTTAACGAGCATGAGATTCCTTCTTTATTGGAAGAATCCGTTTTGTCTATGGAGCAGCCAGTACAGGATCCTATTATTGTTAATTCTTTAGCATTAGCTAAGCAAATCAATAAAAATCATCGTGTTTTAATTACAGGTGATGGAGCGGACGAACTGTGGTACGGTTATTCGCGTTATAGCGATCTGATGAATACCGGTTGGTCAGCTTATTTTCGGTCACTCATTCTATTTACCCGGGATGAGATTCGGATTAAGGATTATGATATTGCCCATTACTTTGGTGGCAATATTCCCTCGGTTGACATTGAGTCTGTTACGCGGAAGGAGATGGAAATACGTTTTAAAAATTATCATCTTACTCGGATGGATAGAATTTTTATGAAAAACGGTATTGAAACAAGAAGCCCATTTTTAGATCCGACCCATATGCAACTAGCCATTTTGGTTTCTTCTGCGGATAAGTTTCAGAATGGTATTGGTAAGTATTTGCTACGTAAAATATTTTCCTCCTATCTCGGACATGAAATTAGTTACCGTAAAAAACAGCCATTTACTTTTCAATTTCACTTTCTAAAAAATAAAGAAATATTTAATTATTTTGCCTTGCCTCTGTTTGATAAAAATTCAGTCGTACATGATTATCTTTTTCTTGATGATCTTAAAAATAAATGTCTGCGAGTGGAGGATTGGAATATGCATGATTTTAATAAACTCTGGTCTGTGAAGGTTTTTGATTTGTGGTATAAGAATGTTTATCAGGAGTGTTTATGATAAAATATATTGAATATCTTCCGCTTAGTCACAATGAAAAAAGGACGTTTGTATACTTTGCACTTAATATAGAAGACAGTGAACCCAGCGGTTTAGGTCATGGATATACCAATGTGAAGTTTTCGCCTGATTTTAAAAATCACTCATGGAGAATGTATGGGCTTTATGAGGGGATGTTTAATATTCTGGAAAGGTTTGCCGTTCATCAGGTTCCGATAGCTTTATTGATTAATTCCAATATAGTCATCAAATATCCTTTTCTGGCAAAAGCGCTACAATCTTATAAAAATATTGAGATCGTGGCTCATGGAAAAACTAATACCGATTATTTTCACGAACTGACCTATAATCAGCAAATTAACTATATTAAGGAAGTCAAGAATACGCTGGAAGATTTTTTCAGCGTTTCTGTGGAAGGTTGGTTATCTCCTTGGATTAACGGTAATGAATATACACTCAAAGCGTTGTCTGAGTCTGGCTTTTATTATACGCTTGATTGGTCTTGCTCAGATTTTCGTACAAAAATTACCTGTAATCATGGAACATTGGTTTCCGTACCTTATAACATTGAGGTTAACGATACTCCATCACTGTGCGCTAAGAGCCTAACGACCGGAGATTATTTTCAGTCGATGCGGGATTATATTGACGGGCTTTCTCTTATCGCCAATCAGAATATGTCACCGGTAGTGGCTTTTCCGCTGCATACTCCGGTTATCGGCAGACCTCATCGTTTACTGTATCTAGAACAGCAGCTATCCTTTTTTCAGCAGCTACATAGAGAAAAAAATATCACGCTGACTTTGCCTGGAGATATTGCCTGTCAGTAATAACACTAATTTACTTGCAATATATCTTATGGCAAATAATGCCATTACACATTTGAGTAAACCTTAATTCACTTATTCACAGAATTATTATGAATCAGACAATTGAACTACTCACTTCGCACCGTAGTGAACGCAGTTATCTCGACAAACCTATTCCTGAAGATATTTTGGCTAGTATTATTAAAGCTGCACATCTCGCACCGACATCGATGAATTCACAGCAGGTGTCACTGGTGGTGACCCGTGATGCGCGCCGCCGGGCCAGGATCGCAGAATTGGCTGGTGGTCAGCCGTGGATTGCTCAGGCACCGATATTTATCACCATAGTGCTGGACATGCACAAAACGTGTCTCGGTATGGCTATGAACGGTAAACAGCAGGTCGCGCATGAGAGTATTGAAAGCCTCATCTCAGGTTCAACTGATGTTGGTATCGCACTAGGCGCATTGATGATCGCAGCCCGTTCTTACGGTTTGGGTATCGTGCCGATCGGCGGTATTCGCCGTGATCCAAAAGCGATGATTGACCTCCTGCAATTGCCGGAACTGACTTTTCCCGTGGCCGGTATCGTGATCGGTTATGTCGATATCGCCGCACAGCAGAAACCGCGTTTGCCACTTAACAGCTTCTGCCATGACGAACGTTATCGCGGTGAACTCTTGCCAGAAGCGATTGAACAGTACGACAAAACGCTAATGGCGTACTGGCATCATATCGGTCGTAGCAACGGTAACAATTGGAGCACGAATACCGCCAATTATTACCAAAATATCTATTACCCGAATGTACTTTCTACCATTCAGCAGCAGGGTTTCAAACTGGACAAATAACCTATGTGAGATTTTATTTTCTATACCTCAAATAAAATTGGGGTTTGAGGAGCAACGGAACGAAAAATCAATTGCCTTGAATGCAACTTGTGTTGGAATCTGGTTGATGAAAAGTAATATTTTAAGGACTCCCTATTTGACCATCGTATTGAGATGGTCATCAATCTGTGTCTGCGCATACAACGATAAGCACAACTTTCTTGGGTTAACATCCAGGGTGATCTTACCTGATGAAAACCGCTTTTTATTCGTAGCAAAAAGCTAAATCAAGGTAAGATGAAGGGCAAAGATTGCCATCAATGGTGCAGATATGAGTGTAGAAATCGAATTAAAACTTATCGCCAAACCACAAGCTATTCCTGCAATTCGTCAGCAATTATTGTTATTTCCTCATGACTATTTTTCTCCCCAAAAGTTGAACAATATCTATTTTGAAACGCCGGATAACCAACTGCGCGGTCTTGATATGGGGTTGCGGATCCGTGGTTTTGATGATCAATATGAGATGACGATTAAAACAGCCGGTAAGGTGGTTGGAGGTTTGCATCAGCGGCCGGAATATAATGTGCCATTAGCTAAGCCGGAACTGGCATTGACTCTGTTTCCACCGCACATCTGGCCTGACAATTGTGATGTGGAAGCATTGCAATCCCGTTTGAAGGCGTTATTCAGTACTGACTTTATGCGTGAGAAGTGGGTGGTGACTTATGGACAAAGTGAGATTGAAGTAGTGCTCGATCAAGGAGAAATTGTTGCAGCAGACCGTAATGAGCCAATCTGTGAGTTTGAACTGGAGTTAAAGCAAGGAACTATAGCCGATGTATTAGCGTTGGCGGTTGAGTTGGCAAAATCAAACGGCTTGCGGCAAGGAAATAGAAGCAAAGCGGCTCGTGGTTATCAGTTAGCTCAGGGCAAACCAAAGGCAGTTTTACTTTCAACTCAGATAGAAATTGATATGCAGCAGTCATTGCCTGCGGTACTCACGGCAATACTGGTACATTGGCAGGAGCAAGAGGAACGTTGGTTGGCCGGTTTGTCAGACGGTTGGGATGGTTTAAAGCAAATACTAACTTTGATTCAGCAGATGATCGAATATTCTAGTGAGCCGGAACCGTTGGATAACCAATTAGTTGCTATTAACCAGAAATTATTGGATACGGAAACAGAAGCTGAAACGCTATGTCACAGCTCACTCTATTTGCAATGTAAGTTGGCACTGACTATGTGGTTAATCAATCTCTCCGCTTAAATAACAGGAATTCTCTATGTTGCCACTTTCAACTCCGCTTCTGGCCCAGTTACAGCGTGTGACTGAACATTTTCATCAACTGACTTTGAACGTTGAGCCTGTTGCTGCTCATGAGCAGGCCATATTATCACTGAGTGATTTTGTTGTTGAAAACCTGCAAACTCATCCTGAATGGTTAGCTGAGATCCGCCAACATCCACCTGAAGCGCAGGAGTGGCATCAATATGCTGAATGGCTGCAACAGTTACTCGTATCAGTAGAGGATGAAAATACCCTCATGCAGGTTTTACGCCAGTTCCGTAACAAGATTCTGGTCAGAACAGCCTGGTCGCAGGCGCTACATAGCATTACGACTCAGGAGACACTGCAACAGCTTAGTATGTTGGCTGAAACGTTGATTATTGCTGCCCGTGATTGGTTGTATCAGCGTTGTTGTCAGGATTGGGGAACGCCTTGTAATGAGCGGGGCGACCCACAACCGCTGTTAATTCTCGGTATGGGAAAACTGGGCGGTGGTGAGTTGAACTTCTCTTCTGATATTGATCTGATTTTTGTCTATCCTGAAAACGGCGTGACCCAAGGTGGCCGGCGTGAAATGGATAACACCCAGTTTTTTACCCGCCTGGGGCAGCGTCTTATCAAAGTGCTCGATCAGCAAACTGTGGATGGTTTTGTGTATCGGGTAGATATGCGCTTGCGCCCGTTCGGTGATAGTGGCCCATTGGTGTTTAGTTTTGTTGCACTGGAAGATTACTATCAAGAGCAAGGGCGTGATTGGGAACGTTATGCAATGGTGAAAGCACGGATTATGGGTTCGGGCAACCAAGCGTATGGTGAAGAGCTGCGCCGGATGCTGAGACCGTTTATCTTTCGCCGTTACATTGATTTCAGTGTGATCCAATCCTTGAGAAATATGAAAGGCATGATTGAACGGGAAGTGCGTCGCCGTGGCTTGAAAGACAATATCAAACTGGGTGCTGGTGGTATCCGTGAAATTGAATTTATCGCTCAAGTATTCCAACTGATTCGTGGTGGACGTGAACTGTGTTTGCAATCTCAGGCGTTGTTACCAACTCTTCAGATAATAGCGCAGTTGGCGCTTTTACAACCATTGCAGGTGAAACAACTGGCTGGAGGTTACCTCTTTTTGCGGCGGCTAGAAAATCTTTTACAGTCAATTAACGATCAACAAACTCAGACTCTGCCAGAAGATGAGCTGAATCGTTCACGACTGACGTGGGGCATGGGATTTGAAAGTTGGGACGCTCTGGTAATTGAATTAAACGGCAAGATGGGCGCTGTTCGGGCTATTTTTACGCAATTAATTGGCGATGACAGTGATAATAGTGAAGAGGAACCTGGTCATGTGCCATTTAAAAGTCTGTGGCTGGAAAATCTCGAAAAAGAAGAGTTAATCATACTCGCTCCGCACTTGGGTGAAGTGATTGCTCAGCAGATATTGCATATTATTTCTGTGTTCCGTCATGATGTGGGCAAAAGAACCATTGGCCCTCGTGGGCGTGATGTGCTCGACCATCTGATGCCACGTTTGTTGGCAAAAGTCTGTTTACGGCAAGATGCCAATCGGGATGTCAATAATCAAGATGTTAATAATCAGGATGTTAATATAGTGCTAGAGCGGGTTATTCCGTTGTTGTTAAGTATTGTCAGCCGTACAACTTATCTGGAACTGATATTGGAATCGGACGCTGTACTGACACATGTTATCCGGTTGTGTGCGGCTTCACCGATGATCGCGACTCAGCTTGCCTGTCACCCATTGTTGTTGGATGAGCTGCTTGATCCTCAATTTCTGTATGAACCTTTGCCATTGAATGCCTACAAGGATGAATTGCGACAATATTTGTTGCGGATACCTGAAGATGATGAAGAGCAGCAATTAGAGGCACTCCGCCAGTTTAAGCAGGCGCAATTACTGAGGATTGCGGCGGAAGATATCACGGGTGTGTTGCCGGTGATGAAGGTCAGTGATCATCTCACTTATCTGGCGGAAGCGATTATTGAAGCGGTTGTTCTACAGGCGTGGGGGAAAATGGCAAAACGTTATGGTGTTCCATCACATCTGAGTCAGCGGAAGGGATGGGGATTTGCTGTGATTGGTTATGGCAAATTGGGCGGTTGGGAGTTGGGTTACAGTTCTGATCTTGATTTGGTTTTCCTGCTTGATTGCCCGATGGATGTAATGACCGATGGTGATCGATCGATTGATGCCCGGCAATTTTATTTGCGTCTTGCCCAACGAATTATGCACTTGTTCAGTGCTCGAACCTCCTCTGGAGTGTTGTATGACGTGGATGTCCGTCTGCGTCCTTCAGGGGAATCAGGCATGTTAGTCAGTACCATCGGTGCGTTTGCTGATTATCAGCAGAATCAAGCGTGGACTTGGGAACATCAGGCGTTGGTACGTGCTCGTATGGTATTTGGTGATGAAAACTTGCATCGGGATTTTGAGCGGATACGCCATCAGACGTTATGTACGCGACGAGAACCCGTTTTGTTACGCCAGCAGGTAAGGGAAATGCGGGAAAAGATGCATAAACATTTAGGTCGTCACCATTCAGATCAATTTGATATTAAAGCTGATTCGGGGGGAATCACAGATATCGAATTTATCGCTCAATATTTGGTGCTTCGCTACGCAGCTGAAAATGAGCGTTTGGTACGTTGGTCGGATAATGTGCGGATTTTTCAATTAATGGCGGCTTATGACATTATGGATGAAGATGAGGCAGCCGCATTAACACAGGCTTACGTTTCTATGCGTGATGAATTACATCATCTGGCGTTACAGACGCTTTCCAGTCGAGTATCAACCCACTGTTTCAGTGAGCAACAGGAACGGGTACGTTGTAGTTGGCACCAGTGGTTGGGGGAACAATAACGGGTTTTATCGGTTTGGTGTAGGGATTTCCCAGGCGTATGATAATATTTGGCACCAACTAATATCTAATGTTTGGAGCAAGGGATGAAAATGACACTCCCGGATTTTCACTGTGCAGGGGTTTTAGTCGTCGGTGATGTTATGTTAGATCGCTACTGGTATGGACCAACCAGCCGGATTTCACCGGAAGCACCGGTGCCTGTTGTAAAAGTCAATACCATTGAGGAGCGTCCGGGAGGCGCTGCCAACGTTGCTATGAATATTGCGGCTCTTGGGGCAAATTCACATTTAATCGGTTTGACTGGGATTGATGACGCAGCACGTGCGCTGAGTGAGAAACTGGGCAGAGTTAAGGTGCGTTGTGATTTTGTTTCTGTGCCGACCCATCCGACAATTACTAAACTACGGGTACTTTCCCGTAATCAGCAGTTAATTCGCCTGGATTTTGAAGAAGGTTTCGATAACGTCGATGCGCAGCCAATGTTTGAGCGCATTGAACAGGCGTTACCTCATATTGGGGCATTGGTTCTATCTGACTACGCCAAAGGTGCGCTAAGTCAGGTTCAGGAAATGATCAAACTGGCAAACGCGGCCAAAGTCCCGGTATTAATCGATCCGAAAGGTAGTGATTTTGAGCGTTATCGTGGTGCAACTTTGCTAACGCCAAATTTGTTTGAATTTGAAGCGGTCGTGGGCCACTGCAAAGATGACAATGAATTGGTTGAGAAAGGTACCCGGCTAGTTAAAGATTTAGATCTTCAGGCATTACTGATCACCCGTTCTGAACAGGGGATGAGTTTATTGAGTGTTGATCAACCACCACTGCATTTGCCTACGCAGGCGCAGGAAGTGTTTGATGTTACGGGTGCCGGTGATACGGTTATTGGCGTGCTGGCAACGGCGATTGCGGCTGGAAAGCCACTGAATGAAGCTTGTTTCCTGGCGAATGCTGCCGCGGGGGTGGTGGTTGGCAAACTGGGAACGTCGACCGTTTCGCCGATTGAACTGGAGAATGCTATCCGTGGACGCGCTGAAACGGGTTTCGGTGTGATGACCGAATTTCAGCTTAAACAGGCTGTTTTTAATGCTCGTCAACGCGGTGAAAGGATCGTGATGACTAATGGCTGCTTTGATATTCTGCATGCAGGTCATGTCTCTTATCTGGAGAATGCCCGTAAACTGGGTGATCGGTTAATTGTTGCTGTTAACAGTGATGCATCAACTAAACGGCTGAAAGGTGAGAACCGTCCTGTTAATCCATTAGAGCAACGAATGATTGTGTTATCTGCCCTGGGCGCTGTGGATTGGGTTGTGCCGTTTGAAGAGGATACACCACAGCGATTGATTGCGGATGTCTTGCCTGATGTATTGGTAAAAGGGGGCGATTATAAACCGGAAGAAATTGCTGGTAGTGAAGAAGTTTGGGCTGCGGGCGGAAAAGTCAAAGTGTTGAACTTTGAAGATGGTATTTCGACAACCAATATCATCAAGGTAATTAAAAATCAGTAAATAATGCTTTAGCTTGTCATTGAAAATAGCCAGAAGATATTATTGCATTGATCACTGTAAATTATTTATTTGATCATATTATTAGAATGAAAGTCGGGCAAGATATGAAATCTTCCCGGCTATTTTTTATTTAATCCGTGCTGAGTTGAGTGATATTTCATCATAAATAATGTGGATATTTGTAATATCGGGTGCGAGTAATATAATTGACGATATGATATTATAATAATTTAAGTTAATATAATTTTATTCTCTGATAGGTGGGGGATTAACCAGAAGAAATGTGATGTAACAGATAGTTTTTTATCTTTGTGGCATAAAATGCTGGTCACGTAACGTCGGCTTATTCATAATGATTTCTGATATAAATGATTTTTTAATGAAATATGTTATCTACAACTTTTACATCTTAAAGTTAGTAGATAAACGGATGAATTTTTTACGCAGGAATAAGTTCTTATGCAAGGTAAGTTGATTTTATCTTCAATTTGTTTGGCTTCGGCAATATTAGCAGGGTGTACAACTGAATCTTCTAATACCGTCCAGATACAAAAAGTTAATTCTTATAATACGGTATATCAAGGTGTTCGTAGTCCAATTGCGATTGGTAAGTTTGAAAACCGTTCCAGTTATCAAAATGGCATTTTCTCCGACGGAGTTGATCGCCTTGGTAATCAATCTAAAACGATTTTAGTCTCGCACTTACAGCAGACGGGGCGCTTTACGGTGCTGGAACGTACGAATATGGCGGAACTGAAAGCAGAAGCGGGTTTACAAGGTAAATCGCAGAAGTTGAAAGGTGCTGCTTACGTTATTACCGGTGACGTGACTGAATTTGGCCGCAAAGAAGTGGGTGATCATCAGTTATGGGGGTTGTTAGGGCGTGGTAAATCACAGGTGGCTTACTCTAAAGTTATGCTGAATGTGGTGAACGTAGAAACTTCCGAAGTGGTTTTCTCTGTGGCAGGGGCAGGGGAGTATAAATTATCCAACCGTGAAATTATCGGCTTTGGTGGCACTGCCAGCTATGATTCCACACTGAATGGTAAGGTACTGGATCTGGCCATTCGTGAAGCAGTAAACCGTCTGGTTGAAAGTATTGAAACCGGTGCATGGAAGCCATCTAATTAAGAAATATAGGGATATATATTCATGATGTTAATGAAAAAAGTGGGCTTATTGCTGGCAGCCATGACCTTAGCGGGTTGCGTCACCCAGCCAAAAACAATTTATGAGTGGGATAAATACCAGCCTACAGTTTATCAGTATTATCAGCAGGATAAGATGGGGTTTGAGGAGCAATTACAGGCTTTGCAGCAAGTGATTGAAAGAGCGAAAGCGAAAGATAAACCTGTACCGCCTGGGTTGCATGCACAGATGGGCTTGCTTTATAGCAAAACAGGTCGTGTTCCAGAAGCATTTCATCAGTTTGAAATAGAGAAAAAATTGTTTCCTGAGTCAGCGCCATTTATGGATTTTCTATTAAGTAAAAATAAAGGAACTATGCAATGAACCGTATTCTCGTCGCATTAAGTCTATTGGCGGCATTTGTGCTGACAGGGTGTAGTAAATCTGTCCCTTATGATTACACTGCATTTAAAGAAAGCAAACCCAAATCCATTCTGGTTCTGCCGGCGGTAAACAAATCTCTGGAAGTTAAAGCAGGGCACAGCCTAATTTCTCATGTGACATATCCATTAGCGGAATCGGGCTATTACGTTTTTCCGGTTGCTGTTGTGGAAGAGACATTTCAGCAAAATGGTGTGACAGCGGCACAGGATGTTCAGAATATTAGTTATAAAAAGTTGCATGATATTTTTGGTGCGGATTCGGCGCTCTATTTGGATATTGAAGAATATGGTACGCAATATCAGATTATTAACAGCGATACTCGTGTAGCGGCTTCAGCGAAGCTGGTGGATTTGCGTAATGGAAAACAATTGTGGCATGGACGGGCATTTGCCTCATCGACTGAAAATCAAAGCAGTTCGAATAGCCTTATTGGCATGTTGGTATCTGCTGTAGTTTCACAAATTGCTAATACCATTATGGATAAAGGTCATGAGATTGCTGGCATTACAAGTAATCGCTTACTGACAGCTGGTGGTAGTCATAGTTTGCTTTATGGCCCACGTTCTGCGCATTATGGTAAAGAACAGCATTTAATCTCTAATTAATGTGGATGTGATAATGAGCAGAATGTGATATCTGCTCATTATCACGGTTGTTTTTATGTGTGGTAATAATTACTCTTCTTTTGCTGTGTTATTAGCAGATGGAGCATTATTATTCTCAAACTTCGCTTCTAGTGCATTTAAACGCTGTTCCATCGCGGTCAATTTTTCACGGGTACGTAACAGAACCTGAGTTTGAATATCAAATTCTTCACGATTCACTAAATCAAGCTTGCCAAGTTGGGATTGCAAAATCATCCGTAATTTTTTCTCTACATCACCACCAAACTCTTTAACCCCCTTTGGTAAAGAATCTTGGATCTGGCGGGCAATTTGTTCAATTTTTTTGGGATCGAGCATGATGCATCCTTTTTTATGACATAAATAATTTCCGAATAGTGTAATACCAGATAGTAAAACCACAAACCATTGTGAGCCAGGTTTCACATTTGATTTTGTTGATTGCCGCCGGCAAATATTAGCGTTATAGTTCACTGGCTTATCTCAGGGCGGGGTGAAAGTCCCCACCGGCGGTAAACATCAATCCATCTTTCGGGTGGCATGGTGAAGCCCGCGAGCGCTCCGTTTGTGGTTATCTTCACGATAAAGCGGAGGTCAGCAGATCCAGTGTAATTCTGGAGCCGACGGTGATAGTCCGGATGGGAGAGAATAACGGCATCTGTCGAGCTCTATGCTCGTCTGTTGTTCCGGCTATGACATTTAATATTGTGTTATGAATATTATGTTATGAATATTGTGCCATGGCGAGAACTCCTCAAGACCGCCCTGATTCTGGTAATCCATAAATTTTAATGAGGTTTCTTTACCATGAATCAGACGCTACTTTCTGAATATGGCACATCATCAGAACGTGTTGAACACGCCATTAACGCTTTGCGTGATGGAAAGGGGGTGATGGTGCTGGATAACGAAGATCGTGAAAATGAAGGTGACATCATCTTTGCGGCCGAAACAATGACCGTAGAGCAAATGGCGCTGACTATCCGTCATGGCAGTGGTATTGTCTGCTTATGTCTGACAGAAGAGCGCCGCCAGCAATTACAATTGCCCATGATGGTAGAAAATAACTCTAGCCCATTCCAGACTGCATTCACCGTAACCATTGAGGCCGCTCAGGGAGTAACGACGGGGGTTTCCGCGGCTGACCGCATCACGACCATTCGTGCAGCGATTGCAGATAATGCCAAGCCAAGTGATTTGAACCGACCGGGACATGTGTTTCCACTGCGTGCCCAACCAGGTGGTGTGTTGGTTCGTCAAGGGCATACTGAGGCAACCATTGATTTAGTCAGTTTGGCCGGTTTTAAACCAGCAGGTGTATTGTGCGAATTAACCAATGATGACGGCTCAATGGCACGTACTCCTGAGGTGGTGCAATTTGCGAAACTGCATGATATGCCGGTGGTAACCATTGAAGATTTGGTGGCTTATTGTCAGGCAGTGGATCAGAAAGCCAGTTGAAACGTAATTATCTGATAATCGGCTGAAATATCGGTTATAACGTACGCATTCTCTAAAGTCACAGTTTGCGCAAGCTGTGGCTTTTCAGTTTTTTTGAAAAACTCTATCATCTTTAGCCCACTGTTTTACTTATCTGAAAGGCGTAACCTGTCCGCAAGTATTAAAATTACCTATACCTAATAGATTTCGAGTTGCAGCGCGGCGGCAAGTGAACGAATCCCCAGGAGCATAGATAACGATGTGACTGGGGTGAGTGAAAGTAGCCAACAAAGCAGCAGCTTGAAAGATGAAGGGTATATATTTGGTGTGAGAGGTCGTTATGAATATTTCCAGAATGCCGGCACTGTTTGTTGGTCATGGCAGCCCAATGAACGTACTGGAAGAAAATCGCTATACTAATGTGTGGCGTGAACTTGGTGAAAGGCTGCCTGTACCCAGAGCGATTCTGGCGATTTCTGCTCATTGGTACACTAATGGTACAGCGGTAACAGCCATGACTCAGCCGAAGACTATCCATGATTTCCGTGGCTTTCCACAGGAATTGCATGAAACTCAGTATCCGGCGAAGGGATCACCTGAACTGGCGGTTTTAGTACAAGAGATGCTGGAACCTGTGGAAGTTTATGCCGATCATCATCAGTGGGGATTGGATCATGGGACTTGGGGTATTCTGATTAAGATGTATCCTCAGGCCAATATTCCTGTGATTCAACTGAGTATAGATGATGCCAAGCCAGCGACGTACCACTACGAATTAGGCAAAAAGTTGTCTGCTTTGCGAGATGAAGGTGTGTTGATCTTGGGGAGTGGTAATGTTGTACACAATCTTCGTGCCACGAAGCGGCAGGAACCTCATGCTGAACCATACCTTTGGGCGGAATCATTTAACCATTATGTGCGTGATAACCTTACCAGTTATGAGCAACCTTACCCTTTGATTCATGCATTGGACAGAGAAGATGGCCTATTATCGAACCCATCTCCTGAGCACTTTTTGCCGTTGCTGTATATCATGGGGACGTGGGATGGAAAAGAGACGGTTTCCGTTCCTGTTGATGGTATTGAGTCCGGGTCATTGAGTATGTTATCTGTGCAAGTTGGTTAAATAGTCAATTTTTGTGCTGTATTGGTTGAAGTTTTTTACCCTTTTGTTAGGACCTCCGGCGGCGAGATCATCGCCACCTTGTCCGCGGAAAGGGCTGCGCCCATAAATTAATGGATGCAGGCTTTGTTGAGGTAGATGCGCTCCAAATCCTCTTGGGCTTTGAGTGTCCAATAAATTTCCATGCTTATGATGTTTTTAGCTTGGATGCGAAATTAATAACATCTGAATGGCTAACAATACGGCCTGTATCGACATCCGTAAGGCCAGACAAAATCATTTGGTGGCGACGCTCACGTTCCTCAATCATTGAGGTAAGAGCCTCTTTAATGATCCACGATTTTGAGCGGTCTAACTCTTTGGCTAAGTCGTTTATGGCTGTAGCTAGTTTGATAGGTATTTGCGCGGTAATCGTCTGTTTTGCTGATATGGACATAAGAACTCCCAATAATCGTTATTGACCACTATGGCATCAATAACGGTCAGATTCTTTGCTTTTTAAGGCATGATAGGTGACAGAGCTTTGCTTGCTTATTGCGTGAAAATGTATTGATGTTCCACCACTAAAAATTTCATTACCTAATAGCGGTGAGGATTTATCTATTGGTTTAGTGATTGAAATAGGTGAGTGATTAACATTTTGTTACCTGCTGATATCATGATCAAATGAGTAAACATAAATTTCATTTTCATGACCAGTTTGATATTTATTTCCGATGGAATCATAGGTAGAACAACCGCTGGATATCAGCCCTTACTTTTTACCTGTGATGGTTAAATATATTGTGTTCGCCATATTATTTATCCTTTTTTATAAGCTTGTAAGGGTACAATGTTTTTTCATCGGGTTTTCAAGGGAGGAATTTGCGGTATTTTACGATCTTCCTCATTCCTCCCTTGTCTGGATATTAATCCAAAATAATATGTGGATAGAAGCGAGATAAATCCTGAGTTATGAGTTCACTGTCTTCCCGCAAACCAATACCGCAAGGCTGATCATTTACCAGCCAGCTACCAATTAGCGTATAATTGTCACCGAATTTTGGTAGCGTATGGAATTGCTGAATGATCATGCCTTCTTTACCGTAAGGGCCATCAGCACTGGCAATTTCCTTACCATTCTCAATGATACGGATATTCGCCCCTTCCCGTGAGAACAGCGGCTTAATAACATAGCTGTCCATTGCTGGATGGTTATCATCAGCAAAATAAGCGGGTAACAGGTTTGGATGATTCGGAAACATCTTCCATAACATTGGCAGTAATGCTTTGTTGGAGATAATGCTCTTCCAGGCAGGTTCTAACCAGCGGACGCCGGCATCTTCCAGTTTGGTAGCGAAAATCTCACGAAACATCATCTCCCAAGGATAGAGTTTGAACAGATTGCTGATCACCTGGTCTTGCAGATCAGTAAACTGGCCTTTCTCACCTAGACCGATCTCTTCGATAAACAAGAATTCAGTCGGAACACCGGCTTCCAGCGCACAATCCTGTAAGTACTGAATGGTACCGCGATCTTCTTGCGTATCTTGACAGCAGGCCATGTGCAGTAAGCCAAAACCATGTTCATCACGCAACTGAGCAAAGCGTTCAATCAATTGTTCTTGCATGCTGTTGAATTGATCGGCATGTGCTGGCAACAAACCGGCATTCATCTGATCTTCCAACCAGATCCATTGGAAAAAAGCGGATTCATACAGTGAAGTTGGCGTATCGGCATTATTTTCCAACAATTTTGCCGGGCTTTTACCATCGTAAGCCAAATCCAACCGGGAATAGAGTGACGGCTGGCTGGTAATCCAGGAACTGCGGACAAAATCCCAGCAATGTTTTGGGATCTGAAATTTAGTCAACAGTGCTTCACTGTCGACGACTTTCTCTACCACCTGCAAACACATCTGATGCAACTCGGCAGTGGTATTCTCGATTTCTTCAATTTGAGCAAGAGAAAACTGGTAATAAGCATCTTCACACCAGTATGGCTCGCCATGCATGGTGTGAAAATTAAAACCATATTCTGTCGCTTTCTCGCGCCAGTCCGGGCGCTCAGTGATAGCAATGCGTTTCATCCGTGATTAGCCTCCCATTGAACGTGAAGTGGAGCCAGAAGAGGAACTGCGTTGCATGGTTGACTGTTTTGCAACAGAGTCACCGAAACCGCCACGGGTGACAGTTGTTGTCGTGGCGGGTTTTGGCGCCATAGCGGTTTTAGGAACCGTCATGGAACGGCCACCAGCCGTTGCAGGGCCATAGCTTTTGCCTGTCGCATCAACAAATTTACCGTTTGCCGGGCTGGTGGCAGATTTGGAGCTAAATAGCGGTTGTGATGGTGCTGCGCCGCCGCCCATCAGACGCCCCATCATAAAACCTGCCATCAGAGGCATCCAGAAGCTGCCACTTTGCTGCGGTTGGGCTTGTGCATTGCTATTCGCAGCTGTGCTGGAGCCATCCGGTGCACTGTTGCCAAGGCCCGCCTGTGCCGGAGCCTGAGTACATTGTGCCTCACCAAACTCAGCGATACAGTCTTCTTTGGTCGCATATTTAGGCGCTGTTTTTTCCGCTTCTTTCAACGCGTTGTTGTAAGTCAGATTACATTGTTCACTTTGTGATGGGTTTGCCTGAGAGCAATCATCTGCATTCATGTAAAGAGAGACGGTTTCATCACTCTGTTCACAGGCAGATAACATGAAAACCGCACTGACAGCGATTGCCACAGGCGCAAGGCGATAACTGCGCCAGGCTTTACGGAATGTGTCGTGGTTAATATTTTTGGTCCGCTTTATTGTCATAGTCGTATACCCAGATTTTAGGTGTCTGTGATTCTTTAATGAAATAGCTCTAAGGATAGGGGAAAGATGAACAAAATTAAAGCATAAACCTTCGAATTGCTCGCTTGATTTTTTGTCTGACAAAGAGGTTGTTGGATATTGATTATCTGGTATTTCGTTTAATCTGGTTTTAATGTTGAAAAAATATCTATTTTTTAGAAAAATAGTGCCGTAATGAATATTAAGAAAAATATCTGATTATTCTTTCAGAGCTCAATTGTAGTGGGTAATAAATAAAACAGCCCGCTTGATGGCGGGCCGTTAATTAGTGAAAGTGAAGGTTTGAATCAGTTACGACCAGAGGTTGCTGGCGTTGCCGTTTCCTGAACAATGCTGTTAGCGGAAGTTGGGAGCTGTTTACCTAGCGTATTATTTAGAGCAACTAAATCCTTCTCATTTAGCGTACCAATTGCGTGCTGGATATTCAGTTGATTAATCAGATAATCATAGCGGGCATTGGACAGCTTCTGTTTGGCATCGTACAACGTCGTAGTCGCATTCAGTACATCAACAATGGTACGTGTACCAACTTGATAACCCGCTTCCATTGCATCAAGCGAGCTTTGCGCGGAAACAACAAGTTGTTTATAGGCGTCGATACTGCTGATGGAAGCAGATATGTTGTTAAAGGAAGAACGGACAATTTGTACCACATTGCGGTAGGCGCTCTCTAATTGTTCGCTGGCGCTGACAAAACCATATTGTGCCTGTTCAACGCGGGAACTGGTTGCACCGCCGCTATAAATTGGCAGGCGAAGTGTCAGGCCAACGCTGTTGTCGCCATCATAGGAATTGCCAGGTTTGTTGCCCTTATAGCCAGAGCCGTGAATTTGACTGTTTGAAACGCCGGTGGAAGCGCCTAGTTCAATGGTTGGCATATGGCCGGTTTGGGCAGCTTTGATTTGCTCACGAGCTAAATCTTGGTCTAAACGGGCAGATAGCAGGCTCAAATTACGTTTTTCCGCCTCTTTAAGCAGGGTATCCACTGCGTCTGGTTTCTGTGTTTTGAAATGATCGATATTCAACGAGGCTAACTGTGGGTAATAAGTACCCGTAACTTGACGCAGGGCTTCTAATGCGTTGTCCAGATCATTTCGACCGGCAACTTCCTGAGCCAGCACATTATCATAGTTAGCGCGGGCGTTTTGGACATCGGTGATGGCAACCAGACCGACGTTAAAACGTTGAGTCGTTTGATCCAACTGGCGATAAATGGCCGCTTTCTGGGCTTCAATGTAAGAGAGTGTATCGATGGTACGCAGTACTTTGAAATAAGCTGTTGCACTATCCAGAATCAGTTTTTGTTCACTGCTTTGATAGGTAACATCAGCAATACCTGCCGTTTTTTCTTGTAAGTTCAATTGGCGCCATTTAGACATATCAAAAATGGTTTGAGTCAGCGTAAGTGTCGCGCTCAATGTATTGCTTTCTGTATCACGTTTATCGCGGTAACCACTGTTATAGGTGTATCCTGAATTTAATCCCAACAGAGGTAATAATGAACTACGGGATTCATTAATTTTTTCAAAAGCTGCATTGCGTTCAGCCATCGATTTACGTAGTTCAGGATTACTTTCTTTTGCTCGCTTATAAACCTGTAAAAGATCTTCAGCCTGACTAACCGAACTAAATCCCGCTAGGCTCATAGCGATAAAAAGGGAGAGCAGTTTCTTCATTTGCATTCCTTGTTGTGCAGCTATTTTGCTTAGTTGCCTTGATGAAAAACGAAATATCACTGATTCTAGCAGAGTATGCTATCAGCCAAAGATAGCTGTTTGTGCCATATTGCCTTAATTTAATTTAACTTTACACCACCAAAGGATGAATTTTTTAACTCTGCTTGATTAATATCATCTTAGCGGTTAGCAAGTCAGGAACTATTTAGGAAAATTTTATGAATAAAAAGTGGTCAATGCCAGCTATGTTAGGTAAACAGGATGTAGAAATTATCACGAAAAAAAATTTATACAATGGATTCTTTAAACTGACAAATTACCGTTTCCGTCATCGCCTGTTTGCCGGTGGTTGGAGTGAAGAGGTTAGCCGTGAAGTTTTTGAACGGGGCCATGCTGGTGCACTGTTGCCTTATGATCCACGTCGTGATGAGGTTGTCTTGATAGAGCAGATACGTATTCCGGCAATAGAGACGAAAGCAACACCGTGGTTACTGGAAATTGTTGCCGGTATGATTGAAGAGGGCGAAGATGTGGAACAGGTGGTGCGCCGCGAAACAATGGAAGAGGCAGGAATCGAAGTTAAACGTTGCAAACCGGTGTTGAGTTATCTCTCCAGCCCTGGAGGAACAACGGAACGTATCTCTGTGATGGTGGGGGAAGTGGATGCCACGACAGCTACTGGTATTCATGGATTATCTGGTGAACATGAAGATATTCGGGTGCATGTAGTCAGTCGTGAACAAGCTTATCATTGGACGGAAGAGGGAATTATTGATAATGCTGCTTCAGTTATTGCGATACAATGGCTGGCATTACACCATGAAAAGTTAAAAAAAGAATGGAATTCAGATAATTCCTAATTTTTAACCGAGAAAAGGGAAGTGTGTGCCAGTCAGCAGATCTCTTGCGTTAAAACGAGTTATGATGCTCGCCAATGACTTATAGGACAAGGAAACCATTTGGAAAGCCAGTTTGAACTGCCTGTGGTAGAGGGAACCACAGCCAAAATATTGCAAATAACAGATACGCATCTTTTTGCCGGCAAAGAAGATACTTTATTGGGTATCAATACTTATCGCAGTTACCAAGCGGTGTTGGATGCCATCCTCAAGCAAAATGCTGATATTGATTTAATCGTAGCGACAGGTGATTTGGCGCAGGATCAGTCGCTGGAAGCTTATCAACATTTTGCTGATGGTATTGCCCGTTTACCGGCACCTTGTGTCTGGTTGCCCGGTAATCATGATTACCAGCCTGCGATGGTGGATGCCTTGGCGGCGGCTGGCGTTTCTCCGTCGAAACAGATTTTAGTCGGTAAGCCCTGGCAACTTTTGATGCTTGATAGTCAGGTGCAGGGCGTTCCTCACGGGGAGTTGTCGGAATATCAGCTTGAATGGATGAAAAAGTGCCTGGATAGGCATCCTGAACGTTACACGGTGATTCTGCTTCATCATCATCCATTACCATCAGGTTGTACCTGGCTGGATCAGCATAGTTTGCGCAATTCACATATTCTGGCACAATATTTGCGAGGTTATTCACGGGTTAAGGCGATGCTTTGTGGGCATATACATCAGGAGATGGATCTAGATTGGAATGGCATCCGTATGATGGCGACACCATCAACCTGTGTGCAATTCAAACCACATTGTACCAATTTTATGCTTGATACCGTTGCTCCGGGATGGCGTTATCTCGAACTGTCTGTTGCCGATAATGGCGAATTTAGTTTGACAACTCAGGTCTATAGACTGGAAAGTAATGAGTTCTGCCCTGATTTAGATTCGGATGGATATTAGGTTGTGTTTGTCTCCTTGTGTTGCTGTGTTACTCTCTGCTTATTGGATTTGCTAAGCCTCACCATCTGTGGCGTGTCGCACGGGAGCATAGTGGCCGGTGGTATTTATGCACAATCGAGGGGCACGGCCTGATGTCAACGTTACTCTATTTGCACGGTTTTAATAGTTCCCCGCAGTCTGCAAAAGCCAATGCCTTAAAAGCGTGGCTGCATCAGCATCATCCTGAAATTGACATGCTGGTGCCTCAGTTACCCCCTTATCCTGAAGAAGTGGCCGAGCTGCTAGAAAATCTGGTGATGGAGCATGCCGGGGATGATTTGGGTATCGTTGGTTCTTCTCTCGGTGGTTATTTGGCGATATGGCTTTCACAATGTTTCAGCTTGCCCGCTGTGGTTGTCAATCCAGCTGTGCGTCCGTTTGAATTACTGCGGGATTATCTCGGGGAAAATATTAACCCCTATACTAACCAACGATATACGTTGGAACCGCGCCATATTCATGATCTCAAAAGCATGCGGATTGAACCGCTGGAGTCACCGGATCTCATCTGGTTATTGCAACAAACCGGAGATGAGGTGCTGGATTACCGCCAGGCGGTGGCTTATCTGGTATTATGTAAGCAAACTATTGAATCTGGTGGTAATCATGCCTTTATCGGATTTGAACACTATTTCCCACAAATCATCAACTTTCTTGGGCTTTCTAGTGATGGCGAGAAAAAACTTGCCAAAAATGTTTGAACGACTGGTATTATCACCAGTATACAAAACTGATTAGCCTTTTAATCAAGAAGCAACCAACAGAATTACAACATGACTCAATCTAGTTACAACGCAGATGCCATTGAAGTTCTCAGTGGTCTGGAACCGGTTCGCCGTCGTCCGGGAATGTACACTGATACAACGCGTCCGAACCATTTGGCACAGGAAGTGATTGATAACAGCGTGGACGAAGCTTTAGCGGGTCACGCTAAACATATTGAAGTGATCCTTCATAGCGATCAGTCACTGGAGGTCATTGATGATGGCCGTGGCATGCCGGTTGATATTCATCCAGAAGAAGGGGTTTCAGCGGTTGAATTGATCCTGAGCCGCTTACATGCCGGTGGTAAGTTTTCGAATAAAAACTATCAGTTTTCTGGAGGTCTCCACGGTGTGGGGATCTCGGTGGTTAACGCTTTGTCCAAGCGGATTGAAGTCACCGTTCGCCGTAACAGCCAAATTTATCAGATTGCTTTTGAAAATGGCGATAAAGTACAAGAGTTGGCCGTGATTGGCAGTTGCGGTAAACGTAACACCGGTACCAGTGTTCACTTCTGGCCTGATGAAAGTTTCTTTGACAGCCCACGTTTCTCGGTTTCCCGTTTGACCCATTTGTTGAAAGCGAAAGCGGTTTTATGTCCGGGAGTGGAAATTGTTTTTAAAGATAAGATTAACGATACCGAACAGAAATGGTGTTATGCCGATGGTCTGACTGACTATCTAATGGTTGCGGTTAATGGCCTGATAACATTGCCGGAAGCGCCTTTTGTCGGTACTTTCAGTGGTGCGACCGAAGCGGTTGATTGGGCGCTGCTCTGGTTGCCGGAAGGGGGGGATCTCCTGACTGAGAGTTATGTGAACCTGATCCCGACGATGCAGGGCGGTACCCATGTAAACGGGCTGCGTCAAGGGTTACTGGATGCCATGCGTGAATTTTGTGAATTCCGCAATATCCTGCCACGCGGTGTGAAGCTTTCTGCCGATGATATCTGGGATCGCTGTACTTATGTTCTGTCGGTAAAAATGCAGGATCCGCAATTTGCTGGTCAGACGAAAGAACGCCTCTCTTCGCGCCAATCTGCCGCCTTTGTTTCTGGTGTTGTCAAAGATGCTTTCAGCTTATGGCTGAACCAGAACGTTCAGGAAGCAGAGCAGTTGGCTGAACTGGCGATCGCCAGCGCACAGCGCAGAATGCGCGCCGCGAAAAAGGTTGTGCGTAAAAAACTGACCAGTGGTCCTGCGTTACCGGGAAAACTGGCTGACTGCACATCACAGGATCTGAATCTCACGGAGTTATTTTTGGTGGAAGGGGATTCTGCGGGCGGCTCGGCGAAGCAGGCCCGTGATCGTGAGTATCAGGCGATCATGCCGTTGAAAGGGAAAATTCTGAATACCTGGGAAGTCTCTTCGGATGAAGTGTTAGCGTCACAGGAAGTCCATGATATTTCAGTCGCTATTGGCATCGACCCGGATAGCCACGATCTCAGCCAGTTACGCTATGGTAAAGTCTGTATTCTGGCGGATGCCGACTCAGATGGCTTGCATATTGCGACGCTGTTGTGTGCATTGTTTGTCCGCCACTTCCCAACATTGGTTAAGAATGGCCATGTTTATATGGCAATGCCGCCCTTATATCGTATCGATTTGGGCAAAGAAGTGTATTACGCACTGGATGAAGAAGAGAAGATGGCGGTGCTGGATCGCCTAAGCCGCAAACGGGGTAAGCCTAACGTACAGCGCTTTAAAGGGTTGGGTGAGATGAACCCACTGCAACTGCGTGAAACGACGTTAGACCCGAATACCCGCCGTCTGGTGCAATTGACTATCAATGATGAAAATTATCAGGAAACCTTCTCTGTGATGGATATGCTTCTGGCGAAAAAGCGTTCAGAAGATCGCCGTAACTGGCTGCAAGATAAGGGTGATACCGTGGAAATTGAAGTGTAGCGTCCACAGGGATAGTCAAAGAAGATTCTGAGGAAATTAATGAATGAGTGAGATAACTCACGATGGCGTGGAGCGTTTGCCGCTCCACTCGTTTACTGAAAACGCCTATTTGAACTACTCCATGTACGTCATCATGGACAGGGCGCTGCCTTTTATCGGTGATGGTTTGAAACCGGTTCAGCGCCGTATTGTTTATGCCATGTCAGAACTTGGGCTGAACAATACCGCTAAATTTAAGAAATCCGCCCGTACCGTGGGTGATGTATTGGGTAAATACCATCCACATGGTGATGGTGCCTGTTATGAAGCTATGGTGCTGATGGCACAGCCATTCTCTTACCGTTATCCGCTGGTGGATGGACAAGGGAACTGGGGGGCGCCGGATGATCCTAAATCTTTCGCCGCGATGCGTTATACCGAATCCCGTCTGTCCAAATATGCAGAATTGTTGCTGACGGAATTAGGTCACGGCACTGTTGACTGGGTACCGAACTTTGACGGCACGTTGCAGGAACCGAAAATGTTGCCGGCGCGTTTGCCAAATATTCTGCTGAATGGCACCACCGGTATTGCGGTGGGGATGGCGACGGATATCCCGCCTCATAACGCCCGTGAAGTGGCGAATGCACTGGTTATGCTGCTGGATAAGCCACAGAGTTCCCTTGATGATCTGATGGAACATGTTAAAGGTCCTGATTATCCGACCGAAGCGGAGATCATCACGTCGCACGAAGATATCCGTAAAATTTATAAAAGTGGCCGTGGTTCGGTACGGATGCGAGCTGTTTGGTCAAAAGAAGATGGCAATGTGGTGATCACCGCGCTGCCACATCAGGTTTCTGGTGCCAAAGTATTGGAACAGATCGCTAACCAAATGCGGGCTAAAAAGCTGCCTATGGTTGATGACTTACGTGATGAATCTGATCATGAAAATCCCACTCGTCTGGTTATTGTCCCTCGTACAAACCGGGTTGATTTGGAGCAGGTGATGAATCATCTGTTTGCGACCACGGATTTGGAAAAGAGTTATCGCGTCAACCTGAATATGATCGGATTGGATAACCGTCCGACCGTGAAAGGGCTGGTTGAGATCCTCTCCGAATGGTTGGTATTCCGCCGGGAAACGGTTCGTAAGCGTTTGAACCATCGTTTGGAAAAAGTCCTTAAGCGCTTACATGTGCTGGAAGGCTTACTGATCGCATTTCTCAATATTGATGAAGTCATTCACATTATCCGTAGTGAAGATGAGCCAAAACCGGTATTAATGTCACGTTTTGGTTTAAGTGAGACGCAAACGGAAGCCATTCTTGAGCTGAAATTACGCCACTTAGCTAAACTGGAAGAGGTGAAAATCCGTGGCGAGCAGAATGAGCTGGCAAAAGAGCGCGATAAGTTACAGGCGATTCTGGGTTCTGAGCGCAAACTGAACACGCTGTTGAAGAAAGAGATCGTGGCTGATGCGGCCACTTATGGTGATGAGCGTCGTTCTCCAATGAGAGAGCGTGATGAAGCCAAAGCGATGAGTGAGCATGACATCACACCTTGTGAGCCGGTGACCATCGTATTGTCCGAGATGGGTTGGGTACGTAGTGCGAAAGGCCACGATATCGATCCGGCCGGGCTAAATTACAAAGCAGGCGATAGCTTCCGTGGTGCGGCTCGTGGTAAGAGCAATCAGCCGGTGGTTTTTATTGATACAACAGGTCGCAGTTACTCGCTTGATTCGCGGGATTTGCCTTCTGCCAGAGGGCAGGGGGAACCACTAACGGGCAAATTGACTTTACCCGCCGGGGCAACGGTAGAACATGTACTGATGGCGCCGGATGAACAGAAGTTTCTGATGGTTTCTGATGCCGGTTATGGCTTTATCTGTAATTTTAGTGATTTGGTTGCTAAAAACCGAGCGGGTAAAGCACTGATTACATTGCCGGAAAATGCTTGCGTCATGACGCCGCTGGAAATTAATAACCCGCAGGATGATATGTTACTGGCAATGACCAGCGCAGGCCGGATGTTAATGTTCCCGGTTGCAGATTTGCCGCAACTTTCAAAAGGGAAAGGGAATAAGATAATTTCTGTTCAGTCAACCGCGGCAAATGACCTGTTGAGTTGGTTATTGATACTATCGCCACAATCGTCTATTACACTTTACTTTGGAAAACGTAAATTGACGTTGCGTCCCGAAGATCTTCAGAAATTCCGTGGAGAACGTGGTCGTAAGGGAACACCTCTGCCTCGTGGGTTGCAGCATATTGAACGGGTTCAGGTTGAAACACCATCTGCTATTGGCGTAACTAAATAGTGGGATTAAATATACCTAACGGGCCTAAAGGGGCCCGTTAAATAAGAGGGGACTATGTTAGCAATTATTCGCGGCATTATTGTTATTCTGTTTTCGATTGTAGTGTGTGTCTCTGGTGCTATTTACTGTTTATTCAGACCACGTCACCCTGACCATGTTATGGTGTTTGGTAATATGTTTGGCCGGTTGTCGAAAATATTTGGTGTCAAAATTATTGAACGTATTCCTGCTGAAGCCAGGCATTATGGTCCGAGTATCTACATTGGTAACCACCAAAACAACTATGACATGATAACCATGTCCAATGCGGTTCAGCCGGGCACGGTGACGGTAGGTAAAAAAACTTTGGTGCTGATCCCATTTTTTGGTCAGCTTTATTGGTTGGCTGGCAATATTCTGATTGATCGCGCTAACCGCGCTAAAGCACATGGGACGATTACCCAGGTTGTGGAGCAGATTAAAAATCGTCGTCTTTCTGTTTGGATGTTTCCGGAAGGGACACGTAGTCGTGGTCGTGGTTTGTTGCCGTTTAAAACCGGCGCTTTCCATGCTGCGATCTCGGCGGGAGTGCCGATTGTCCCGGTCTGCGTTTCTTCCATCACTAATGGCAATATTAAGCTGAATCGCTGGAATAATGGTTCCGTCATTGTTGAAATGTTGCCCCCCATTGATACTTCTGGATATACCAAAGAGCAGGTGCGTGAGCTGGCAGAATATTGTCATAAAGTGATGAAAGCTAAAATAGCAGCGTTGGATGAGGAATTGGCCGCAATGGAGAAGCAGGGCAAGTACTCATAATAGGTTATTTTTGACCACTCTTTCATAATAAAGTGTGGGACTGACAAAGGCGATAGCTTTTAAGCGTACTTTAATCCTCACATATTTAGTATATGTGAGGATTTTTGTTCGTTGTCCATGACCACAATTTATTATTAGTCGGAAATGACATGTACTGATCACTGACAGGGAGAGATTCGTGTAATGCATTCAGATAGTTTAATTCCCTTCATATTCGCGTTATGATGAGCGCTTGATAAATAATGTTTTTGTTAAGCGCAATCAAAAGGATAATAAGCTTTAATAACTTCAATAATGAGTTATTCGCTGCCGGGGTGAATGATTGCAGTGTCTCAACTATTTTTGAGGCATATAAACCCGGAATTTAATTAGGTTTGTCGCGGAGAAAATATGTCATTTAGTCGGCGCCAATTTATTCAGGTATCAGGCTTGGCGATGTGTATCGGAGCCGCTCCTCTATTGGTTCGGGCCAGCAAAAATCAGCAGACTGCTTTGCCGGTTCCCCCTTTATTGGAATCCCGTGGTGGGCAGCCGCTATTTCTGACTTTACAAAAAGCGCATTGGACTTTTGATGGACAATATAAAACCAGTGTATGGGGAATTAATGGCCAATACCTTGGTCCGACTGTACGGGTTCATAAAAACGATGATGTCAAACTGATATACAGTAATCGGTTAGCTGAACCGGTTTCGATGACTGTCAGCGGATTACAATTACCGGGTACGTTGACCGGTGGGGTTGCCCGTCAGATTTCTCCGGGGTCTGACTGGTCGCCAGTGTTGCCTATTCGTCAGCAGGCGGCAACTTGCTGGTATCATGCCAATACACCTAATCGGATGGCACCACATGTTTATAAGGGGTTGGCTGGCATGTGGTTGGTGGAAGATGAAACCAGCCGCCATTTGCCGTTGCCGAAACACTATGGTGTTAATGATTTCCCGGTTATTCTTCAAGATAAACGGTTGGATAACTTTGGGGTTCCTGAGTATCAGTCGGCCTCTGATAGTGGATTTATCGGTAATACTCTGTTAGTTAATGGCGTACAGAATCCTTTTATTGAGGTATCTCGTGGCTGGATCCGTTTACGTTTACTCAATGCATCCAATGCCCGTCGATATCAGTTACAGATCGGTGATGGCCGTCCTTTCTATATGATAGGCGCTGATTTGGGGCTGTTACCTGCGCCGATAGCTGTTCAGCAACTCTCCCTTGCGCCAGGAGAACGGCGTGAGGTATTAATTGATATGTCCAAAGAGGATGAAGTAGTTGTTACCGCCGGTGAATCAGCCGGGGTACTTGATAAGTTACGTGGGTTGTTTGAACCATCCACGGTGTTGATTTCCAGCACTGTTCTGACCATTAAAGCAACCGGTTTATTATCTTTGGTGACAGATAATCTCCCATCTCGTCTGGTTGATGATATTACGCCAGTGTCCAATGTAATCCGTAACCGGGAAATTTATCTTGATGACAATACGCCTGGAATAAACGGTGCGTTATGGGATATGAATCGGGTGGATATTACTAGCCAGCAAGGAACGTGGGAGCGTTGGATCGTAAATGCCTCTGCTCCACAACCATTCCATATTGAAGGTGTACAGTTTAAGGTGATTAACCACAACGGTGAGGCACCTCAACCGCAAGATTATGGTTGGAAGGATACTGTTTGGGTTGATGGGCGAGTGGAATTACTGGTTTACATGAACCAGCCATCTTATGAACACTTCCCATTCCTGTATTACAGCCAGATTCTGGAAATGGCCGATCGCGGCTCTGTTGGGCAGTTAGTGACTATACCGGCCAATCAATAAATGCGAGCCCAGGTGAGTGATAATCGGTAGAACCATGAAAATAGTTGAGCAAAATCAGGGCGCGGCGTTGATGCCGCGCACGTTTTAACTCGGCTTTGCCCGCTATTACCCTATCAATTTCACCCTATCAATTTTATCAGCCGTTTTTCAGCACTGATTATTAGCGTTATTTTGATCAAGAAGCTGAATGAATTCACTGAAATCAACGAATGTTTCAGGGGTTGGTCCCAGACGTTTACCGATATCTAGCGTAGTCATCGCGGTCAAATCTTCTTTTTCTAATTTGAAGTCGAACACATCAAAGTTCTCTTTAATTCTCGATAACGTGGTTGATTTTGGGATCACAATCATGCCGTTATCAATGTGCCAGCGGATAACAACCTGCGCGGGTGTTTTGCCATACTTTTGTGCCAGATGTTGAACCAGTTGATTATCAAATACGTTTTCACCGCCTTGTGCCAGCGGACTCCAGGATTCAGTAACGATATTATGTGTGGCATTCCAGGCATGAAGCTGACGTTGCTGTAACAGCGGGTGCAACTCAATCTGGTTAATGACGGGATGAACACCGGTTTCATTGATCAGTCGCTGGATATGTTCAGGTTGGAAATTAGAAACACCGATACTGCGAATAAGCCCCTCTTTCTGCAATTCAATCAATTGTTGCCAAGTACCAACGTATTGATCTTGCGGTGGTGCAGGCCAGTGAATGAGGTAAAGATCAACATAATCCAGTTGCAACTTCTCTAGACTTTCAGCCAAGGCAGCGCGGGCATCAAGGTGTCTGTCATTCCACAATTTGGTTGTAATAAAAATATCTGCACGGGGGATATCTGTTTCTTGTAACGCCTTGCCCACGCCTTTCTCATTGTTGTAGATAGCGGCGGTATCAATTGCCCGATAACCGATACCCAGTGCGGCATGGATTGTTTCTGCTATCTGTTGGTCATCTGCGGCCCATGATCCAAGCCCCAATTGTGGCATGTGATTCCCATCAGCAAGTCTGATAATAGGTTGATTATCCATTACTAACTCCTATAAAAAGATAGACTTAAAATATCAGTTGAAATTATGGCGATTGATATTAAGTTGATATTAAGCGTAATTGAAGAAAGTAATACAATTGGCGTGATCTAAGCCATGTATTATGTCAATACATGGCTAAATACATGAATTAACCGGATTGGTGACGCATCAATACCAAGAATATCACTTAGTGGCTGAGCCTTGGTTCATATAATACTGGTACATTAAGTTAAGGATAAAAATCCTGTTGCTGCTTGTAAACCATAATGACTTTTATTTACGTTTTGCCGCCGAGATTTTCTTGTGGCGCCAGTACATTAATAGAGAGGCGCTTAAACCACTTAACAACACCACTATGGGTAAAATGATCAAAATATTCATCACCAGATCTTGGTGATTTTTAATAAACGGGATCTGATTGAGGAGATAACCAAAACCGACCACGATGACAACCCATAGCAGGCCACTCAACCAGTTAAAAACTTGAAAGCGTTTACTGTCAAGGCCGGATATACCCGCCAATGTTGGTAACAGAGTGCGGACAAAAGCCAAAAAACGGCCAATCAGTAAAGCGGCCAAACCATGTTTGAAAAACAGCTCGTTAGCTCGTTGGCGATACTGAATAGGAAGTTGTGCCAGCCAATCCTTAACTCGTTTGGTATCACCAAGCCATAACCCTTGAAGATAGCCGAGCCAGCAACCGATACTTGCCGCCGCGGTTAGTATAAAAACGGTTGGAATAAAACTCATGACTCCCTTGGCAATTAATGCACCGGCAAGGATTAACAGAGTATCCCCGGGTAGAAAAGCGGCAGGTAATAAGCCATTTTCCAGAACCAGTGTCACGAATAGAATGCCATAGATAATCCAGAGAACATCGGGGTTGGCAAGTTTAGAAAAGTCATGCTGCCATAATGCTTGCATGATCCCGTTTAGTACTTCCATTGCTTATCCTGTGACTGTTATATACCCTTCATCTTTCAAGCTGCTGCTTTGTTGGCTGCTTTCACTCACCCCAGTCACATAGTTATCTATGCTCCTGGGGATTCATTCACTTGCCGCCGCGCTGCAACTCGAAATCTATTAGGTATAAGATAAATTTATTGCATCTGTATATATAAAGTCAGTTTACAGTAAAAGCTTAAGCATGGCTTGGCTTTATCCCTTATTGGGAGAAACTATGGCTGATGTTCATTAATAAGTTTAGTTAAGTGTGGTGAATCAGTAGATTCTTTTAAAAGAGAACTCCAGTCATCTGGCGGGTGTCCCGCATTAAGCATTTCACCAAATACTTTGTAAACATCATGCTTATCGCCATATGCCCTTTTTGTGCTCTCATCATTCACCCAGCCAAAGATAATAATTTTACTCTCGGCATGAAAACGGAAAAAAAGACGGTATTGTTGGAAAAATTTTGCCCTGAACCAGTGTTTTCTTTTTCCACCTAATGTGTCACCCAAACGAAAGGCTATATTAGCAGGGTTACTGGGAATAATTTCAGTAACCAGTTTTATGATTGCAGCCAAGCGTTTTGTATCATTTTTTTTCAGGTAGTCGTTTGGATATTTCTGTTGAAGTTGTTCTACCTTATCTATTGCTTGTTTTAATTGTTCTATAAAGCACGGATGAGCAAAAAGAGCCCATCCATTTATTACACATACTCGCTCGTACATAGTTCTTTACTCATCGTCATCGGATAATGGATTGTTCAGATCTATGTCTATTCCAGCGGTAAGTGACATCGCCCGGTTAATGAGTTGTTCATCCAATTGTTGTACTTGCTCAGGATGTTTCTTAATGTCTTTCGCCAGAAAGTTCAGAAATGACTCCATGACAAGATCTTTTTCTTCTTCGCTGTTTTTACGACTAATAAGTACATCACCAGAAGATAAAATCTTATATGTGATACTGTCATGGCCTGGTTTTAGCTTAAGCGCTTTACGAACAGACGTTGGGATAGTTGTCTGGTTGCGACGGGTAAGCTTGGATTCGGCACCAACTTCGAACTCAACACGTGGTAATGCGTGCATATTTTTACCTCGTTATGCTGATTTGAGAATCTGTTTAACGAAGTGTAATGCAAATGCATTGTACTGGCAATATATCTATATTATCACTTCATTATGACTTCTAAACGTTAAGTTTTTCAGTTTATTGCATTGAATAACAATAAGATTAATAAATAGAAATTCGCTTAAACCCCTCAGCGAGATCATCAATCAAATCTTGAACATTCTCCAGACCGACATGCAGGCGAAACAGGGTGCCTGTTCTTGGTGGAGAACCGTACTGGCGTATTATTTTTATCTCTTCTGGTTGATAACCCAGAATGAGGGATTCAAAACCGCCCCATGAAAATGCCATTTTAAAATGGTGAAAATTATCCAGATAATCCGTAAATTGTTGGGGAGTTAACTTCTTTTTCAATTGAAAAGAGAATAGGCCGCTACTGCCACTGAAATCACGGATAAAGTTATGGTGACCGGGGCAGGAAGGCAGAGTGGGATGATAGACAGCGGCCACTTCGGTTCGTTGTTGCAGCCAGCGTGCTATTTCAATACTGCTTTTTTCATGTTGTTTCAGACGAATGGCTAAAGTACGTAATCCTCGACTGGCCATATAAATCGTATCGGCATCTGCTATCTGTCCCATCAAATAGGAGTTCTCTCGCAGTTGCGCCCAACAACGTTCATTAGCGACAGCAATACCTAACATTGCGTCTGAGTGACCAATAATATATTTGGTGCCCGATTGAATCGAAATATCGATGTCGAATTCTAGCGCTTTAAACAACACACCTGCCGCCCAAGTATTATCGATCATGATGACAATATCTGGATTGGCGCGTCGTACCGCACGGACAATCGCGGGAATATCCTGTACTTCCATCGTAATAGAGCCAGGGGATTCAAGAAACACCACTTTGGTATTGGGCTTAATCAGATCAGCAATCTCTTCGCCAATCATAGGATCGAAATAATCGGTGGTAATATTCATCCGTGACAATATTTTATCGCAGAAGCTTTGCGTCGGGTCATAAGCTGAACCGGTTAATAGAATATGATCACCGGCGGTGGCAAAAGCGAGAATGGCATGACTAATCGCGGCAGCCCCAGAAGGGTAAAGCATACAGCCTGCGCCACTTTCCAGTTCAGCCATTGCTGCTTGGAAAGAAAAATGAGTCTGTGTACCACGACGGCCATAAAACAGTTCGCACTTGCCCCGGTTTTGCGTCGCATGTCTTTTGGCGGCGACAGAATCGAAAATTACCGATGAAGTTCGCTGAATGATGGGATTGACTGCGCCTTGAGTAAATTTTTGGCTTCTACCTGCATTGACCAGTAAAGTTTCCAGTTTTTTTTCTGCCATGATCCATTGCCGCCTTTAACACTTCAATTTTTGAAATGGTGTAAAAAAATAGAGTTAACACGTTAAAAGATTTAGCCCTTTTTGTACAAAGGGATTAAGACAACTTGACGAAAATTCATCTCATTACCTGTGAGTAGGGGCTCTCTAACTTTATTTTGTGAAGGGGTAATACTTTTTTATTAAACAATAATGATAATTACTATCAAATCACTTAATGTTTGATATTATCAGCCTGCATGTTCATTCAGTCTGGTGAAGATGAGTGAAGACTCAGTACAAATAAGGTTAGTGAGATGACGAAAAGTAATTCACTGCTAAATAACAAGGTTTATAGCAAAGGGAGTAAAGGCCAACTGATGCGAAATTTGACTGCTTCAATAATATTAGCGTTCGGGCTGACAGGTTCAGCATTGGCTGATACAGCACCAGCATCTGCAACAGATAACAATACCACGGCAAAAGCTGTACAGATTGTAGGATCTACCCCGGCTACCACCTCGGCAACGACGGATGCAACTGCACTATCTGCAAATCAGATTGCGCCGCAAACGGCATCCGCGACAGAATCCACCCAAGTTACGCCGGTTGCAACGGATGAGGTTGCAGCTAAAGTTACTGCTGATGAAGCTAGCCTTTCCAGTGGCTTTGCTACCGATCTGTCTATTTGGGGCATGTATCAGAACGCTGATATTGTGGTTAAGACTGTTATGATCGGCCTGGTGATTGCTTCTGTTATTACTTGGGCTCTATTCTTCTCAAAAGGTACTGAACTGCTGGCTGCTGGCCGTCGTTTACGTAAAGAGCAATTTGCTTTAACGAACGTGAATAGCCTTGATCAGGCTGCGGAAATTGCCGAAGGTTTCAGCAAACACAGTATCAGCCGCTTGTTGCTGAGTGAAGTACAGGCAGAACGTCAATTATCTTCTGAGAGCACTGACTTGAATAGCACGAAAGAACGTGCCGCGTTCCGTCTGGAACGTTCCGTTGCGGCTATCAGCCGCCATATGGGGCGTGGTAATGGCTATCTGGCAACCATTGGTGCGATTTCTCCTTTCGTTGGGCTATTTGGTACGGTGTGGGGCATCATGAATAGTTTTATTGGTATTGCCCACTCACAGACAACTAACCTTGCGGTTGTAGCGCCGGGTATTGCGGAAGCCTTGTTAGCGACAGCACTTGGTTTGGTCGCAGCGATCCCTGCCGTTGTAATTTATAACATCTTCGCCCGTATGATCTCGGCTTACCGTGGTCAGGTTGGTGACATGGCGGCACAGTCATTATTACTGCTTGGCCGTGATTTGGATTTAGCAAATAGCAAGACAAGGTGATTTATGGCAATACGTCTTAATGAAGATCTGGGCGATAGCGGCGAATTGCACGAAATCAACGTCACACCATTTATTGACGTGATGTTGGTGTTGTTGATTATCTTCATGGTAGCAGCACCACTGGCAACCGTTGATATTAAAGTGGATCTACCTGCTTCGTCGGCAAAACCGCAGCCGCGTCCAGAAAAACCGGTATTCTTGACGGTTAAAGCTGATCGCCAGCTTTATGTCGGAGATCAACAGGTCGATTATGATACTTTGGCGGCGGTATTGGATCAGACCACCCAATCCAATAAAGAGACAACCATTTTCTTTCAAGCTGATAAAACCGTGGATTATGAAACACTGATGAGTGTGATGGATTCTTTGCGTAAATCGGGCTATCTGAAAGTGGGCTTGGTAGGGATGGAAGCGGTTTCATCGGGTTAGAGATTCTTCCACGAAATAACCGCGCTGGAAAGCGCGGTTGAGATTAGGAAGCATTGGTGGAAAAAAGTGGTAAATGAAATTTTCGGTGGGAACAGATAAACCTCATCATTGGGCTCGGATTGCTAATAACTTGGTTCAGTAACTAAGGGTAGCAACTTTACCTGCCCTTTCAATTAGACTTGAAAGCTAATACTTAAACTGACTCCACAAGCAGCAGCATAGCGCTCAAGTGTTAAGATACTGGCCTTCCCAGCATTTCTTTCCAGTTTGCTTACAGCGGGTTGAGTGATCCCCATCCGTTCGGCAACTTGGGTGCTGTTTAATCCTGCCTGATTACGCATATTAAGAAGAAGCTCCTTCAACTCTTCTTCTTTTTTCTCAGCCATATAAAGGGTGTGAACTTCTGGATCAGCAAGCAGTTCAGCTTTAACGTCGGAATATGGGACACCTTTAATGCTCATCATTCAACTCCTCAAGCCTTTTTAAGGTTATGGCTATTTCGGTGGGTGGTGTTTTTAGTGTTTTCTTTATAAATGTACGTAAGATATAAATTTTCTTTCCCTTGGCGAAGGCAAAAAAAGTTCGCGTAATATCTTTCTTGCCAGCTCGCAATTCAAATAATCCCTCACGAATAATATCAGTATTGGGATAACGTAATGCATTGCCTTTTGCTTCTAGTTTATCAAGTGCCGTTAATACTTTTGCTTTCATTGGTTTATCGAGCGCCCGAATTTCATTTAAAGCATCAGGGTGAAATATCAACTCAAACATTCAGCCTCCTTTAACGGAGGAGGTTATATCGCATCTTGAGGCATAACTCAAGAGTTATGTATAACTTATGGGTTATGATTGGATGTATGATTTTCACTGACGTAACTTCTATCTGCTGTTTGAGCTAAACAGAACCCTCAGAACGGCTAATAATGCGCATCCTCCGCCGCTGAAAGCGACGCCATACCAAGAAAAATACCAGGCGGCGACAGCGCCTAAAGAGGAACCTATTGCGCCGCCGGCGAAATAACAGGTCATAAATACGGTATTTAGTCGGCTGCGGGCATCAGGTAATAATGTATATAACCGTGTTTGATTTGCCACTAAACACGCTCGGCTACCAAGATCCAACAGAATAATACCGGCGAATAAAAATAGAATACTGTGGCTCGTGCCGCTAATTAGACACAAGGCTAATGTCACTAATAAAGCACCTGTGGCAACAATAGCTCTCCCACCAAAGTGATCTGTCAATGAACCTATTATTGGTGAAGCTAGCATTCCCACAATTCCCGTCAAACCAAAGAGACCTGTAATATCGCTTCCCCATCCGTAAGGTGGTTGAGAAAGCAATAAGGCCAGAGAACCCCACAACGTATTAAAAGCGGCGAACAGTAAAAAACCGGATAATGCCGCTTCACGCAAAAGGGATTGTTGCTTTACTAATTTACCGAGTGAAATAAGAAGTTGGCTGTAAGTTATCGTGGGTGGTGTTTCTATTTGTGGCAATACAAACCAGACCAGAAAAAACAGGAACAGGTCTATTAAAGCTGCCAGTAAAAACATTTCACGCCAGCCGAAATGCTCTCCGACTGCACCACTCAAGGTTCTGGCAAGCAGTGCTCCCGCGAAAAGGCCACTCATCAGATTTCCTACAACCCGGCCACGTTTTTCTGGCGCTGCCCACCCAGATACTGCCGGAATGATAATTTGTGCTGAAATAGAGGTTAGCCCTAATATCAGGCTACTGGTCAAAAACCATATAAAATTCGGTGCGGTGGCACATAAGATAAGGCTGGCTATATTGCCGATTAGTAGGCAGAAAATAAGCTTACGACGACTTAATGTATCCCCAAGAGGGCCAAAAAAGAAAAGCCCCGCAGCGTAACCAATTTGCGTTAACGTGGCGATCCAACCGGATGTTGCGCCATCAATGCCAAAGCTTATGCCTATTGCCGGTAATAATGGCTGGTTATAATAAAGATTAGCCACAGCAAAACCGCAAGCGGCAGATAACAATATGAGAGAAATAGAAGAAGTAGGATCGAGTTTGATTGCTGTGTTTGACACGAAAACCTCCAGCATTTGATCTGTATTACCGTAAAAGAATTCTGCCACTATCTCAGGATTGCGGGAATAAAGATGGCAAGCGAAATTGCTTTGCATAGAATGCAAAATTGATAGCGCTATCAAATTCCATACCTTGCTTGTAATATCAGATACGTTTAATCATATATAGGTAAAATCTATGATGAAAGATTTGTTACGTACCGATATTCTGGCAACATTCGTTAATGTTGCCCGTTCACAGAGTTTTTCAGCTGCTGCTCGTCTACAGGGCATGGCAGCTTCATCTATTACACGTCAGATAGACAGCCTTGAGCAGATGTTGGAGGTAAAACTTTTCTTGCGTTCTACCCGTGGTTTATCAATGACTGACGCAGGCGAGATTTTGTTTTCAAGAGCGCAAGATATTATCGATAATCTTGTCGATATCCAGGCTGAGTTAGCGGCTTTGGATGGAGAACCGCAAGGGGTACTGCGTGTCGCCTGTCTGCCAACGTTTGGGCGTCACCATATAATTCCCATGCTGGAAGAACTATTCACCCAATATCCCAAAATTCAGGTTGAACTTGATCAAACAGAGAGATTGACTGATCCCGTTAGGGATCGTCTCGATGCGGTTATTCGGATTGGTGAATTAAAAGATAGTTCGCTTTATTCAAAACGGATCGCCACACAGACTTGGGTTGTTTGCGCCAGTCCAGGTTATATCCAGAAGTACGGGGCTCCGACAACACTTTCTGAGTTATCTAACCATTATTTGCTTGATAAACATCATGATCCTGCTGGCATTTGCTGGTCACACTATCAGGATGCTATCAATCTCAGCAATGAGAATAGGATTTTTCGCAGTGACGATTTTGATACATTGAGAATGGCCGCCGTCAATGGATTTGGAGTAGGGCTTCTTCCTAACTGGGTTGTTTCATCGGATATTCGTTCTGGGGAGCTTATTGCATTGTTCAATGATCCTGATGAACGTAAGGATGGTATTTATTACGGGCACTTGCGCACCCGCCAGCAAAATTAACGGTATTCATATCACTATTGCAGGAGTGGCTTGCCAAGGCGATTTAGCGTTAATAGAAAAGTGATCAAACTTTCTCAAGGATCATCGCGATTCCTTGTCCAACGCCAATGCACATAGTACATAAGGCCAGTTTTCCTTGTTGGCGGTGTAATTGATAGACGGCATTCGCTAAAATCCGTCCCCCAGATGCACCTAATGGATGTCCCAGAGAGATAGCACCGCCGTTACAGTTGACATGATGCATCCCATTGAATATTAAGCTCTTTCATTACAGCCAGAGTCTGTGCAGCAAAAGCTTCATTGATTTCGATAACATCCATGTCTTCAATTCTTGTTCCAGATATTGCTAAGGCTTTTTTAACAGCTGGAACTGGCCCTATACCCGTCAGCGATGCGGTTACTGTGGTCATACAGCAAAAGAAAATCGCCTGTCACAAAGTCAGTTCGAGAGTCAGGTATGTGGATATACCACGAATGCCGATGTAAACGGTGCTCGTAATATTTTAGCGGCAGGGCATGCCGTATTTGCCTGTGAAGGTGGGGGAGGATGTCGATGAATAATCTATTTACTAAGCTTCAATTTGTGGTAAAATTTACTATAGTAATACTTACTGATGTATGGGTGTTTTGTGGCCGTTTATAAAACTAAAATATTCAATAAGAAGAACGATAAAAAAATTCATCTGAGTGGCTCAGAACTGATAAAAGCGGCGCATGAGGTTATGGCGGGCAGTTATGAAGCCAATTTGGGTGGTGGGGTAATTAAAAAGAGAATACCTCTTTTAGGAAAAGGCAAAAGCGGTGGTGCGAGAACAATCATTTTCTTCAAAGTAGGAAAGCATCTATTCTTTGCAGATGGTTGGGCTAAATCTGATTTAAGCTCCAAAGGCGCAAAGGAAATTGAAGATGATGTATTGGCTTCCTATAAAGACCTTGCTAAGGATTTGTTAGATTTTAATGATACCCAAATTAATAAAATGATTGAGCTATCACTATTGGTGGAGGTTAAAGATGACCAGTAAAATGAATGAACTGCTTGATTTCGCTAAGGAAATTGAGGCTGCGGGTTTAACAGATGGTGAGTCAGTTCGCCGTATTGAAGCCAGAATTAAAGACAGAGAGCTAAAAGAAAAATACGGAAATATACTCTCTATGACAGGGGATGATATTAAGCGGATCCGCGCTCAACACAACATTTCCCAATCTTCGCTTGCTTTGATATTAAACATGACAAAAGAAAGCGTATCGAAATGGGAGCGAGGTGAAATAAAACCTAATGGCGCTGCATTGCGTATACTTAATTTAATTGACCAGAAGGCACTGGTTATTTAACTGCACTCTAAACGGCCTTGGTATTCCAAGGCTGTTTGTTTCACGCTCCCTGCCCATATGCACCGATAAAACCTGTTGCACCAGTCAATAAAGCATTTTTCTTGGTCATCACTATTGTTACCTCATTATGTGTGAGCTTTATATTTCATTCTTTTTTTAACTTTGTAAATCTATATTTAACGTATAAGTGCTTTGCATAAAATGCAAGAATATATTTCACATATAYTAACTGTTTGGTATTTTTTATTATTATCTGATAATTTTTTCTATAGATAATAAAATTAGCAGTGCGATTCTTATGAATGTAGTTATTTGTTTTTATTTTTTAATATTGCTTGGTAATAAATAATTTAAAATTGCAAGGGGTTTTATTAAATGACTAAAACTTTAAGTATATTTATAGCATATATTAATGACTTGCAATTATATATTCATTGGTAAAGTTTACTGACTATATGGTTTTACTTTGTGCTATTTTATAATTATTATTATCAATTTCTTACTAGGAACTTTATTTTTGTGATTATTTTAATTCTGATATTATCAAGTAGATTACAGTGTTGTTCTTATTGTTGTTGGTAATTATATCAATGTAATTAGTTGGTTAATAAACCAAATCTAAATTAATAACTGATAACTTTAATGAGTAGTTAAAAGTGATATTTAACTATTATCTAAGTGTTCGATTCATTTATTGTTGTTGAGTTTCCATAGGAATATATTTATTCTTATATGTTATTTTTTAATTATGGCAATATTATTTCTTAATGAATATAGAGGTTTATTATGACTAAAATCTTTTCATTTAATAAAAATCATCGAGATTTATCAGCAGGGCATCACTCATTGCTTAAAGAGGTTAATGGTGTTAATGGTGTCCCTAAATCTTTGTTACCTGGTTTCCCTGATTTAGATGATCAATTTAATCAGATGGGAATTACCCATATCCGGCTGCATGATGGTTTTGGTATTGGCGATATGGATAATTATTTCCAGGTGGATCGAGTCAGTGATCGAAATCAAATTATTGTTAATGTTCCAGAGGAAAATAAACCTGCGGCTAAAAAACTGCTCACTGATATTTCAAATATCAGAAGCATTTTTCCCAATGCGGCTGCCGGGATGAGAAATAATGATATTAGCCTTGCATTAAAAGAGGCTAATTATAAAATGACTGATACTTATCTGCGCGATATCATGAATAATAAAGCCGATCTGAATCCTGATAATATTCAGCGAAAAATCATGTTTCGTATTGGGCGTTCCGGTGATGGTGGTTATGAAATACCACAGGATTTTGATATTTATGCAATATTAGTCAGCGTATTGGTGAATCGCTACGCTTTACACTATGCCAGAATCGGTTTGCCAAGAAAAATAACCTATTGGCAGGTTTGGAATGAACCTGATTTGTTTTTTTTCTGGAATAATAATGATCCTAAAAAATATTATGAATTATATGCCAAAATTGCAAGGATAATTAAAGCGGTTGATCCTTCGGTTAAAGTTGGTGGTGCGGGTATTGCGTTTGCTGATAGAGCACAAGAAGATTACCTTGATGGGTTTTTACGGTATTGTAGAGATAATCATGTACCATTAGATTTCTTTTCTTGGCATGGATACGTTGAAACTGGAGATCCGCAAAACATTATTGATGTGGGGAATAAAGTTCAAAAAAGTTTGCATACTTATGGTTTTACCGATACAGAAAGTTTTTGTACTGAATGGACTTCGTGTCCTATTGGGACAAAAAATACATATACAAAAGTGCAGGGTATTAAAAATGCGGCATATATCGCTTCTACGTTGATTTATATGCAATATATAAAAGCCGACAGAGCTTATTATTATCGAGGGGATGGTTTATCTTTTGGTTTATTTAACAACCAGCCCAGTCCTAAAAATCCGAGTGTCAAAAATTTCTGTACCTATTCAGCTCAATCCTTTTACCTGTTTGCCAGAATGTTCGAAACACCTTATATTTTAAGCGGTAATAGGGATTTTTCCACAGGTTTAACTGTTTTGGCAACCGAGAATGCCGAGGGCAATAGAATTAATATCCTTGCCGCAAATTATAAAGTTGATAAGAGTCTTGCCGATGGTGATGCAGCTCCTGATTATTTATATCAACAATACTATTTGGATGCTAGCCGATCACTGAATCAATTAACAGATACCTGGAGTAAGAATAAATGGTTTGGTGGCGTTGATCCGACAGCCATTCACGTTGATAATGCGGTAGTGCAACATGAGCCTGTTAAGCTATTTCCGGATAATAATATGTTGAGAGCTAAAAGTCGTGATTATACTGATAGCGACCAGGGTGTTACCGTAGTCATTAACCATATAGGTTATAAAAAATTTAAGATTAAAGCATTCCGTATTCAAGACGGTGGATCTCTGGTACAAATGATACCACCAGAGGTGACTAACCAGATTGATGTATCTATAGTTAATAATAAATTAACGTTGGTGGATAAGGGAGCAAAGCCTGCAACGGTAACATTATATTCATTAGAGCTAGATAATAATTGATTTTATATGTGATGGAAATATTATAGTAAATTATCCCCTCCGATCAATTAATCAATGAAAAATAAAATCATTTTAATTTGATAGGCTCTAAAAAGAGCCTATTTAATAATAATTTATTGATTAATATGTATTTGTTTATAATTTTCGGATTTTTTTATTATTTTTATATGATTTAAAATGTGTCTATAATATATATTGATGGTTTTTTGCGATATTGTTTAATATGGTTTTCTCTCTATATGATTTTATTGCTTTCTATTTAACTATTGTTATTAATATCAGTTTATGATTGATTTTTATATTGTTTTTCTCTTTTGATGCTGATGTTGTTAAATAAGTTGCAGAGTGAATTTTATTATCGAAAATAATTGTATTTACCTAATAGATTTCGAGTTGCAGCGAGGCGGCAAGTGAACGAATCCCCAGGAGCATAGATAACGATGTGACTGGGGTGAGTGAAAGCAGCCAACAAAGCAGCAGCTTGAAAGATGAAGGGTATTAATGTAATTGTTTGGTTAATTTAATAAATTCAAAGTAATAGCTTGGAATTTTAAGGCGTAGTTAAAAGTGATATTTAACTATTATATAAGTCTTCCATTCATTTATTGTTATTGAGTTGTCAGAGAAATGTATTTATTCTTTGATATTATTTTTGGTTTATAGGGATACAATTTCTTAATTAATATAGAGGGTATTATGACTAAAGTTTTTTCATTTAATAAAAATCATCGAGATTTATCAGCAGGGTATAACTCACGTCTTAAAGCGGTTAATGGTGTCAATGGTCTTCCTAAATCTCTGGCGCCGGGTTTCCCTGATTTAGATAATGAATTTAATCAGATGGGAATTACACATGTCCGGCTTCATGACGGCTTTGGTATTGGGGATATGGATAATTATTTCCAGGTGGATAGGAAAAATAATCAAAATCAAATGATTGTCAATGTGCCAGAGGAAAATAAACCCGCAGCTAAAAAGCTTGTTGCTGATATTGCAAATGTCAGAACTATTTTTCCCAATGCGGCTATCGGAATGAGAAATCATGATGTGAGTCTTGCATTAAAAGATACCAATTATGAAATGACGGATGCTTATCTGCGTGATGTTCTGAATAATCAAGCAGATCTTAATCCAGATAATATTCAGCGACAACTTATGTTTCGTATTGGGCGTTCACTTGATGGCGGTTATGAAATACCAGAGGATTTTGATATTTATGCAATATTAGTTAAAACCTTGGTGAATCGTTATGGTGTAAACTATGCCAGCATTGGATTGCCGAGAAAAATAAGCTATTGGGAAATTTGGAACGAGCCTGATTTACTGTTTTTCTGGAATACTGATGATCCACAAAAGTATTATCAATTATATGAAAAAGTAGTGAGATTAATTAAAACGATTGATCCTGATGCTAAAGTTGGTGGTGCAGGTATTTCGTTTAGTAATCATGCAGGAGGACATTATATTGATGGATTTTTCCGATATTGTCGGGATAATAATGTACCGTTAGATTTCTTTTCTTGGCATGGATACGTTGATACTGGAGACCCGCAAAACATTATTGATATGGGTAATACGATTCAGAAAAGTTTGCATACTTATGACTTTACTAAAACAGAGAGTATTTGTACTGAGTGGAACTCTAGTCCTTTTGGGTCGAGAAATACATTTACAAAAGTGCAGAGTCCTAAAAACGCAGCCTATATCGCTTCCTCGTTGATTTATATGCAATATACCAAAGTTGACCTGGCTCATTATTATCGGGGTGATGGTTTATCTTTTGGTTTGTTTAATGATCAGCCTAATCCTAAAAACCCAAGCGTTAGAAATTTCTGTACCTATTCAGCTCAATCTTTTGGTCTTTTTGCTAAAATATTAAAAACACCTTATATATTAAGTGGTCAGAAAGATTTTGCAACCGGCTTAACGGTTTTGGCTGCCGAAAATAAATCGGGTAATAAAATTAATATCCTCGCGGCAAATTATAAAGTGGATAAGAGTTTCTCCGATGGTAATGTAGCGCCAGTTCCTGCGGATTTATATCGGCAATACTATTTGGATACGAGCCGAACATTAGATCAATTGACGGATACCTGTAGTCAGGATAAATGGTTTGGTGGTGTTGATCCGACAACCATTCAATCTAATAATGCGGTAGTGCAAAAGGATCCGGTACAGCAACTTCCTGAAGATTCTCTTTTAAGACCTAAAACTCGTGATTATACTGATAGCGACCAGGGCGTTACAGTGGTGATTGATCATATAGGTTGCAAGAAATTTAAAATTAAAGCGTATCGTATTCAAGAAGGCGGACCGCTGGAAAAAATGACACCACCAGAGGTGACCAGCCAGATTAATGTGTCTATAGCTAATAATAAATTAACGTTGGTAGATAAAGGCGCGAAACCTTCAACGGTAACACTGTATTCATTAGAGCTAATTCATCATTAATTCTATACCCTTCATCTTTCAAGCAGCCAACAAAGAGGCAACTTGAAAGATGACGGGTATATATAATAAATATGGCTAAAAGTAAGGTACATTATTAACATCGGCTTTACCTAGCATTAATAATTCGTGTATTCAATAAATTTGTAAGATTATTCTGGATAGAAATCTTGGGATAAAATCTGCTCCATATTCCAGATACAGGATTCAGGAAAAACATCCAACCCGGTTTCATCAGCAGCAATTGCATCGGACCATGCGTAATTGTACTCACCACGTCGTAGAGCTTTGGCAATATGTTCAATGGTGTAACTATCGTGACTATGAGCAAAGTTAAACAGATAAACTCCGCGTACAGGTCGTGAAAGCATCGATTCTTTAACTAGACGATTTAAGCCCGCTTGGAGTGTTTTGGGGCTATCTTCAAGAAAGATTTTTCTGAGATCGGCAAAGGTGAAGACATATCGCCCTTTTTTGTCCCAGTCAATAAAACGTTTAAGTGCAGTAGATCTATCCATAACTAGACAATAACTCTATTTATTTGTGGTTTTGATGTTCACTTGATTATAGTTATTTTAAGTGGACATTAAAGCACTATATTTATGGTTTTGATGTCTACTTAATGAATTTGGCCGAAATAGTGAAAGGAGTAAGTGTTTCGCTGATGTGGTTGAATTATTTTTTTAATATATTGATATTTAAGTAAATATTATAGTCCTATTTTATTTGTGCAGGTTTTCATCGAAGTCTCCGATAGGGTAGGGATTGGTTACTTTTCGCTATTTGTGGTGAGTTTTTAAATTCACCCCTTTTTCTGTCAAACGATAGCGTTGTAATGGGCTGCTAGGTTTTTCTGGATGGCTCATTTCAATTAATCCCGCTTCTAGAGCGGGTTGCAAATAGCGCTGACGGAATGAATTACGATCTTTTAATCCAAGGGCTGATTGCAGTTGCCCACGGTTCATTTCCCCTTTCAATACCATAATTAGTTGTTTAACTTGTTGGGTAGCCTGATGGGTAGCCTGATGGGTAGCCTGATGGGTAGCCTGATGGGTAGCCTGATGGGTAGATGTCAGAATTGCATCACGGATCATGTGCAGCATAAACTCAATAAATGGCGCACAATCAATGAGTTGTCTACTGAGATTAATTGCCTGATAGTAATGAGCTTGATGTTCATAAACCAGGCTTTCAACGGGGATAAATTCAAATAATGGGTTCCAGTGATTTAAAATTAGTGTCTGCCACAACCTGCCCATTCTGCCGTTTCCATCCGCAAACGGATGAATGAATTCAAATTCATAATGGAAAACGCAACTGGTAATAAGTGGATGAATATCAGTAGAGCCTAACCAGTGAAAAAGGTCACCCATCAGCTTTGGAACCCGATTTGCCTGTGGTGCCATATGAATGACCTTTTTTCCATCCATCACACCGACTCCACCGTGTCGATAACTGCCAGCATCATCTAGCAATCCTTTCATCAGGATATAGTGGGCTTCTAGTAAGTTTTGTTCTGATGTGAAATGCCAATGGTTAAGCTTTTCATAAGCTAAGATAGCGTTACGCGCTTCTTGTATTTCACTGATTGGCGCAATGACTCGCTTTCCTTCAATAATGGCGGTGATTTGGCTTTCATTAAGTAAGTTACCTTCAATTGCCAGTGAGCCGTGAATCGTTCGTATTCGATTGATACGTCTTAATCGCAGGGTTTTTATTTGTTCCTGTTCTGTACTTAACCGCCCGATATTCTCGCTAATTTCAGCAACTAATTGGATCATTTTAGCTGTAATTGAGAAAGGAGGTTGATGGCCTTTTTTAGCTGAATTCATTGCATACCTTAATTGGCTTACCGTGGATAGCTTTAACGTTATTATTGGCGCTGGAAATAGGTTGATATTATCGCCAGTAAGGGGGAACGAGCAATAGACTGGCGATTATTGTATGAATTGTGTGATTATTTTTCTGCTTCACCGCCGAGTGCTTCAATGGTGCTTTTAATCAATGCACTTAATTCACCGGTCATCAGAATAAAGTCAGCATCAAACCGTTGGGCAAAATCTTCTCGATCAATGTCATCATTTTGTTCACGCAAAGTATCACTGAATTTTATGCGTTTGAAAGCGCCATCATCTGACAACATAAACTGAATACGCTCTTCCCAATCAAGCGCCAGTTTAGTGACACATTTGCCAGCCTCTATATGGGTGGCGATTTCGTCAGAAACCAAATCTTGTTTTTTACAACGGATCACGCCGCCCTCTTCCAGCATGGCTTTTAGTTCAGCTTCATCCATTAAAGCAAAACCTGTTGGTAAGTCACCGGAACGTACCCATTCTGTCAGGGTTAATTCTATTGGGTCTTTAAATGTCAGGGGAACAACAGGTAAAGAACCCAGACTTTTTCTCAATAATGCCAAATTATCTTCGGCTCGTTTAGCACTGGCAGCGTCAACAACAATCAGGTTATTAGCGATATCGATCCAAATATAAGTTTGGCTGAATCGGCTAAATGCCCGTGGTAGCAAGGTATGCAATATTTCATCTTTCAGAGAATCTTTCTCTGTTTTTTTAAGCTTGCGATGTTGTTCTCCTTCCAGTTTTTCAATTTTTGCTTGTAGTGCTTGTTTGATAACCGGTGAAGGCAACATCTTTTCTTCTTTACGGGCGCAAATCAGAATTTGATTATTCGCGACATGGGTAAAGGCATCACTGTGTGAACCCATTGGCGGCACCCAACCTGTTTTCGCCATATCTTGACTGCCACATGGGGTGAATGCTAACGGGCTTAATTGTTTTTCCAGTTCATCCGCGGAAAGTGAAATTTCCCGGTTTAAACGGTAAATCATTAAATTTTTGAACCACAACATAAAAATACCCCATATTTTTTGCTCAATGAATCGGTGAGCATTGCAAACATAAGTCAGCATGATAGCGAATCATAGAGATAAGCCCTAGTCTCTTGTGTCAATTATTCGGATTGGCGGCTTTTCTCTTAAAGGTATAGGTATTTATAGCTCATCGAACTGGGCTAAAACAGTTGCGGCTAATTGGCATTATATCTCCATCAAGCGCTGAGACACGCCGTGCTTACTTTTAGAAGTACGGCGCTGTCAGGGTCATCCGATGAAGTGAGGATTCACCGGAGTAGTTCAAATTCCTGCTTGAACACAGTGGCGCTTTTCACTCTTTGGCGTGGGAAGGGTATCAAAGGGTTCAATTAAATAATGGTATATATCACGTTGTGGCAACGTACTGCCGCTAATCCTATTACCTTCATACCAAAGGCATGAAGCGGCGGACCCTTGACCACCATAGGGAAGATAACCGTGTTCTTCCAGATGTAAGTCAGTATTACTCAGAATACTATCTGGCAGGTGAAGGCGTTCGCTAAGTTGATGATAGATATAGTCACTGGTACCAAACAGAGATATATACATAGCATTAGTAGAATACAAAGGATCAGAAAAATAATGGATTAAATCTTGATCCTGATAATATCTTTGTAAGAAGAAAACCGGGGCAAAAAATTCTTTATAATTGCCACCTAACGATAATTCTTTCTCGAAAATCGTCGGTTTTATCATGCCATTAATGGGATTAACTTCTCCTCCATAGGTGCAATAGGGTCTATTGGCTTTAAATACTGAGGCAATTTTTATACTGTGATCAATATCGCTATTGGGACCGACGATATTCTTATAGTCACTATAAGGTCCAACTCTATCTTCAATATTCTTCAAATCAGAGATTAATCGTTGCTTGAATAGATCGTATATATCATTGTGTACTAATATGGCGTTTGGACCAGCACAATCTTGCCCTTGATTGTAAAGCACAACTCGTTTTGCACTTTCAACAGCCAGATTAATGTCTGCATCTTTTGAGATAATAAGTGGATTATGACCAGCGCCATTAAGAATAAATAAGGTGTTTTTTCTGAAATGCTTACGTACTTTGAGCGCATTCTCTGGCGTTCCCGTAAAGATCACTGCATCAGTTATTTTTACTCGTTGACTTAAAAATAGCTCTTTATCTTCATAAGAAATAGATAATGTCGGAGAAAATGCGGATAAATTAATAACCTCCTCAAATTTTTTGTAATGTGTATGCATTGCTGTCGGGGGGCGTATGCACACGTTTTCTGCCATAAGTGAAGGGATAAAACCAAAACATACAGAAGCGTAAATGGGTTGGTTAAGTGGCAGGAATGATGTTACACCATAAATTTTCTTTCTGAAATATTCTCTGTTGTTATCAATATTATTCAAGACATCTATTGAACGGAGAATTTCATCTTCAGTGACGTTTTTACACTGATAGCCAGAGAGTGCTTCAACTAACACCTCACTATTCTTCTGTAAAGCTGAGGAAAGTTCGTCACATTTTCTCCTGATTTCGGTGAAATTAATCTTACTGTATAACTTAGTCATATGTATTTTGTTCTCCTCGATGCTATGGTTTATTAATCTCTCTTTTTGAGATTTGTTAATTTCGTTATTAACGATATTTTCCTCATTTTTTTGGTATGCGTTTTTATATGGGTTGTTAAAATGGGTTAAAATATGCTGCATGCAATTTAAATCTAACCATGTTTTAATTCGCGGGCCTTTGGTATCACCAAATAACCCTCGATAGAGCAGAGGCCATATTTGGGATGATTCATCATCTGAAAAATGGTCTTCATATGTACTGATTATATGCTGGAAAAGTTGATCTTTAGTGAATGTTTTTCCTGAACTTATTGAGTTGGCAATGGCTGAGAAATACTTTTCCTCTTTAATATTTTGTAACCCTTGATTTTCATTTTTACATGTCCTGATATAATAATTATAACTTATTTCTAATTCTTGACCTGAAATGGATTCTCCCGGTTTTTTATAGTGATTTAGAAAATTTTCAGCCGCAAGTTTACTTGCCGGTTTTGAAGCGTGTAATATTCTTGCTATCTTCGAAAAAGACAGTCTTTTTCCCTCTTTTTGCGAAATATTAACTTGATCATTTAGCTGTGGGGCCAGCGCTACATAAAATTTAGACGATCTCTGTGGCTCTTTTGAGAGGTAAGTACGAATTGCGTCTTGTGTCAGCAGATGGCGAATATCATCTAAAGAGAAACTATTTCCTTTCGACTTCGATATTTTTTTACCTGAATCATCAAGGAAAAGCCCATATTTGTAAAAACGTGGAATTGGCCTGTTTAGTGCTCCCGCGATCTGGCGAGCAACAGCGGCAGAAACTAGCAAATCTTCACCATGCATTTCAAAATGAATGTTTCTGGCAAGGAGACGCATACCCCAGTCAGCTTTCCACTGGAGTTTAGATTTACCGTTTAGTACCGAAATAGTTTGCTCTTGATCTAATATTTCATTTTTATAGAGTTCCTGAATTTCTACTCCATATTCATAACCGGGTTTATTAATGACTTCATCACCCGGTATGTAATAGGTTATTTCTCCTGAAGCAGGGTTCACGTCTGTGACGATAATATGTTCCAGTACGGCGCCAGTTCTTTCGGAAATGGGCATGATCATGCTGTAGGTTCTTTGTCTTAAAGATCCAGTCGATTCCTTGCATATTTGGTTTAGCACTGAGAAATTTTGCAGGAATAGTTTGATTTCGTCATTGTAATCGCCATTTTGATAGGCTAAAGAGTTTCTGACTAGCTGACACTCTATTTCATATTCTCTGGCAAGTTCCATGAGTTGATATTCCGCCATTTCAGAGAATGACGGGAAATTTCCGAAAGGGTCCGGCACCCTGCTTATCGGTTGACCTAGATAAGGCGTTAATTGTTCAGCATTTGGAATATTCAATGGCACTTTTCTGAAAGGGTCCAAATCATCTGAAATGAGATAAAAATTAACTGTTCTGCCTGCTTTCTCCAATTCAGTTTTGATGAGATTGGCACGGAGGATTTCACAAAGAGTTCCTATGTGTGGAAGCCCTGTTGGTCCAAAACCCGCTTCGATATTGATTGATTCCTCGTATGGTATAGCCTGATTGATTTCGAGGGCTTCTTTGACATACCATTTCATTTGCAGTTACCTCCATCATAATGTTTTGATTATTTTAGGGTTAATGGTGATGAATAAAGACGGTAGAGGTGTTATTAACTTGTCAGGAAATCCTCGATAATCCTGATGAGAAAAAATGCTTTAAGATGTTAGAATATTTTATGTTTTTTGTTTTGATGTCAGCGATTAACCTTAAAATCTCTTTAAAATTAATGAATAGTTAATGCTAGTTCTAGCTAATTAACTATTACTATACCCTTCATCTTTCAAGCTGCTGCTTTGTTGGCTACTTTCACTCACCCCAGTCACATCGTTATCCATGCTCCTGGGGATTCGTTCACTTGCCGCCGCGCTGCAACTCGAAATCTATTAGGTATATAATCAATTATTGTTATAAATTTATGTTAAATTCATTCAGTTCCACTACAGTGCTGAAGTGATGAAGTTTAATGATGTTCTTTCTAATATTAAATAAAATTAATGTAATTATTGTTTCTGGTCAAGAGGGGAACATAAATTTTTTTATTTTCTCTTTTATTGCTGAATTGAGTGAGATAGTGGGGGCGGTGGGTGAATGTGTCATGCTGATTAGAAAAGTCGGTTATAGTCATTCTAATGGTGTCCAAGTTATTGGAAAATTATTATTTTAAAAATAAAAATATAATTATTTTTCTTTTAAATCAGTATGATGGTTAATTTTTATATTTTGTTTGTAAATTAATTTATTAATTTCTTATTTTTGTTTTATTATAAAAAATAAATAAGTTTTTTTACTTTTCATAATATGTTTAATATATGTCTGTATTATATAAGAAATAATGTTAATTAATTTTAGAGATTAATTTTATGTAAAGTTAATAACATTATTCTTTTATAGTTTTTAAT
>NZ_NMQR01000024.1 GCF_003545805.1 Photorhabdus sp. CRCIA-P01 | reverse complement strand
ATTAAACCATTAAACCATTAAACCATTAAACCATTAAACCATTAAACCATTAAACCATTAAACCATTAAACCATTAAACCATTAAACCATTAAACCATTAAACCATTAAACCATTAAACCATTAAAAATCCGAATAATAAAATCCGAAATAAATGATTTAATAGAATACGAATTGGGTTACTTTCAGCGTTATGATATTGCATTTATTATACAAAACCGTAATACCTTAAATTCGTCAATTTAAACTGGCTTTACATTGCTTTAACCCGTCCGATAGCACTTCTTTTTTACTGTTTGATTTAAACTATTCCCCTTTTATATCATTAATGTGATTTAACGCTAAAATCAATTTATATCGTTATTTTTCCAAGCTATTTTCGCGCTCTGTTAACGCTTAAATACCTATAATCTTTCTGGCGGATTAATCCGCCAGACTTTTCATTATCGTTGATGTAATAAAGCGTTATTAGGATGTTATTTTACTAATTTCGGGATATCAACGCTGAAATCAATCCACGGGTTGGTGCCCAGCATCTCTGCACCGTCAACACTGGGTTCGTCATAGCGCATAACGAAATGCTTTGGTCCGTGGGCAAATGCCACGATCAATCCATCCTCAGCATCCAGAAACGCAGCATGCATTCCGAGCCCGGGATAGCTGAGACGCCAAGCAGGATCGCCAGCTTCCACACATCCTATCGACAGCTTTGCCATCATGCCATCTGGCAGACGGAAGAACCAAGTCCATGGTCCGCCAGCCACAACTGTCATGACTTCATCAATACCCATCCCGTTTTCAGCGCTGTTCACATGCAGTTTACCGAATTTTTCGAGAACAGTTTTTCTGGCTTCAGCCGAGATTGCTTTCATATCGTAAACTTTAGGATAAGGTGCAATACCGACTTCCGACGTTGACAGGAAACCGCCCCGGTGAGCTTCCGGCTGGCGACCAGCCAGTTGGATTTGTTCCAGGAGTTCTCCACGGTGTAAAGGAAACTGCGAAATCAGCTTCTCGCTCTCTTCTTCCGTGAGTGCACGGGTTTTTGACACTTTAAGAATAGGTCTGGCTTCTTCAGGGATCGGCGTTGTACTGATCCGAACCCCGATGGAAAATAAGACCTTGTTTACGTTCTCAATGCCAACAGTCGGCTGGCGTTCGTCAAGATAGGACAGAACAAGATTTTCTGATGTTGAAGTAACGAAACTGTTCATCTCTACATCTCCTCAATTTTGATGTAACCGATAAGTTCATTTGCAGAACCGAGTATAGGGAGAGAGATAGTTTATTAAAACGCCTATTATGTGAAAACATTGTGCACTGATAGTAAACAATTATAGGGCCTGCTCTGATTTGATCATGACTTTTCAAAACCGGTTGGCCTGGCATTTATTTCAACCGGAGATTTGCCATTTAAAATCACCGATCACTTTTCAGATATTCAGCAGGTTTTGTCTAGTGCATTTATAAGGAAATCGATAAAAGCCCTTGTCTTGTTAGCGCGTTCTTTGTGAAAGGGTTGTATGGCATAAAGTGCCTGCATGTCAGCTTCCCATTCAGGAAGCAGTCTGACAAGTTTGCCTGACAGCAGCTCATCAGTGACCAGTAATTCAGGCAGTAAAATCACCCCATGTCCGTAAAGAGCTGCCTGTTTGAGTGCAAGCCCGTTATTCACCACATAGGTTCCGGGCTTAAGGTCAACGACTTTCACATCATTTTGATTGTGAAATACCCAGCGTCGTGGAGAAGAAGATAAACTGTAGACAAGACAGTTATGGGAATTGAGATTTTCAGGGATGAGTATTTTTTCAGAAGCCTCAATATATGCTGGTGAGGCGCATAAGACTCGGGGTATTTTTATCAGTTTCCTGGAACGAAGGCTGGAGTCGCTTAGTTCACCTCCTCCACGTATCGCAACATCTATTCCATGCTCAATAAGATCGATATATTTATCAATCATGACAACTTCTACAGAAATACCGGGGTGAGTATGCATAAACTGGCATATCAGTGGATTTAATGCCTTTAGCCCCATAGACATTGGAATACTGACTTTTATCGAGCCTGTCAGAGTGTGAGACGTTTCCATAACCGATAAGTCAGCATTCTCAAGTTCATCCAGGATGTTGCACACCTGATGATAGTAATTCCTGCCGTTTGCGGTTATGTGCATGTTTCTGGTCGTTCGGTTAATCAGGGGGCTTTTGAGATGCTCTTCAAGCTGATTGATGTTTTTACTGACAGCTGCCTTGGATAAGCCCAGATCTTGGGCGGCGGCTTTGAAACTACCTAGTTCTACAACACGCCGGAAGACGCTGATTGCTCTTAACTTGTCCATAAGCACCACTGTTGAATGAGTTTAACTGTCTGGTGTATCAATAAACTACGATAAAAAATTATGTTTAACCATTTGCTCAGTTATTGCAACTGAATCAGTTGGTTGCCGATCTGAGCCTCGACAAAGCTATGTTGAAGGATGTGCTGGTGCGACAATTACAAGCGGATTGTCGTCTGTATCGTGAGTAGGGTGCTGTAGAGAGTAAATTTCATCTACTCTTTCAAAGGAAATATCGGATATTTTTGACTGTGTCTATTTTTTGCGCAAAGCGAAATCCTACCTTGGCAACTTGGGACGATACCCTAAGGTATCGTCCCGTGATTACATCCATTCTTTAATTGTCAATATCAGGCCGCTTTCGTTTTTGGTTTTTTGTCCTGAGCAGGAACCGCCAATGCTTCTGGTTCAAACTCATCGACATTAATAGAACGTAGACGACTTGCTTCAGCACGTTTTAGAATTGCGGCCTCGTCTGGCGTGATCTTACGTTCTGCGAGTGCCCGTTCCGCCAGTTTATCCAGGCCAGTAAAGCCAAGACGTTTGCCAGCTTCGCGGCTTAGACGGGCGTGGATCGGTTCTGCGGCAATAATATCGTGCAGAGCTTCTTCCAATAATCCGTGAGGGTTATGTTTGCTTGGTGTCAGATATTGACCACGGCCAATACGATCACGGGTAGCTGAAGGCTGTTGTAAGAGCTGTGCCAGTTTGTGATCCAGACGGTCAGATGGTGCTGAATGTACACGGCCTAACGGGAAGACAATAACACGCATCAGACCAGCAACCAGACGGTTCGGGAAGTTACTCAGTAAATTATCTATCGCCTGCTCTGCCTGATACAAACTATCTTGAACGGCCCACTGAACTAGCGGTAAATCCTCTTTTTGACGACCTTCATCTTCATAGCGTTTCAACGTCGCGGAAGCCAGATAGGTTTGACTCAAAACGTCGCCAAGACGGGCAGAGACACGTTCACGGCGTTTCAGGCTGCCACCTAATACCCCCATTGCTACATCTGATAACAGAGCCAGGTTGGCACTCTGACGGTTTAATTGCTGATAGTAACGGCGGGTTGCATCATTAACCGGTGTGCTGCTGGTGCGGCCATTGGTCAGGCCAAGCCAGAAGCTGCGTAACAGGTTACTGGCAACGTGACCGAGGTGGCTAAACAATGCCTTATCAAAATCTTTAATACGGTTATTTTCAACCGCAGCCATTTCATCAAGTACATAAGGATGACAACGAATAGCTCCCTGACCATAAATAATCATGTTGCGGGTCAGAATATTAGCGCCTTCAACGGTAATGGCGATAGGTGCGCCCTGATAAGCGCGGGCAAGGAAGTTGGATGGGCCAAGGCAAACACCTTTACCACCGGCAATATCCATTGCGTCAATAACTGAACGCTGGCCTCTGTGAGTACAATGATATTTCACAATAGCCGATAATACGGAGGGTTTCTCGCCCAGCATGATACCTGTTGTAGCAAGCGTTGAAGCGGCGTCCATCAGGTAGGCGTTACCGGCAATACGTGCCAGTGGCTCTTCAATCCCTTCCATTTTACCAATTGGCATTTTGAACTGACGGCGAATATAAGCGTATGCGCCAATCGCCATGGCAACACTTTTCAAACCGCCGGTTGCATTTGATGGCAGAGTGATACCACGGCCAACAGACAGACACTCAACCAGCATACGCCAGCCTTGTCCGGCCATTTTTGGCCCACCAATAATATAGTCAATCGGAACAAAGATATCTTTACCGCGAGTTGGGCCATTCTGGAATGGAATATTCAGTGGGAAATGGCGATGACCAATTTCTACCCCCGGTACATTGGTCGGGATCAAGGCACAGGTAATACCCAATTCTTCTGTATCACCCAATAAATGGTCAGGGTCAGACAGTTTGAAAGCCAGACCGAGTACGGTGGCGATAGGTGCAAGGGTGATATAACGTTTGTTCCAGGTTAGGCGCATACCCAGAATTTGTTCGCCTTGCCATTCTCCCATGCAAACCACGCCTGTATCCGGGATTGCTCCGGCATCAGAGCCAGCTTCCGGGCTGGTCAGCGCGAAACATGGGATCTCTTCACCACGGGCCAGTCCGGGTAAATAACGGTTTTTTTGCTCATCGGTGCCATAATGCTGTAGTAATTCACCTGGGCCGAGAGAGTTAGGTACACCTACGGTGATGGCCAGAATGCCGGATGTACCCGCCAATTTTTGCAGGACTCGTGCCTGTGCATAGGCTGAGAATTCCAGACCGCCATACTCTTTTTTAATAATCATGGCAAAGAAGCGGTGTTCTTTCAGGTAGTTCCATAACTCAGGTGGTAAATCAGCAAGTTCATGGCTTATCTGGAAATCATTGGTCATACGGCAAGCTTCTTCTACCGGGCCATCCAGAAATGCTTGTTCTTCCGCGGTTAACTGAGGCTTTGGATAGTCATGTAATTTTTTCCAGTCGGGTTTACCGCGGAATAGTTCGCCTTCCCACCAGGTAGTACCGGCATCAAGAGCTTCTTTTTCCGTGCGAGATAGACTTGGCATCACCTTACGGAAGGCTTTTAATGCCGGAGCAGTAAGTAAGGAGTGGCGCGTTGGCGCAAAATTCAGCGGAAACAGAATAATGGCCATGGGTAACAACATCCAGTAGCTCCATGCATCAATAGCGCCCATCAAGGCGGTATAGACAAGGAGCAGTAGGCTGCTAAGACTGAGATTGACTTTGTGATAGCAAAGTATCCCAATCAATACTAAGAATAGAACAATACTCAATGTGGTCATAATAAAAGCTCCTGGTTAATCTCAGGGTCAGGCAAGTCATCGGAGGTCGGACCTGTTGTGGTGTTCTTCTCTTTTTAGACCAGGAAATTGCTTTTAGCAATATCTTTACATCTTAATTACAATGTAGCTCACAAACTCATGGTGATCGGGAGCGGATTAATTTTCCAGAAACGTGATGTTGTCTTCTTTCAATTCTCTTGATCCGGTAAACTGCCATCTGACACAACATTATTAAAGATTACCTGACCGAAGTGAGGAGCCTATGTATCAAGATTTGATCCGTAGTGAATTGAGTGAAGCCGCAGATACGCTGGCAAAGTTTTTAAGTGGCGATGCAAATATTGAAGCAATTCAAAAAGCAGCGGTATTACTGGCTGATTCATTTAAAGCGGGTGGTAAGGTACTGTCCTGTGGTAATGGCGGTTCGCACTGTGATGCGATGCATTTCGCGGAAGAATTGACAGGTCGTTATCGCGAAAACCGTCCAGGCTATCCGGCGATTGCGATTTCTGATGTCAGCCATCTTTCCTGCGTCAGTAATGATTTTGGTTATGAATTCGTTTTTTCCCGTTATGTGGAAGCGGTCGGGCAAGCAGGGGATGTCTTGCTGGGTATCTCCACTTCCGGTAATTCCGGCAATATTATCAAAGCAGTTGAAGCTGCCCGTTTAAAAGGCATGAAAGTGATTACGCTGACAGGCAAAGATGGCGGTAAAATGGCAGGAACGGCGGATGTGGAAATTCGTGTGCCGCATTTTGGCTATGCAGATCGTATTCAGGAAATTCATATCAAAGTGATTCATATCCTGATTCAACTTATTGAAAAAGAGATGGTTAGAGCTTGATTTTACAGGCTACAGAGGTGGGCAATGTGTGAGTTACTTGGCATGAGTGCAAATGTGCCAACAGATATCTGCTTTAGTTTACGTGGTCTGATTCAGCGTGGTGGTCATACCGGACCCCATAAAGATGGTTGGGGGATCACTTTTTATGAGGGGCGGGGCTGTCGCACATTTAAAGATCATCAACCAGGTTACCATTCACCCGTTGCCCGTTTTGTACAAGAGTATCCGATTAAATCCAGAGTGGTGATCTCGCATATTCGGCAGGCTAATCGGGGTAATGTTGCGTTGGAAAATACCCACCCTTTTATCCGTGAGATGTGGGGGCGCAATTGGACCTATGCCCATAATGGGCAACTTAAGGGTTATCGGCGGCTTAAAACCGGTCAATATCGCCCAGTCGGGCAAACTGACAGTGAACATGCTTTTTGCTGGATTTTACATCAACTTTCACAAAAATATCCAAGGACACCCTCTAACTGGCCTGCGGTTTTTCGTTTTATTGCCTCACTGGCGGATGAACTCAGGAAAAAGGGGGTATTCAATATGTTGCTGTCAGACGGGTGTTTTGTGATGGCATATTGTTCAACCAACCTTTATTGGATTACCCGTCGGGCGCCGTTTGGAAAAGCAAAACTTCTCGATCAGGATGTTGAAATTGATTTCCAGCAGCACACTCAGCCGGATGATGTCGTTTCTGTCATTGTCACTCAGCCTTTAACCGGCAATGAGTCCTGGAACCGGATCGCGCCGGGTGATTATGCGCTATTTCATCTTGGTGAGCGCATATTGTGATTGATTCTGCAAAGATGGCGATTTATAAGGTGTTGCGTTAACCGTATATTGACCATTAATAACGCTAATCGCTGCCGGTTGGTTATTTTTGACAAAATATTCATAGGCCGGTTGTAATTGCAACCAAAACAGATAATGGGAGGATGAGCGGTGACGTAACATATTCTGCGGTGTCATTCTGAATGGGTAAATGCTGATATCAATTTCATACTGTCCGCGCAATAATGCACTTTCTGCATAATGGTAGATCTCATCCATATAACCGTTAGTCATCGCGTAACAACCGACAGATTTACACTCTCCGTGGATCATTAAATGGTTGCCGGAATAGCCTCTGGATTTATCGTATTCATTTGGAAAACCGAGATTAATAGATCGGTAATACCGACTATTTGGATTTAGCTGACGGGCTTTCACACGATAAAAACCTTCTGGGCTTTTCAAATCACCTTCTGTGGTTTTGGGGCCGAGGCCACCAGAGTAATTGCAAATGGGGTAGCTTTTAGCCAGTTGGTAGTTTCCATGATTATTTTTAGTGTAAAGCTCCAGTATCCGCTCTTCTTTGAATATTTGGATAAAGAGGGGAGAGCCGGGTGGCGCGGGGGGAATTTTCTTAAGTTTAATTAAAGTATCCTGAGCATGGACAAGTGGGGATGAACTAAAAGACAACAATGTTATTACAGCAAATGTAGCAGTTTTTTTCATGTGACTACCGTATAGAGATGTCGTGGGCTAACCTGGAATTTAGCTTAAGATTGCCATGAGTGATCGACTTTGTGAATAAAAAATAATAACGATGGCTTTATCCTGCAAAGTAATCATGAGATCAAAAAATAATCAGTTGTCGGGAAAGGTGATACAATAGTTCGTTTTTTGCGATCGGTTAATCGTTCAGTACCAAAATTATTCCTGTTTGCTTGAACTAAATCACTTGATTAGTCCGACAGTCGAAGAAGGGAGATGTTAAAATTACCTCCCTGAGATTAAAATAAAATCGTAACAATTATCGGAGAATTATAACCTGGGCACGATCCGTGACTTAAGGGGTTTTTTATAGAGTGGCTATATTACCACCAGGTAATCTGTAGCATATGATTTAATTGATAAACTTGTGCAAATCTTATGATTAAAATTAAAAAAGGACTCGACCTCCCGATTGCAGGAGCGCCTGCTCAAGTAATAGAAGACGGTCCGGCGATTCGCCATGTAGCACTGTTGGGTGAAGAGTATGTTGGAATGCGTCCTTCTATGTTGGTGAAGGAAGGTGAGCATGTTAGGAAGGGCCAGATTCTTTTTGAAGATAAAAAGAATCCCGGTGTGGTTTTCACCAGCCCAGCCTGTGGGCGGATTGTGGCGATTAATCGTGGTGAACAACGTGTTTTGCAGTCAATTGTGATTGAGATAACGGGAGACGAACAGGTTGATTTTGACCGTTATGATCGTTCCCAATTTTCTCAATTATACCGAGAACAAGTGGAAAAGAATCTGATTGATTCCGGGTTATGGACTGCACTACGTACCCGTCCTTACAGCCGAAGTCCTGTTCCCGGCTCCTCGCCAAAAGCAATTTTTGTAACCGCTATGGATACTCAGCCTCTGGCTGCGAATCCACAGGTTATTATTGCGACCGATAAAGAGGCTTTTGTTGATGGTCTGAATGTATTGACTAAACTGACCGAAGGTAAAGTCCATGTTTGCCATAGTGCAGGAAGCTTGCCGAATGTCGGTAATAATGCACAAATCACTTATAATCAGTTCGCTGGTCCGCACCCTGCGGGATTAGCTGGAACTCACATTCACTTTATTGAACCCGTCAGTGCGACTAAAACCGTATGGCATCTGGGATATCAGGATGTGATTGCTATCGGTAAATTATTCACTACCGGTACACTTTATACTGATCGTGTCATTGCACTGGCTGGTCCACAGGTTGAGAAACCGCGTCTTATACGTACGTGTTTGGGGGCTGATCTGTTTGAGTTAACTCAGGGTCAGCTTACAGAGGGTGAAAACCGTATTATTTCAGGTTCCGTATTGTGCGGTACTCAGTCAGATGAAGTTCATCACTATCTCGGCCGTTTCCACACCTTAGTTTCTGTTTTGCGTGAAGGCCGCGAAAAAGAGCTGTTTGGTTGGATCATGCCGGGTATCGATAAATTTTCTATTACCCGCACCACCATTGGTCATTTCCTGAGAAATAAGCGCTTTGCTTTTTCAACCACAATGAATGGCGGTGAACGTTCCATGGTACCAATCGGTAACTATGAGCGTGTTATGCCTTTGGATATCATGGCAACCCATTTGCTGCGGGATCTGTTGGCGGGTGATACCGATAGTGCTCAGGCACTGGGTTGTTTGGAGTTAGATGAGGAAGACTTGGCACTTTGTACCTATGTCTGCCCTGGCAAATATGAATATGGTCCGGTACTGCGTGAAGTGCTGACTAAGATTGAGCAGGAAGGATGATTTCATGGGCCTGAAAAACTTTTTTGAAAAAATTGAGCACCACTTTGAGCCTGGGGGAAAATTAGAAAAATATTACCCGCTGTATGAAGCGGTAACGACGATTTTCTATACACCAGGGACAGTCACTTCTGGCCGTGCCCATGTCCGTGATGCCATCGATCTAAAGCGTATGATGATCATGGTATGGCTGGCCGTATTCCCGGCCATGTTCTGGGGAATGTATAACGTTGGTCAGCAGGCGATCCCTGCGTTGTATCATTTATACAGTGGCACAGAATTACAGCAAATTCTGGCATCTGATTGGCACTATCGTGTTGCTCGGTTTTTCGGTGCATCACTGACGCCCGGCGCTAGCTGGTGTAGCGAAATGTTGCTTGGTGCAACCTACTTCTTGCCTATTTACGCAGTTGTATTCGCTGTTGGCGGCTTCTGGGAAGTCCTGTTTGCTGTTATCCGTAAGCATGAAATTAACGAAGGATTTTTCGTAACTTCTATTTTGTTTGCGTTGATTGTTCCTCCTACTATTCCTCTGTGGCAGGCGGCGCTAGGTATTACATTCGGTGTTGTAATTGCGAAAGAGGTATTTGGTGGTACCGGTCGTAACTTCCTGAACCCGGCACTGGCTGGCCGTGCTTTTTTATTCTTTGCTTATCCTGCACAGATTTCAGGTGATTTGGTATGGACGGCGGCAGATGGTTTCTCTGGTGCGACCCCGTTATCTCAATGGGCGGCGGGTGGTAGTCAGGGATTAGTCAATACAGTTACCGGTCAGCCTGTTACCTGGATGGATGCTTTTATTGGCAATCTTCCGGGTTCTATTGGTGAAGTTTCTACGCTGATGATTTTCATTGGCGGTGCGATCATTCTGTTTACCCGCATTGCTTCATGGCGCATTGTCGCTGGCGTCATGTTGGGTATGGTGGCAACTTCCTACTTGTTTAATGCTATCGGTTCAGACACTAACCCGCTGTTTGCTATGCCGTGGTACTGGCACATGGTTCTGGGTGGTTTCGCTTTTGGTATGATTTTTATGGCAACAGATCCGGTATCCGCCTCATTTACTGATAAAGGTAAATGGTGGTACGGCATTCTGATCGGTGTGATGTGTGTTCTGATCAGGGTCGTTAACCCGGCATACCCGGAAGGCATGATGCTGGCGATTCTGTTCGCCAACCTGTTTGCGCCATTGTTTGATTATCTGGTAGTACAGGCCAATATTAAGCGGAGAAAAGCCCGTGGCTAATGATAAACCAAAAAATAATGACAGCATCGGCAGAACGTTTATCGTTGTTTTTGTGCTATGTCTCGTTTGTTCAATTGTTGTCGCAGGTTCTGCGGTAGGGCTGAAATCTCAGCAACAGGAACAAAAACTACTGGATAAACAGCGTAACATTCTCGATGTCGCCGGGTTATTAACCCCCAAAATGAGTGTTGATGAGCTTAAAGAAACGTTCAAAAGCCGTATTAAAACTGAACTACTGAATCTGGATACGGCAACGCTTGAGAAAAGTCATGGCAAGTTTAACCTGAACGATGCGTTGCGCAGTGATGATACCAGTATCGCATTACCTCCTGAGAAGGATCTGGCGAAAATCCGCCGTCGCGCCAATATGGCGGAGATCTATCTGGTGAAGGATGAGCAGGGTGAAACCAGTGAAATCGTTCTGCCGGTTTATGGTTCTGGTCTGTGGTCTGTCATGTATGCCTTTATCTCTGTTGATGTGGATGGTAAAACTGCCCGCGGGATTACCTATTATTCACACGGAGAAACCCCGGGGTTGGGTGGTGAGGTCGATAATCCACAATGGCGTAAAAAGTGGATAGGTAAAAAACTGTATAACGATGAAGGCCATCCGGCGATCAAAATTGTCCGTGGCGGTGCTGCTGCCGATAATCCTTATGGTGTTGATGGCCTATCCGGTGCGACTCTGACCTCTGCTGGTGTGCAGAATATGTTTAATTTCTGGTTAGGGGATAACGGTTTTGGTCCGTTCCTGAAAAAAGTACGCGAAGGAGCGTTGAAAGATGGCTGATAGTAAAGAAATAAAACGCGTCCTTCTCGGACCACTATTAGATAACAACCCGATTGCATTGCAGGTTCTGGGGATCTGTTCCGCGCTGGCGGTAACAACCAAACTGGAAACTGCGTTGGTGATGACAATCGCCGTGACGTTGGTTACCGCATTTTCCAGCTTTTTTATCTCGTTGATTCGTCATTACATCCCTGGCAGTGTGCGAATCATTGTCCAGATGGCGATTATTGCATCATTGGTTATCGTGGTAGATCAGATTTTACAGGCTTATGCTTATGAAATTTCCAAGCAGTTGTCTGTATTTGTTGGTCTTATCATTACTAACTGTATCGTGATGGGACGTGCGGAGGCTTATGCTATGAAGTCTCCACCTATTGAGAGCTTTATGGATGGTATCGGTAATGGCTTGGGGTATGGCGTTATTCTGGTACTGGTTGGTTTTCTGCGTGAGTTGTTTGGCTCCGGCAAATTGTTCGGTGTTACCGTTATGGAATCCGTACAGAATGGTGGCTGGTATCAGCCTAATGGCTTGTTCCTGTTGGCACCTAGCGCGTTTTTCATTATTGGTATGCTGATTTGGGGTCTGAGGACTTTGAAACCGGCGCAGGCTGAGAAGGAGTAACTGACAACATGGAACATTTTATAAGCCTGTTTGTCCGTGCCGTCTTTATTGAGAATATGGCGTTGGCTTTCTTCCTCGGTATGTGCACTTTTTTGGCCGTATCGAAAAATGTCACGACAGCGTTTGGTTTAGGCATTGCAGTAACGGTAGTTCTCGGGATCTCTGTTCCTGCCAATAACCTCGTTTATAACTTTGTCTTGCGTGACGGTGCATTGGTTGAAGGGGTTGATCTCAGCTTCCTGAACTTTATTACGTTTATTGGCGTGATTGCTGCATTAGTGCAGATTCTTGAAATGATCCTTGATCGTTATTTCCCTGCACTCTATAACGCGCTCGGCATCTTTTTGCCACTGATTACGGTTAACTGTGCGATTTTTGGTGGTGTCTCTTTCATGGCGCAGCGTGACTATAACTTTTCTGAATCCATCGTGTATGGCTTTGGTTCTGGTATAGGCTGGATGCTGGCGATTGTTCTGCTGGCTTCTATCCGTGAAAAAATGAAATATGCTGATGTTCCGGCAGGTCTGAAAGGATTGGGGATCACCTTTGTCACCACGGGTTTGATGGCATTGGGTTTTATGTCCTTCTCTGGTGTGCAGTTATAAAGGCGAGAAGCGTTCATGGATATAATAATTTTAGGCGTAGTGATGTTTACCCTGATTGTGTTGGTACTAACGGCCCTGATTTTGTTCGCAAAATCAAAGTTAGTTAACACCGGGAATATTAAAGTTGAAGTTAACGGTGATCCGGAAAAGAGCTTTACCGCTCCTGCCGGTGATAAGTTGCTGAATATGTTATCAAGCCAGGGCATTTTTGTCTCTTCTGCCTGTGGTGGTGGTGGCTCTTGTGGTCAGTGCCGCGTAAAGATTAAAGATGGTGGTGGCGATATTCTGCCAACAGAGCTTTCCCACATTAGTAAGCGTGAAGCGAAAGAGGGTTGCCGTCTGGCTTGTCAGGTTAATGTAAAACAGGACCTGAAAATCAAATTACCGGAAGAGATATTTGGTGTTAAGAAATGGGAGTGCGAAGTTATCTCCAACGATAACAAGGCCACTTTCATCAAAGAGCTAAAACTGAAAATCCCTGATGGGGAAGTCGTGCCTTTCCGTGCTGGTGGCTATATTCAGATTGAGGCTCAACCACATACGGCTCGTTACGCGGATTATGACGTGCCGGAAGAGTACCGCGAAGACTGGGATAAATTTAACTTGTTCCGTTTTGTCTCTGAGGTGAAAGAACCGACGATTCGTGCTTACTCAATGGCAAACTACCCAGAAGAACACGGCATTATCATGCTTAACGTTCGGATTGCGACGCCGCCGCCAAGAAATTCGGAAGCGCCGCCGGGAATGATGTCCTCTTATATCTGGTCACTGAAATCCGGTGATAAAGTGACTATTTCTGGTCCATTCGGTGAATTTTTCGCAAAAGAGACTGATGCGGAAATGATCTTCATCGGTGGTGGTGCGGGTATGGCACCCATGCGTTCTCATATTTTTGATCAGCTTAATCGATTGAATTCAAAACGTAAGATCAGCTTCTGGTATGGTGCTCGTTCTAAACGTGAAATGTTTTATACCGAGGATTTCGATCAGCTAGCGGCTGAAAATGAAAACTTTACCTGGAATGTGGCCCTATCTGATGCACTGCCTGAAGATAACTGGGATGGTTACACTGGCTTTATCCATAATGTTTTGTTTGAAAACTATTTGAAGGACCATCCGGCTCCTGAAGATTGCGAATTCTACATGTGTGGGCCTCCGGTAATGAATGCCGCAGTGATCAAGATGTTAAAAGATCTTGGTGTTGAGGATGAAAACATCATGCTGGATGATTTCGGTGGCTGATAGGCCATAAACGGTTTGATTTAATGCTGGCGCCCACAATTTGTGGGCGCTGGTGGTTCAGAAAGGTAATGCATTGTGCGTAAAAAGATAGGTAGCTGGATAGCGTTAATGTTTGCAGTGTTGCTGTTGGCTGCATGTGATGGTCAGGAGCAGAAAAATATTCATGGGAAAACGATGGGGACTTATTACTCCATTAAATTTGTCACTGGCTCGTCGGCCCCCTCGCCAGAGATTTTGCAAAAAGAGATTGATCGCCTGCTGGAAGAGGTTAACGACCAGATGTCAACTTATCGCCCTGATTCTGAATTGAGTCGTTTTAATCAAAGTCGTGAAATTAATAAGCCATTCCCTGTATCGCCGGCGACAGCAAAAGTGGTCAAAGAAGCGATCCATATTAATAGATTAACGGATGGTGCATTGGATGTAACGGTGGGGCCGTTGGTGAATTTATGGGGTTTTGGCCCTGAAGGCCGTGTGACGAAAGCGCCTTCTGAAAGTGAACTGGAAAAACGTCGTGAATGGACGGGGATTGAGAAACTGGCGGTGGAAGGCAATAATCTGATTAAAACGGTGCCGGAGCTGTATGTCGATTTGTCATCTATCGCTAAAGGTCATGGTGTAGATGTTGTTGCTGAATATCTGGAATCGCAGAATATCAACGATTATATGGTTGATATTGGCGGTGAAGTTCGTACATCAGGCCATAACGGCAAAGATCTGCCGTGGCGGATTGCGATTGAAAAGCCTTCTGATACCGGAATGGAACAAAGTGCTCAGGAAGTGATAACGCCTGGAAATATGTCGATTGCCACTTCTGGCGATTACCGTAACTATTTTGAACAAGATGGTGTGCGTTATTCACACACGATTGATCCAAAAACAGGTGATCCTATTTCGCATAATCTGGTTTCTATTACTGTAGTTGCGCCGGTTTGTATGAGTGCTGATGGGCTTTCTACCGGGTTGAATGTGTTAGGGCCGGAAAAAGGATTGAAAGTTGCAGAAAGCTTGAATATCCCGGTTTTTATGATTGTAAAAACAAAAAATGGTTTTGAAGAGCGTTACAGTAAAGCCTTTGAGCCATACTTACAGAAAAATCAATGAGAGGAGAAGAAGGGCGTGTTGACAGTATTTATTGCAACCTTCATCTTTTTCCTGCTGGTTTTTGCGGGAATGTCGTTAGGTTACATGATTAAACGTAAGAGCATACAAGGGAGCTGTGGTGGTTTAAGCAGTATTGGCGTTGAGAAAGTATGTGATTGCCCAGAACCTTGTGATGCCCGTAGGAAACGAATGGCGCGTGAAGCAGCCCGGCAGGTTCAGTTAGAGAAGCATCGGATTATCTGAGTTTAACAAATCTATGGAATTCTCCTTCCTGAATGCTAATTGAGAGCAGAGCGAACTTTTAGTATTTGGGGGGGAGATGGATATAAAAAGTGGATTGAATGGCTATTTAAGCGTTAACAAGGCACGAAAATGATTTGAAAAGTAGCGACATGTTACATCGCATCTACCCTTTTTATCATTTCTATTGCAACAGTCATAGGCATGAACAGTTTACTCTTTGTCTGAGGAAACTCCTCAAATCCTACATTCATATACAGTTTTTTGGCTATGTCGTTCTTAGCATCGACGATAATCATCGGGGTGGGAATAGATTTTGACGACTCCATAGCTTTTCGAATTGCATCTATAAGTAAGATTTCACCAAATCCTTGGCGTTGAAATGACTTACTTATAGCCAGGCGACCAATAAGTGCGTAATGTAGTGTTGAAGGGTACTTTTTCGATATTTTTTCTGGTAGTTCGTCTAGTTCTACCGTACATAGTGCTAGGGAATAGTATCCCTTTATTTGAGATCCATTTTGGCTACTTGTAAGGACGAATGTTCTTGATAAGTCCTTTTTATCATGCTGTCCCGATACTGCTTTCAAGTAGTTGTTTAGCGCGGGTTCACCACAGTCAAAATTATTTCTGTCGTGTTTGTTTTTATCTAAACGTTCAATCTTCATTTGTTATTGTGTCTTTATGTCTACGAGCAGCACGAAGGAAACGTTCATTTACCTTGATTGGTTTTTCCAATGCATGAACAAACGCCAATGCATCTTCTTGACACAATCGAATACGCATATTTTGTTCAATAAGTCTTTTTGCCTCTGCTACAGCAGCATTTGCAATAAAACTATTCAGGCTTGCATACCCTGATAATGATAACGCTCTTTCGAGTAACTCTTTAGTCTCTGAACTCACCCTTGTGGTGATTCTTTCATTTGCGAATGTGGCCATAAGTCTTACTCCTACCGCATTGCGGTTATTATTTCTTAATTATTAGTTCATTATAGATATCTACTACTCACTTGCACTACTTATTGGAGATGGCAGAACATATTATTTGGTGAAATGCTAAATTTTCTTCATTGATTAATTTAACAACATTTTAACAAAAGTCAATGGTTGTGACAAAATGACGTCATATTTTGAGGTGGAACAAGTTATATCAGATAGAACAAAAATCATCAAGATTTGGGCAAGTGAGTCTGAGTATGCAGAGCTATTAAAGCGTATACGAAACCACGTTTAGCTAAGCTGACAGCGATCAAGAATGGATGTCAGATCAAATTTGGTCTAGTGCATTTAAATGTGACCGATTAAAACAGTGTAAAGCAAGTTTAATCGGGTATGTATAAGCTATTTTTTATTTACCATAATTCCCCCAGTTATGAAGAAATTGTTTGAAATCAGCTTCTGGTGTTCTTGGTTTTCTTTCTATTTCTTTTTTGACTAAATTAATCACAATTTTACTAATTTTAAATTTTTTATCTAATGAATCAAGTATAGATACCGCTAAAACACCTATAGCAAGCATAATACCAGCCACAGCAATTACACTACCACCTGTTACAAAGAAAGCTGAAAGGACAGTTCCTATAACCCAAGAAGCAAAAGCCGCTACTGCCGCCTTAGCCAGATCTACTGCAATATTGCCTAAGAAATCAGCCAGTGTGTATTCATCCTTAAAGATGTATTCAACCGCTCGATAAGCTGAGGAAAATAATATATTGAATTATGCCACTATTTATTCCTTGTTGCTCTATCCCCATAGATATCATCTTCATGTTAGAAGCGCTGTATCTTGAAGCGGTGATGATTTTTCTAAGCCCCGCATGACCTGAGATTTTGATATATCTTTGCCCATTTTTACCAACATATTCTGTGGCTTTAATTCCTATTCTTTTAAATTCTCCTACTACGTTTACAAAGTCAAAAGCGTCACGTATATTACCTGCATAGGGTGATATAGGATCGGAAATCGAAAACACTTTCTTTATAAATGGGCTTTTTGGTTTTGGAGAATCAATATCCTCTAAAACATTTTTCGCTTCCTCTAAGGACAGTAGCGCAATAGTATGTTGTATTCTCGTTTAACTGTTTCTCAAGACCAATAGCATCAAAGAACGGGTGTTCAGGTTTTAACTGATTAATCCCAACATGATCTCTTAGAAAATCCCCCATATAGCCTTCCCAAGAGGGCCTGTATCTTTTATATGTCATTGTGAAGTTTCCTTTAATATTCTTAAAATCAAAAATCGTTACATCGGTATTTAACGGATGGAGTTTTCAATTTGAGTATAACATCATTGTGTAAAAAAAAGCCACATCGGTTGCATAATAGCAAAATGCTGGATAAGAGCAATGTGTCAGCCGTTTTATTCCTGCATCATAATGGCTCAAATCATCCCTTAGACTTAAGCCCTTTTAAAAGCTCGGATTTCTATAATGCTTAAAACTGAGTAACAGAACGAAGCCCCAAAATCTGATTTAACCTGACAAGACGGGAATGAATATATAAGTGTGAAAATGAAAAAATGCTTTAAATTTTGTTTATTAAATCTAATCATTATGGTTTTAATTCTGTTAAACATTATTGTTCTTTTTCCGTCATGAGGTTAACCCTATTAAATGTTTTAATATAATTTCATATTTTTGTCTTGCAAACGGGATGCTCTCCAGCAGGACTGCTATGTGTGTCCCCAGGGAGAAAAGTTGATTTATAAAACGACCGGTCGGGAGGGATACCGGCATTATCAAGCTGCGATGGATATCTGCGAGTATTGCCCGAAACGCGCGTCTTGTACGCAGGCCAAAGGGGGCAAAACGATCACCCGTCATGTCTGGGAGGACAGTAAAGAGCAGGCCAGGGAAAACCGGCTAACGCTGTGGGGTAAAAAGACCTACAAACGGCGAAAGGAGACGATAGAACGCAGTTTTGCGGATGCGAAGCAGCATCATGGGCACCATTATGCCCGTTTTCGGGGGTTGCTGAAAGTGCAAATAAGTGTCTTTTGGCGGCAACGGCCTAAAATATCAAGAAGATAGCCTTGCTGGTCGCAATGCTATGTTATTTTTATCTCTGGAGGGCGAGTAGAGTCAATGCAGCAGGAGCCAAAATACTCCCCTGCGGGGTGATAAAACCGGATAAATGAGAAAATGGGTGGCATGATCCTTCATCATGAAAGAAACACGCCTCGTGATTTTCAGCGAGGTTTGTCAGCGGTCTGAGAGCAACCACCAGGTTGCTCTTACCAGCATGTGAGTGAATTCAACCGGCCTGAAAAACAAATCGTCCGCCTAAAATAGCAGCATAGCGATTGAGTGTTCCCAACTGAGGATCAACCTCCCCTCTTTCCAGTCGGCTGATATTCTGTTTCTGGGTTCCCATCCGACAGGCAACATCTTCCTGAGTCATTTTGCAGGCTTTGCGCGCCAGTTTGAGTTGCTGGACAAGAGCCTTGCGAGCCTGAAGATCATCCCATGCCTCCAGCCCTTCAGTTGTTGCCAGGAGCTCAGCCTTAACATCAGACAGCGTAACGAAATCGTAATCATCTCTGTTCATTTTCATTCCAGCATCCTCTTTACCACTTTCATTCGTTCCCGGGACAGTTCCAGTTCCAGTGACGTTTTAGGTGTCTTCTGGGTCTTTTTCTGCAGAACATGTACTACAAAAATTTGTCTGCCCGTATGAAAGAAGAAAAATCCACGCGCAATACCTTCACGGGCACTTACTCTCAACTCTTTCAGTCCATTGCCTACATCCCTCACTCTTGGTTCCCTGAGCTCCGGTCCTGAATTTTCGAGTTCTTCCATTGCATCAACAAGCGTGACCTGTAACCCTACAGGAAGTTTCCCTAACTCCTTACGGGCGGCGCCAATTACCGTTACGGTAAATTTCATATCAGCATCCTTGTAATCATATACGATGACTTTACTCCATCAAAACAAAGCAATCAACAATGATTACTTTCAAACATGACTTATCTGATATTCCCCAGTTTGTTTGGTACATAGAGACGTTCACGGGCCCGGATAACCTCGGGTGTATTCCGAACAATCGCCGCCAGGTTCAACACAATGGTGAATAATGATTTGCCGCCATAACGCAACCAGTCCAGCTCGAGAACATAAAATCTATGGTCATCCCCGTTTTTGCAACACTGATTTTGATTAATGATATGCTTGATTTTTTTCTAGATTTTAAAACCACACGTGCTGACAAAATACTGGTTTTTTATTTGGCATTTGGTTTTTTTCACAATTTCATTGCTAAGAATGAAACTGTATTTTATGAAACGTAAAATTCGTTAAAAAGAAAACTGAAACCTGCCATTATCCGTAAAATATTTTCAATAACGCCTATGCTATAAGTATCTAAAAAACTCCCTTATAAGTATTATCGGTTTAAAATTCACTATTCAAATGGGTTGGATGGGAGGCATTTTACAACGACGACAAACCACATGGTGATTTGAAAAGTAAAATGCCTTATGAGACTCTTATTGAAAAAAATAAGAGTTTAAAAATATTCCGTCAGGTGAAATTAGGAATCTCACATTTGAGATATTCGCTTATCTTTGATTTCAGATTTAGCACCTTTAATTAAAGTAGGTAATATAGGTATATTTTGCTGACTTATTTGTTGCTCAATATGCTGCACCACATAGGCGGCATCCTGATTAATCCCCAGAAAACGTCCAGAACCCCATGTATATAACCATGGCAAACCAATAAATGTGACATTCGGATCGAGGGTAATACCTCGGTCATGTTTTGGATAACCATTGGCTTGAAAAATATCTAAATCAAGCCATGAATAATCTGGTCTAAAACCAATACACCAAATCACGGAAGTAATATTTTCTTTTGCTAAATCAATGTGGGTGATTTCCTGCTCAGGCTGCCAAACAGGTTGATAAACCGATGCAGGTTCATCGGTTGCAATACTGTTTTTCTCTAAATACTCATCAATCGAGGCATTAATGCGATTATAAGTGTCATCGGCACGGTCCAGGTTTTCTGATAAATTTGGACTAAACCAGAATTGACTCTCTTTAAAGTCATCAAAATGTCCGAACAGTTGCATACCTTCTAAGGCAAATTTACGCAGGTCAATATCACGCCCGCCGTCACGCCCTGTGACATAGTGGTTGGTGCTGTTACGTACTTCTTCACTATAACGATGATTGTTGACAGTAGTTTCGTAATAACCCATATCAAACAGCCATTTCACCACATCTTTACCGCGATAAAATCGGGCGCAACGTGGTGCATTGCCCGTCGATAGATAGACTTTTTTGCCTGCCAGATGTAAATCTTCGGCAATCTGTGCACCAGACTGCCCTGACCCGACCACCAACACCGCTCCTTCAGGCAGTTGATCCGCATTTAAATACTCTTCCGAATGCATCACTTTCACATGCTTAGGCAAGGCATCGCTTAGTTTTGGATAAATCGGAGTGTGATACCCACCTGCGGCAATGACAAGCTGTTTGGCTGTAGTGGTACCGTGATTGGTTTTAATGACAAACTCATGCGCTGCCACTTTTTTCACCTGTTCTACCTGAATATTTAAAATGGCAGGAGGATTTGTTTTTTCAATAAACTCATCAAGATACGCCTCAATCTCAGGCTTAGTCATAAAGCCGTCAGGATCTTTTCCCTGATAAGGATGTTCAGGTAATAGACACTGCCAGTTCGGTGTCACCAAGGTAAAATTATCCCAACGTTTACGGCGCCAGCTATGGGTTAACTCGGATTCTTTTTCCAATACCACATGGTCAATGCCTGCTTTTTGCAAATAATGGCTGATAGATAAACCTGCCTGACCACCACCAATAATCACCACATCATAATGTGGCTGTAACATTTGATTTTGGATATTTAACATGGAACATCCCTCTCATTGATTCGTCATTTCAATAACTTCAATTTGATCTTCCGGGCTTGGCCCGAAGAATTTGGCTTGGCGTTTGATCATTGCCAGAGTATCCATGGCCGAACTACAGACAAAGCCATAACGTGCCTGTACTCTTTCCGATGCGGCATTCAGGCCATTTTCAACTTGATGTAAGAACTGCGTACTTGGGTAACGTTGACCAATGGACAGATATTCATAAATCACCGTTGAGGGTGAGTAATATTGAATCAGCTTCCCATCAGGCCATTTCACGGTAAAATTCACACTGGGCATAACATCGACTCCTGCTGATTTTTAGCCTCAATCTGTATGGATTGAGTCTGTAACTTTGTTAAAACGTCGGCATAACAAAAACCGGTAAACATTCGGTTGTTAAAATCCCAAAATATGTCGTATTGCTGCTGTTGCTGCACGGCAATCTCACCACTGACATTGGTTTCACCAATCACCGCGCAGGCAATGTTCTGACAGTGAAACAGCTCGATAATTTCTTCACATTCATTTGCATCGGCAGTCAGTAAAAAACCAAAACTGGGGAAAATTTGTAGCCATTTAAACCAGTCCACATCGTCAGGTTTAGGAATGGCGTCTAAGTTGATATGTGCCCCCGATGCCGTAGCTTCGAGCAGCATCAACAAACTGCCTAAAATGCCGGCATTGCTAATATCACGGGCGGCATGAACCCGATTTGCCTCTGCCAATTGAGGCAATAAGGCAATTTGTGACTGTAAAATGTGGTCAGGCACCCGTTCAAAGCATTTCCAATAAGTGGTATTGGCGTGGAATTGCCCTTGCAAATTTAACGCAATCAGAATTTTTTGTTGTGGTTTGACATGCAACACCGAGAGTAATTTTCGCGCTATGCCTTGAATCGCAACGGATAAAGTGGGCTGATAAACGACGGCAAGATTGGTATGCCCACCGACCAATGGCACATCATAAGCACGACAAGCATCTTGCATACCTTGCATTAACAACTGGGCATGTTCGCTACTGGTATGCCAAAAACTATTTACTACGGACAATGCCCGGCCACCCATGGCGGCAATATCACTAATGTTCGCCATCACCGCTGACCATCCGGCAAAATAAGGGTGATTGGTCACAAAACTAGGTAGCATGCCTTCACAGGCGTGCAACACATATTGACCATTTAGCGGCAGTGCTGCCGTGTCATCTCCGGGATAGGCATATAAGCTATCCAATGAATCCACAGGGCAAGTTGTATTGACTGAAACCGTGTGAGCAATCGCCTGCTTGGATTGCATTGCGGGTGTCTGTTTTAACATGTCGAGTAGTTGATTGAGTTCCATCATTGCGCCTCCTTCTGCATATAGGCTTGCAGCGGGATATGCTGTAAAGGATAGTTTTCAATCCGTGCCTGCATCAACACATGTGGAATATTGGCAACGGTCAACTGACGCAAACTATCCCAACATAACCTTTTGAAATAGCGTTCATTTTGACTTTGCACAGTGGCTAAAAAAGTACGGCATCCCAAGTTCTTGGCGGTCGATACCGCAGTATTGATTAATGCTTTACCAATGGTATGGCGACGTCGATATAAAGGCTCTACGCATAAACGCCCGCCATACCATGTCTGTTCGCCATCAGGGAAAATCCGCACTGCACCAATCACCCGGTCATGCTCACCAAACATTTTCCCAATGGCAACAATGCCTAATGCTTCAACATCGTGCTCGTCACGATCTTCTTGCAAGATTTTTTGTTCATCGCGAAAGGTTACTTCACGCAGACGATAATATTGGCGACGCTCCCAATCTTCCGACACAATTTTGATGGCAATGTCATCGCTAACAAATGGTTTCAGCCCATCATTTAGCTCAAGCAGCCAAGGATAGTGAGAAAGTTCCATATCACATTCTCCTTATTCATACGCTTTCAGCGAAGAGCAAGCGCCACATTTGGCACAGCCGGCTTGAGTCTTTTCCGAGTGCAAACCATGTTGTTTAAGTTGCTGTCCAACTTTCGGATAGAGCGACTGCATAAAAGCGTGATCAGGTTTAGGATGATGCTCTAATGGCGTACCTTGGATCGGTACAAATGGCACCACAAATGGATACACGCCAATTTCCGTCAGTTTGGCGGTCATCTCCACGATTTCCAGTTCGGTGTCACCCAAACCGGCCAAAATGTAGGTACTGACCTGTCCCCGACCGAACACCGCAACGGCTGCCTCAAATGCCGCAAAATATTTTTCCAACGAGACTTCGGCTTTGCCCGGCATAATTTTCTGCCGTATACGCTCGCTCACTGCCTCAAGGTGCATCCCAATCGACACAGCGCCTGCATCTTTTAAACGTTGAAACCAGGCAAAATCATCGGGTGGTTCGCACTGTACCTGTATCGGCAAATCTACTTGCGCCTTAATTGCTTTAACTGAGTCATATAAAATTTTTGCCCCACGATCTCCCGTATTTGGCGTACCGGTGGTGATCACCATTTGCTTGACACCATCCAGTTCAACGGCGGCTTTTGCGACCTCCGCCAATTGATCCGGGCGTTTACGGATCAAGGTTCGACTCTCTTTTAGAGACTGATCAATCGAGCAAAATTGGCATGCAGTTGCCTTGTCCTTCATACGAATGCAATGCTGTAACACCGTTGTCGCCAACACATCATGGCTATGTAAGGTCGCAATTTGTTCATAGGCAATGCCTTCGGCGGTTTTTAAATCATAAAAACGGGGTCGTGCAGGCGCAGTTAAGGTCGCCACCGGAATCCGGTTTTTAAAGACGATCACCTTGTCAGAGTGCGGTTCAGGCTTTGCGGTATAGGGAGAATCTTGTGCTGCAAGGTTCAGCACAGGAATCATCATGGTCTGCCCGTCAAGGCTTAGCGCCTTATGATCGCTTGGCCCGGCGCCACCTCTACGGGATAAGCCAAAATCGCCTTCCCATTTCAGACCATTACATTGCAAATCGGTCAATAGTTGTATTGCAGACATTTTTACCCCCTATCGATTGGGTTTACATCAATACGGTTTCGACATGTTCTTCATTAAATTTTGAGCGCTTTTCGGGATGACTTTGATCGGATGGTTCAACTTTCAGTTCGTGTAATACCTGTGTTGGACGACGATCAATCAATAAACTGAGCAATTCAGGACGACTGTAATGCCCAATCGAATCCATCATGCGTTTGCGTTTATCAATCAGGCTGAAATCCAGATCGGCAATGCAATAACCTTCACCTTGCGTGATCGGTTTAGCCAGGAACTTGCCTTCGGGGGAAACAATGGCGGTAAAACATCCTCCTGAAATTGGACCGATCTCACAGCCAGTATCCTGCATAATTTGTTGTTGTTGTTCGGGATGCAGCCATGCGGTGGCATTGACCACAAAACAGCCAGACTCTAAAGCATGGTGTTGAATGGTTGCGTTGATTTGATCGGCAAAGACTTGTCCTACCAACGAACCAGGAAACATGGAAGCATGAATTTGCTCACCATCTGCCATTAAGGCAAAACGTGCCAACGGGTTGTAATGTTCCCAACATGCCAGCGACCCAATACGTCCCACCGCAGAATTAATGGCACGTAAACCATTGCCATCACCTTGCCCCCACACCATGCGTTCATGGTAAGTTGGGGTAATTTTGCGGCGATGCTGAATGATTGAACCATCGGCATCAAATAACAGTTGGGCGTTATAAATTGTACTGCCCGCACGTTCATTAATGCCAATCGACACCACCATGCTGGCCTCAAGACAGGCTTGACCAATTGCTAAGGTTGCCTCGGAAGGTACAACCACCGATTCATTCAACAGTTTTAAATGTTCTTTACCCATGGCGAATGGCGGTTGTACGAAGGAAAAATAAGGGTAATAAGGCACGACGGTTTCAGGAAAGACTGCAAATTGTACTCCTTGTTTTCCAAGCTCTAAAATAATGTCACAGATTTTTTTTACCGTGGCGGCTTGACTATAAAGCACTGGGCTACATTGTACTGCGGCAGCTTTAATTATTCGGTTCATAACCTTATCCCCCTCATAGTTTATGTTTACTTAGACAGTCCAAGTATCAATGATTAAGGCATTGTCACGACGCATTAGCAGTTTTAAGTCCATCACATCCAGTGGATTAATAGGACGAATCCCTGGAATAAGTGCTTTTTCGGTTTGACCATACATCGCTTGCAATGCAAAACGGCAAGCATAGACTTCGCCACCCTCTTCCATAAAGGCTTTCAACTGATTATTGACGGCTAAGAGACCCGGAAAAGCTTCTGCCCCTAAAGTTGGAAAACCACGTTGTACACCCAACTGCACGCCTGGGCCGTAAAGCAAGATTTTGGTTTCAAAGCCTTTGCGCAATAAACGTTTTGCCTGTAACACATTGACCAGTCCAATTGATCCCTCAAATGCAACAGTATGGAAAGTCACCAATGCTTTTTCACCTGGCAGGGCTTTGACTTCCTCAAACACTTTTTCTTCATAATCAACGAGAAAATCACCATCTTTATATTGTTCGATATCAATGTTTGGCATAGCAGCCTCCTAGTTCAATGTTATTTGGGAATGAACCAACATGTAGTCTAGTCTGACTGTATTAATGCGAGAGTTGTGCCAAGTTATACTTTTTGGCGGAGGTTAATTACTATCAAATTGAAAAATAACATTTAATTTCTATAAAAATATTTTTTTGGAGATAAATTGAACTGCTGGGCAGTTACGATTTTTCGTAGTATTATGAAATTCCATAACTTAAATTATGAAAATTCATAGTATGAATACAACTGACTTTATCTCGGACTGGGTAGTTTCTGAAGATTCGATTCGCCCGTTGGTATTTGAACACACGTCACAGGCATTAATTGTGCTAGACCCACATCAAAACCAGTTTATTGATGTGAATATCAGTGCCACCCAACTATTACGCTATGAACGTCATGAAATTATTCAAAAAACGGTGACTTCCATTTTTGGTCATTTCAGACAACTGCCATACCTTATGGCATTTACCGAAGGCGCTTTGGCAAAAGGTTGGGCCTGGAACAATGAGTTGTATGTCTTTGATAAAAATGGTGAAAAAATCCAGTTGGATATTACTTCCATTTCATTGCCCTATAAAAACAAAACCTTGCTGATATGGTCGCTGGTGGATGTCAAAGATTTAGAGCTGCGCCAACTCAATACAAATGCTGATAAAGTCATTGGCACAGGTTTAAAAGAATCGCAAGCCTTGCAAGAACTGTTTATTGACTCCGACACAGGCAAGCATTTATTACTGAGTTCAGTCGGTGACGGTATTTACAGTATTAACAAACAAGGCTTATGTACCTTTATTAACCCTGTCGGGGCTAAAATGTTGGGACTGCAACCAGAAGATGTATTGAGTGACAATATCCATAGGATTCATCACCATACTCATGAAAATGGCGAACCCTATCCTGAAGAAGAGTGCCCGATTTATGCGGCGGTACATGATGGTATTGTACATGAAGGTATTCAGGAAATTTTTTGGCGCCGTGATGGCAGTTGCTTTCCGGTGGAATTTACCAGTACCCCAGTGATTCGTGACAGTGAAATTATTGGCGCGGTAGTGGTGTTCCGCGATATTACCGATCGGCTGAATACCGAAAGGCAACTGACCCATGCTCTTGAAGAACTGCAAGATTTAAAAAGCCGCCTGGAACAGCAAAATGAATATCTGCAAGAAGAAATTTTACAAGAAAATCAATATCATGAAATTATTGGCAGCAGTGCATCCATTTTACAGATTATTGAAAAAATCGAGGTGGTCGCCTCAACTGATGCCAACGTGATGATTTATGGTGAATCAGGTACAGGCAAAGAACTGATTGCCCGTGCCATTCACCAATCCAGTCACCGTAAACAGCAACCACTTATTCGGGTTAATTGTGCCGCTATTCCTTCGGAACTGTTTGAAAGTGAATTTTTCGGACATGTCAAAGGTGCATTTACTGGGGCTGTGCGTGACCGTGTCGGGCGTTTTGAATTGGCAGACCAAGGCACATTGTTTTTAGATGAAATTGGTGAAATTCCTATCGAGCTACAAAGTAAACTGCTGCGTGTATTGCAAGAAGGCACTTTTGAGCGGGTCGGCGAAGAAAAAACGCGGCTTGTGGATGTGCGGATTATTGCCGCCACTAACCGCAATTTAAAAGAAGAAGTTAAACACAAATGCTTTCGTGAAGACCTGTATTTCCGTTTAAATGTATTCCCGATTTATGCACCTGCCTTACGTGACCGTAAAGAAGATATTCCACTTTTGGTTACACATTTTACTAAGTTGATTTGTGACAAGCGTAAAATTAATTATCTACCATTTTCACAAAAGCATATTTTGGGGCTACAGCAATATGACTGGCCTGGCAATATCCGTGAGCTGCAAAATGTCATTGAACGCGCACTCATTACCGCAAAACAAGGCGCTGTTTCCTTTAAATATTTGCTGGAACAAGATCAACCGCAAAATGAAACTACGCCCCAGAATATTTACAATGAACTTCAACAAATCGAAGACGTGCTGACCATGCAACAGCTGAAAGAGTTGGAAATTAAAAATCTCTCTCTTGCCGTTAAACAATGCAAAGGGAAAATTTTTGGTGATGACGGTGCAGCAAAATTGTTGGGAATGAACCCAACGACATTGATCTCACGTTTAAAGAAATTGGGGGTTGATTACTGAAAATCTCATTTTGAACTTGGAAAATGCGCCTCAGCAGCAAAAACCCGCAAAAAATTGCGGGTTCTGTTTTGTTCTGTCTATATAGGGTTTTATCTGATAGGGAAAAGTGTTCCTTCAACATAATGACTGGGGGAGTTTTTTTCTGGGAATCGCCAATTCTTATTTTGTTTTAAAGGCACTGAACAGCTTGGGAGAATCCACCAGCACACCATCGGCACCGAGCTCTTTAGCCTGTTTGAAATCTTCTTTGGTTTTAATGCCAAATAAAATGATGTTTGCACCACCTTTAGCCCGGAAACACTTCATTGCTTCCTTATCCCATGACAATACTGATTTAGAACGTGCTTCACCGAGAGTATATTTCTCAACAACTTCTACGTTACGGCGCATTTCCAAACCATACCAGCGAGCGGTGTCGGTATTGGTAGGGATGTCACATTGGTGAGCCATTGTGATATTTGCCAGCATGGTGCGGGTTTTATCACGGTTTTCAAAACGCTGAATTGTTGTTGGCAATGCGTTAAGGTAAGTTTCGTTAGTGGAATAGAAACGGGTACGGGCAAGCGCTTTTTGTTTGGTCAGTACTTTTTCTAGTGTTTTGGCTTGCTGTGTTGGGTCTGCATCCGGTGATTTCAGATCAATATAGAAGAAAGTATCTGGATATTTTTTTAAGACTTGTTCCAGTGTTGGAATACCTAACCCTTTATTACGGAATGGATGATCACTATCAGAGCCAAATTTGTAACCGGCATCAAATTTAGCCAACTGACTTGCTTTATAACCAGAAACGAGTCCACTTTTATTGGTCAAGCTATTTAGGTCTGATGGACGATAGAGTACTGGAATACCATCCTTTGAAAGCTGAACAGTGATCCAAATAGCATCGGCTTTATTTTCTAAGGATTTGGAAATTGCGTACTCGGTATTTTCAGGTGCATCGCCTGTACCAGCACGATGAGCGATAATTTGTGGTGTTGTTGCGAAAGCGCTGGCAGAGCAGCAAAGTAGGATTGTAGCGGTAATTCCGTGTCGCATCGTTTTCTCCATAATATCCAATTATAGTTAAATTAAAATAATTAACTTTATTAATGATTTCTTAATGAAATCAATTTTGAATGTAACACGGTTTTTTGAATTTTAAGTGAGAATTTGAATTTTTTTACATTTGTTATGTGCTCGTTGCAAATACTGTTTTACTGAACTGGAAGAAACCTGAAGTTGATTAGCTATTTCGCTATAACGCAGTCCTTGTAGCTGTGCCAGCAAAAAAGCTCTTTTTACTTGGACTGGCAATTTATCAAGAGTGATGGCGAGCTTTTCAAGCTGTTCAAATGTAACCATTGGCTGTCAATGTGGTTTTAAAATCGGGAAAAAAGCGTAAGTGTGTTATGAAAAAACAGATAAAACTTTAATCATTAAAGGTGAAAATCAATGATTAAAGATTTTTTAAATCGGGTAAAAAATTCGATGCTATACTGGCATTGAAAGAGAAAACATCAGAAAAAATGGGTTTTAAATTGATTAATAAGGTGACGAAATAACTGGGTTAACCAAATAACAGGAATATTATATAAAAACATTTAACAGGATTAGCCGCATTAAAAAGTTTTCTCAAAAAAAGATTTTACATTTTTGCATGATTACAAGAGGCTTTCGAAAAATCAAAGATAATTGTTAAAAAAAGCCGATAAGCCTTTTGATTAAACCTGATTGGCAGAAAAAGAGCACAAAAACATTTAGCAGTATTAAAAACTATTAAAGAAATGGGCTTTGATTTTAATACCGGTAATATACCCTTCATCTTTCAAGCTGCTGCTTTGTTGGCTACTTTCACTCACCCCAGTCACATAGTTATCTATGTGACTGGGGATTCGTTCACTTGCCGCCGCGCTGCAACTCGAAATCTATTAGGTATAAAAGACGGCGGCAGATTTAACTATAAGTGCGTTTTTTTAAAAAGGCGTTAATCAAATTTAATCGAAATCCATTAACCATTAACAGAAAATTGAAAATAAATCAGCGAAAAAAATAATATTATCCGAAAAAATATAAAGGGGCATATTTATACCGTCAAGCTATTTACTGGTTGATTTATGAAGATAAAAGAAAGGAGGGTAACTTATGAAAACTGTTTAAAATTGCCAGTAAAACAGCATTGACAAAGATAAAAAGCAAGTATAATTAACGTTGATTAAACGTGAAACACAATATACCATGATGATTAAACTTAATATAAAACAGGTATTAAGAGTAGTAAAAGCAACGATTAAAACCTTATTAAACCAATTAAACCAATTAAACCAATTAAACCAATTAAACCAATTAAATCATCAATCATGAAAAATCGGAGTAACAAATGTTCACTTGTTACCGTCAGACTAGTATTTTTCCCGAAAGCCTTCGGCAATTTTTTCCAGCTCGTTCATTAAATGGATATCCCTGTCCGTTTCAGCTACATCATTGGGCTTGTTGTGATCCCAGTGTTTGATAATCGCGATTAACAGATAGGTGTTGGCGTCGAAAAAACCAAGGCAATAAACCAAAACATAACCACTGGTTCGTTTAAATTGCACCAGTTTGAGTGGAAATCCTTCGTCTTTGAAATGCAGGTGCTGCAATTCAAGGTAAGATCGATTATGCGTAAACCGGTAGGGAACGTCTCGACCAAAGGTAATGGGTAAGCCTTTTCCCTCTTTTATAGGCCCGAAAGTCATCAACCAGTGCCTTGGTTTTCTGTTCGCCTAAAGCCTCTTTTAAAACACTGTGCGTGAATATTCTTATCACCGCAGAGTTTCCTTTTAATTGCTTATTGACTTTTCCGTTATTTTCTTTATTTCATTTTCACTAAGGTGAAAATGATCTGCTGGAGACGAAGGGCGTTGTTCATCACCAGCAGATCACTAAAGATTGGTCGTGTCCTTTCTTCGGAGAGATAGGTCCATATCTTACGACCATTCTTCGTAGTCCCCGGCCATCCCTTCTTTGATTTTTGCAGCCATCTTAGTGGTTATTTTATTCATATTTAGCCCTTCTCCGGTGAAATTGGCCGGGATGCTTTTCAATTCCGTACTTCCCCGTTGTGCATATTCACAAAGTGTGCTCATTTCTTCAAAAAGTGCGGCAGGAACGGCGTAAAACTGGATCTGATTGTTAGATGAAACAGCAATAGCATCTCCCTGGGCTTCTGCCAGTGCTGCACTGGGATTGGATTTAAACTTACTGATAGCTGTTGTGTAGCCACACATGACTTTCTGCAACATGGTAAACCTCCGTTCAGAAAAATTATAAAATATACTAAATATAGGGCTAAATATAGCTCTATATTTAATCTGAAACCAGTATCTTGTAGACCGTTTATCGGCCTATCTTTAGCTGTTTGGCAATCTTTGAGGTTCCCATAGATAAAGAGTTTCAAGAAACCGATTTTAATAACGTTTTCAACCGGGGAATAAACTTTTTCATAAACCGATTAAATCATTAAAAATAGGGGTAACAAAATCCGCAAACAAATGATTTAAATGAATATTAACCAGATTATTTGCGGCATTATTATGTTGCATTTATTATGCAAAACCAACACCTTAAATACGCGGGTTTAAATTTTTTTTACATTGATTTAATCATTCCAATAACGTTGTTTTTCCACGGTTTTGTTTAAACGTTTAAATGCCCGTTTAACCGTTCTGGCTGATTAATCTGCCAGACTTTTACCATCGTTGATGTATTAAAGCATTAGAGAAAACGAATCAGCCGATAACACGCTATCAAGAGTTTCCGATAAAACGAAATTTTAAATGGGTTGGTTAGCAGTCTGAGTTCCCTCAAAAAGAGGGAACTATCAGGTGAGAAATTAGAATTTCTGGGAGATACTGAATTTAATGTTACGCCCAACCCCGGAAACAGATTCACTGAGATATGGGTAATAATCATGATTAAACAGGTTATTTACCGTTACACGGGCTTCAAGACCTTGTTGGAAATCAGGTTGCCAGCTGGCGAACAAACCGTGCAGAACGTAACCTTGGCTTTTAGGTATTGACCAAAGTACCGCCATGGGATCGCCATCTTTAGGCGATCTATCTTGCTTACGGACAAAATCGCCGGTCCAGCCCATAGACATCTGCCATTGAGGGATTTTTATGCCTAACATGGTGTGGGCAGCGGTGGGTGGAATTTCCGCAATCCAGGTTTTTTTACCCCAAGGATCGCGTGGTGAAGCATCCCTCTGACCACGGATAGTTGAGTAAGAAAGTTTTCCAAACAGGTAATCGCTGTCGTAGAAAGTCTCGATTTCCAGCCCCTGAATGGTGTATCCCGGTAAATTACGGTAGTTGGATAAAGGCTTTCCGCAATCCGGTGATTTACACACGACTCCACGACGGACAAATATTTCATCCTTGCCTCTGTTACGGAATAAAGTCGTACGGATTTGCAAACTATCTTGGTCTGCCAGCAGGTTACTGAAATTCAGAATCGCACCGAAGCGTAAACCCGTCACTCTTTCTACATCTAAATTACGGCTGGTGGCCGTGACACTCGCTTGTGCATATTGCATTTCATACTGTTCATCCACGAGTGGCGCACGCCATGTCCGGCTGACATCCGAAAATAGTGACAGGTTTTGTGTTGCTTTCCACATGATACCTAAATGTGGAGACCAGCCGGTATAGGTGACGCTGCTGTAGTCATGGCCTACATTTGGTGAGCTATTATTGTAGATTGCCGCGATATTGGGTTTGCCGGTATTGGTGATATGGTCATAGCGAACACCGGGCGTCACAGTAACGCTGCCGATAATCATTTCATCCTGCAAATAGAAACTACGCGTTTTTTGCTCTCCTGAAGGCATGTAGGTTGGCTGAAAATAACCATAATTATATTCAGGTTTTTTGTCTTTGCTTTTATCATGCATAAGGGTATTACGTTGATTTTTATGCCAACGAGTTCCAACGAGTAATGTGTGTTCTATTGGCCCGGTTATAAAAGCACTTTTGTTATTTATATCTGCTAAGTTATCGACATAGTCGATCCAGCTTTCATTTCCCAATGAACCAATAAAACCGCTGTGGGCTTTTTTAGAGCGCTTATCATGCTGCTCTGTTTTCGAATAGGCATAGGTTACTGTCAGATTAAGTAACGGATTGTCTTCCGGTGCGATATTCCACTTGGCGGTGTAGTTTTGATCTGTCTGATCACGATAAACCAACTTACGGCGCCAGGCTTCATTCCAACCATATTTCTCAACCTCGGCTTCTGACGGGACGACTATTTCATTGCGTTTTGCTGCCCATGGCTGCCAACCAGCAGAATCAGAATGCATAGCAGAAAGTGTCAATGTATGAGTATCATTCAGGTAAAAATTAGTTTTCAGTAAGTAGGATGCCTGATCACTTTTAGAGAAAGCAAAACGGGTACCATCTGGCCGTTTAATGTTGCCGCCATCCCGTTTACTCATATATAACAAGCCGTCGGCAAAGCCTTCTATTGTCCGGCCATAGATTGCGCTGCTATAAATATTTTGGCGGTCATTGGTGTGATAGCTGTATTTCAGTAATCCACCAAAATCTTCTCCAGGCTGTAATAGATCACTTGCATCTTTAGTGACAATTTTAACTGTTCCACCAAATCCGCCATTACCATCAAGTAGATTATGTGGGCCTTTATCGACATCGACTCGTTTGATTAATTCCGGCTCAATAAAGATAGAGCCTTGGCGATATTTCTCGAAGCCTTTCGGTGCGTCATCCAGGGTGACTTTAACGTCTTCTGTATCACCCATTCCCCAGATATTCAGGGTTTGGCCGCCTGGACGAGGCGATCCTGACATAGAAACGCCGGGAAGTTGATCGAGCAGCTCGGCAATATTATCTGCCTGGGTACGTTCAATATCCTCTTTTTTCAATACTGAGCTTCCAGCACTGACGCTATTATTCAATCCGCCAATAACAGAAAGTGTAGAAAGTGTGATCACTTTCTCTGATTTTTCCGGTTTTTCTTTTGCTTTTTGAGCTCCATTTTCCTGTGCAGCCAGATAACCTGGCAGGCCAGTACTCAGTATAATCATGCTCGATAAAGCATAATGAAGGGTACGATTAATTGGCTGTGTCGTCGCTGTAGCTGAGGTTTTTTGTGGTTTCCCGCTATTTTTCATTGTTATAAGCATCCTGGAATATCGTTAAATAGAAAAGTTGCACTTACAGGATAGGCCACTTAACGCAAGGAATCGGGCAGTAAAAAGTTAATAACGGGATTAACTTTTTTTTCTGATTGATCTTAATAATGAATAACTGTATGTTTGTACAGTTTGTGATGATTGGTCAAAGCAAAATGCGAAAGATTATTCATGTGGATATGGATTGTTTCTTTGCCGCTATTGAAATGCGGGATAATCCGTCACTCCGTCATATTCCGGTAGCTGTTGGTGGTGATGCCGATAAACGAGGTGTTATCAGCACGGCTAATTATCCTGCCCGTCGTTTTGGGGTACGTAGTGCAATGTCCACTGCAATGGCGCTGAAACTGTGCCCTCAACTCAAAGTTCTTCCGGGGCGTATGGCACTGTATAGGGAGGTTTCCCGGCATATCCATCAGATATTTTCTCGTTATACCGAGTGGATAGAGCCTCTGTCATTGGATGAAGCTTATCTGGATGTCACTGATAGCCACCATTGTTATGGATCTGCCACACTTATCGCCCATGAAATCCGTAAATCCATTTTTGATGAACTGCAACTGACGGCATCGGCTGGTATTGCTCCGGTAAAATTTCTGGCAAAAATCGCTTCTGATATTAATAAACCGAATGGGCAATATGTGATTTCACCTGATCAAGTGTCTGAGTTTGTTAAAACTTTACCTCTGAAAAAAATTCCTGGTGTTGGCAAAGTCATGGTGCAACGGCTGGCTAATATGGGGTTGGAAACCTGTGCTGATGTACGAAAATATGACGTCATTGTTTTGGTGAAACAGTTGGGGAAATTTGGTCAGGTACTTTGGGATCGTTGTCACGGTATTGATGAACGATTGGTGAATCCAGACCGTCTGCGAAAATCAATTGGTGTGGAGCGGACACTTGCGAGGGATATTCATCAATGGGAACAGTGCACTGAACTTATAGAAAGTTTATATCTGGAATTAGAAAAACGATTGAGTAATGTTAAACCTGATCTGCGGATTGCCCGTCAGGGGGTTAAGCTGAAATTTGATGATTTTCAACTGACAACTCAGGAACATGTTCATCCACTATTGGATAAACCGGATTTACTCCAACTGGCCCAGAAAACATGGACATCTCGCCGGGAAGGGCGTGGCGTTCGTTTAGTGGGCCTGCACGTGACTTTGCTGGATCCAGAAATTGATCGGCAACTGTCGCTTGAATGGTAGTTCCCCCGCGACGATATCGGAGCAGGGGAGATTTGATTAAGACTTTTCAGGAATAGCTTTCAGGACTGCGGTCAATAGTTTCCAATATTGTCCAACACTTTTGATGTGAACCTGTTCGTCAGGGGAGTGAGCACCTGTGATAGTTGGCCCGATAGAGACCATATCCATATCAGGATAAGGTTTCTTAAATAGACCACATTCCAGCCCTGCGTGGATCACCATAATATTGGGTGTTTTATCGAACAACTGTTGATAAGTTTCACGTACCAGGTGCATCACCGGAGAATTTGCATCCGGCTGCCAGCCTGGGTAATCGCCTTTGGCAGTAATTTCAGCGCTTGATAGTTTGGCCAGGGAACCGAGCATACCTATAATATAGGATTTGCCGCTGTCGATAAGCGAACGGATCAGACAAATAATATTGACTTTATCCTGTTCCATCGCCACAACGCCCACGTTGAGCGAAGTTTCTACTACGCCTTTGATGATGTCACTCATACGGATAACACCGTTGGGTGTACTGTTCAGCAATGAGATAAAACGGTTCTGGCAATCATCCGTCAGTGCTTGAAGATCGGTTTCAACCTCTTCCAGCAATACAGTCAGGTTTTTCTCGACCATGACATATTCATTTTTCAGGATCCCCAGGTATTTATCTTTCAGTTGAGTCAGCCGTGCTGCTTTATCGGCGGGTATGGCGACAATAACATGGCCTTCACGTGGAATGGCATTACGCAGAGTACCGCCTTGGAAGTCAAGCAGTTTTAGCCCCAATTCCTGAGTATGGGCGGCAAGGAAGCGTGCCAGTAGTTTGTTGGCATTACCCAGTCCTAAATGAATATCACAACCGGAATGCCCGCCCTTTAGACCTTTGATTATCAGTTTTACTGTTTTGTAGTTAGCCGGAACAGCTTCACGAGTCAATGCTAAAGTGGTGGTAAAATCGATACCTCCAGCACAACCCATGTAGATTTCCCCTTCTTCCTCTGAATCGGTATTGATTAAGATATCCGCTTGCAGCCAGTCCGGTTGTAGGCCAAAAGCACCATCCATTCCGGCTTCTTCCGTCATGGTTAATAAAACTTCTAGCGGGCCATGTTTTACATTGTCATCAGCCAATACAGCCAACGCTGATGCCAGGCCAATACCATTATCGGCCCCCAGTGTTGTACCTTGTGCGGTAACCCATTCACCATCAATATAAGGACGGATAGGATCTTTAATGAAATCGTGCACTGTATCGCTGTTTTTCTGCGGCACCATATCAAGATGTGCTTGCAGAACAACCGCTTTACGATTTTCCAACCCTTTACTGGGGGGCTTTCTGATCAGAATATTGCTGACTTGATCACGTTCAACGTGCAACTCTTTTTCTTGCGCCCATTGAACAATGTGGGTTGCCAGGGCTTCTTCATGGTAAGAAGGGTGAGGAATAGAGCAGATTTTGGCAAAGATGTCCCATAGAGGTTGAGGGGATAATTGTGATAGTTCTGACACGACGAATCTCCTATGACTGCATCTCAATTAAGGTGGAAATACTACTCTCTACCTGAGAAGTAGTTTTTATATGATGAGCGCTTAACGCCATGATGTTATTGGGCTCAGAATACCACTTTACTTTTGTTAAGAATAATACGATTCATCGATTCCCTGTTTCCGCTAGTTTTTACAGACCTAAGTCACTATAATTCGCGCAACTTTTTCTGCGAGATGCTTTTCTAAAGTATTTTTAAGTTGTCGGGATCGATTTTTATGAGCGAAAAATATGTCGTAACTTGGGATATGTTGCAAATACATGCCCGTAAATTGGCACAACGTTTACTCCCTGTCGAACAGTGGAAAGGTATCATTGCCGTTAGCCGGGGTGGTCTTGTACCTGGGGCGCTTTTGGCGCGAGAATTGGGTATCCGTCATGTAGATACAGTCTGTGTTTCCAGCTATGACCATAATAATCAACGTGAGCTACAAGTTCTGAAAAAAGCAGAAGGTGATGGTGAAGGTTTCATCGTTGTGGATGATCTGGTTGATACCGGAGGAACCGCTCAAGCCATCCGTGAAATGTATCCAAAAGCCCATTTTGTGACTATTTTTGCAAAACCGGCAGGCCGACCTCTGGTTGATGATTATATTGTTGATATTCCTCAAGATACTTGGATCGAACAACCCTGGGATATGGGAGTAGTATTCGTTCCACCAATTTGTGAAGGTAAATAAGATCAGCATTTGTTATGGCAAACCAGAACCTTTCAGAATCACTTTTTAAGCCAAGACAAAAACATCAGGAAACTTCCACGCTGGTAAAACACCGCCATCCCAGGTTAATTGCGGGTAATTACAGTACATTGGATGGTAATAGTCATGGTGGTTGGTATCGTATGATTAACCGGCTGATGTGGATTTGGCGCGGCATTGATCCGTTTGAAATAGAAGAAGTGTTGTGCCGGATTGCCATGACAAACGCTCAGCGCAGTGATGATAATTTACTGGATACTGTGGTTGGGTATCGTAAAGGTAACTGGATTTTTGAATGGTCACATCAGGCAATGTTATGGCAACAGAAAGCATTACAAGCAGAACAGACCCTAGAAGCGGGTAGTTTCTGGTTGAAAGCGGCTAATTTGTATAGCATTGCCGGTTATCCCCATCTTAAAGGGGATGAATTGTCTCAACAAGCCGTTGTTTTAGCCAATAAAGCTTATGAAAATGCGGCTCGTTGCTTTGACTATCAGTTGAGGAAAATAGAGTTCAAACTGAAAGACGGTGGTTGTGTGACCGGCTTCCTTCATCTGCCTCAGCAATTGCAAAGGCCCTCTCCAACTATTTTGGTTTGTGGCAGCTTAGATAATTTGCAAAATGATTATTATCGGTTATTCCGTGATTACCTGGCGCCGCTTGGATTTGCTATGTTAACGGTAGATATGCCTTCGATGGGTTACTCTTCACGCCTGAGGCTGACACAGGATACCTGTATTCTCCATCAACAAATAATCCATCAACTGGCTGAAATTCCCTGGATTGATCACACCAGAATTGGCTTGTTTGGTTTTCGCTTTGGCGCCAATATTGCCGTCCGGTTGGCCTATTTGGAATCTAAACGTATCAAAGGTGTTGCGACTCTTGGTGCTATCGTTCATGAGTGGCTTAGTAGCGTTGAACATCAACAAAGTTCACCTTCGATGTATCTTGATATGTTTGCTAGCAGATTGGGTATTTATAATGTGGATGAAAATGCATTTCGCCTCGAACTCGGTTGTTACTCCCTTAAAAAACAAGGTTTGTTAGGCCGGCGTTGTTCCGTTCCTATGCTAGCGGGTTACTGGCAGAATGATATTTTCAGCCCGAAAGAAGAATCCAGGCTGATAGCAATGTCATCAATGGAGAGTAAATTACTGGCTATTCCGACAACGCCTGTTTATAGCAGTTTCAATAAAGCGTTACAGGAAATTAGCAGGTGGTTGAAAAATAAAATCTGTTAATAGAGTTTCTATTACCTATTGATTTTTTAAATACTTTACAGGATTTTTACCCATGTCTTATCGGTGCTGTTGATTCTTTCGAATTAAAATTGACATTTTATAAAGATTTCAAGTAGTTTCGAATGAAGTAAATAGCATGGGTTTGTTTTGAACTCCTATTTTTTCAATTTAGCATTATGCCTGTTGGCATAACGCTTCTCTCCTGTTAAAACTGAGCACTGTTTTTTTAATTTAAATCTAATGGCAAAAATATGATGAATAGCAGCCAAACATTGGTTGTGAAACTGGGGACGAGTGTACTGACAGGCGGCTCTCGTCGCCTGAACCGAGCTCATATTGTAGAACTGGTAAGGCAATGTGCACAGCAGCATGAAAAAGGTCATCGCATTATTATTGTGACTTCCGGTGCTATTGCGGCAGGGAGGGAGCATTTGGGCTATCCGGATCTACCAGCAACGATCGCATCCAAGCAATTGCTGGCGGCGGTCGGTCAAAGTCGGTTGATTCAGTTATGGGAGCAGCTCTTTTCTATTTATGGTATCCATATTGGGCAAATGTTACTGACTCGAGCGGATTTAGAAGATCGCGAACGTTTTTTAAATGCCAGAGATACCTTACATGCTTTACTTGATAATCGCATTGTGCCTGTAATTAATGAAAATGATGCGGTTGCGACAGCGGAAATTAAAGTTGGTGATAATGATAATTTATCTGCGCTAGCAGCCATTCTGGGGGGAGCAGATAAATTGCTATTGCTGACGGATATTGAAGGGCTGTATACCGCTGATCCGCGTAGCAATCCAGACGCAAAACTTATCCCGGAAGTTTATGACATCAGTGATGAATTACGTATGGTTGCTGGTGATAGCGTTTCTGGCTTAGGGACGGGGGGAATGGCAACTAAACTTCAGGCTGCGGGGATTGCAGGTCGCGCTGGTATTGATGTCATTATTGCCGCGGGTAATAAACTTGGTGTTATCTCTAATGTCATTGAAGGTAATCCAACAGGTACTCGCTTTCATGGGTTGGAAAGCCCGATGGAAAATCGCAAGCGTTGGATTTTTGGCGCCCCTCCGGCGGGTGAAATTATTGTTGATCATGGTGCTGAAACCGCAATCTGCGAAAAAGGCAGTTCTCTATTACCGAAAGGGATTAAAAATATTAAAGGTGATTTCTCCCGTGGAGAGGTTATCCGCATTCGTAGTCTGTCTGGTAAGGATTTGGCGCATGGTGTTTGCCGTTATAACAGTGATGCTCTACGTTTGATTGCAGGCCACCATTCACAACAGATAAGCCAAATCCTCGGTTATGAATATGGTGCTGTTGCGGTTCATCGTGACGACATGATCGTGAGTTAAGGATTCATAATGTTAGAACAAATGGGAAAGGCTGCCAGGGAAGCTGCATGGCAACTGGCACAGCTAAGTACAAAACAGAAAAATCAGGCATTAATCCACATTGCAGATTTACTAGAGCAGGAAAGTGCAATCATTCTTGAAGCTAATCAGCTTGATATGATTCAGGCCCGTGAACAGGGCATGAACGAAGCATTGTTGGACCGTCTGTTATTGACGCCAGAACGTTTGATAGCGATAGCGAATGATGTTCGTCAGGTATGCCGTTTATCTGACCCGGTAGGGCAAGTCATTGATGGCAGTTTGCTTGACAGTGGCTTAAGGTTGGAGCGTCGCCGTGTACCACTAGGTGTGGTCGGGGTGATTTATGAAGCACGCCCTAATGTCACCGTCGACGTTGCATCTCTGTGCTTGAAAACCGGTAATGCGGTTATTTTGCGCGGTGGTAAAGAGACTCACAATACTAATCAAGCGACAGCGAAAGTCATTCAGCAGGCACTTGAACAGAGCGGATTACCTACCGCAGCAGTACAAGCGATAGATAAACCGGATCGTGAGTTAGTCATTCAGCTACTGAAAATGGATCGCTATGTGGATATGTTGATTCCACGTGGTGGTGCAGGGTTGCATAAGCTGTGCCGTGAGCAATCGACTATTCCAGTTATTACGGGTGGAATTGGCGTTTGTCATACTTTTGTCGATGAAAGTGCTGATTTTGATAAGGCATTAACTATAATCACTAATGCTAAGGTGCAACGTCCAAGTGCCTGTAACTCCTTGGAAACTTTGCTGGTACATCAGAAGATTGCGGCTGATTTTCTGCCCGTATTGAGCAAGAGCATGAAAGAGCAGGGGGTTACTCTGCATGCGGGTAAATCAGCAATGGCATTTTTGAAAGATGGGCCGGCTAAGGTCGTGGATATCACAGAAGCAGATTACCGTGATGAGTGGTTATCTCTGGATATGAATGTGGAAATTGTCAGTGATATGGGGCAGGCCATTGATCATATTCGGACATACGGTACCGCCCATTCTGATGCTATTTTGACTCAATCTTTGCACAATGCTGACTATTTTGTTCGTCAGGTTGATTCTGCCGCGGTTTATGTGAATGCTAGCACTCGCTTTACTGATGGTGGTCAGTTTGGCCTGGGGGCTGAAGTTGCCGTTAGCACGCAGAAACTGCATTCCCGTGGCCCAATGGGATTAGATGCGCTGACTACGTATAAATGGATTGGTTATGGAGATGATTTAATCCGTAATTAATTTGTTTATTGTTACCCCGGAAGCGTATCTGATTATATTGAAGTTTCGATAAGATCATGCTTTGGGGTAGCTTTTACCGTATATATTAACTTTTGATTTTACGTTGATGTAAAGTTCTGGTTACTATAGGCGTTAATATATTTTTAACGATGAAATTTACCAAGGATATCAGGCAGTGAACCAAATATTGTTTATTGTAGGTGCACGTGGAGCAGGAAAAACGACGGTTGGAAAATTATTGGCCAATGAATTATCGTACACATTTATTGACACTGATCACCATATCCAACAAACCAGCAATATGACCATTGCGGATATTGTTAACCAGCAAGGGTGGCAACAATTTCGGCAATTAGAAAGTCAAGCTTTACAACAAGTTAGTCAAAGAAATCACGTTATTTCCACCGGTGGAGGGATCATTCTTTCCGCTGAAAATCGCCAATATATGCGACAAAATGGCATGGTGATTTATCTTCAAGCTTCAGCGAGCATCTTGGCCGAACGATTAATGCAGCAACCAGAAAATACCCAACGCCCTAGTTTAACGGGAAAATCTATTGTTGAAGAAATGGAAGAAGTGCTTGCTGCCAGAGAAAATCTCTACTGTGAGTGTGCAAATCATATTATTAATGCGCAATTTTCACCGGAAAAAATTACAACTTATGTGAAAGAAATTATTCTCTCTGGGATAGTCTCCTGACACTATTTTAGTATTTTTTATAAAGAAATAAGAATATTACAGTGTCGAATGATAAATAGTATCTTCTATTTATTTCTTCAAATGGGTTGGGATACGAATATGTTATTTAAATTTCTAAGGTTTGTTTTTCGTTTAATGTTTCGTTTAACAATAGAAGGAGATATTAAACAATTTAACCACCCCAAATGCCTTATCACACCTAATCATGTCTCTTTTCTTGATGGTGTTTTGCTAACACTTTTCTTGCCTGTCAGGCCAGTATTTGCTGTCTATTCCAACATCGCAAATCGTGGTTTTATGAAACTAGTAAGGCGCTATGTTGAAATAGTTCCCTTAGACCCAATAAATCCAATGGCGGTCAGGATACTGGTTAAGGAAATAGAAAAAGGACGACCAATAGTTGTTTTTCCAGAGGGGAGAATTACCGTTACCGGTTCTTTGATGAAAATCTATGATGGGGCAGCTTTTATTGCGGCGATATCCGAAGCCGTTGTGGTTCCTGTTCGCCTTGAAGGATTAGAAAGAACCCTATTCAGCCGATTAAAAGGTATTTTCAAACTTCACCTTTTTCCGAAGGTGACAATGAAAATCCTGCCTGCGACACGATTGCCGATACCGGATGCGTCTAGTTCGGAGCGACGTCGTCGTTTAGCCGGTGAGCGTTTGCATGAAATAATGATGAGTGCCCGAATGGCGACTCGGCCGCAAGAAACAATATTTGAATCTTTACTGGTTGCACGAAAACAATTTGGTCGTTTTAAGCCCTGTATTGAAGATGTTTCTTTTAAAGAAGACAGTTATAACAGTCTGCTTAAAAAAGTACTGGGTGCTAGCCGTATTTTGCAGCGTTTTACCCGCCAGGGGGAACGGATTGGTTTTCTTTTACCCAATGCCACTATTCTGATAGCTGCGATATTCGGGGCATCTTTGAGGGGAAGAATACCGGCTTTACTAAACTATACAGCCGGCAGTCATGGATTAAAGAATGCGGTCGCCGTCGCCAGTGTTAAAACTATTGTGACTTCTCGGCAGTTTCTAAAAAAGGAGCAATTAACTCATTTATCGGAGCAGGTCACTGAGGTTAATTGGGTTTATCTTGAGGATTTTGAAGGTACAGTGACTTTTCTGGATAAATTATGGATCTTGTGGCACCTCTTTTTTCCGAAGCAAGCGATGGTGACACAAAAACCAGATGATGATGCTTTGGTGCTATTTACGTCCGGTTCAGAAGCTGTATTAAAAGGTGTAGTTCACAGTCATGCTAGTTTGTTAGCCAATGTGGAACAGATAAAAACCATTACTGATTTCAATCCACTTGACCGTTTTATGTCTTCTTTACCGCTATTTCATGCATTTGGGTTGACTGTTGGCTTATTCACTCCGTTGTTGTCTGGTAGCCGGATATTTCTTTACCCAAACCCATTGCATTATCGGGTAGTGCCAGAACTGGTATATGAACATAACTGTACCGTATTATTGGGCACATCCACTTTCCTGGAGAATTATGCCTATTTTGCTCATCCATATGATTTTGCACGCCTTCGCTGTGTTATAGCCGGTGTTGGAAAGCTCGCTGAAAATACTAAACAGATTTGGCAAGACAAATTCGGCATTCGCATTTTAGAAGGATATGGCATGACAGAATGCGCGCCAGTCATTGCATTGAATGTGCCGATGATGGCTAAGGTCGGTACTGTTGGGCGGATTTTGCCAGCAATGGAATCCCGTTTAATTCCAGTAGCAGGAATTAAGGCGGGGGGGCGTTTGCAGCTACGTGGCCCGAATATGATGAAAGGGTATCTGAGAATTGAAGATCCAAATCATTTAGAACCACCCGCGGCAAAAGATAAGTATGGGAATATTCAGTTTGATTGGTTCGATACTGGAGACATGGTTTCAATTGATGAACAGGGATTCTGTACTATTCTTGGTCGGGGGAAACGTTTTGCCCAACTGTCAGACGAAAGCGTGTCACTGAAAATAGCGGAAGCTGAACAGGAATAATCATCGTGAATACATCCTCCGTTGTTCAACCGCTATTAACCCGTGGCATGAAAGCCGTATTGGTGTCACAGTTTTTTTCGGCTTTTGCCGATAATGCGCTGTTGTTTGCGATCTTGGCACAGTTGAAAGCTCAGTTTTATCCTGACTGGAGCCAGCCAATATTACAGATAGTGTTTGTCTTGGCATATATCCTATTGGCGCCTTTTGTGGGGCAAATTGCCGATCGTTTCCCGAAAGATCGTGTGATGTTGTTTGCTAATAGTCTCAAGTTGTTGGGCGCATTTGCTATCTGCCTGGGATATGATCCATTTCTGGGTTATGCCTTGGTGGGAGTGGGGGCTGCATCATATTCACCGGCTAAATACGGAATCTTGGTTGAACTGACCGATGGCGATCGTTTAGTAAAGGCTAATGGTTTGATGGAGGCTTCAACGATAATTGCTATTCTTACGGGCTCTGTTGCTGGCGGTTTTTTGTCTGATTGGAACTTGGCTGTCGCACTGCTTGTTTGTGCGTTGATGTATGGTATCGCTGTTGTCGCTAATTGCTTTATCCCTCGATTATCGGCCATACGTCGGGATAAGGGCTGGAATCTGAAAAAGATGCTGACAGACTTTGCTTCATCTTGTTGTATTCTTTGGCATAACAAAGGAGCTCGATTTTCCTTAATTGGCACAAGTCTGTTCTGGGGAGCGGGTATAACACTGAGATTCCTATTAGTCTTATGGGTACCTGTTGTGCTGGGAGTTTCTGACAATAGCACGCCGACAATACTTAATGTGATGGTTGCTGTCGGCATTATTATTGGTGCAGGTGCTGCTGCCCGTTTCATCACCCTGAAAACAGTCCACCGTTGTATGCCCGCTGGCGTTTTAATCGGCGTGATGGTGGTCATTTTTGCTGTTCAGCAAAGTATTTGGGCTTCCTACGTCTTATTAATCATTCTCGGTATTTTTGGCGGTTTGTTTATTGTTCCACTGAATGCATTATTGCAGGAAAGTGGCAGACAAACGATTGGGGCCGGTTATGCAATCGCAGTACAGAATTTGGGTGAGAATATCGCTATGTTATTGATGCTTGGCCTGTACTCATTGGTGATTAAAATAGGCGTCCCGGTTGTTACAACAGGGATAGGCTTTGGTACTCTGTTGGCGTTGACAATCATGAGTTTGTGGATTTGGAACCGGTTTCAAAGAAATTGATCTTTTACCGGATAAAGAGTGTGTTATGAATGAAAAAATTCTGATTCAGCTTAGTATTGAACTGGGAGAGAAACTGAGACAGCAAAAACTGTGGGTGACTTGTGCTGAATCTTGCACTGGTGGCTGGTTGGCGAAAACGATTTCAGATATTGCGGGTAGCTCTGCTTATTTTGACCGAAGTTTTGTGACATACAGTAATAAAGCTAAGCATCAGATGCTGGGTGTATCAGAAGCCGTTTTACAGCAATATGGCGCTGTCAGTGAACAGGTTGTGAGAGAGATGGCCGCAGGGGCACTGAAAGCAGCACAGGCGGATCTAGCGGTTTCGGTCAGTGGCATTGCCGGGCCTGATGGGGGCAGCGAAGAAAAACCTGTTGGTACAGTATGGTTTGGGTTTGCATATCGAACGGTAAATGGGGTAGAAGTTGTGTCCCGCCATTGTTGTTTTAACGGTGATCGGAATGAAGTACGCCTTCAATCTGTCATTTATTCTCTGAAAACATTGTTATCAGAGATTATAAAAAATTAGCTTGATGCTGTATGATTATACAGTATAATTGTTGGCGACATTTTGGTATTAAAAATTATTCATCGGCAGTGAGAGAACCCTTTCATTGCTTACGAGGGAGTAAAAATGGCTATTGATGAAAATAAACAAAAAGCACTGGCAGCGGCACTGGGTCAAATTGAAAAACAGTTTGGTAAAGGTTCCATCATGCGTCTGGGCGAAGACCGTTCAATGGACGTTGAAACTATCTCCACGGGTTCATTGTCACTGGATATTGCATTAGGTGCTGGTGGCCTGCCGATGGGGCGTATTGTTGAAATTTATGGCCCGGAATCTTCTGGCAAGACAACACTGACATTACAGGTTATTGCCGCGGCACAGCGTGAAGGTAAAACCTGTGCGTTTATTGATGCTGAACACGCCCTTGATCCTGTTTATGCGAAGAAACTGGGTGTTGATATTGATAATCTGCTGTGTTCTCAACCCGATACGGGGGAACAGGCTCTTGAGATCTGTGATGCGTTGACACGTTCCGGCGCTGTTGATGTCATTATCGTAGACTCCGTTGCTGCTTTAACACCAAAAGCCGAAATAGAAGGGGAAATTGGTGATTCTCATATGGGGCTGGCAGCTCGAATGATGAGTCAGGCAATGCGCAAACTGGCCGGTAACTTGAAAAGCTCCAATACATTGTTGATCTTTATCAACCAGATTCGTATGAAAATTGGTGTCATGTTCGGTAACCCTGAAACAACCACCGGTGGTAACGCGCTGAAATTCTATGCTTCTGTTCGTCTGGATATTCGCCGCATTGGTTCTGTGAAAAATGGCGAAGAGGTCGTTGGTAGCGAGACCCGTGTTAAGGTGGTAAAAAACAAAGTGGCAGCGCCATTTAAGCAAGCAGAATTCCAGATTATGTATGGCGAAGGCATTAACACTTATGGTGAATTAATCGATTTAGGTGTGAAGCATAAACTGGTGGAAAAAGCAGGCGCATGGTACAGCTATAATGGCGATAAAATTGGTCAAGGCAAAGCGAATGCTACCATCTACCTGAAAGAACATCTTGAAATTGCTACTGAGCTGGATAAAAAATTACGTGAAATGCTGTTGCACAATGCCGGCGAGTTCAATAGTGCTGCTTCTGATTATGAAGATAATGAAAACGAAGAGATGAATAACGAAGAATTCTAATCTAATAATATCGATAGTCTGTATTCTTGTATTAAAGCTGTAAAAGTTTTGTCATCAAACTTATACCGCGTTAATAATGACGCGGTTTCTTCTCTCAGAAAGCGAGTATTATCCATATTATGCGATCATGCTTTCAGAAAATACCCAGACGATTTACAATGCTGCCAGCGAATGGATGTATCTGGGATTTTACTTCTAATATACCTAATAGATTTCGAGTTGCAGCGCGGCGGCAAGTGAACGAATCCCCAGGAGCATAGATAACTATGTGATTGGGGTGAGTGAAAGCAGCCAACAAAGCAGCAGCTTGAAAGATGAAGGGTATAGAAGAACTTTTATCTTATCCCCACTTTGTTTATTCGTGAGTTGAAAATAGGTGATGGAATATCCCACCTAACCAATTCATAAATCTGTTTTTTCCAGCTTGATTTCGGGACAATTATGAGCAAAAGCACCGCTGAGATCCGTCAAGCGTTTCTCGACTTTTTTCATACTAAAGGGCATCAAATCGTACCAAGTAGTTCTTTGGTGCCAAATAATGACCCAACACTGCTGTTTACCAACGCAGGGATGAACCAGTTTAAGGATGTTTTTCTTGGACAGGACAAAAGATCTTATTCCAGAGCAACAACGGCTCAGCGTTGTGTTCGTGCCGGTGGTAAACATAATGATTTAGAAAATGTAGGTTACACCGCACGTCATCATACGTTCTTTGAGATGCTGGGTAATTTTAGTTTTGGTGACTATTTCAAACATGATGCTATTAGTTATGCTTGGGAGCTTCTGACTGGCAAAGATTGGTTTAATTTGCCTAAAGAAAAATTATGGGTGACTGTCTATCAGACAGATAATGAAGCCTATGATATCTGGAAGAATGAAGTCGGAATACCAGCAGAAAGAATTATCCGCATTGGTGATAACAAAGGTGCACCTTATGCGTCAGATAATTTCTGGCAAATGGGTGATACCGGTCCTTGTGGCCCTTGCACTGAAATTTTTTATGATCATGGTGAGCATATCTGGGGTGGGCCGCCAGGAAGCCCAGAGGAAGATGGTGACAGATATATTGAAATCTGGAATATCGTCTTTATGCAGTTCAATCGTCATGCTGATGGCACGATGGAGCCGTTGCCAAAACCATCAGTAGATACGGGTATGGGGCTGGAGCGTATCGCCGCTGTATTGCAGCACGTCAATTCTAATTATGAGATCGATCTGTTCCGTGATTTGATTACAGTTGTTGCTAATGTCACTGGTGCTACAGATGATCTGAGTAATAAGTCTCTGAGGGTTATTGCTGATCACATTCGTTCATGTGCATTTTTGATTTGTGATGGTGTTGTTCCCTCTAATGAAAACCGTGGTTATGTTCTGCGTCGTATTATCCGCCGAGCTATCCGTCACGGTAACATGTTGGGGGCTAAAGATACCTTCTTCTACAAACTGGTTGCGCCACTGATAGAAGTGATGGGCGCTGCGGGAGAAGGGCTTAAACGCCAGCAAGCCATTGTTGAGCAGATTTTGAAAACAGAAGAGGAGCAGTTTGCTCGTACTCTGGAACGTGGTCTTCAGTTATTAGACGATGAACTGGCAAAACTGTCCGGTGATATTCTGGATGGCGAAACGGCTTTCCGTTTGTATGATACCTATGGTTTCCCTGTGGATTTAACCGCTGATGTTTGCCGTGAGCGTAATATTAGCGTTGATGAAGCAGAATTTGCAGTGGCAATGGAAAATCAGCGTCGTCGTGCTCGTGAATCAAGTGGTTTCGGCACTGATTATAATGAATTGATCAAAGTTGATGAACGCAGCGATTTCTCTGGTTACGATCATAACGAACAGCAGGCAACAGTAACTGCTATCTTCCGTAATGGTGAATCAGTCAATCAAATTCAAGCGGGTGAAGAAGCGATTGTTATACTGGATAAGACCGCTTTTTATGCTGAATCCGGCGGACAAGTTGGTGACTCGGGTATTCTGAGTAATACTGATTGTGCTTTTTGTGTTATTGATACACAAAAATATGGTCAGGCTATTGGTCATATTGGTAAGCTTGAAAAAGGTACCTTAAGTGTAAACCATAAAATTAATGCGGTTATTGATATTGAGCGTCGTGATGCAATTCGTTTGAATCACTCGGCAACCCATCTGTTACATGCTGCATTACGTCAAATTTTGGGTGAGCACGTATCACAGAAAGGCTCTCTGGTTAACGATAAATACCTTCGCTTTGATTTTTCTCACTTTGAAGCGATGAAACCAGAACAGATTCGTCAGGTTGAGGATTTGGTTAATACCGAAGTTCGTCAAAATTCACCTGTTGTTACTGAATTGATGGATCTGGAAACAGCAAAAGCCAAAGGCGCGATGGCACTGTTTGGTGAAAAATACGAAGAGCAAGTCCGTGTACTGTCAATAAGGGGTTTTTCCACTGAATTATGTGGAGGGACTCATGCAAATCGTACCGGTGATATTGGCTTGTTCCGTATTGTTGCTGAATCTGGAACGGCTGCGGGTATCCGTAGGATCGAAGCAATTACAGGTAAAAAAGCGTTGGAATCTGTACATCAACAGGTTGATTTACTTCAGGATATTGCTCAATTGGTGAAAAGTGATATTCATAGCCTGAGTGAAAAAGTACGGGTGACATTGGATAGAACCAAAGTGTTGGAAAAAGAGCTTAAACAGCTTAAAGATCAACAGGCTGCACAAGAAAGCTCTTCTTTAGCAAGCAAAGCGAAAGAAGTAAAGGGTGTGAAGTTGCTGGTCAGTCAGTTAAGCAATACAGAACCTAAGATGTTGAGAACGATGGTTGATGATCTGAAAAATCAACTAGGTTCAGCAATTATTGTGCTTTCCACTATAAGTGATGATAAAATCAGCTTAATTGTTGGTGTCACAAAGGATCTGACTGCTAAAATAAAAGCAGGTGAGTTAATTTCTTCTGTAGCTCAACAAATCGGTGGTAAAGGCGGTGGTCGCCCTGATATGGCCCAAGCAGGTGGTTCTGATATTGAAGCGTTGCCTTCTGCTTTGGATAGCGTGGAAGAGTGGGTAGCATCGCGGCTATAAGCGGTATTACCTGAGTTTAGAGGGCACCATAGAGTTGTTTTTATGGTGTCTTGAAATCTTGTTGTGAAATTGTTAAAAGGTTGAGCGCATATTTATTTATTTTGGCTAAACTATATAGGTAGGAAATGCGCTTAAAATTGCTTATACTTTAAGCATATACCATTGTTTTACGTTTTCACGGTGTTTGATGGATAATAGCGGGGAAACCGAAAGACCCGACTCTTTTAAATTTTCAAGGAGCAAAGAATGCTTATTCTGACTCGTCGAGTTGGTGAAACGCTCATGATAGGCGATGAGGTAACAGTTACAGTACTAGGGGTTAAAGGTAACCAAGTTCGTATTGGTGTAAATGCCCCTAAAGAAGTTTCTGTTCACCGTGAAGAAATTTATCAGCGGATTCAGGCCGAAAAATCTCAGCCAACAACTTATTGACTCTAAGTTGGCGTCCTATCTCTGTCAGAACCGGACGCCATTTTTGAGGGATCTCACCTCTGTTGGTGTTTTTTATTTTTTATTTTGCTAATTTCTTAAACTCTTGTCTATTTTCCCATCTTTTTTGTTTTTCTATCGTAAGAACAGCGTGTTCCTATTATGTTATTGTGGCGAATAATGATTTGCATGCACTTTAATTGAAGGTGTAATAGTTTGCTGCTGACAAAGTACACTTTTTGATGTCAAACTAAACATCTTGTGTGTGAAGTGTTCAAACAAACACAGGTTTAGAAAAATTGTTTGACTTATAAGTCTGGGAAAGTAATATGTGCGCCACGCAGTGACGAGGAGCTTAAACAAAAGTTCTGAGTCACAGTTCGAAAGAAAGCGTACGGTGAGATGGCCGAGAGGCTGAAGGCGCTCCCCTGCTAAGGGAGTATGCGGTCAAAAGCTGCATCGAGGGTTCGAATCCCTCTCTCACCGCCATTTAAACCACGCATCCATAGCTCAGCTGGATAGAGTACTCGGCTACGAACCGAGCGGTCGGAGGTTCGAATCCTTCTGGATGCGCCATATTTAACCTTGAGATGAAACCATCCGAGGTACTATTCAGGTAATCGAAGCAACCGCTATATTTTACCAGAGTAAAAAACTGAACACGCATCCATAGCTCAGCTGGATAGAGTACTCGGCTACGAACCGAGCGGTCGGAGGTTCGAATCCTCCTGGATGCACCAATTTAACCTTGAGATGAAACCATTCGAGGTACTATTCAGGTAATCGAAGCAACCGCTATATTTTACCAGAGTAAAAAACTGAACATGCATCCATAGCTCAGCTGGATAGAGTACTCGGCTACGAACCGAGCGGTCGGAGGTTCGAATCCTCCTGGATGCACCATTTAAAGCCTTGCTTAAACAGCAGGGCTTTTTCCTTTCTACTTTCTGTTGCCGTAACCAACCTGCCCTCTGTATGACGCTGAAATATTTTTGCTTATCTATCTAATCAGCGACAATTTGGCTTGTTTAAGATAAAGTAAACCCTTATAAAAATTCTTCTAAAACACTACGGGAGGTCGAATTGATCCCGGACGTATCAAAGGCTCTATCATGGCTAGAGGCGCATCCGACAATTTTAAAGGGAATTCGTCGCGGTGTTGAACGTGAAACATTGCGTATTACTTCAGATGGTAGTTTAGCTATAACGGAACATCCTAAAGCACTTGGTGCAGCGCTTACGCATAAATGGATTACTACTGACTTTGCTGAGTCATTGTTGGAATTCATAACACCAGTTGGTGATGATATAAAATATACGATTTCTTTTCTTAACGATATTCATCGTCACACGGCGCGTGTGCTGGACAAAGAAAAAATGTGGCCATTAAGTATGCCATGCTTTATTGATGCGGAAGAGAGCATTACTTTGGCTCAATATGGTACATCGAATGTTGGTCGCTATAAGACCTTATACCGTGAAGGACTGAAAAATCGTTATGGCGCGTTGATGCAGACCATATCCGGGGTTCATTATAATTTTTCATTGCCAATTGAGTTTTGGCGAGCCTGGGCTGGTATTGAAGATGCAGAGAGTGGTAAAGAGCAGATCTCTAATGGCTATTTCCGCTTGATCCGTAACTATTATCGCTTTGGATGGGTGATCCCATACTTGTTTGGTGCTTCTCCGGCAATTTGTTCCTCGTTCTTACGTGGAAGAGAGACTTCTTTTCTTTTTGATCGAACAGAAGATGGAACTTGTTATCTACCTTATGCGACTTCACTAAGAATGAGTAATTTGGGGTACACCAATAAATCACAGAGCGATCTGAATATTACGTTTAATAACCTACATACCTATATTGAAGGATTGAAAAAAGCGATTCACAAGCCATCTGACGAGTTTGCTAAGTTGGGCACTAAGCAAGGTGATAAACATATTCAGCTCAATACCAACGTCTTACAAATTGAAAATGAGTTGTATGCGCCAATCCGACCTAAGCGTGTCACTAGAGGGAATGAATCGCCTTCTGATGCTTTGTTGCGTGGGGGAGTGGAATATATCGAAGTTCGTTCATTGGATATTAATCCATTTGCCGCGATTGGTGTCAATGAAACACAAATTCGTTTTCTTGACCTATTCTTAATATGGTGTGTGCTTGCCGAAGCACCGGAAATGGGCAGTGATGAATTAGATTGTTGCCGTAAGAATTGGAATAGAGTGATCCTTGAAGGGCGTAAACCAGAGCAAATGATTGGCCTTGGTTGTGGAAGTGTGGAGGAGCCGCTAGTAAACGTTGGCAAAAAGTTATTTAGTGACTTGAAACGGGTTGCCACAATATTGGATAGTTGTTCTGGCACACAGTATCAAAAGGTTTGCGAAGAATTAATTGCTATGTTTGATGATTCATCACTGACTTTATCGGCCCGTGTGCTGGAAAAAGTGAAGAGTCAGGGCATTGGTGGTTTTGGACTGGAACTAGCAGATGAATACCGTCAGCAACTGATCAATGAGGAATATGAGGTTATTAGCGACGAGCAGTTCGCTATAGAACGCAGGACCTCCGTAGAGCGACAAGACGCGTTGGAACGTGAGGATACGATGAGTTTTGATGAGTATCTGAAACAACAGACAGGATGCTAGAGAAGAAAATGGCCACAATAAAAGTGGCCAAATGAGATCTTCTAGAGAATTAGGGATAATAATTACGCGTCTTTCATTCTTTACGACCGGCGGCAGATGAAAAGGTTTCATTTGCTTGAAGAAAAATCTGAATTTTTTGTGGAGATGAAGAAATGCCTTTACTGGATAGTTTTACTGTTGACCATACTCGTATGAATGCGCCAGCCGTAAGAGTTGCTAAAACTATGAAAACGCCTCATGGCGACACCATCACAGTTTTTGACTTACGTTTCTGTATACCCAATAAACAGGTTATGCCTGAAAAGGGTATTCATACACTTGAACATTTGTTTGCTGGTTTTATGCGTAATCACCTCAATGGTGAGGGTGTTGAAATTATTGATATATCGCCAATGGGATGTCGAACAGGTTTTTATATGAGCCTGATTGGCGCACCGGCGGAAATACGCGTTGCGGACGCGTGGAAAGCGGCTATGGCTGATGTCTTGAAAGTGAAAGATCAGAGCCAAATCCCAGAGCTAAATATTTATCAATGCGGTACTTATCACATGCATTCACTGACAGAAGCTCAGGATATTGCGCGTCATATTCTTGATTCAGATGTCCTCGTTAATAAGAATGATGAGTTGGCATTGCCAGAAGAAAAACTGACAGAATTGAAAGTGTAGTTCCATAGCCGTGATGGTATTTCGGGTTCCTGAGATATTAACAGGAATCTGCCGTTGGAGGTTGGTGGTATGCCTCCAACGGTATTGATCTTCAGTGGCGATTTAAACTGTTTGTGCTTTTTGCTCAGAAAGTTGGCTAATGGGAGTGACTCGAACTTGTTTAATGACATTATCGTTCACTGAAAGTACTTCAAAATTATATTTACTAATTTGCACTTGTACATTAAGAGCGGGTATTTCGCCTAACTCTTCAAGCACCATACCATTAACCGTTCGTGGTCCATCAACAGGCAGTGCCCAGTTAAAGGCTTTATTTAATTCGCGGATATTGGCTGTCCCATCAACTAAAATAGTCCCATCGCTTTGTGGTGAAACTTCTTCAGCCAGAGAAGGAGACATTGATGTTGTAAAATCACCGACAATCTCTTCGAGAATATCTTCGACAGTGACCAGTCCTTGAATATCACCGTATTCATCAACGATGAGCCCGGCTTTCTCCTTGTTGCGTTGGAAATTCACTAACTGGATATTAAGTGGCGTGCTGACGGGGACATAATAAATTTTATCTGCTGCTTTAATTAAATTTCTTTTGGTGAACTCTTTTTTTTCTGTCATCAGCCGGTAAGCTTCACGTACACGGAGCATACCAATGGCGTCATCAAGTGAATCACGATAAAGCACGATCCGACCATGAGGTGAATGGGTCAACTGCCGTATGATGGATTTCCAGTCATCATTAATATCAATGCCAACAATTTCATTACGGGGAACCATAATGTCGCCGATTGTGACCTTCTCCAAGTCTAAAATCGAAATCAGCATATCCTGATTTTGCTGTGATAGCTTAGCATTTGATTCATTCACAATAGTGCGAAGTTCATCTTTACTAATTGCATGATTAGGGCCAGTAGGGTGTTTGATACCAAGACAACGCATTAACGATAAGGTAATTTTATTTAGCATCCAAACTAACGGCAGCATGATTTTCTGTAATGGGCGTAGCAGGAAACTGCTCGGAAAAGCGACCCTTTCAGGATAGAGGGCTGCTATCGTCTTTGGCATAATTTCAGAAAATATCAGCACAATAAAGGTCAAAATGCCCGTTGCGATAGCAACTCCGGCATCACCATAAAGGCGCATACCAATGATAGTCGCGAGTGCTGAGGCAAGAATATTAACCAGATTATTGCCGATAAGAATCAGGCTGATGAGCCGCTCAGGATGGCGAAGTAATGCTTCAACTCTGCGGGCGGAACGATCCCCTTGCTTTGCCAGATGACGTAAGCGATAGCGATTCATTGTCATCATACCTGTCTCTGAAGCAGAGAAATAGGCTGAGATAATGACCATAGTGATTAAAATAATAATTAATGTGCTTGTTGAGACATGCTCCAACGCGGAATTCCTTTCAAATATTGATGATACTGATTGGACATCATGTTCTTAGTAAATCATGATTTCCTGTAATAATCGATTGCCAAAATAGGCGAGTGTCAGGGTAAATGCACCGATCAGGTTAAACCAGATAACTCGTTTACCGCGCCATCCATCATGGTAGTGGCCCCATAATAAAACAATGTAAACAAACCACGCGATAATAGATAAAATTGCTTTATGGATGTTTTCGCGACTGAAAATATTATCCATGTAGAGGATGCCGGTACAGAGCGTCAGCGTTAGCAATATTACGCCAAGCTGAGTGATATGAAACATTTTGCGTTCAATGAACATTAATGGGGGCATATCTGGCGTAAAAGTGAGTTTTTTATTTTTAAGCTGATGATCCAACCACCCAAGCTGTAATGCATATAATGCAGCGATAAGCAAAGTCGCATAACCCAGAAGCGCCAACCCAATATGGATAGATAATTCAATGCTGGCCTCTAGATGGGTAATGAATTCACCTGGCATAAGACTCGCTAAAACCAAATTTATCATGGAAAAACTGTAAACAATGGGTAGCAGAAACCAAGCTCGGCCGTGAGAAGCAACAATTGTCATTATGATACAAGTAAGTAAACTGACAATAGAACCTAGGTTTAGGAGAGTGAGGTTTTGCCCGCTGCTGACATGGAAGATCTGGTGTTTAAGTGCAATAGCATGACAAATTAAAGCGACAATCGCGGAAAGTAATGCCAGCCTGCGGTATCCTTTCGGTTTCCGCAGTAAGCCGGGAATAATCAGTACTAGGCTGAATAAATAAGCGAATGAAGAAATTATAGAAAATACTGGCATGGCATTAGTCGTTTTAGCGATAGTCTTAGGTTGAATTAAAGCTTAAGTATACCGCCAGCAAGGATAGCCTCCAACCGTTGTTAATCATCGGTGTGAATCTCTGTGCAGAGATCCCTTTCCATCGTGTTATAATTTGCGGAATACGCCTTACAGGTAGCCCATTTTTAAAAATTGAGCAGAGACAATGTTTGATAATTTAACCGACAGACTATCGCGCACATTGCGCAATATCAGTGGCCGTGGGCGACTGACCGAAGATAATATTAAAGAGACACTGCGCGAAGTTCGCATGGCTTTACTTGAAGCTGACGTCGCATTGCCTGTAGTGCGTGATTTTATTTCATGTGTTAAAGAGAGCGCGGTAGGCCACGAGGTTAATAAAAGCCTTACTCCCGGCCAAGAGTTTGTCAAAATTGTTCAGAATGAACTCGTTAAGGCGATGGGGGAAGTTAACAGTGAACTGAATCTTTCTACTCAGCCGCCTGCTGTCGTATTGATGGCGGGTCTACAAGGTGCAGGTAAAACAACCAGCGTTGCCAAGCTGGGTAGCTTTCTGAAAGGAAAACAGAAGAAAAAAGTTTTGGTGGTATCTGCTGACGTCTATCGTCCAGCCGCTATCAAACAGCTTGAAACCTTGGCGCAGGCAGTGGGTATTGATTTCTACCCTTCCGATGCCCAGGAAAAACCCGTTGATATCGTGACTCAAGCGGTACAGCACGCCAAATTGAAATTCTATGATGTGCTTTTGGTGGATACTGCGGGTCGTCTACATGTTGACGAAGCAATGATGGATGAAATCAAACAGGTTCATAAAGCCATTAATCCAGTGGAAACCCTGTTTGTTGTTGATGCGATGACGGGGCAGGATGCTGCTAATACCGCGAAAGCTTTCAATGAAGCATTGCCACTGACGGGTGTGGTGTTAACTAAAGTCGATGGTGATGCCCGTGGCGGTGCCGCGCTATCTATTCGTCATATTACCGGTAAGCCGATTAAATTTCTGGGGGTTGGTGAAAAAACGGATGCACTGGAGCCATTCCACCCGGATCGTATTGCCTCTCGAATCCTTGGAATGGGAGATGTTCTTTCCCTGATTGAAGAGATTGAAAGTAAAGTCGATCGCACTCAGGCCGAAAAATTGGCTTCTAAACTAAAAAAAGGTGACGGCTTCGATTTAAATGATTTCCTAGATCAGCTAAAGCAGATGCGTAACATGGGGGGAATGGCCAGCATGTTAAGCAAAATGCCGGGGATGTCTCAAGTGCCAGATGCGGTGAAATCCCAGATGGATGATAAAATTTTGGTTAAAATGGAAGCGATTATCAATTCCATGACGCGTAAAGAGCGGCAAAAACCAGAAATAATCAAAGGTTCTCGTAAACGTCGTATTGCCAATGGTTCTGGCACTCAGGTTCAAGATGTTAACCGCTTGCTTAAACAATTTGACGAAATGCAGCGCATGATGAAAAAAATGAAGAAAGGCGGTCTGGCAAAAATGATGCGTGGTATGAAAGGCATGATGCCACCCGGATTTATGGGCCGTTAATCGATAAAGTCTCGAAGAATATCCACTTTGGATTGCTTTTTGCGCCAAAGTGAGTAAACTTTTCGGGCTTTTTATCTGACAACCGGACTTCGTTCCTCGATGAAGTCTGGTTGTTTTGTTAACTAATGAGGATGTTATGGTAACAATTCGTTTAGCTCGTGGCGGCGCCAAAAAGCGTCCGTTTTACCAAGTAGTCGTGACCGATAGCCGCAGCCCGCGTGATGGTCGCTTTATCGAGCGCGTTGGCTTCTTCAACCCTATTGCAACAGGGAAAGCAGAAGCACTGCGTTTAGATCTGGACCGTATTGAACATTGGATTGGTCTGGGTGCAACTGTGTCTGATCGTGTTTCTACACTGATCAAAGACGCCAAAAAAGTAGCTTAATCTGTCACGGTGGTAACTATGAGCAAGCAAACCTGTTTTGAACTTCCTGAACACCCAATTGTATTGGGAAAACTAGGTTCAACTTATGGTATTCGTGGTTGGCTCAGAGTTTTTTCTTCCACCGAACATGCCGAAGACATTTTTGAGTATCAACCGTGGTTTATTCAACGGGCAGGTCGGTGGCAACACATTGAACTGGAAGCTTGGAAACACCACAATCAGGATATGATCATCAAAATTAAAGGTATTGATGATCTGGATGCTGCGAATTTACTGACTAATTGCGAAATTATTGTAGATTCAGAACAATTGCCAGAGCTGGATACGGGTGATTACTACTGGAAAGACTTAATAGGCTGCCAGGTAATCAGCACAGCAGGTTATAGCTTGGGGACTGTCAATGACATGATGGAAACTGGTTCTAACGACGTAATGGTAATTAAAGCAAACCTGAAAGATGCATTCGGTATCAAGGAGCGGCTAATTCCGTTTCTTGATGGGCAGGTTATCAAGAAAGTCGATCTCGCTACTAAAACTATTGAAGTAGATTGGGATCCTGGTTTTTAAACTCCGGTTATAAACGGTTTAAATGAGTGGGACGCGATAATGTGGATTGGGGTTATTAGCCTGTTTCCTGAAATGTTCCGCGCAATAACCGATTATGGGGTAACTAGCCGGGCAGTGAAAAATGGCCTGTTAAGTATTGAATGCTGGAATCCACGGGATTTTACCTATGACCGGCATCGTACCGTTGACGATCGGCCTTATGGCGGTGGTCCAGGCATGTTGATGATGGTTCAGCCTTTACGGGAAGCTATTCATGCAGCAAAAACTGCGGCGGGCGAAGGTGCAAAAGTGATTTATCTTTCACCTCAGGGGCGCAAACTCAACCAACAAGGGGTTTGTGATCTGGCAACAAATGAAAAATTGATTTTGATTTGTGGCCGCTATGAAGGGATAGATGAGCGGGTGATTCAAACTGAGATTGACGAAGAATGGTCTATCGGCGATTACGTGCTCAGTGGTGGTGAAATCCCTGCAATGACGATGATCGACTCAGTTTCTCGGTTTATTCCGGGCGTTCTGGGGCATCAAGCATCAGCGGAGGAGGACTCTTTTGCTGATGGATTGCTGGATTGTCCGCACTATACTCGTCCGGAGGTATTAGATGGTATGGAAGTTCCACCAGTTCTGCTGTCTGGAAATCATGCTGAAATTAATCGCTGGCGGATGAAACAATCGCTTGGCCGGACCTGGCTTAGAAGACCTGAACTTCTGGAAAACCTAGCTCTGACTGACGAGCAAAGGATATTGCTAACAGAGTTCCAACGGGAACATCTAACTGAAGCAACTCATTAATCCAGACATATCCCCGAAGGGAATGTCTCTGATATATCAGTTTACCTAGGGTAAGAGAATTATTATGAGCAACATTATTAAACAACTTGAACAAGAGCAGATGAAGCAAGACGTACCTTCATTCCGTCCGGGTGACACCGTGGAAGTTAAGGTATGGGTCGTAGAAGGTGCTAAGAAACGTCTGCAGGCATTCGAGGGCGTGGTTATCGCTATCCGTAACCGCGGTCTGCACTCTGCATTCACTGTTCGCAAAGTTTCTAACGGCGAAGGTGTTGAGCGTGTATTCCAGACTCACTCCCCAGTCGTAGACAGCATTAGCGTTAAACGTCGTGGTGCTGTTCGTAGAGCTAAATTGTACTATCTGCGTGAGCGTTCTGGTAAAGCTGCTCGTATTAAAGAGCGTCTGAACAGCAAATAATACGCTTTCGTTACATCCGAAAGTTATCGTTAAAGAGGTCAGCAATTGCTGGCCTCTTTTTTTATTGTCAACTTAAAACCGCGTTTTGCGTGCGTGGTCATCAATTTGGTTTTGGCTCTGCTGTATTTTTGATTATTGTAATGAAGAATCAGGCTAAATACGGGCAGGTTTTTAGAGGATCTTTGATTACGCTTTTAGGCGTGTAATTAATGCCGCCTTTTATGAAGGGGGATTTTTACTCATCGATAAATTATTCGACAATATATTATTGTTAGATCGTAATAATCTTAAAGACAATTATTTTGAGAGTTTTAGAATAATTTTAAACATGATTAACTGACTATAAGGATTTGCTTTGAAAACTTTTCAAATACATAACAAAACCATGGCTTACCGAGATGAAGGTGAAGGTTTCCCGTTATTACTGGGGCATAGCTATTTGTTTGATTCTACTATGTGGGAGCCTCAGATCGAGGCATTAAGTAAACAATACCGGGTGATTGCTCCTGATCTCTGGGGGCATGGAAACTCGGCAGCGCTACCAGAACAGCATAGCACTTTGGTTGATTTAGCTCGGGATTACCTGGCGTTGATGGATCAACTTGGCATTAAAGAATTTGCTATCATTGGCTTATCTGCTGGCGGCATGTGGGGAACTGAATTGGCAGCTATGGCACCGGACAGAGTTAAGGCACTGGTTTTGATGGATACCTTTGTCGGATTAGAACCTGAAGTGACTCATACAAAATATTTTGCGATGTTGGATGTGATAGAGCAGGCTGGTGCAATTCCTCAATCTGTTTTGCAACAGCAGATAGTGCCCGCTTTCTTTAGCCAGCAACCTGCTCAGCATTTGGTTGATGAATTAATTCAGCGTCTGGTCGCCATTCCTGCGGAAATATTGTGTAATAGTATTGTTCCGTTAGGGAGAATAATATTTGGGCGTGAGGATAGAACTCATTTGTTGGAAAAATTAGATATTCCCTCGCTTGTTATTACGGGTGAACAAGATACGCCTCGCCCGCCTCTGGAGGGTTATTTGATGGCTGAAATATTGCACTGTGAGCATATTATTATCCAGGATGCAGGGCATATTTCCACATTGGAGCAACCCTATAAAGTTAATCAGGAATTAATTGCTTTTTTACAGCAAGCTTTGTAATAATTATTTTAGTCTTTGTAACAGATATTTTAATAAAGAGGCCGGATTTTCCGGCTTCTAGTGTATTGAGTTTAAAAGAACGATATAAACTTTTTCATCTATACCTAATAGATTTCGAGTTGCAGCGAGGCGGCAAGTGAACGAATCCCCAGGAGCATAGATAACGATGTGACTGGGGTGAGTGAAAGCAGCCAACAAAGCAGCAGCTTGAAAGATGAAGGGTATATATAATAGAAGCTGATGGCACAGATTCTTTTCATGATGAGTGCTAAATAATCCGCATCCAATTATTCCATAGCCAGCTGTAGTCATATCATTATTTCTCTTAATAAATTAATGAAAAAACGAGTTGGATATAGTTTAATGTTTTATGGGTGCATTCGGTAACTTTATATGAAATATAAACTGCGATTATTGATATTAATCTTATTTTAAGATAACCATTTCTAATATTTTTCTATATGAAATAATTTTGGTCTTATTAATTAGTTCTAGAATAGGTTTATCGTTGAATTGACGCCTTTTCCATTCTTTTGTAAATAATAATTTACAGTGTTTTGGGTTTGTTTACACTTTTGGATTGTATTCTTTACGATGCGTGATATGTTATTAGTCAAATGCATAAAAACAAACAAATAAGTACAGAATGATAACTTGAGGAGAAAATCAAAATGTTCATGCAAAGAGATGCACTTAATAACGTTCACATCAGTGGTGAGCAAATTCTTATCACTCCAAAAGAATTAAAGCAACAATACCCACTGAGTGATGATGATCTGCATGCTATTGCAAATGCACGTAAAACAATTGCTGACATTATTCAGCGCCGTGATCCCCGTTTACTGGTAGTGTGTGGTCCTTGCTCTATTCATGACGTGGATGCGGCTCTGGATTATGCTCACCGTCTGGCCGCCCTTTCTGCTGAATTGAGTGATAGCTTGTACATCGTCATGCGTGTCTATTTTGAAAAGCCTCGTACAACAGTGGGTTGGAAAGGTCTTATTAATGATCCATTCATGGATGGTTCATTTGATGTGGAAGCTGGCTTGCATATTGCTCGTTGCTTACTACTTAGTTTGGTTAAAATGGGATTACCTCTTGCAACAGAAGCTTTAGATCCGAATAGCCCACAATATTTGGGGGATTTATTTAGTTGGTCTGCAATTGGTGCGAGAACCACAGAATCTCAGACACACCGGGAAATGGCTTCAGGTTTATCTATGCCTGTTGGTTTCAAAAATGGGACTGATGGTAGCTTGAGCACTGCAATTAATGCGATGTGCGCAGCCGCTATGCCACACCGTTTTGTAGGAATAAATCAGTCGGGGCAGGTGTGTTTATTACAAACGCAAGGAAACCCCAATGGGCATATTATCTTGCGTGGTGGTAAAACCCCTAATTACAGCGCCCAACATGTAATGGAATGTGAGCAGCAAATGATGCAGTCTGGAATATTGCCATCCTTGATGATTGATTGTAGTCATGGTAACTCTAATAAGGATTTTCGTCGCCAAAGTTTGGTTGTGGATTCTGTCGCAGATCAGATCATTTCAGGTAATCAATCTATTATTGGCATTATGTTGGAGAGCCATATTAATGAAGGTAACCAATCTTCTGAGCAACCGCGTAGTGAAATGAAATATGGTGTATCAGTCACTGACGCGTGTATTAGTTGGCAGACGACAGAGGCAGTTCTAAGAAAATTACATCAGCAAATTAGCATGCAATTGTCGCAAAGAATGACAGTGCTGAAAAAAGCGGGATAATAAATATGGCGGCTGAATTATCTCAATTGCGGGATAAGATTGATGAAGTGGATAAAGCTTTGCTGGGTTTGCTGGCAAAACGTCTGGAATTGGTTGCAGAGATTGGTGAGGTAAAAAGTCAGAATGGGTTGTCAATTTATGCGCCTGACAGAGAAATGGCGATGCTTGCTTCACGTCGGCAGGAGGCTGAAGAGTTTGGTGTTCCACCGGATTTAATTGAGGATATTCTGCGCCGTATTATGCGGGAATCCTACACCAGTGAGAATAACAAAGGGTTTAAAACGCTTTGCCCTCAATTGGGGCCGATAGTCATTGTTGGTGGCTTGGGCAAAATGGGGAAACTATTTGGCCGTTTGTTAACGTTGTCTGGTTATGAAGTCAGAAATCTGGAATCGCAAGATTGGCCTAACGCGGAGCAGATTCTGGCGGGTGTGGGCATGGTGATTATCAGTGTACCTATTCATTTGACAGAAGAGGTTATTCGCCGTTTACCGTCATTACCTGACCATTGCATTTTGGTGGATTTGGCATCGGTTAAACAGCAACCATTACAAGCTATGCTTGATGTGCATAAAGGTCCAGTGCTGGGATTACATCCTATGTTTGGGCCGGATGTTGGTAGTTTGGTAAAACAAGTTGTTGTTTACTGTGACGGACGTCAAGAGGAAGCTTATCAATGGTTTTTAGAACAGTTGTTGATTTGGGGGGCTTGCTTGCATCAGATGAGCCCTGAACAGCATGATAAAAACATGAGCTTTATTCAGGCGTTGCGTCATTTCACGACATTTGCTTATGGGCAATATCTCGCACAGGAAGGTGCTGATTTACAACAACTGTTATCAATATCCTCACCTATTTACCGTTTGGAACTGATCATGGTCGGGCGGTTATTTGCGCAAGATCCTCAGCTTTACGCGGATATTATTATGTCATCACCAGAGAATATTGATCTTATACGCCGTTATCATCAAAGTTTTGGGCAAGCGCTAGAGATATTGGAAAACCAAGACAAACGGGCTTTTGTCAGCAATTTTGAAGATGTTAGTGAATGGTTTGGGGATTATGCACCTCATTTTATGAGAGAGAGCAGGGTATTGCTTCAACAAGCGAATGATAGTCGCCAATAATTAAAAAGAACCGGGTATGACAATATCCGGCTTAAATTGCTGATAAGTTTAATTTTATCAATGAGGGTGAAAGGCTTTGCAAATTAGATCACATTAAAGGCATAAAATAGAGGAATGGCTTAAACCAAACCGTAGAAAAGCCATGCTATTGAACGGATTAAAATCGTGTAAAGCAAGTTTAAACTGGCGTATTTAAGGTATCGCCGCTTTGCATTGTAATAGTAAATGTGCGACATAATAATGCTGCAAGTAACTGAGTTCTTATGTGGTTAAATTATTTATTTTCGGATTTTATTACGTCGGTTTTTATCATTGGTTATTTAACTGGCTTAAAAAAAAGTTTACTCCCCGGTTGAAAACGTTATTAAAGATGGCTTTTTTGGGAGGGGTGTTTTCTGGTAAACGGATAAACCTATTCATATTTATCTTTTTTTTCGGGGTGCGTAAGCATTAATAAAACTAATTTTTATTTCTTATTTTTCACTGATAGTTTTATGATGGGCAGTTTTCAAATTGTTATTAAAAGTTATGGTGTTAACTTTTGGGTTTAATTGGTATAAGGTTTTAATCGTGTTTTTACCCCCTTTAACGCTTGCTTTTTAGATGATAAGTGAACCTGGGTGGAGAAAATCTGAATCGGATTTAATCTGACAGATGCTTTTATAAATAACCGGTAATTGTTAGAGCTGAGATAGTATAGATTTTAATAGTTGTTTTCCCCTCTTTTAATGCCATTTTTTATTAAGTTTAACCATCATGGCATGTCGTGTTTTACATTCAATGAGCATTAATCATATTCGTTTTAAGCATTAATAAAACCAATTTTTATTTCTTATTTTTCACTGATAGTTTTATGATGGGCAGTTTTCAAATTGTTATTAAAAGTTATGGTGTTAACTTTTGGGTTTAATTGGTATAAGGTTTTAATCGTGTTTTTACCCCCTTTAACGCTTGCTTTTTAGATGATAAGTGAATCTGGGTGGAGAAAATCTGAATCGGATTTAATCTGATAGATGCTTTTATAAATAACCGGTAATTGTTAGAGCTGAGATAGTATAGGTTTTAATAGTTGTTTTACCCCTTTTTACCCTTGTTTTTTTAACACTTATTTGATTAATAACCGAGTTAATCACCAATAAAAAGGCGCTTGCGATCGCCCCAAAAAGCAAATGCAAGCAAAAAAGGAAAATAAATAATATTAAACAGATATTAAACGGACATTAAACCTGTGAGGCTATTCTCATTCCGAGGTTTTTTATTTTTTAATTAAAAATTCATTTAATGAATGGCCTTCATTGAGTAATTTTTGTAAACCTGATGGTTTTTTACCGTTTCCTGACCAGTATTTAATTTCTCCATTTTCATTAAACTGATACTTAGGTTTTCTCGTCTTTCTTTTTCCTGCATTTGATTTTTTAGGTTTAAAATCAGAGAGGGTAATAGGTATGTTAATAGTATTAAGATTAAGGCCGGTTTCTTCAATCAGTCTTAATATTTCTAAACGTTTTTGTTCTTTTTGTTCCACTTCTAAACTCATTAATCTGAAGGTTTCTTTGCTGTCTTGAACGACTACCTCTAATGCTTTGTAAACATCTTCTAACCATTCAACATCTTTTGTTTGAGCAAATCTTCTTAATGTGGACATTCTTGATAAGTGTTTTGATACAATCTCATATTCTTGTTCTATGGTTAATTCTGTCATTTTGTCACCTTGTTAATAAATTTAAAACTTGTCTTTTCTGATGTTTTCTCTTCCAAAGTCAGTATAACACCGAATTTTTTACTTGCTTTAAAAAAGCTTTAATCATTTCTGTTTTACTTTTAATGATTAAAGTTTTTGCCTTCTTTTTCGTGATATGTTTGCTGCTTTTTTCCGGATTTTAAACCCGTGGTGACAGATAAAATGTGGTTTTTATTAACACCGGTTTTATCACATTCAAATAAAACGTATTTAATCCTACGTGGATAAGTGGAAATTTTTTAATCCCTTGTTTTCGGATGGCACGAAAAGCGATAATCCATATTCTTTAATCTGAGTAAGTCGGGATTTACGGAATAGATAAAGAGCTTTAAACCGAAAGGTTAAAGCCAGTAAAAATTTTTTCATTGGTAGTTAAAACGCTAAAAGCTACTAATCTGAACCGGATATTAAAATATCCGGTTCTTTTTAATCAGGAGGGGTTAACCGGTATCACACTTTCTGTTGGGTAACATCCCAATACCTTTAATGAATGAGTGATTTTCGCCAATGCTTTCAGGACGTGTTGCATATTGATTGAACGAATATTAGCTTGTACATCAATATAAAACATCTCTTCCCACGGATTTCCGTTAATCGGGCGGGATTCCAGTTTACTCATAATAATATTATGTTTTTTCAGCACCATTAACGCATCTACCAGTGCTCCTGCCTGCTGTCCGGTTGCCATAATAAATGTCGTTTTGGCCGGTACCTGTTCTGTAACGTCAATCGGCTGACGGGCAACAATAATGAAACGAGTAATATTATGTGATTGGTTTGCTAGATTCTGTTCCAGAACCTGTAACTGATAAAGTGCACCGCCCGCTTCACTACCTAAGGCTGCAATTTCTGGTGAATTCTGTTCAGCGACTTCTTGCATCGCTGCGGCAGTGCTTTCGCAATATTTAATTTTCCAATGTGGGAGTTGATTAATATATTGGCTACATTGTTGGAATGGTTGAGGGTGACTGTAAACCGTTTTGATCTCTGATAGCGTTGTGCCTCTTGCAATGAGTAGGCAATGGTCAATAGGAATAGTTATTTCTCCCACAATTGACAAATTGGTATGTTGCAACAAGTCATAAACATCATTGATGGAACCAGAGCTAGTATTTTCAATGGGTAATATTCCGTAATCCGCTTGTCCTGTTTCAACCAGGGAGAAGATATCCTGGAATTTATGGCAGCTACATTCAACTAGTTGATTGAAATGGCGTGCAGCATATTGACGGGCTGCGATATGAGAGTAGGAACCTCTAGGACCGAGGAATGCAATACGCGCTGAATCGTGAGGTGTTTGGTTTAGGTGTTGCTGCAATAATGCTTGTTGAGTGAGTACGGAATCTTCGATGATCATCTGAAAGAGACGAGAAATATAAAAACCATCAAGTCCGTAGCTTTTTCCTGTTTTGATTAGAATATCTAATAATTCTCGTTCGCGATCCTTGTCTCTGATGGGGCGATTATCTTGTAACTTAGTTTGTGCAATATCAGAAGCTAATTGGCGACGCTCTGCTAGTAAAATCAGCAACTTTAAATCAAGTTCGCTGACTTTTTTCCGTATGTTCAGCAAATTATTTTGATCCATAAATGAGTTCCTAAATGGGTTATTCACATTCTGATAATAATAGGTTTGCAATGGACAGAAAAAAGCCTCCCGGTGGGGAGGCTTGCTGTTCGTCTTCTCATTCTTTTTCCAACGACAAAAGCCTCCCTCAGGAGAAAGTAAAAAAGAAAGAAAAGAAAAACAGGCTTGTATTCATTATATTTTCTTATCCATGGTTTGTGTAAACGATATACTGTGACACTAGCCCAGTGGGCAGAAACGACGAGTCTCGCTGCTTTGAATTCGTCAATACCTTGTAAAGTCCTTTGGACTTTTCGCTTTATATCCCCTTCCGCACTGGACAAGGGTTTATGGTGGTTTTTGTTAATTAACCTTATGTTGTTGTTTCTGTCAACAAAAAACGCGTCCAAATTGGGCGCGTTAGAGGCAAGTCATTGTTATTTTATTGTGATATTTCTGGTTCTGTTTCTAGGTCAAGATTTGATTCTTTAACACTGTTGTAAGTCCGGCGTGCTTCTCCCTTATGCTGTACTTTATTCAACTGGCGTTCCAGTTTTGCTAACAATTCATTGATAGCAATATACATATCTTCATGCTTTGCACCGGCAACTAGCATACCATTTGGTATACTTATGGTTGCATCAGCTCTAAAAATTTGAGGCCCTTTTGATAGAATAATATGAGGATTTATCAGATTTACTTGCCATTTATTTAGTTTGCTTAGACGCTTTTCTACGTGGTTGCGAATTGCCGGGGTAATCTCCATTTGTTTGCTGGTAATATTCACTATCATATAGTTACCTCTCATTATTGATTATCCACCTTCAATAATTTCAGCATACATTTCTTTTCCATGAAAAAGGTGATCTAAATCACTTTTAACCAGACGTGGGGCAACTAGTTGAAGTAATTGTGATTAGTGATAAAAATACGAAGAATATTTATTGCAGGATTGAGTCTAATGAGACACTATTGACAAGTTGAGCCTTTCTCAACTCTGCTGATAAGTAGTCTTTTTTGGATTTTATAAGTAAAAGCAAAACAGCGGCTGGTGCCGCTGTTTTGTTTATCTGCTTCTTTATACAGGATTAGCAGCAATGAGTTTTGCTACTTTCTCTGCCTGGGTTGTCAAACCCAAGCGTATATAAGCTTTTTTCATATAAGGTAGTGCTTCCAGAGTTGATTGCGTATCAGGGTAATCACGTAACATTTGTTCAATTCGATTTACCACCGCGACATAGGCACCACGTTTGTTATAATATTCCACAACAGAAAGTTCATATTTTGCCAGGCGCTCTTTGGTAAACATTAAACGCTTAATCGCATCGGCGGTATACAAGCTGTTAGGATGATAGCGTACTAATTGGCTAAAATCCTTGAATGCTACCCTGGCGTGTTCAGGATCACGATCTGAGCGGTCAATGCCGAAGAAACTTTGCAATAGACTGTTATCCAAGGCTTGTGAAGTTAATCCCCGCATGTACAGAACATAATCGATGTTGGGGTGAGTTGGATTTAGGCGTATAAAGCGATCAATGGACGCGAGAGCCATTGGCAAGTCAGAGGATTTATAATAAGCATAAATCAGATCGAGTTGTACTTGCTGCGAATAGGGGCCAAATGGATAGCGATTATCGAGGGTTTCCAATTGTTTGATCGCATCTCCATAGCTACCGTTTTGCAGCTTTTCCTGACCCTTAGAGTAAATTTCCGCAGGTGGGCTGTCGGGGACAGCATTTTTATTACCAGCGCACCCGGAAAGTACCAGGCTCAATGTGGCGGCAGCCACCAGATATTTCATGCGTATCATCACGTGTTGATTATCCTCTGAGTGTTTTTCTGGGAGACTATCCATGAAGCTCCCGGCAAAAGATCGAGTTACAATAGCACACTATATTAAATTAAACGGCTCTGCCGTCAAAACTCAACGTAAGTGTAGAAACAATATATGGCACAACAAATACGACTTAATACAACAGTCGCCGAATCTCAGCTCGGTCAACGTTTAGATCAGGCTTTGGCTGAATTGTTCCCTGATTATTCAAGATCACGCATAAAAGATTGGATCTTGGATGACAGAGTTCAGGTTAATGGCAAATTAATCAATAAGCCAAAAGAAAAAGTGCTGGGAGGTGAAGAAATTGCAATTGATGCCATCATTGAAGAAGATGCGCGTTGGGAACCTCAGGATATTGCGTTAAATATTGTTTATGAAGATGATGACATTCTAGTAATAAACAAATCGCGTGATTTGGTCGTCCATCCAGGAGCAGGAAATCCAGATGGTACGATATTGAATGCACTGTTATATCATTATCCTGAAATCGCCGATGTCCCTCGGGCAGGCATTGTTCACCGTCTTGATAAAGATACGACAGGGCTGATGGTCATTGCTAAAACGGTTCCCGCTCAAACTCGTTTAGTCGAATCACTCCAACTACGCGAAATTACCCGTGAATATGAAGCGGTGGCGACAGGTCGTATGACGGCGGGTGGAATTGTTGAAGAGCCAATTTCTCGTCATCCAACAAAACGAACACATATGGCAGTACATCCAATGGGCAAACCGGCTATTACCCGTTATCGGGTAATGGAACATTTTAGGGCACATACTCGTCTGCGGCTGAGACTGGAAACCGGCAGAACACACCAGATACGTGTTCACATGGCCCATATTAGTCATCCATTGGTGGGCGATCCTTTATATGGTGGTCGTCCTCGTCCTTTGAAAGGGGCTTCTGATGAGTTCCGCGAGGTAATGCGTAACTTTGATCGTCAGGCATTGCACGCCACGATGCTGCGTCTTTATCATCCGATAACCGGTATTGAAATGGAATGGCATGCGGAATTACCTAAAGATATGGTTATGCTGATTAAGGCATTAAAAGCAGATGCGGAAGCGTTTAAAGACGAAATGGATTGGTAAATGACTTCGCTTATTTTGCCAAACTGGTCACAACCGATGACAGTAAAAGCTTGTAGTTCTACCCGCTTAGGGGGAATTGGCTTGTCACCTTATGATAGCTTGAATCTGGGTAAGCATGTTGGTGATAAACCTGATATTGTTGAACAAAACAGGCATATTTTAGCGAAAATGGCGGAACTGCCTCAGCAGCCGGTCTGGCTAGAACAAGTTCATGGTACGCGTGTTGTGAGACTCAATGACCAGCCACTGGAAAATAATAGAGCTGATGCTGTTTATACCAATATTCTTGGGCAGGTTTGTGCTGTGATGACAGCAGATTGCTTGCCTGTACTATTTTGCAGTTCTGCTGGTGATGAGGTTGCGGCTGCCCATGCGGGCTGGCGAGGTTTATGCGCTGGTGTATTGGAGAATACGATCACTCAATTTAAAGCTAAACCTAATCAGATCCAAGTGTGGTTAGGGCCGGCAATTGGCGCGAAAAAATTTGAAGTTGGTAATGAAGTTTTGGAAGCATTCACTATCCAGCATGCTGATTTGAGTCAAGCTTTTACACCTTTTGGTGAAAAGTATTTAGCGGATATCTATTTGTTGGCAAAATTAAAATTGCAATCTGTAGGTGTGAAAGCGATTTTTGGTGGGAGTGAGTGTACTGTCAGTAATAAAGAGAAATTTTTCTCTTATCGTCGTGATGGGATCACCGGACGTATGGCAACTTTAATCTGGCTGATATAACCTATCCAGTAGGGCGATCCGTTGGCGCATAAGAGAATATCTTACAATTTGCTTTTCAGAATAACCTTGAATATTTGAGGAATGGCCTCATTTAATCTCCAGTAGCAAAATTCTGAACAGTATTGGAGGTGTTATGCGTCTGGATCGTCTTACTAATAAATTCCAGCTTGCTCTCGCTGACGCCCAGTCCCTTGCACTTGGGCATGATAATCAGTTCATCGAACCAATTCACTTAATGAGTTCACTGTTAAAACAAGAGGGTGGCTCTATTCGCCCATTATTAACGTCAATTGGAATCGATGCGGGCCGTTTCAGCAATCAGCTTGAGCTGGCTTTAGAGCGTTTGCCGCGGGTACAGGGTGTTGGTGGTGATGTACAGCCATCCAATGACTTAGTTCGTCATTTAAATCTGTGTGACAAACTAGCACAAAAAGCCGGGGATAATTTTATCTCCTCTGAATTATTTGTTCTGGCGGCATTGGAAGAACGTGGCACATTAAGTGACATATTGAAAGCTGTTGGCGCAACGAAAGAAAAAATCACTAGAGCAATAGAACAAATGCGTGGTGGTGAAAAAGTTGATGATCAGGGAGCGGAAGATCAACGCCAAGCCCTGAAAAAATATACTATTGATCTGACTGAACGCGCTGAACAAGGCAAACTTGATCCGGTGATTGGCCGTGATGAAGAAATTCGCCGCACCATTCAGGTATTACAACGCCGTACCAAAAATAACCCCGTCTTAATTGGTGAACCCGGGGTTGGCAAAACCGCCATTGTTGAAGGGCTTGCTCAACGGATCATTAATGGTGAAGTTCCTGAGGGGCTTAAAAATAAGCGAGTCCTTTCCCTTGATATGGGAGCGCTGTTAGCAGGGGCTAAATATCGTGGTGAATTTGAAGAGCGTTTGAAAGGTGTGCTGAACGACCTTGCTAAACAGGAAGGTAATGTCATTCTGTTTATTGACGAATTGCATACTATGGTTGGTGCAGGTAAGGCTGATGGGGCAATGGATGCTGGTAATATGTTAAAACCCGCCTTGGCCCGTGGTGAACTTCACTGTGTTGGTGCAACAACACTGGATGAATATCGTCAATATATTGAAAAAGATGCAGCGCTGGAACGCCGTTTCCAAAAAGTCTACGTTGCAGAACCTTCCGTAGAGGACACTATCGCTATTTTGCGTGGCCTGAAAGAACGTTATGAGTTACATCATCATGTACAAATTACCGACCCTGCAATTGTCGCGGCAGCAACATTATCTCATCGTTATATCTCAGACCGTATGTTGCCGGATAAAGCTATCGACTTGATCGATGAAGCGGGTGCCAGTTTACGTATGCAAATGGATTCAAAACCGGAAACGCTGGACCGTCTGGAACGTCGGGTTATCCAATTGAAGTTGGAACAGCAAGCGCTGAAAAAAGAGTCTGATGATGCCAGTAAAAAACGGCTTGAAATGCTTAATGAAGAGCTGCTCGTAAAAGAGCGAGAATATTCTGAACTAGAAGAAGAATGGAAAGCTGAAAAAGCAGCCCTTACGGGTACTCAGTACATAAAAGCGGAATTGGAAAATACCCGTATCAGTCTGGAACAGGCACGCCGCAGTGGTGATTTAGCGAAGATGTCTGAAATTCAGTATGGAAAAATACCTGGATTGGAAAAACAACTTGCCGCAGCCACACAAGCTGAAGGTAAACATATGAAATTGCTTCGTAACAAAGTTACTGATGCGGAAATTGGAGAAATTCTTGCTCGTTGGACGGGTATTCCTGTTGCCAGAATGCTGGAGAGTGAAAAAGATAAACTGTTGCGCATGGAGCAAGAGCTGCATAAACGTGTTATTGGTCAGGATGAGGCAGTCGATGCAATCTCTAATGCGATTCGCCGTAGTCGTGCTGGATTAGCTGATCCAAACCGTCCGATTGGCTCATTTCTGTTCCTTGGTCCGACTGGCGTTGGTAAAACTGAGTTGTGCAAGGCGTTAGCGAATTTCCTGTTTGACAGAGATGATGCAATGGTACGTATCGATATGTCTGAATTTATGGAAAAACATGCCGTATCACGGTTAGTAGGAGCACCGCCGGGATATGTTGGTTATGAAGAAGGTGGCTATCTAACAGAAGCTGTTCGTCGTCGACCTTATTCCGTTATTTTGCTTGATGAGGTGGAAAAAGCGCACCCAGATGTATTCAATATCTTATTACAGGTGCTGGATGATGGTCGATTGACTGATGGGCAAGGTCGTACTGTCGATTTCCGTAACACGGTTGTAATCATGACTTCTAATCTTGGGTCGGACATGATCCAGGAGCGTTTTGGTAGTCTAAATTATGATGAAATGAAAGATATAGTGATGGGAATTGTTAGCCATAATTTCAGACCTGAATTTATTAACCGTATTGATGAAGTTGTTGTGTTCCATCCATTAGGGCGTCGGCATTTGTCAGCGATTGCAGATATCCAATTGCAACGTTTATACAAGCGTCTGGAAGAACGTGGTTATCAGGTTACGATTACTCAGCAAGCGTTGGAAATGTTGGCAGAAGCCGGGTTCGATCCTGTTTACGGTGCACGGCCATTGAAGCGAGCTATCCAGCAGGAAATTGAAAACCCATTAGCTCAAAAGATACTTTCCGGCCAACTATTGCCAGGAAAACCAATTACTCTGGATGTGGAAAATAGCCATATCGTAGCAAAGCAATAACGTTATATTTAACGAGAGAGTAAAGTTAACGAGAGATAAGGGGCAGGAAACTGCCTCTTTTTTTATCATTTTGCACATTAAATCGCAATTTAGCATTGTTTTTGCTTAATTGGTGTTCGAACGGATTCTTTTTGTAATTAAATGCTTGCCAGCGCCGAAGAACGCCCTATAATGCGCCCCCACTGACCGACACAACGCTGATAAACATTGTGGGGTCAGGCAGAGAAAAAGCAAATAAGCGCTTGACTCTGCGGGCGAAAAGCGTAATATACGCAGCCCGGCTGAACGAGAATGTCATTTTTTAATTCAGCCTGCTCTTTAACAATTAATCAGACAATCTGTGTGGGCACTCACAAGACCGTATCACCAAAAAATACGTTTTAAAGTCTTGAAGAGTGAACAACAGTGAATTCATTACGAATGAACGGTCAGTTTCTTTGAGCATCAAACTTTAAATTGAAGAGTTTGATCATGGCTCAGATTGAACGCTGGCGGCAGGCCTAACACATGCAAGTCGAGCGGTAACAGGAAA
>NZ_NMQR01000023.1 GCF_003545805.1 Photorhabdus sp. CRCIA-P01 | reverse complement strand
ATGTGGATCTGGTCAAAAATGGTGGAAATATTTATGATCTAGATAATCTACAAGTGGTTACACCAAAACGACATGTTGAAATGCATTCTAATAATGGGCAGAAATAATATGGAACTGAAAAATAAGATAGAATTTTATACAGAAGCTGAATTTATTGAATTTATGAAAGAAATTTTTAAAGAAAATCTTGCAAAAACAGATGAAAAGCTAAATGTATTATTATCTCATTTTGAGAAAATTACTGAATATCCATCAGGAACAGACATTATTTATTATGCTACTTCTGATAGTGAGTGTACTCCCGAAGCAATAACAAAAAACATTAAAGAATGGCGAGCTAAAAACGGAAAACCCGGCTTTAAAAAATAACAGGGATCCCGGTAAAAAAAGGAAAAGGATTTTCTCGATTATATTTAGCTGATTTGCATGTTAGAGGGGTAAGCGGAGAATATAACCTTAGCTTAACCTAGAACAGGGGGTATATAAATAATGGCGATTAATATTAATTCGTTAATTAATTATCTGGGGAAAACAGCGGATTTATTAATTGAAAAACAACTTATCCCGACAGAGAAATTTGAATATCTGTTTGAAGGAGATGATGAATTTCTCTGTATACCAGAAGATGGATTAACGTTAGTTTTTGAAGATAAATCAAGGTCGTTAATCTCAGTCGGTATTACTCTAATTGCATCTGGGCCAAGGATGAGGATTTATAGAGGTGAAATGCCACCCCCATTTTTGTCTGAAATGGATAAGACAAAGGTTAAATCTGTGTTAGGAGAGCCATCAAAGACAAAGGGGGCTGTTAAATTGCCAGTTATTGGAATGGTTGGAGGATGGGATACTTATATTGACCGAATGAGCGATCAGTACCAAAATACACAAATAATTTTTGCGTATTCTACAGATCAGAGGGTGAGTAATATAACTTTTAAGAAAATTTGAGTTAAGTGTAATTTCTAATTGTTTGTCTTGGATAAAGTGGGCAGCGATATTGAATCGTTACCTATGCCGGAAGAGAAGGATTTCCGCGATTATATTCTGGTACTCCCTATTCCGAATATACCACCGGTATATGTGTATTTGAGTAAACCGCTGGTGAAACCGCTGGAGGTAGGGGAATATAATGATCTTGCGGGGCGTAGCCGTAACGATGCAATGGATATTGATCATATTCCTTCTAAGGCGGCATTGAGAGAATATTTAATAAGAACATACGGAGAAAAGATTCAAGAAGAAGATATTAAAAATGCTTTGAAAGAGGGGATTTCCATTGCGGTTCCTAAGCGAATACATCAAAAATACAGTGAAACCTATGGTAGACGGAATACTCCAGAGAAAATAGTAAAAGATTCTATGAACCTGAAAGCTGCCGTAGACAGTAATTTTGATGCCCAAATTCCTGGCTTACGGGAAAATGGTTATACTGATATACAATTGAATAAAGTGCGGGAAAAACTTCATCGACTGAATAAAGAAAAAGGGTGGTATGAATAATGGTAGATATTACGAAGATAATTAAGAGTTTGGGTCAAACAGCAGAACAGTTGGTTGAAAAAGAACTTATTTTTGATAAAAAATTTGAATACCTTTTTGAAGGAGTTGAAACATTTAATTATGAACCTGAAACTGGCCTTATCTTGGTATTCGATGATAAATCGAGAAAATTGAGGTCTGTTGAATTCACATTGGTTAGTACTTCTAGAAGTTCAGGAAGTAGTGAAATATATCGTGGAGAAATGCCGCCTCCATTTACGTTATCAATGGATAAAGTTGCTGTTAGAACATTGATGGGGGAACCCGATATTACTTCAGGGGAAACAAAAATTCCCGTTATTGGTGTTGTAGGCGGACATGATTGCTATATCCAGAAACTTCACTCTATGTATCCTGATACAAATATTCGTGTCCTATATTTAGCTGACTTGCGTGTTAGAGGATTGGTTTTTGAGCGGAGAATATAACCTTAGCTTAATCGAGAACAGGGGTTATACAAATAATGACGGTTAATGTTGAAGCGCTAATTAATAGCTTAGGTAGAACCTACCAAGATATTTATGATGAGGGATTAATTCCTTATAAAACTAAACCAATAGGTTTTTCTGGAGATAAAACTATATCCTTAAATATGACGAAAGAAGGTATTTTTTTATCATTTAATCGAGAAACTAAGGTATTTATAGAGATGACATTAACTTTAATTATACCTGATCGTCCTAGCTTTGTTTTTCCAAACGATATACCATATCCTTTAACTAAGGAGATGAATCGTCAATGGGTAGATGATAATTTAGGAAAGCCAACTAAAATTGCGCCGCCATTTAAAGCATTAAAACGTGAATTTGGTTGGACATATCTTTATTCCTATCAAGGTAAGCCGGAAATTAGCATGCAGATATCGCATGATGTTTTAGATCGAGTTAGTCGAGTTACGTTCTTACCTACAAATAGAGTACGTTGGTAGTCAATAATAAAAGGGAAACCTTTATTTAATAGCCAATTCACTTGTGAGTAGTTTGAAAAATAAATTGCAAATGAATTGGTTTAACCAAGAACAGAGGGTATATGAATAATGGCGATTAATATTAATTCGTTAATTAATTGTCTGGGGAAAACAGCCGATACGTTAGTTGAAAAGAAAATTATTTCTGCTGGAAAATTTAAGTATATGTTTGAGGGGGATGAGGAATTTTTTTATAAACCTGAATCAGGTATGAGACTTGTTTTTGATGATGCCTCAAAGCAGCTAAAATCGATACAGTTCACGTTGACCAATATCTATGACAATAGTGGTGTATATAGTGGAGAAATGCCTTATCCATTTTTACACTCAATGGATAGAGCAATCGTTAGAGCATTTATGGGGGAGCCTGATTCTGTTGGTAGTCCAGAGAAAGTCCCTGTCATTGGTATCGTTGGTGGATATGATTCATATACACATAAGCTGAGTGAGCAATATCCTAATACAGAAATTCGTTTTCTCTATTTGGCTGATCTACGGGTGCATGCATTAATCTTTGAACATATTGTATAAGCGCTTTCTGGAATATTTTTCTACTTTTATTGAATAGCGGTTAATAAACCGTTATCCGTGTTTATATGTTAGGAAAAAGGTGTTCTTTTGAAACCCATCATGTGGATCTGGTCAAAAATGGTGGAAATATTTATGATCTAGATAATCTACAAGTGGTTACACCAAAACGACATGTTGAAATGCATTCTAATAATGGGCAGAAATAATATGGAACTGAAAAATAAGATAGAATTTTATACAGAAGCTGAATTTATTGAATTTATGAAAGAAATTTTTAAAGAAAATCTTGCAAAAACAGATGAAAAGCTAAATGTATTATTATCTCATTTTGAGAAAATTACTGAATATCCATCAGGAACAGATATTATTTATTATGCTACTTCTGATAGTGAGTGTACTCCCGAAGCAATAACAAAAAACATTAAAGAATGGCGAGCTAAAAACGGCAGACCCGGCTTTAAAAAATAACAGGGATCCCGGTAAAAAGAGGAAAAGGATTTCCGCGATTATATTTAGCTAATTTGCGTGTTAGAGGGGGGTGGAGAATATAACCTTAGCTTAGTCGAGAACAGGGGTTATATAAATAATGGTGGTTAATGTTGAAGTGTTAATAAATAGCCTAAGAAAATCTTATTAGGAAATTTTTTATTGAAGAGCAATCTCTTAATTATTTTTCTTGGATAAAGGGTGTTAATTACGACTATTTAATCTATTTACGACAAAGTTTACTCCAGATTGAAAACGTTAATAAAATCATTTCATTTTGGAAAATGTATTTTATGATTAAACGACTCATGTTCTTATTTTTCTTTTTTCCCAAAATGGATATAAGCATTAACAGAGTCTTTTCATTTTCCACTGATAGTTTTATAATAAGCCGGTTTTAAACTGTTTTAAAAGTCATGGTTTTAATCCTTGGTTTTAATCGGTATAAAGTTTCAACCATTTTTTTAACTATGGTTTTAACCACTTTTAACGTCTGCTTTTTATCAAGTTTAATCATTATGGCATATTGTGGCTTTACGTTTAATGAACGTTAATCATAGCCGATTTTAGCTTTACTGACGTTGTTTTACCGGAAATCCTAGGCAGTTTTAATAAATTACTACCCTTTGTTTTATCTTGATAAATCAGTAAGTAACCTGATGAGATTAAAGATATCTTTACGGATAATCAATTTTTTTCAAGGCTTAAATCCCGCCAGATTAACCGTTTTATCCATTTTTTTTATTGCGTTATTTTTAGGGTTTCCTTCGTAAAATAATGGCGAGAAAGCATTTAAATACCAGTCTGTTCGGATAATATTCCTGTATTCGCATTTTTAAATGGTTATAGCAGTAAAATAAGCAGAGTATAAAATCGCTGATAAGAAACCCCACGCTAATCACTGGTGATTGAGCGTGGGGAGTAAATCACACAAGTCTATCGTAAATCAAATATCTTCAATGATTATGGTATACCAACAAGTTTGATTCACGACTCTATATTTACAATGCTTGTTGCTTCAGGAACCTCAATTAATTTTCCTGACTTCACATCATAGATGTACCCATATATAGCGATATTTGTGGGTACAAGGGGATGAGTACGAATACGGTGAATATCTTCAACTAAACTATTAACTTGATTATCAATAGTAAGCCATTTGATATATTTTCCCTCGGATGAACCTGTGCCGTTGCCGATATCTTTAAATCCCTCATCCGTCATGATGACACTTTCCAGGCTGTTTTCCAGTAGATCGCCCATGATATTGTCTGTAAAAAGCTCCATCCCACAATGAGTATGATGAATGACAAACCACTCTTTTGTGCCGAAAAGTTTGTAAGAAATGATAAGTGAACGAATGGCATCATCACTGGCTCTTCCGCCTGCGTTACGAATAATATGAGCGTCACCTTCAGATAAACCTGCAAATTTTGCTGGGTCCAGCCTGGCATCCATACAAGTCAATATGGCAAATCGTCTGACAGCCGGTAAACCAAGATTTTTTTTATCATCACCAAAAGTTGCTGCATATGCAATATTAGCATCACTTATTTCTTTGATAACGTTGCTCATCCTCTCTCCTTCATATTTTCTGGTTTAGTAAATTATGATGTAAAACAAAAAGATAAAAATAAAACTCAACCTATTGATAAAGCCAGAATATCTATTTAATAAATGAATATGAGTCTGAAAACACGGAATACATAAATAAAATTTATGAAAATATATACTTGTATCCTTTGTACTGGTCAAGTGAAACAGGGTGTTTTTTTGAAGGGCAACGGATTTATACCCTATTGATTTCAAGATGCATCGCGGTGGCAAGGGAGCGAATCCCCGGGAGCATAGATAACTATGTGACCGGGGTGAGAGAGTGCAGCCAACAAAGAGGCAACTTGAAAGATGACGGGTATATAACTTACCGTTAAATCGATAGCTCTTTATAGCATCATGTTTGATCTATATCTTGAGATGTACCCACACTTGTAATATGCTTTGATATATACCAATCAGTATTAGGAGGTTGTATGGGGCATATAGCTAAATTGTTTATGAATGGGAGGAGTCAAGCGGTACGTCTGCCAGCGGCTTATCGATTTGATTCTGATGAAGTTTTTATCCGAAAGGATCCTGAGACAGGAGATGTAATACTGTCCCGTAAGCCACACAATTGGGATGGATTTTTTGCGGCATTGAAGGGAACAACTATTCCTGACGATTTTCTGAGTGAAGGAGAACGGTGTCAGCAAGAGCAATCTCGTGATCCGTTTGAGGGATGGGAAGAATGAAGCATTATATGCTTGATACAAACGTAGTAGGGCATTTTATCAGAGGGCACCATTCAGTCGTGCAGCATGTTCTATCTGTGCCAATGTCGTCACTTTGTATTTCAGCTATTACAGAAGGTGAATTATTGTTCGGATTGGCGCGTCGTCCAGAAGCAAAGCAACTCCGTATGGCAGTAAGAGAGTTTCTCATGCGGATTGATATCTTACCTTGGGATAATTCTGTTGCTGAACACTATGGTATGATCAAGGCTGAGATGCAAAGACAGGGTAAGATATTAGCACCACTTGATTTACTTATTGCAACACACTCGCTAAATATGAAGATGATGTTGGTTACAAATGATCGTGCTTTTCAATATGTACCGGGATTGCATATCGAAGATTGGACTGTTTAAGAGCGCCGTAGGAATGTAGAAATACGGCGCTGTTATTTGAAGCAAAAAAATTATTTTAATTTGGCAAAGCAGCGGGCGGCAGCATTAACAGTACGTTGAATATCTTCATCAGTATGAGCGATAGACATAAAACCCGCTTCAAATGCAGAAGGGGCTAAATAAACTCCTTCATCAAGCATCAGGTGGAAGAAATGTTTAAAACGTTCAATATCGCAATTCATCACATCCTGATAACTAGATACTTTTTCCTCATCGGTAAAGAAAATGCCAAACATACCGCCGACATGGTTGACCACTAGAGGAATACCGGCCACTTTTGCTGCTTTCATCAGGCCAGCAGCCAAGTTATCTGTCAGTTCAGTCAGGCGCTGATGTACACCGGGCTGAGAAACTTCTTTCAGACAAGCAAGGCCGGCAGCCATGGCAATCGGGTTACCGGATAAGGTTCCTGCCTGATAAACAGGGCCAATGGGGGCTAATTTTTCCATCACTTCATAACGCCCGCCGAAAGCGCCAACGGGCATACCTCCGCCAATGATTTTGCCAAGGCAAGTTATATCAGGTTCGACATCGTAATAAGATTGTGCGCCGGATAGGGCGACGCGGAAACCGGTCATTACTTCATCGATGATCAATAAAGCACCGAACTCATCACACAGCGCGCGTAAGCCGGGTAAAAATTCAGGTAGCGGTGGCACGCAGTTCATATTACCGGCGACAGGTTCGACAATAATACAGGCGATCTCTTGAGGATATTGTTCAAATGCTTCCCGAACCGAGTCCAAATCGTTATAGGTACAGGTTAGTGTATGTTTGACGAAATCAACCGGAACCCCCGGTGAATTTGGTTGGCCGATGGTCAATGCGCCAGAACCCGCTTTCACCAGCAAGCAATCAGCGTGGCCGTGATAGCAACCTTCGAATTTGATGATCTTATCGCGATTGGTATAGCCACGGGCCAACCGGATAGCACTCATGGTTGCTTCTGTACCTGAGTTGACCATGCGTACCATATCCATTGATGGCACCAGTTCAGTTACCAATTGTGCCATTTCCACTTCGGCGGCGGTGGGGGCGCCAAAACTTAATCCTTGCTCCGCGGCTTTGATAACGGCGTTACGGATAGCGCTGTGGTTATGCCCCAATACCATTGGCCCCCAAGAGCCGACATAATCGATATAGGCTTGACCATCAACATCATAGAGATAAGCGCCATCAGCATGTTTGATAAACAGCGGCGTGCCGCCAACACCGTTAAATGCACGTACCGGAGAATTGACACCGCCGGGAATAAGTTGCTTTGCCTGAGAATAGAGGATGTCGGATTGGCTCATGAAAGGCTCCTGAATCTATTTTTAAGTGGGTTTGTCGTTTGCCCCACGGATTATAATGCTCTTAGAACGATAATTCCGGGTTTATTCTTGACATAATCAATAAATGGCGAATCGACAACTTTTTTATTCGCGGCAAGTGAGGATGCATTCCTCAGCATTGGGCCATGATCTGTCATAATAAAAATCCCTGTGTGTGTAACATCCAGCCCGGTAAGATGCGTATATATTCCAATATAATCGCCCGTTTTTAGGTTCTTAATAACGGCATCATCGACTTTATCGCCAGGAATATATTTAATATCTCTTTTGATAACACCCAGTCCGGGGATATATTCGTTACCATCAACCTTTTTATTTAGACTTTTGGTGATTTTTATGTAAGAGGAACTTATTTCATCTGTTACATCTTTGGCATTTAATTTTTCTCTGGTTGACCAGTCTGTAAAGAAGTGTTTTCTTTGCAAAAAGCTAATCTTTCCGTCGATATATCTTGTTTGGATGAGATTTTTTACAAAATCATTTTGGTCGTTAGATTTCCTTAGCGATTCTACATAGTCAAGGAAAGTAAAGCAGTCTAGCCCGTTGAAGTCTATAACTAATTTTTCAGGTTCAGTAGAGGAGCCAATAAGTTTATTTGCGGCATAGGGTGTGCCCAGGAATTGATAAGAGACGTTTTTTATTATTTCACCAGGATTATCGTTATTTCCTGGTTTTACCTGATTTTCTATAATTTCATTAATTTTTTTCGAGGCATAGCTGTCAATATCGACTTGTTTGCTATGAGCAGCACAACCTGCCAAGGTGACAGCAAGCATCAGTGGCAACATTTTTCGCATAGGAACTCCATGTGGTTACTTTGAAAAATATTCAATAAAGTAACTAATCATGATGATAAATCAATATTTTTTCTTTCTTAATCGTTAATTGATTGACGGAGGGTTTAACTATACGTGGTGGCTTACCGCCCTTTGAGGCTATTGTAAAAGGTCGGCATTTGTCGCTAAGGTAGCATTGATGGTAAACAAATGTGTGATAATTTTTTGGCGGTTCGTGTGTTACCAAAATGACAAAACTTGAACGAACTAATCAGGTATTGGATAATTCGAGTTATTAATGATCGGCAAATTTCTGAATGTTTTTGCCGGGTTTCAGTCTGGAGTAAAAAATGATGAGCGATGATATCGCATTACCTTTGCAGTTTACTGATGCTGCTGCTAACAAAGTGAAAATCTTGGTTTCGGATGAAGAAAACCCAAACTTGCGTTTACGGGTTTATATCACCGGTGGAGGATGTAGTGGCTTCCAGTATGGTTTTACCTTTGATGATCAAATAAATGAAGGTGATATGACCATTGAGAAACAGGGTGTGGAGTTGGTTGTTGATCCGATGAGCCTGCAATATTTGGTTGGCGGCTGTGTTGATTATACCGAGGGTCTGGAAGGTTCACGTTTTATCGTCACGAACCCTAATGCGAAGACAACCTGTGGTTGTGGTTCTTCTTTTAGTATCTGATTCCAGGCGATTTCCCGCGATGGGGCTGTGAATATAATATGGCCTATTCGCGGGATATTCCTATATTCCTATTAATTGCTTTTACTTCGTCAGGAACCATTGTCGTTCAATTGCTGGCATAGTTGTTCTGCTGCCAGAATGATGCGTGGTCCTGCGCGATGAAACCAATCTTCATGTAATGTAATCACTTTGGCACGCAATTGTGGATGCCAGAAATTTTCAATTAGCCTGACCTGTTCCTGCCCACCACTAATAACAATTATCTCAGGTTTCCTGATGAGTACTTGTTCACGACTGACTTGAGGCCAGGGGACGGGGCTGTTGGCAAAAATATTTCTGCCGCCACAGATTGAAAGTACTTCACTTTGCAGGGTATGTCCTGAAGCAGTGAATAGAGGATAAGTGCCGAATTGTAAAAAGACCGGTTTTGGGGTTGTAGTGGCATGGTTTTGTTTCAGTGCGGTGAATCGTTGCCGAAGTTCAGTCGCCGATTTGTTGGCTTGTTCAGGATGAGGACTATATTCAGCGAGTCGTTCTAAATCCTGAGCTATCTGTTCGGTGGTGGTAGGATCGGAATAAAAGATTTTAATACCAAAAGAAGCGAGTTGTTCCAATGGACGTTGGGGGTTACCGCCACGCCATGCCAGAATCAAATCGGGTTTAAGGGTAACAATTCGTTCCAAATTAATGCCTTGCCAGTTGGCTACTTGCTCAAGTTTACGGGCTTGAGGGGGATAATCAGAGTAGGCGCTGGCTGCAATCAGATTGTCACCTAACCCGGCGGCATAGGCTAATTCAGTGGTTGATGGAGATAAACTGATTACCCGTAAGGGAATAGCATACAGAAAATGACTGAAACTACTGAGAAACAGTAAAAGCAATAATCCAATTGAACCCGTGCTTTTTATCCATTTCATTGATGTTCGCTCTTTAAAACATGAAATATGTTGCCCGCAAACACGCCCGAAAATATTAATCAGGGCGTGATTCTTTCAGTAATATATTATTTGTCTTTACTCAGCGTTGTCAGCATTGCGTTGACCATTAATGTAGATTGGCGGGCTGCCACGGCAATAAATTCATCAAAGCTGATATGAGATTCTTTATCCGCCACATCCGAAATAGCACGTACCACCACAAACGGAGTGTTGTATTGGTGGCAGACATGCCCTATTGCTGCGGCTTCCATTTCTACCGCCGTCACTTGTGGGAAAGTCGCCCGGATACGTGCCAGTGGTTCCGCGCCATTAATAAATGCATCACCACTGCAAATCAGCCCACGTACTGCGTTCAGATTCAGTGAATGAATACACTTTTCTGCCAGATCAATTAGCGGGTCATCCGCTAAAAAAGCCGGGGGGCATTGTGCCATCTGACCGGGTTTATAACCAAAAGCGGTAACATCAGCATCATGATAGCGAACTTCGCTGGATACCACGATATCACCAATTTGTAGCTTCGGATCAAGACCACCCGCTGATCCGGTGTTAATAATCACATCAGGCTGACAATGTTCAAGCAGCAAAGTTGTACCAATTGCAGCAGAAACTTTACCAATACCGGATTTTAATAAAGCGATCTCCACGCCGTTGAGTTTACCGGTATAGATTTCGCAGCCACCTCGTGACAATGTTTGGCGATCTTCAATTTGATCGCGCAGTAAAGTCACTTCTTGCTCCATAGCACCTATCACGCCTACTTTCATGATGTCATACTCGCTGTTGATTAATTAATCATATAAAATCATTCCGTGTTTGAGTTTAACATCTAATACGAAACAATCAGATAATCTGTGGTGTAAAGCAGTGCTATCTCACAAGTCGGGGGATAAATGTCCGGGATAGACTTTAGTCAGAAGCTTAATTATCAGCGTAAATATCGTCAGTATGATATTGATCCTGAGGATGAAGAACGGGTTATTCGTCAGTTTGAAAGCGATCGTGGGCGGATTATGAATTCAGCGGCTATTCGCCGTTTACAGCAGAAAACACAGGTTTTTCCGTTAGAAAATAATGCGGCTGTCCGCAGTCGCCTGACGCATTCATTGGAAGTGCAACAGGTTGGGCGCTATATTTCTAAAACGATTATTAACGAATTGAAAACGCGTAATTTGCTGGCTTATTACGGGTTGGATAAACGGCTGTCATCATTTGAAAGTTTGATTGAAATGGCTTGTTTAATGCATGATATTGGTAATCCGCCATTTGGTCATTTTGGTGAAGCGGCAATTAAAGATTGGTTTGCTAGAAAGCTCGATCTTAGTTTTTCCTTGGAAAATATTAAGCGAGAAGATCGATGCGAAATATTGGCGTTGCGTTTGTGTGGTGATGTGAAAAAAGATCTCTTTCGTCGCCAGTTGCGTAAAGATTTATGTCAGTTTGAAGGGAATGCTCAGGCTATCCGTATGGTGCATAGCTTATTAAAACTCAATCTGACTTATGCTCAGGTTGGCTGTATTCTAAAATATACTTGCCCTGCTTTTCGTTTGGAAGGAACACCAAATCAATTTAATTATCTAATGAAAAAACCCGGTTTTTATTGGTCGGAAAAGAATTTTGTCCGTGAATTGCGTCGTGAGCTTAAAATGGGTGAGTTTTGCCGCTTCCCGCTGACTTATATTATGGAAGCAGCAGATGATATCTCTTATTGTATTGCTGATCTGGATGATGCTGTTGAAAAAGCGATTTTTAGCGTCGATACATTGATGGAATATTTGGAACAGGAGTGGCAAGGTAACGGCGGTCATCGGGCCGGGGATCTATTCGATGTGACGGTCAGAAAGGCGTATAAGGGAACTCATGGTAACGAATTACGTCGAAGCCAGCAGGATCAATTTTTTATGTATCTGCGGGTTTATATTACCGGCAAACTTGTGCCTTATACTGCTCGTCGTTTTATTGATCATCTGCCGGCTGTTTTTGAGGGGGCATTTAATCAAGCGTTACTTGAAGATAAGAGTGAGGAGCATCGATTACTTAAAACATTGAAGAACATTGCTTGTAAGAGAGTGTTTAATCATCCAGAAATTGAAGAGTTGGAGTTACAGGGATATAGAGTTATTAATGGATTATTGGATTTTTATTATCCGTTATTGAAGATGTCCCGTCAGGATTTCGTGGAATTAAACCAGAACAATTTCCACAAGGATTATTTTATGGAAACTCGACTGTTACATAAACTTTCCACTAAGCATCGTTTGGCTTATGGTGAAGCAGTAGAGAAAATAGTTGCCACTGATGAATCTGAAAAAGACCTAATGGAATTCTATTACCGTGCCCGTCTTATTCAGGATTACATCAGTGGCATGACAGATAATTATGCTTATGAAGAGTATCGGAAGTTTATCTGATTCTCTTCGGGAAACCTCGGTCTTCAGGCCCGTCCTTTCGTCAGATCTCCTGATTAAGAGACCGAGCCAGCCGATAACTTTCTACCTTGTCCTGTAATTTAAACTAGGGGCTGTTCACCTTTCGGGTACATAATTTATTCAGCCCACATAGGCAACCAGAATGATAAAACCCAGAGCCAGCATACTGGCGTAATTACGTTCCAACTTATCGTATCTTGTTGCTATTGCGCGAAAATGTTTAATTCTGGCAAACACATTCTCCACCAAGTGGTGGTAACGATATAAACATGTATCAACATGCTTATCGGCTTTTCGACGGGGGAATGACCGGCGTTGTGCCTTGTTGTCTCATGATAAGCCTGAAGGCTTCGCTATCGTAACCTTTATCCGCAATCACAAAAATCCGATGGCGGTGACTGCGACACCAGACTTTCAGCATGAACGATGTCGTGTGTTTGACCACCAGAAAGCTCAAAATGCACAGGTAAACCGTCACTGTCCACGGCCAAATGGATCTTGGTTGACCATCCACCCTGACTTTTTCCTATCGATTCATTTTCTTTAGAAGCCGCGCCTGCACTGTGTTGATGAGCCCGCACAATACTCCCATCAATAAACAGCCACTGGGTATCAGAATATTCAGATAACAATTTGAATATTAAATTAAAAATATCTTTCTTTGCCCATTCATTAAAACGTCGAAAGACGGTATTCCATTTCCCAAATTCAGGCGGTAAATCACGCCAGGGACAACCGGTTCTCATGCGGTAAATGATCCCTTCAAAGGTCAGGTGATGTTCTTCTTTGTGATAAATAAGCCCACTATGTTGCATGAATACAGCTAGCGTATTCCATAGGGGTTTTGATAACAGGGTTCTCGGCATGATGGTAAGGCATGGTTGGTTTTTGGCGAAAGCAATTATACCCAATCATCATGCTGTTCAATAAGCCCTCTCAAAACGTCAACAGCCCCTAGTCTTCCCATTTAATATTCAGGGGTTAAATATGGACGACGATACGTTTACCATCAGGAAGTCGAACATCAAGGTTTAACTCTCCACCTAACGCTGCGACATAGCGTTTCAATGTTGAGAGTTTAGGGTCATTACTAGGCTGTTCCATTTTCGCAATAGTAGGCTGTTTGACACCAAGCGCTGCTGCTAGCTCAGTTTGTGAAACATTAAGAGCCTCGCGGATCTGGCAAAGTCCTATTTCCCGTTTCATTTCATCAACTTTTTTAGCAATTCTGCGGCGGCTTTCAGGACTGCGTTTTTCAAGCAATTCATTAAGTGTGGCCATATTCATCTCCCCAGTTCTGTGAGATGCTTCTTAAACTCAGCATCAGCAAGTTTGATCATATCTTTATAGAACCGTTTTTCATGTAGTCCGGTTTTATCACCAGCGCAAAGAACAATAGCATTTCGACAGGGGTCAAAAGCGAAGAATGCCTGTACAGGATTTCCGGCATGCTGGATACGCAGCTCTTTCATGTTAGGAAATTCAGAGCTATGCAGCGTATCAGCGTAAGGTCTGCCTCATACTCTCTCTGAATTTCCAGAGCGGCCAGAATGTCATCCTGTAACTCCTCATTCTGTTCGTTATACCAAGCATCAAACACCTATGTCGTTATGACTTCCCACATATTCATTTCTCATAGCTTATAAACTATAAAATCAGCATATAGCCTACTAGCTATGATTGAAGACCCTTCCTCGAATTTAATAGCAAAACCCTCATTGAGCCTACTTCGTGTCGTTTAAACGCTGCGCGTGCTGTGGAGAAGACAATATCTTTTGGGCAGCGGTAAGGACATGATCAATTTCATCTGTCAGTTCCAGCAATTCAGGTTCGATATCCGTTAATGGAATGCCTTGTTGTAATTGTTGTTCAATTAATTGGCAGAGGGCTTTAAGTTGTGGTACACCGCTATAACAGCAACTACCGTGTAGTTTATGGATCTGCTGTTGATAATCTTCCACCGTTTCTCCTGACAACACTTTTTCTGTGATTGTTTTAATCGTTGGCAGTGAATCCACCAACATTTGCAACATGATTATAGCCAACTGTTCTTTTCCTGCTGCCTGTTGTAGTGCTAATGCCCAGTTAATATGTTGTGATTTTGGCGTTTTGACGTAGCGATTTAACACCGATCTCAGACGATCTTCATCGAGAGGCTTAGTCAGGAAATCTTCAAACGGAGATTGATTTGTATCGCTCTTTGGTCGGCAGGTATAAGCAGTAACCGCAATGATCGGTGTACCGCGGTGTTGCGGCAGTTGGTGGATGCGTTCGGAAGTACAGATGCCATCCATATCTGGCATGTGAATATCCATCAGAATAACATCAACATGGTGAGAGCTTGCTGACTGCAAAGCCTCTTCTCCACTGCGACATAGCACTGTTTTTTCTACGGTTTCTTCCAGTAATGAACCTATTAGTTTGAGGTTGGCTGGATTATCATCAACGGCCATGATTGTCATGGGTAAACGCGGGGGGTGGATAAGTGTTTTTTGTGGTACAACTGAGTCGGTTAGAGTGAAATCATCTTTTCCTAGCCACAAATCAAAACGGAAAACAGAACCTTTTTCTGGCTCGCTGGTAAAACTAATATTTCCGCCCATTTCCCGGATTAGTTTCCTTGTAATAACCAGACCGAGGCCGGTACCGCCATAACGGCGAGAAATACTGGCATCTGCTTGATGAAAAGCCTGAAATAGATGCGGTTGCTGCTCAGGGCTGATACCGATACCTGTATCGCTGATAATAATCTCTAAATTGATTTTATGGTGTTGCTGTTGTATCAGATTGATCTTTATCTCCACGGAACCTTGGTCAGTGAATTTAATTGCGTTACCAATGATATTGGTGAGTATTTGCTGAAGGCGCGTGGGATCACCTATGACCAGGTTGGGGATTTGGGGATCAATATGGTGAGTTAGCTGAATATTCTTGCTTTTGGCGCTGAGTGTTAGTAGCACCATGACTTCATCAATCGTATCTTGTAGCAGGAATGGAACGTTTTCTAGTATCAATTTATCAGCTTCAAGCCGTGAAAAATCCAATATATCATTGATAATGTTCAGCAGATGATTAGCGGAACGTTCAATAACATACAGATATTCAGTTTGCTGTATTGTTAAAGATGTTTTCAGTGTTTGGCGGGTAAAGCCAATGACGCCATTAAGTGGTGTGCGTAATTCATGAGACATATTTGCCAGAAATTCAGTTTTTATTCTGGCGGCTTCCTGCGCGCGTTTTTTCGCTATTGCCAGCTCAACGTTCTGAATTTCGAATTGCTCCATTGTTTCCCGCAGATCCGACGTGGCCTGATCAATATCATTTTGCATATCTTCTTTATAGCTGGAAAGCGATTTTGCCATTGCGTTAATGCCATTTTTCAGCGTATCTAATTCACCAAAATATTTCCCTCTGACACGGCTGTTTAATTGCCCTTGGCGAATGCTATCGACAGTACTGACCATATCGCTGATAGGTTTTGTGATCTTACGAACCAAATGGTAGGCGAACAGTGATGCCCAACCAAGGCAAATCAGTAATAGTAATATAAAAATAACGATTTCTTTATATTGCTGTAAGTGAGCTGATCGTAAATCAAGATCAATGGCGATATAACCAATCGGATGTAAAGATGGGGTATCATAATTTTGCTGATTCTGAGATAAATGGTGTTCTGAAATAATGGGCATGCGTAAAATAATACTGTTTTTAACCTCCATTTTTGTCAGGGTTGTTGGCAGAGACATATCGGGTGCGATCTGTAGTTGAGCTGAATTGTATTTATAGTTTGATATATCAAATAGCTGATTATCATCATTAAAAATAGCAATCGCCCGAACTATCTCAGAATTTCTGCGGTGAAGCCGGGTTATTAATGAATTGACGCGTTCACGGTTATGCAGGTTGATGCCAATTTCACTGGCGATGGAAAGAGGTTCAATAATACTGATCCCGGATCGAACAATCTGGTTTTTCAGTTCACGATAGTGATAACAGAGGAATGAGATACTGAAAAACATGCCAACCAGTAAAATTGGAACCAGAATCAGGCTCATCATGCGGATGCGTAAGCTATATTTGGTCATAATCGTCCATTATGGGAAAATAAGAACTTAATAATTCATAGTCCGTAAGAATCATGGTGCAATTTTATTCCCCCAATCGCCGAACAGTAAATCGACATATCATCACAGTTACTGCTGATAATCTGGATGCCCAGGGGCAGGGCGTAGCTCGCCATCAGGGTAAAACTATTTTTGTCGCCGGGTTATTGCCCGGTGAACGAGCACAGGTACAACTAACAGAGGAGAAGCGCCAGTTTGCAAAAGCAAAGTTGGTTAAGCGTTTATCTGACAGTCCATATCGTGTAAATCCCCGTTGTCCCCATTTTGGAGTATGTGGCGGTTGTCAGCAACAACATGTTGCACCGGATTTACAACGTGAAAGTAAAGCCAACGTTCTCGAACATCTGATCAGACGAGAAACGGGTGTAGCGGTTTCCGCCAAGCCGGTGATTCTTGGTCCTGAATATGGTTATCGGCGCCGGGCAAGGCTTGGTTTACATTATCAAATCAAACAGCGCCAACTGATGATGGGATTTCGTCAAAATCAATCCAATGAATTAGTTGCTATAAAAGAATGCCCTGTTTTGCGACCTGAACTGGAACAGTTATTGCAGCCATTATCTCAGTGTCTGAATAATTTGAAAGCGGTTAAACGGTTGGGGCATGTGGAATTGGTGCTAGCAGATAATGGTCCATTGATGATATTGCGCCATCTTGATCCCTTGAAAGGGGAAGATAAGGAGAAACTATGCACGTTTTCTGTGCAACACAACGTTGCTATCTATCTAGCGGCGGATGAAACTTCACTTGAATCGCTGAATGAACCGCCGGAACCTTGGTATCAGGTAGGTGGCCTAAAACTGGTTTTCAGTCCAAGAGATTTTATTCAGGTTAACGATCAGGTGAACCAACAAATGGTTGCTCAGACGATGGAGTGGCTCGATTTACAACCGAATGACAGAGTACTCGATCTGTTCTGTGGAATGGGGAATTTTACCTTACCTATTGGTCGCATAGTGCAATCTGTGGTCGGAGTCGAAGGGGTTGCCACGTTGGTAGCGAATGGGCAATATAATGCCAGATTAAATAATTTGGATAACATATCTTTCTGCCATGAAAACCTGGAAGCTGACATACATCATCAACCCTGGGCGAAACTGGGGTTTAACAAGGTCTTATTAGATCCGGCGCGTGCTGGTGCGGTAGGCGTCATGTCACACATTGTTGAGCTGGCGCCGGAAAAGGTGGTCTACGTCTCTTGTAATCCAACAACATTGGCGCGGGACAGTAAGATTCTGCTTGAGGCTGGCTATCAAATTATCAGTGTGCGGATGCTTGATATGTTTCCGCATACGGGGCATCTGGAGTCAATGGTACTATTTAGTCGTTAGATCGTGGTTGGGTAGAAGCTATGAAGTCGTCGGGAGAGATTTATGGTTGCGGTAAGAAGTGCTCATTTAACCCCTGCGGGAGAGTTTGCAGTAAACAAGTGGATCGCGAGTTTAAATGTAGCGAATCTTCAATTGGGTGAAACATTAGCCGAAACCTGGCGTTATTGTCACGAAAAAGCGCAAAATCATCCTGATTCAGAACTTCTTTTATGGCGTGGTGTAGAGATGGTTGAGATCCTCTCCACGCTAAGTATGGATAATGACAGTATGCGTGCTGCGCTACTGTTCCCGCTGGTGGATGCCAAATTACTTGACGATCAAACCGTCACCGAGGCGTTTGGTAGTGTGATTACCAATCTGGTGAAAGGCGTTATGGAAATGGATGCTATTCGTCAGTTGAAAGCCACTCATCACGATTCAATCTGTTCCGTGCAGGTTGATAATGTTCGCCGGATGCTACTGGCAATGGTGGAAGATTTTCGCTGTGTCATTATCAAATTGGCAGAGCGGATTGCCCATTTGCGGGAAGTTAAAGAGGAGACTGAAGATGAGCGTGTATTGGCTGCGAAAGAGTGTTCCAATATTTATGCGCCGCTCGCTAACCGACTAGGTATTGGTCAACTTAAATGGGAACTTGAGGATTACTGCTTCCGTTATCTCCATCCTGATGAATATAAAAAAATTGCCAAATTACTGCATGAGCGCCGCATTGATCGTGAGCAGTATATTGATTACTTTGTCAATACATTACGTAAGTATACGCTCAAAGAGGGTGTCACCACTGAGATATACGGGCGTCCTAAACATATCTACAGCATCTGGCGCAAAATGCAGAAAAAATCGCTGGCATTTGATGAGCTGTTTGATGTTCGGGCTGTACGGATTGTAGTTGAACGTTTGCAGGATTGTTATGCGGCACTGGGGATAGTACATACTCACTATCGTCATTTACCGGATGAATTCGATGATTATGTGGCTAACCCGAAGCCTAATGGCTACCAATCCATTCATACCGTCGTGCTTGGGCCGGGTGGTAAGACACTGGAAATCCAGATTCGCACCCGTCAGATGCATGAAGATGCAGAATTGGGAATAGCCGCCCACTGGAAATATAAAGAGGGGGCAATGGCGGGCAGTCGTGCGGGATATGAAGGACGCATTGCATGGCTACGTAAATTGATCGCATGGCAGGAAGAGATGGCTGATTCTGGTGAGATGCTGGATGAAGTTCGCAGCCAGGTGTTTGATGATCGGGTATATGTATTTACACCGAAAGGGGATGTTATTGATCTCCCTGCCGGCTCTACGCCGTTGGATTTTGCTTACCATATTCACAGTGATGTGGGGCATCGTTGTATCGGTGCGAAAATTAGTGGTCGTATTGTGCCATTCAGCTATCAATTGCAAATGGGCGATCAGATTGACATCATCACGCAGAAACACCCGAACCCAAGCCGCGATTGGCTGAATCCAAACTTGGGTTATGTCACCACAAGCCGTGGTCGGGCGAAAATCCACAACTGGTTCCGTAAACAGGATCGGGATAAAAATATTATCGCGGGTCGTCAGATGTTGGATAACGAACTGGCCCATCTGGATCTCAGCCTAAAAGAAGCGGAAAAGTTGCTGATTGCCCGTTATAACGTCCATACACTTGATGAAGTGTTGGCGGGCATTGGTGTGGGTGATATCCGCATTAACCAGTTAACCAATTTCTTGCAAAGCAAATTTAATAAAACCACCGCAGAAGATGCAGATCGGGAAGCGCTTCGCAATTTAGAGAGTAAATCACATCCTCAGCGCAGTTCTGCTAAAAATGATGGGCGGATTGTGGTAGAAGGTGTGGGTAACTTGATGCATCACATTGCCCGTTGCTGCCAGCCAATTCCCGGCGATGAGATTGTCGGCTTTATCACTCGTGGTCGGGGTATCTCTATCCACTGGGTTGATTGTGAACAACTGGCTGAGTTGCAGGAAAATGCGCCGGAAAGGGTAGTAGATGCGGTTTGGGGAGAGAGTTACTCCAGCGGTTACTCACTAATTGTGCGTGTCGTTGCGAATGATCGCAGTGGATTATTACGTGATATCACCACGATCCTGGCGAATGAGAAGGTGAATGTGCTTGGGGTGAGTAGTCGCAGTGATGTAAAACAGCAGATTGCTACCATCGATATGAATATTGAGATTTATAACCTGCAAGTACTGGGACGGATCTTGGCGAAAACCAATCAGTTACCGGATGTTATTGAAGCCAAACGTCTTCATGGCAACTGACCGCAGGAAAATTTGGATAAAAAATGAAATCATTTGCTATATACCTAATAGATTTCGAGTTGCAGCGAGGCAGCAAGTGAACGAATCCCCAGGAGCATAGATAACTATGTGACTGGGGTGAGTGAAAGCAGCCAACAAAGCAGCAGCTTGAAAGATGAAGGGTATATACCCTATGGATTTCAAGATGCATTGCGACGGCAAGGGAGAGAATCCCCGGGAGCATAGCGAACTATGTGACCGGGGTGAGCGAGTGCAGCCAACAAAGAGGCAACTTGAAAGATGACGGGTATAAAACGGTTATTAGAGATTATGGCGCGGTTGCGCCATCCTCAACAGGGATGTCCCTGGGACAAACAACAGACATTCAAAACTATCGCACCTTATACATTAGAAGAGACTTATGAAGTCATTGATGCCATTGAGCGTGGTGATTTTTCTGATCTGAAAGAAGAATTGGGTGATCTATTATTTCAGGTGGTGTTCTATGCTGAAATGGGCAAAGAACAGCAGTTGTTTGATTTTGATGATATCTGCCATGCGATTAGCGATAAGCTGGAGCGCCGCCATCCACATATTTTCGGTCAGCAACAGAATATCAGCAGTGATGTCGCTACTAGTGGTTGGGAAAAACATAAGGCGCAGGAAAGAGCGCAAAAGGATCTGCATTCGGTCCTTGATGACATTCCGACAAGTCTGCCGGCATTGATGAAAGCGTATAAAATACAGAAACGTTGTGCCGTGGTTGGTTTTGACTGGGATACGTTGGGGCCAGTGTTGGGCAAAGTTTATGAAGAGATCGACGAAGTAATGGATGAAGCTCATCAGGCGGTTGTTGATCAGCAGCATCTGGAAGAAGAGATTGGCGATTTGTTGTTTGCCGTTGTGAACTTATCCCGTCATCTGGGATACAAACCGGAAATTGCATTGCAAAAAGCATGCAATAAGTTTGAGAACCGCTTTAGAGAAGTAGAAAAACTTATCCTGAACAAAGGCCACACCTTGGAAGCGGCGACATTGGAAGAAATGGAACAAATGTGGCAACAGGTTAAGAAGCAATAATCGCAAAACTGAGATTTTCAGTTTCTTGCAGTAAGGCGATTTTTCTTAAAGAAACTAACCTAATGAATTTAAATAATAATTAGGGGAGTTTCTTGATTAAGGCATGGTGGAAAATACCTGATTGCGTTCAGATTATTTGTGGCAAATTTAAGGTTCGGGTATACTGCTTTCCCGTCTTGGTTATATCCATCATCTTTAAACCTAAACTTTCAGGTTCAGCATGAAAACTAATTATATTTTTGTGACCGGCGGGGTCGTATCCTCTCTGGGTAAAGGCATTGCTGCGGCCTCTTTGGCGGCTATACTCGAAGCCCGTGGACTCAATGTCACTATTATGAAACTGGACCCGTACATCAATGTCGATCCAGGTACGATGAGCCCAATCCAACATGGGGAGGTCTTCGTTACCGAAGACGGCGCTGAAACTGATCTCGATTTAGGTCACTATGAGCGTTTCATCCGCACTAAAATGACTCGCCGCAATAACTTTACGACGGGGCGGGTTTATTCCGAAGTTCTGCGCAAAGAGCGCCGTGGCGACTATTTGGGGGCGACTGTTCAAGTTATTCCTCACATCACCAATGAAATCAAAGATCGCATCATCAGTGGTGGTGAAGGTCATGATGTGGTGCTGGTGGAAGTCGGTGGTACTGTCGGTGATATTGAATCTTTACCATTCCTTGAAGCGATTCGCCAAATGGCAGTAGAAGTTGGCCGTGAACACACTTTATATCTGCATCTGACACTGGTGCCTTACCTGGCAGCGGCTGGCGAAGTCAAAACTAAACCTACTCAGCATTCGGTAAAAGAACTGCTTTCTATCGGTATTCAACCGGATATTCTGATTTGCCGCTCAGATCGCGTCATTCCTGCTAATGAGCGTGCAAAAATTGCTCTTTTCTGTAATGTACCAGAGAAAGCGGTTATCTCCCTAAAAGACGTTGATTCCATTTATAAAATCCCAGGGCTATTGAAATCTCAAGGCTTAGATGATTATATTTGTAAACGATTCAGCCTCGATTGTCCGGAAGCAAATTTGTCCGAATGGGAGCAAGTCATTTACGAAGAAGCTAATCCTGCCGGTGAAGTCACTATTGGGATGGTGGGTAAATATGTTGAACTGCCTGATGCATACAAATCCGTGATTGAGGCATTGAAGCACGGTGGATTGAAAAATCGCCTGACGGTTAACATCAAACTGATTGATTCCCAGGATGTTGAAACTCGTGGTGTTGAATTATTGAAGGGGCTGGATGCGATTCTGGTTCCTGGTGGTTTCGGTGGCCGTGGTGTGGAAGGCAAAATCATGACAGCCCGTTATGCTCGTGAGAACAAAATTCCTTATCTGGGGATTTGTCTCGGCATGCAGGTAGCATTGATTGAGTTTTCTCGTCATGTTGCGGGCTTGGAAAAAGCCAGCTCAACAGAATTTGAACCTGATTGCCGGTTCCCTGTTATTGGTCTGATCACCGAATGGCGTGATGAAGACGGTAATTTAGAAGTGCGTAGCGAAGAGAGTGATCTTGGTGGAACGATGCGTGTGGGTGGTCAGCCATGTCACCTGACAAAAGATAGCTTGGTGCGCGCTTTGTATGGGGCAGATACGATTGTTGAGCGTCATCGGCATCGTTATGAAGTGAATAATTTACTGCTGAAACGTATTGAAGATGCTGGTCTGCGGGTAGCAGGTCGTTCAGTGGACAATAAATTAGTAGAAATTATTGAGATCCCAGACCATCCTTGGTTCGTGGCTTGTCAGTTCCACCCAGAATTTACTTCCACTCCTCGTGATGGCCATCCGTTGTTTACTGGTTTTGTTAAAGCCGCCGGTAAATACCAGAAAGGCCAGCTCAAATAAGATGTGCAGTGAGTGACGGTATGAAGTATTCCGTCACTTATCTGAAATGTAACTTGTACTGAGGAAAACCTAATGTCCAAAATCGTTAAAGTGATCGGTCGTGAAATCATTGACTCCCGTGGTAACCCAACCGTAGAAGCAGAAGTGCATCTGGAAGGGGGTTTTGTGGGTTTAGCGGCTGCACCCTCTGGTGCATCTACCGGTTCTCGCGAAGCGTTGGAACTGCGTGACGGTGACAAATCCCGTTTTATGGGTAAAGGTGTACTGAAAGCTGTTGATGCAGTAAATGGCCCGATTGCACAGGCAGTTATCGGTCAGGATGCTAAAGATCAGGTTAACATCGACAGAATCATGATCGACCTGGATGGTACTGAAAATAAATCTAAATTCGGTGCTAATGCGATTCTGGCGGTTTCTCTGGCTAATGCTAAAGCCGCAGCAGCAGCGAAAGGCATGCCGTTGTACGAGCACATTGCTGAATTGAATGGCACCCCGGGTAAATTCTCTATGCCATTGCCGATGATGAACATCATCAATGGTGGTGAGCACGCGGATAACAACGTTGATATCCAGGAATTTATGATTCAACCGATTGGAGCAAAAACGCTGAAAGAGGCGGTTCGTATCGGTTCTGAAGTTTTCCATAACTTGGCTAAAGTTCTGAAAGCAAAAGGCATGAGTACTGCGGTTGGTGACGAAGGTGGCTATGCGCCTAACCTGGAATCTAACGCTGCGGCGCTGGCTGCTATTAAAGAAGCGGTAGAACAAGCAGGCTATGTTCTGGGCAAAGATATCACTTTGGCTATGGATTGTGCCGCTTCTGAATTCTACAACTCAGAAACCGGTAACTATGAACTGAAAGGGGAAGGTAAAACTTTCACTTCTCAGGAGTTCACCCATTACCTGGAAGATTTGACCAGAAAATACCCGATTGTTTCTATCGAAGATGGATTGAATGAATCTGACTGGGAAGGCTTTGCTTACCAGACGAAAGTATTGGGCGAGAAAATCCAGTTGGTTGGTGATGACCTGTTCGTGACCAATACTAAGATCCTGAAAGAAGGTATTGAGAAAGGCATTGCTAACTCCATTCTGATTAAATTCAACCAGATTGGTTCTCTGACAGAAACACTGGCAGCGATTAAAATGGCAAAAGACGCAGGTTACACAGCGGTAATCTCTCATCGTTCTGGTGAAACTGAAGATGCGACTATTGCTGATCTGGCAGTAGGTACCGCGGCAGGTCAAATCAAAACCGGTTCTATGAGCCGTTCTGATCGCGTTGCTAAATACAATCAGTTGATCCGTATTGAAGAAGCTTTGGGTAATCGCGCTCCTTTCTATGGCCTGAAAGAAGTAAAAGGTCAGGCTTGATCGGTAATTAAGTATTAGTATTAAACAGGAGGGGTAAAACCCTCCTCAGATAATTGGCTACCAAGTCATATTTATAATCTTTTGACGTGTGGCTACAAAAAGGCTACGGTGTTCTAATCAAACACACAGGGGAGCATTTACTATGACTGATACTGTTGTCAGAGCCAGGGTGTCACCAGCCTGCAAAGCGGCGGCAATGGCAAATGCCAAAGCACTTGGGCTCGATTTATCTACCGTTATACGTATGGTTATTAATCGATTAGCCGCAGAAGGTCGGCTACCGGATGGGTTGCTGCAACCGAATAGCGAGACGTTACAGGCAATTCATGATCTAGAGAACGGGATAGGTGTTCACCGTGCCAACACGCTTGATGAATTAAAAAGTGATTTAGGCTGGTAACAGTGTTGATTTTCGTTTATCAGAGCCGATTTAAAAGGGATGCCAAAAAGTACGTCAACAATAAAAAAGCGCAAGAAATCATTATGAAAACCCTTGCGCTTTTGCAAACCGGCCAGCCATTACCACCGAAGTATAAAGAACACCGCCTGAATGGTAACTATATTGGTTATTTGGAATGTCATGGAGCACCGGATTTACTACTGATTTATCGACGTACGGACACTGAATTGATCTTGTATCGAGTTGGTAGCCATGCTGATTTATTCGGATAGTAAGAGGATAACTGATGGATTTTTAAATATGTTTGTTGAGCGGAGAGCTAGCTGTGATTCGAAGAGAAAAAATTAAGTTGAGCTGTGTGTAATAGGTTGATGTTTGAGCATGACAAACCTGAAATAATTTTATTCTTCCAAATGAAAGGCTAAAACCCTCCTTCATAAGGGTAATAGCCTGATAACTTCTACAACGTCAATTTTTGAGTTTTCCTGAGGCAGTCGGTCGGTGCAGCCATGTTTTCACATATGAAACTTTTCGCCGATGGCTTAATAGCGAGAATCCCCCCTTTAATGTTGCTGAGAAGATTTACCTTGATATAACGGATTTTAGTTAGCTGTCTCAACAACAGTTCGGACATATCCATACTTGGCAACTGGACCTTGTATTGGTGTGACAGAATTCCCCGGTAAACTGAGAGCGGGATGATGTCCGATGGTCTGGCTCGGAGCTACGGCTGCAAGGTCAAAAAGAAAAAATGTTTAAACAAGACGAAGATCTATTTTTTGATAAAAAAGATACGCTAACCTTTATCCAACTTCTTTTATGGGAATTATACCCTTGTCTAATATCATACATACTTGTTTTATAACCGGGATCGTAAGAGAAAAAGGTATTCAGCGTACGTGAAATTATAAAGATCTCCTTATATTCCATACGTTATATCAATCACTCTTTAAGAACTCCCCTGCTCCAAAAATTAATGGATCCTTCGGGCATCCTTATACATATGATCCATCATGGTAAAGGATATTGATGAAAATGAATCAGCGAGAAACTAACGTAAGTATACTGGCAGGGAATTCACGAGTTTATCTTAATAAGGATAGTGAGATAGTTGTCGAGGCTCAGTTGAAAGCCTTTGAGGCTGCTCTGATGTTCGCCAAGCGAAGCCAAGATGAATGTGGTCAATTACCGAGGATATCCGTGGCGTTCGATCATCATGGGATATTCCGCCTCCAGTTCCTGATAAATAACCTCACTAATTCTCAAAAACGGAATCCCCGTCTAAGTCATCTCCACGCCTCGATCGGGAATATCTTCTTGCCTGTAGCAGAAAAATATCAGATCCCGCTCAGTGAAATACGTGTTATTCACGAAGATTCAGCCAGGCAGCACCTTGTCCACATCCTAGCCTCCGGAGAAATACCCGAAACTATCACACGGCGGATGGTGTCCAAAAACCTCGCTGACGGCAAACCGCCGACATCAAATGTTTCTTACGAAGAGCCGACTCAGAAACTCACCTGTGCGGCAATTACGAAGGAGTATTTTGAGAAAGCCGCAGGTGATCACAAAGGCTCAGATGCTATTCTGGAAGTGTTTTTTGAGGACTGCGCTTGGTCGAGAGCTTTGGCATATGTGCGTGGGCTACAACTCAGCCATATGCTTGGTGTTTTAACTGCCATTCGTCTTAATCTTGTTAATGAAGAAGGGGAGGTGAGTAAAGGTGATGTAATTACTGCCTAGCAGATATAGTCAAGATAATAAAAAAATAACTTCATCTTTGTTTATTAAGGGGGAAAATTATGTACAACTTAACCCGGCCGATATATTTGGATAATAATGCTACAACGCTATTAGATCCCGACGTGCTCCAAACTATGATGCCCTATTTTACCTGCGCTTATGGAAATGCTTCCAGTAATAACCATGCATTTGGGTGGAAAGCTATGGAAGCTGTTGATAATGCAAGAAAATTGATATCAACATCGATAAATGCGACGAGTTATTCCGATATTATATTCACGTCTGGCTCCACCGAGTCGAACAATCTTGCAATCGCGGGCCTTCAACATCGGGGCAAAAAGGGGCATGTCATCACATCGACAATCGAGCATAAGGCTGTTCTTGATTGTTGCGGTAGGCTCGAATCAATGGGAACGGAGGTGACCTATTTACCGCCGCAAAGCGACGGCATCGTATCCCCAGACTCAATATCTCGTGCAATAAGAGATGATACCTATCTTGTTTCGATTATGGCCGCTAACAACGAGATTGGTTCAATACAAAAAATTGAAGAGATAGGCGCGATCTGTAAGGAACATGACATTCCTCTTCATACAGACGCCACGCAAGCGCTCGGCAAAATAAAATTTGATGTACAGCGCATGAATATAAGCCTTGCCTCATTTTCCGCGCACAAAATATATGGACCAAAGGGGGTTGGTGCACTTTATATTGATTCCCGCAATAAGAATATAACACTCGCTCCTCTCATTGTTGGAGGAGGACATGAGCGAGGCTTACGCTCTGGAACCCTTAACGTCCCGGGAATAGTAGGCTTCGGGCGCGCCGTCGAACTGTCTGTTAGAAACTTGCCTGATGAGTCGATGAGATTACGTTATTTACGGGATTTGCTTCGATTGTATATTATCGAGAATGTGGCTGACGTTCGGATAAATGGCCATCTCACCGAATGCCTTCCTGGTCTGTTAAATGTCTCCTTCAACGGCTTGGATGCTGATTCGCTGTTGCTGGAGCTCTCCGAGGTTGCGTTGTCCTCTGGGTCTGCATGCACATCCGCTAACAGAGCTCCGTCACATGTATTAAAGGCAATAGGGGTCAGTGATGCTCAGGCTCAAGCCAGTGTGCGCTTCGGACTGGGCAGATTTAATAATGAGGATGAGATACGGTATGTTTGTCTCCGTCTGGAAAAAGCGGTGAATAAACTGAGGTCGATGGCACCAAAGCCATTCGGCATCCTATAATATTTAAGATGGAGTTTGACTCATGCGAACAATGTCGGCACTTTTTCTCCTGTTCGGAACCCTGTTCACAGCGGGGGGATATGGCGCCACCTTTCTTATTTCCGCGTATTTTCGGTCACAAGGGGGGAGTGACATTGACACTGGGACAACCCTTGGCGTGGCTTTGGTCGGTACTTTGATTGGTGTTCCTTTGGTCGGATGGTTTGCCGGGCAACTGGAAGCATCGCGCCTTGCAGCCCTCGCGGCCTTGGCGATGTCTTGTGGTTATTTTCTTTTAGGCGGTTTCAGCGGTGAACTGAGTTACATCCCGCGTATCGCGGCGTTCTTGATTGGGCTCGGTTGGGGAATGTTCTATATCAGTGGGCCTATGGCATTGTCGGAGCGTGTCACTGACGCTGACAGAGGTCACTGGTTTACTCGTTTCAGCGCGTTTCAAATGGCTGGAATTTGCGGCAGTCCCATCCTCCTCGCCGCAGCGGTTGAACAGGCAGGAGTACCCATCCGAATAACGTTTCTCTTTGTTGGCGTCATTGGTATCCTCGCTTCACTACTTCTGGCGACTTTTGGGATCAAGGAGCCGCATGGTCAACGGGAGTTATCACTGAGACCTTGGGTGAAAAAAATAACCAAGATTGCTGCAAGTAGTGCGATCCGTCCCATTGTGATGGTAGGTCTGGGAGGCTGCGTATTCTCCGGAATGATGTCGTTCCAAAGTTCGCTTGTCGAAGGGACTCGAGCAAATGCAAGTACATTCTTTGCTGTACATGCAGCGACCGTGGTTGTGTCGCGGCTTTTGTTGGCCCGACATTTATCGATGATGCCCCGTATCCCGTTAGTCATCGCGCTGATGTTATTCTTAGTCATGGGCATTTTGGCTTTGCTAGGCATACCGGTTCACCCTATGTTCCAGATTGTGGCGGCCATGTTAACGGGGATAGGGTATGGATTGGTGTATCCCGTTATTCAAACATGGGCAGTAAACGACTCTGCGCTTGAGAATCGTCACGCTGCCCTCACCTGGTTTGTTGTCGCCTACTTTGTGGGTATATTTGGGTTTCCGGCAATAGGTGGATGGATATTAGTGGGTGCGGGCAAGACCTTGTTTATCCTAACTCTAGCTGCAATAGCTTCTCTTGAACTGGTGGTGGCATTCTTGGGAGGGCGGTGGTTTTATCGCATTAAGGACAGGCTAACGGCACAGAATTAAGCACGTTAACGGTTATTCAGCCAGTCGATAATTATCGACTGGCTGATTTGCCGTTGCACAAGCAATTTTTCGATGACCATAAAGTATTTAATTGGCGTCATTCCTCGTAATTGAAGTGCTTTTTTAGGGCATTTGCTAATGTATTTAATGCTGCTTACAACATTTCCCAAAATAACTAAACTTTTTGAATATTCCGGTATCTATAAAAGAATATTACTTAACAATTAAAGTTCATTTATGACCTTTTAATTGTCAGGTATAACATTTTCCTATTCGGAGAATATTTGGCTGTACTTAACGGGGTTTTACGTCTTGGGGCAGCTATTTTTAAATATTCCGCACCAGTGCGGACTCAGGGAAAAGCTGTAACAATATAAAAATATTAATTTTAAGAGAATATGAATATAGCACCTTGAATAACCAAACTGAGAGGAGAGTAAGGAATGATTGTAAAAAACGACTGGCACCCGGCTGATATTATTGCAGGGCTTAAAAAACGGGGAACGTCGTTAGCTGCTGTTTCAAGAGAAGCGGGGCTTGCATCATCTACTTTATCAAATGCTTTGCACCGTCCGTGGCCTAAGGGTGAACAACTTATTGCTATTGCTTTGAATTGTGAGCCTTTCGAAATATGGCCAAGCAGATATTCTAAATAAATTAAAATAAACTTCTCGAAAAAAAATCAATGAGAAGAGATTAAATGCCTGAAGCTTTTCTTCTGTCTTTTGGAAAGCTTCAGGCATGATTAAAATGGAGTTATTAACGTCACTCCTTGATGTTTATCATAATTAATTTTTTTGCATCAATTATTTAATCTTTTGTATTGTGTTGACACTTCTCTCTATATTTCTGTTGATTTCACGGATCGTCAGATAGGCGTAGTATTCCAAAATCGGGTAAACCAAAACTTTTTTGGCGGCGAGTAGGGTTCTGCTAGGCAGAACCTTAATAGAATAGTGAAAATAACGGTATGGTTCATCGTTATGCCAGAGTTATATAGGGATTAGGGTTAATAAATCGGGTAGGAGCATAATTATCGTACCCCTTACCCCTGCAATATTCTTTTAACTGGCTTAATGAGTTTATCCCTATTTTTTGGTAAATAAATTGTAACCTGCTTTGTACCGTTCTATATGTGATACCTAATTTTCTCGCTATATCTTTAGCACTGAGTGATTGCAACGCAAAAAATACGATATCGAACTCCCTATCTGTAAATAAATCAGTTGGTTTGCCAAAAGTTAATGACTCTGGATGAATGTTGTTTTCAAAATGATACATGGAGTAAATTTCAAGTTTTTTACCGTGCGACACAATCCCAATGCATTTTCCATCCTTCATTAGAGGAGTAACATTGACCAGAAATGGTTGGATTATTTTTTCTTTTCCGACATAAGTGAAGGTGTGTAGTACCGGAATGGTCTTTTGACTCGTCATTACATTGTTATCATTAGCTTGTATAATATCTGCAAATTCAGACCACGGTGCTGGACACTCACCATCAAGCCTCCCTTCTATATTAAAACCTTTAGGAAGCCCGCTGTAATAAATCATAATATCATTGGCATAGATGAATCGAGATTCGTTGTCTTTTATAACCCAAACATCGTTGCTGTTTTCCATATATGATATGAAGGTATCAAAGCTTTTTGAATGAATATCCAGATCTTTGTTTACAGAGAAACTCATCGTGTTATCTTTCATAATTTCACCCATTATGATTGAACTGTAAAACCGTGATAACGTCCATGTGAGGTATCCCACAAAACTCTTTTCGCGCTGTTAAGCGAGTTTTGGTCGGAGCATAGGGTTCTGTTAGACAGAACCTTAATGGAATAGTGACAATAACGATATGGTTCATCGTTATGCCAGAGGTATATAGGGATTAGGGTTAATAAATCGGGTCGGAGCATAGTTGTTATATCCTTTACCCCTGCAATATTCTTTTAACTGGCTTAATGAATTTATCCCTATTTTTTGGTAAATAAATTGTAACCTGCTTTGTACCGTTCTATATGTGATACCTAATTTTCTGGCTATATCTTTAGCGCTTAGCGATTGCAACGCAAAAAATACGATATCGAACTCTCTATCTGTAAAAATCTCAGTTGGGTTGCCAAATGATAATGATTCAGGAGGTTTATTAGTTTCCATATGATACATTGAAAAAACTTCTAGCTTTCTAGCCCTGCCTACTACGCCAATCGATTCTCCATTTTTTATCAAAGGCGCGACATCTGCCATAAATGGTTGAATAATTTTATCCCTACCACCATACATAAATGTAATCAAAGTAGGAATGACTTTTTTTTTCTCCATCACTCTATGGTCATTAGATTGAATGATATCAGCAACCTCAGACCAATAAACCGGACACTCACTATCTAGTTTACCTTCAACATTAAACCCTTTGGGTAGTCCGCTATGATGAAGTCCATAATCATTCATATAGATAAATCTCGACTCCTTATCTTTTATATACCAGAATTCATTACAGTTCTCCATATATGATATGAAGGCATCAAAGCTTTTTGAATGAATATCCAGATCTTTATTTATAGAGAGGCTCATCGTGTTATCTTTCATAATTTCACCTATCATGATTGAGCTGTAAAACTGTGATAACGTCCATGTGAGGTATCCCACAAAACTGTTTTTCGCGTTGTTAAGCGAGTTTTGGTTGGAGCATAAGGTTCTGTTAGACAGAACCTTAATGGCATAGTGACAATAACGATATGGTTCATCGTTATGCCAGAGGTATATAGGGATTAGGGTTAATAAATCGGGTCGGAGCATAGTTATCATACCCCTTACCCCTGCAATATTCTTTTAACTGGCTTAATGAGTTTATCCCTATTTTTTGGTAAATAAATTGTAACCTGCTTTGTACCGTTCTATATGTGATACCTAATTTTCTCGCTATGTCTTTAGCGCTTAGCGATTGCAACGCAAAAAATATTATATCGAACTCTCTGTCGGTAAATAAATCAGTTGGTGTGCCAAAAGTTAATGAATCAGGATGAATATTGTTTTCAAAATGATACATGGAATAAATTTGAAGTTTTTTGCCGTGTCCCACAACCCCAATGCATTTTCCATCCTTCATTAGCGGTGTAATGTCAACTAGAAACGGCTGGATCATTTTTTCTCTCCCGCCGTAAGTTAGAGTGTTTAGTACCGGAATGGTCTTTTGACTAATCCTTACGTTTCTTTCATTAGCTTGTATAATATCTGTAAACTCAGCCCACGGTGCGGGACATTCACTATCAAGCCTCCCTTCCATATTAAAACCCTTAGGGAGATTGCTGTAATAAAACGCAACATCATTAACATAGACAAATCGAGATTCGTTGTCTTTTATAACCCAAAAATCATTGCTATTTTCCATATATGATATGAAAGCATCAAAACTTTTTGAATGAACATCCAGATCTTTATTTATAGAGAAACTCATCGTGTTATCTTTCATAATTTCACCTATCATGATTGAGCTGTAAAACTGTGATAACGTCCATGTGAGGTATCCCACAAAACTGTTTTTCGCGTTGTTAAGCGAGTTTTGGTTGGAGCATAAGGTTCTGTTAGGCAGAACCTTAATAGAATAGTGAAAATAACGGTATGGTTCATCGTTATGCCAGAGGTATATAGGGATTAGGGTTAATAAATCGGGTCGGAGCATAGTTATCATACCCCTTACCCCTGCAATATTCTTTTAACTGGCTTAATGAGTTTATCCCTATTTTTTGGTAAATAAATTGTAACCTGCTTTGTACCGTTCTATATGTGATACCTAATTTTCTCGCTATGTCTTTAGCGCTTAGCGATTGCAACGCAAAAAATATTATATCGAACTCTCTGTCGGTAAATAAATCAGTTGGTGTGCCAAAAGTTAATGAATCAGGATGCCTGCTGTTTTCAAAATGGTACATGGAATAAATTTGGAGTTTTTTGCCGTGTCCCACAACCCCAATGCATTTTCCATCCTTCATTAGCGGTGTAATATCAACTAAGAACGGCTGGATCATTTTTTCTCTCCCGCCGTAAGTGAAAGTGTTTAGTACCGGAATGGTTTTTTGACTCGCCATTACGTTTTTATCATTAGCTTGTATAATATCTGCAAACTCAGCCCACGGTGCTGGACATTCATCATCAAGCCTCCCTTCTATATTAAAACCCTTAGGGAGACCGCAGTAATAAAACGCAACATTATTAACATAGACGAATCGAGATTCGCTATCTTTTATAATCCAGAAATCGTTGCTGTTTTCCATGTATGATATGAATGCATCAAAGCTCTTTGAATGAACATCCAGATCTTTGTTTACAGAGAAACTCATCGTGTTATCTTTCATAATTTCCCCATCATGATTGAACTGTAAAACTGTGATAACGTCCATGTGAGGTATCCCACAAAACTGCTTTCCGCACTGTTAAGCGAGTTTTGGTCGGAGCATAGGGTTCTGTTAGACAGAACCCTAATGGCATAGTGACGACAGCAATATTGTGCATTGTTATGCCAGAGGTATATAGGGATTAGGGTTAATAAATCGGGTAGGAGCATAATTATCGTACCCCTTACCCCTGCAATATTCTTTTAACTGGCTTAATGAATTTATCCCTATTTTTTGGTAAATAAATTGTAGCCTGCTTTGTACCGTTCTATATGTGATACCTAATTTTCTCGCTATATCTTTAGCGCTTAGCGATTGCAACGCAAAAAATACTATATCGAACTCTCTGTCGGTAAATAAATCAGTTGGTGTGCCAAAAGTTAATGACTCTGGATGAATGTTATTTTCAAAATGATACATGGAATAAATTTCAAGTTTTCTACCGTGTCCAACAATGCCAATGCATTCTCCATCCTTCATTAGCGGTGTAACATTGGTCAGAAATGGTTGGATCATTTTTTGTTTCCCACCATAAGTCAAGGTGTTTAATACTGGAATGGTTTTTTGATTCGTCATTACAACATCACAACTAGCTTGTATAATATTTTCAAACTCAGACCACGGTGCTGGACACTCACCATCAAGCCTCCCTTCTATATTAAAACCTTTAGGAAGACCGCTGTAATAAATCATTGTATCATTGGCATAGACGAATCGATGTTCGTTGTCTTTTATAACCCAAAAATCATTGCTATTTTCCATATATGATATGAAAGCATCAAAGCTTTTTGAATGAACATCCAGATCTTTGTTTACAGAGAAACTCATCGTGTTATCTTTCATAATTTCACCTATCATGATTGAGCTGTAAAACTGTGATAACGTCCATGTGAGGTATCCCACAAAACTGTTTTTCGCGTTGTTAAGCGAGTTTTGGTTGGAGCATAAGGTTCTGTTAGACAGAACCCTAATGGAATAGTGACAATAACGGTATGGTTCATCGTTATGCCAGAGGTATATAGGGATTAGGGTTAATAAATCGGGTAGGAGCATAATTATCGTACCCCTTACCCCTGCAATATTCTTTTAACTGGCTTAATGAATTTATCCCTATTTTTTGGTAAATAAATTGTAACCTGCTTTGTACCGTTCTATATGTGATACCTAATTTTCTTGCTATATCTTTAGCACTGAGTGACTGCAACGCAAAAAATACGATATCGAACTCCCTATCTGTAAATAAGTCAGTTGGTGTGCCAAAAGTTAATGAGTCCGGATGCCTGCTGTTTTCAAAATGGTACATGGAATAAATTTCAAGTTTTCTACCGTGTCCCACAACCCCAATACATTTTCCATCCTTCATTAGCGGTGTAATATTGACTAGAAGCGGTTGGATTATTTTTTCTCTCCCGCCGTAAGTGAAGGTGTTTAGTACCGGAATGGTCTTTTGACTCGTCATTACATTTCTATCATTGGCTTGTATAATATCTACAAACTCGACCCACGGTCCTGGACATTCACTATCAAGCCTACCTTCCATATTAAAACCTTTGGGTAGGTTGCAGTAATAATGTGTAACATCATTAGCGTAAACGAATCGAGATTCGCTATCTTTTATAATCCAGAAATCGTTGCTGTTTTCCATGTATGATATGAATGCATCAAAGCTCTTTGAATGAACATCCAGGTCTTTGTTTACAGAGAAACTCATCGTGTTATCTTTCATAATTTCCCCATCATGATTGAACTGTAAAACTGTGATAACGTCCATGTGAGGTATCCCACAAAACTGCTTTCCGCACTGTTAAGCGAGTTTTGGTTGGAGCATAAGGTTCTGTTAGACAGAACCCTAATGGCATAGTGACGACAGCAATGCTGTGCATTGTTATGCCAGAGGTATATAGGGATTAGGGTTAATAAATCGGGTAGGAGCATAATTATCGTACCCTTTGCCCCTGCAATATTCTTTTAACTGGCTTAATGAATTTATCCCTATTTTCTGATAAATGATATGCAGCCTGCTTTGTACCGTTCTATATGTGATACCTAATTTTCTTGCTATATCTTTAGCACTGAGTGACTGCAACGCAAAAAATACTATATCGAACTCTCTATCAGTCAATAAATCAGTTGGTGTGCCAAAAGTTAATGAGTCAGGATGCCTGCTGTTTTCAAAATGGTACATGGAATAAATTTGGAGTTTTTTGCCGTGTCCCACAACCCCAATGCATTTTCCATCCTTCATTAGTGGTGTAACATTGACCAGAAATGGTTGGATTATTTTTTCTCTTCCGCCGTAAGTGAAAGTGTTTAGTACCGGAATGGTCTTTTGACTCGTCATTACATTGCCATCACTAGCATGTACAATATCTTCAAGCTCAGACCACGGAGCTGGACACTCACCAACAAGCCTCCCTTCTATATTAAAACCCTTAGGAAGACCGCTGTAATAAATCATCGTATCATTGGCATAGACGAATCGATGTTCGTTGTCTTTTATAGCCCAAAAGTCGTTGCTGTTTTCCATATATGATATGAAAGCATCAAAGCTTTTTGAATGAACATCCAGATCTTTGTTTACAGAGAAACTCATCGTGTTATCTTTCATAATTTCACCTATCATGATTGAACTGTAAAACCGTGATAACGTCCATGTGAGGTATCTCACAAAACTGCTTTTCGTTCTGTTAAGCGAGTTTTGGTCGGAGCATAAGGTTCTGTTAGACAGAACCCTAATGGCATAGTGATAATAACGATGTGGTTCATTGTTATGCCAGAGGTATATAGGGATTAGGGTTAATAAATCGGGTAGGAGCATAATTATCGTACCCCTTACCCCTGCAATATTCTTTTAACTGGCTTAATGAATTTATCCCTATTTTCTGATAAATGATATGCAGCCTGCTTTGTACCGTTCTATAGGTGATACCTAATTTTCTCGCTATATCTTTAGCACTTAGCGATTGCAAAGCAAAAAATACTATATCGAACTCTCTGTCGGTAAATAAATCAGTTGGTGTGCCAAAAGTTAATGAGTCCGGATGTCTGTTGTTTTCAAAATGGTACATGGAATAAATTTCAAGTTTTCTACCGTGTCCCACAACCCCAATGCATTTTCCATCCTTAATTAGCGGTGTAAGATCGGCTAAAAATGGCTGGATCATTTTTTCTTTCCCGCCGTAAGTGAAAGTGTTTAGTACCGGAATAGTTTTTTGACTCGTCATTACGTTTTTATCATTAGCTTGTATAATATCTTCAAATTCGGACCACGGTGCCGGACACTCACCATCAAGCTTCCCTTCTATGTTAAAACCTTTAGGAAGGTCGCTGTAATAAAGCGCAATATCATTCGCATAGACGAATCGAGATTCATTGTCTTTTATAATCCAAAGATCATTGCTGTTTTCCATGTACGATATAAAAGCATCAAAGCTTTTTGAATGAACATCCAGATCTTTGTTTACAGAGAAACTCATAGTGTTAGTGTTATCTTTCATAATTTCACCCATCATGATTAAACTGTAATAACTTCCATGTAAAGTTATCACTTTTACGACACAATGAATAATTGTATTTATGAGTTTTGGGACACCTATTTGGTGCGGATGACTCTATAAAGGATAAATACCTTCAATATGCTAATATTTTATATTGTGTAAAATTTTTCTTGTTGATTATGTTATTAATGAAATATTTCAATATGAAATACGTTGGATGGAATATGTGAGAATTTACACCGTAGGACCTGACTCGTTCAGGTTAAATCATGTGAACTCTGGTTTTTCATACTATCTGAAAGAAAAGGATTATAAAAACTTTCACTTATTCAAGTATTAAAACTTTCCCCTCATGAAGTTATCAGTGAAAAATGAGAAAAAATTGGCTTTATTCGTGCTCATATAAAAAACACCATACTTTAAATACGTCAGTTTAAACTTGTTTTATTCTACTTTAACCTGTCAAACCTCTTGACGAATTAATTCGCTAGATTTTTAACCATCATTGATGCTAAAACACCCGCTCATTTTTTAAATAGATTTGTTAGCAACTTGAGGAGAAGTAAAACTCACCGGCTTTTGTGCCACAAAAAAACTGCATAAAACGTAGTGATTTCCTATACCTATAAAGGTGTAATAATGTGATGTAACAACAAAAACTTGTATAAAATACCATCTGTTACGATTTAATCGGCTGGTTCTCGCGCTTTAGATCCCAAAATTTAAAGAACGGCATTTGCTTCCTAGGGAAGACTCCTTATATTCACACGCCTTGTATTTTTTTAACAATTGTAGCAATGGTGGATCAGATATCACCGGCGCTAATGGAGTCACCATGGATGCTTCTGAATCTTTAACATTAGCCATGAAGCCAAATTTTTCTAATAAAAAAGGCTTAATTATTCTGGCTGCTGATATTGCATTACTATTTATTCTACTTAATACATTACCGTTTGGTGAAAAAGCTAATGCAGGTTTAGCACTAATGGTATTTGCTGGCGTACTGTGGCTTACCGAAGCTATTCACGTCACTATTACTGCATTATGTATTCCAATTCTGGCGGTTGGTATGGGATTGATGAATACGGGAGATGCGCTGAAATCTTTTGCTAATCCTATCATCTTCCTATTTTTTGGTGGTTTTGCTCTGGCAACCGCACTTCACATCCAAGGACTGGACAGACTGATTGCTAACCGTCTGCTGATGATTGCCCGTGGACGTTTGTCTGTAGCGGTGATGTTGTTGTTTGGTGTGACGGCTTGCCTTTCCATGTGGATCAGTAACACAGCGACTGCCGCGATGATGTTGCCATTAGTATTGGGTATTTTGTCGAATCTGGATGCGCGTTCTGAGCGTCATACGTTTGTATTTGTGCTGTTGGGGGTAGCTTATAGTGCAAGTATCGGTGGTTTAGGTACTTTGGTAGGAAGCCCGCCAAATGCAATTGCAGCAGCTCAACTGGGTATTGATTTCTTCAGTTGGATGAAATTGGGCATTCCTTTGGTTGTTATTTTGATGCCAATGATGGTGGGTATTATGTATCTGATGCTGCGCCCGAATTTGAATCATAAATTCGACATGAAGCTGGAAAAACAGGATTGGACTGGCAAGCGTCTGATGACCATGCTGATCTTCCTATTAACTGTATTTTGCTGGATCTTTAGCACGGTTATCAGTTCTGCCTTAGGGGGCGTGAAAGATCTGGATACCATTATTGCTGTCGGTGCTGCCGTTCTGATTGGTATAACGGGAGTGGCGAGTTGGTCCCAGATTCAGAACAATACTGAGTGGGGTGTGTTGATACTGTTTGGTGGTGGTCTGACTTTAAGCGCTATTTTGAAAAACTCAGGTGCTAGTGAAATCATGGCAAATGGTATGGCCGCTACTTTTGGCGCAAGCCACTGGTTTGTGATTATTGTTGCGGTCGCGGCATTTATTATCTTCCTGACTGAATTTACCAGTAATACAGCTAGCGCCGCTTTGTTAGTACCGATATTCGCAACCGTTGCGGAAGCGTTGGGTATGCCGATAATGACGCTGACACTCATTATCGGTTTCGGGGCATCCTGTGCCTTTATGTTGCCGGTTGCCACACCACCTAATGCGATTGTTTTCAGCTCCGGTCATATTAAACAGACTGAAATGGTCAGAGTGGGTATGGTGCTGAATATTGCCTGCATCGCGATTATCTCTCTGTTTGCTTGGTTATTCTGGTTATAACTGAAAATTTACTAAATCCTTCTGGACACAATAACTCATCAATATCCCCATCGAATGTACGGTGGGGATATTGTGCCGATGACCTTATCATGCATTCCTACTGATTTTGAGTAGCCTAAAGTCTTACGATTTAGTCGCTTCAATCTAAGGTGAGGTCTGCGGATAGAATAGGTATTTCACGTCAACTTTGATCATCAAGAATTCTCTAATAAATGACAGAATTTTATATGATGATCACCGCATTGAATACATGACCGAAAGAAATAATGACAATAAATTCAAATGATTACATAAAATAAACCTATTGGAAAGCATACCAAGTTTTAATACAATTATTATCACAAAAAGTAACAAATAATTTACAGTTTTTTCAATGAGTTATATTTTTAGTTGTGATGGAATTCACAAATATATTAACTATTACATAACTGAAATAATAAAAACTGTTAATATTACAACGCTGGATTAAATTTTAACCCGGTGTATTTGTTAAAAAAAATCCTATAGGAGGATAAAATGAGTGTGATAACAGAACAAGCATTTAGACCACTAACTAATGATGAAAAATTAAATTATGATAATGGTTTAATGAGTTCATCCCCTGATTTTATTTTGGTACAAATCGTGAATATATAAAGTATCATTTTCCCCAGAAATATTAGGGGCACTTTTATCGTCAGATTATGCAATTTATTCAGGCAGATTATTTGATGTAAAAAAGACAATAGCATATTTAGTTTGTAGCAGGATTAGAACCTTTAAATGATTTAGTACAAGGGATGGAATTTTTTTCAAAAAATGGCATAGTTCCAGCAGTAGCAGTCTTTCATCCCGATCATGGTTCTGAATATCAAAATCACCCTAGACCTATTTTTGAAGATATTTATAAAACATATGCTGAGATGCATAAGTTATATCAAAAATATGGATTTAAACCATTTATTATCGGTAGTGGTAGAAATTCACTTGATACTGAAGCGTACTACGGGGAAAAAAGAAATGATTAAGCGTGGTTTATTTATAGCTTTTGAAGGAAATGATGGTGCAGGTAAATCAACAATTTCACGGGAAGTTTATGATATTTTATCTTTAGATTATAATAATATTGTTTTTTTAGATAAAAATTATCCTTTATTACCATCTGGGTATAGTATGTACCATATGGGGAAAATACGAGATGTGCTTTGGGATTATGACATTTCAGCTCCATTGGGTGAACTGGGTGACCGGCATTGGATTCTATTGATAGCATCATGGTTTGCTGTTTTGGATAGTTTAATTATTCAACCTTGTTTATTGGAAGGTAAAATTATTATATGTGATAGTTGGTATTATAAATATTTAGCAAGGTTCTTACTTAAATCCACGGAATTAGCAGAATTAAGTAACTCGGTTTTATCTATAAACACAAAGCCAGACATGGTTATATATCTTGATGTTCCTCCAGGTACTGCTGAAAAGAGGAAGAAAATATTAAAGCCTAGTGAATCTGGAAAATTAGAGACAAATGAAAAATATGATTTTATAGAATATCAAAAACACGTTCTTAATCAATACCAGACGTTTTATGATGACACTTGGAAAATTGTTGATACCGACACCTTAACTAAAGATGCAGTCATTAAATTAACAGTGGATATTATTCAAGGGGAAATATTGAAAAAAATGTAAATACTGTAAGCACTATATTTACTAAATCTATTTTAGTTGGAGAGAAATAATGGAAAAAGAATTTCGCAAATTAATATTAGCCTCATCAGGAAATTCTTTCACCTTGTATTTGGAGATGATAATATCATTCACGCTAATCACATATCATTGGAATGGTGGAGCGATATACTCATCTTTATATACAATTTCATATGCTGCATCGTTACTATTTCTAACGCCCTATGTTTCGTCATTTGTAGATGAAAATATAAAACCCAAAAAGTGTATTATTATCATTTCGTTACTTTGCGGTGTTATTACCGCATTTCAATACAACATTGATGACGTTAATATATATATTCTTTATTCTTTTATTAAAAACATCCTTCGTTTATTTCTAGGACCTTCTAATTTTATAATATTAAAAAACATATCAACCAACCAATTTGAAAAAAAATTTAGTTATTGGCAGGTTTTATTTCAAATATATAAAATGGCGGCCCCGTTATTTTTAGGTTTTATTCTTATCTATTATTCAATAAAACAGACTATTATTTTAATATCAATGCTTTATTTTATTTCAGCAATCTTATATATTTTTGTTTCAGAACCATTGATTAATGTTAACCGCAAGAAAAACAAGATATCACTAACTAATTACTTCAATATAATGAAAGACAATAAAATATTGTTTCCATTTATTGTTATTTCTACTTTAACTTGTTTTGGCTATCTATCAGATAGCTTAATAGCGCTTAGCTTTATGGAACAGGGACTAAATGGAAGCCATTATAGTTTTGCCATGTGTCTTTCTGGTGTTTCAGGTGTTTTAATTGGTTTAGTATTTGGAAAATATAAGATTAACATATCTTTAAATATTATATTGTTTTCATTCTTTTTGTGGGGGACGGGGTATCTTTTAATAGGAATAACAAATCAATTTAATTATTTATCTCCTGATAAAATCAGTTTATTTTTTATATTTTTAGCAATGGTAATAATAGGAGTAGGATCGTCTATGAATAATATTATTATTACCATTTATATGCAGAAATTCGCAACTAATGATAATTCGGCTAAAATATTTGGCTTAACGTCAATTTCTGTTGGTCTTTCCATGTTTATTGGCCCTTTGATAGGTTCCACAATATTTTATTTTTCTTCCATAAGCATCGTTTTTTTTACAACATTTATAGGTATTTTTTTAACCATCATTGTGGTTATTTTAATAAATCGTAAATCTACGTCATGATACGGTTTTATCCTTTTACTATTCTGGGGATCCAGTGAACAAAAAACACAATTTTAGAAAGTTTAATTCCGGCAATAGCAATTATTATTAAATTCTTTCGAGTAAATGTAGGTCCTCAAACCCCATGTAACCCCATTGACCTTTTCTTTATTCGGCAAGGTTGTTTTTATGGCAGCCACACGGTATTTCAGATTGAATACCATTATTGTTGAAAGACAGCTTGACTATCAGAAATTCATTCTCATATGTCTGACGATTTGGTGAGTCTGAGAGGGATCGAGGTTCATATGCCGATTTAACCTGACAGATACCGATATAAAGGTATCTGTCAACTAAATCTGTGTTATGACCTCGATTTATTATGCAGAAAATATCTACAAAGCGTCATTATCATCATCGTATGTCCGATTCATTTCTTGGATAGTAAATTCTTTGACGGATTGAACTTTGATTGGGCCGTTGGGACCATATTTGTAGATATTTCCAGCCAGATTGCTGACTAAATACATGACATACGACATTCTATCGCGCTGTCGATTGCGTTCTGTACGAACAACGCCATGCACGTTAGCTCGAACATTCGGCATTAAATTTTCAGTCAGCACTTCTAGCGAACTACCAAAATTAATGATCAGGTATCCCGGAACAGGATCAATAGCCAAAAGCTCATCATTTATATAAGCCAATAGACCACGTTCAGTTGATCTTAGGACAGTTACCCATCCTGAATCCCGATGAAATTTAGAACCTCGGGTGGCTTTTTCTGATCGGAAGTGGTTAAACGATAACACTTGGTTTTCTAGCCCTTCGGAAATACCATTGGTGACGAGTTCCCAATCACGACGAGGAATACCAACATAAGTTAGCACAGAGCGTAGTATACATATGCCGACGTGTGTCATATGGTGGCCTAGTGTCGCGACCTCTGACGGCATAAGGTTCCAGTGTTTCCGTTCGAGGCGGAAATGTTCCCATTGATCATGTTCTCTGTCGAAATAACCTTCGTAACCATTGGAAAAAGTGCATGATTTGAATCCTGTATAGGGTCGAAGGTTACCTTCTGCGGTGGGTTCAAAGAAGTGGTGTGCAAATCGATCACCGTGTTCAAAATCCATATATGGTGGTGCTTTCAGGAGGAAAAAACCATCCCTGAGTGCTCGGTCAAAACCGTCGTTGTCAGTAAAAATAAGATTATCTCCCTCTAGATAGGAGCGCGCCATGTCTGCTGATTTATATGTTTTTGAGACTTCGCTTTCCGATGGCATTGGTGGTAGTTCGACTGGGGTTCGCATTGTTGATGAGGTTTTCATAGTCGTAGTCCTTAGGTATAGTGATAGAGTTTTTATTTTATTCGTGAATATCTTTGATTTTTGGATGAAATTTGCTAGCCATTTATAATATTATACAATTTTCTATTCTTATCAGTTCGAAATAAAAGAAGTTTGGAAATTGAACCCGATAAGTTGTATTCAACATAATGTATCTTCATCTTGTTTATTATTATAGTGTATTAATTCGTTTTTTCGTTGTGTTTATGTCTAAGTAATTGTATTTTTTATAAATTTATAAATGGAATCATTTGTATTTTTACAATTGTTATTAATTTTATTGTAATTATCTATATTGGGTAAAGTATATGAAATTAATCTGATGGTAATTTATAACAAAGAGTTTATATAACTGCTGTTTGTATCTGAAATTATGTTTTTCCTGAGTAATTAAGTATTAAAATCATCTTTTTCTTTATGACAGATATATTTATTGTTTTAGAGTTTATCCTTATGGGGGTTTATTCCAGACAATGAATCCATATACCGGGTGAAATATATTTTTTTATTTTTATATCATGGAGTAATCCTATTAATAAAGGTTTTTGGATGTAAAAATTATCTTTGCTTATAGGAAAAAATGTTCATCTACCTTATCTGTTCATTTTTCTTTTTAAAAAGATGCTTGAAAAACAATTTGTTACCTAATTATTCTAATCCAAGGCATAAAATTATTATCGTTTTGCGATAAGTAAGTATTGTTTTGCGGTAATTTTTGGCTATAGTGTGATCATGCTTGATGATGGGGGTTAGTATGACAGACTCTTCAAAATTGGATCGAATGGCTAATCTTAGCTTAGTCATGTCTAAATTTTCTCTGTTAGTCATCACGGTGACTATTATAATTAACATTTTTAGTTGGTTGAAACCAGAATTGATCCTGGAGAAGTACGGACTTGGGTTTTCTCTCACGGAGAGAATATTACCTAATTTTGATATATATTCTTTCAGTTGGTGGCAGCTTACCGGTGGAATTCTCATAACAAGTACCCCGTTGTCATCATTAATATTTAGTTTGTGGGCTTTACATCAACTGTTTAGAAGTTATAGCCAAAGGGATTACTTTTCAAAGAAAACAGCAAGGTATTTAGGATTTGCTGGTTGGGGAGTGATTGGTTGGAGTATGTTAGATATTCTATGTGAGCCTTTGCTAACTTTATGGCTAACGATGAATGAGTCACAGGGGGGGCATTTTATATCAATAAGTTTGACTACCGGCCATTTTGTCGCTTTTTTTATGTCGGCTTGCTTGGCCATAATTTCTCGTATTCTTTATCAAGCCTGTGATATATACGCTGAAAATCAGAGTATTATATAGGGGTACACTGTGTCAATTCATATGACTCTAGATGTAATGATGGCAAAGAGGAAGGTTAAATCTAAAGATCTCGCGTTATTAATAGGAATTACCGAGCAGAATCTGTCTTTATTAAAGAAAGGAAAGATTAAGGGAATTAGATTTTCCACTTTAAATGCTATATGTCAATATTTGGAGTGTCAACCTGGAGATATACTGGAGTTTAAAGAAGATTAGTTGGTTAGTGTTAGTTAGTATTGTTAATTGTTATGTCAATTTAGTAAATAAGGAAAAGAGATGAAATTTCTATCATATGCTTTATTGCTTGGTTTGGCTTATATCCCGTTTTCTTTTGCAGAAACATCAGTAAATGATGTTAATAATGAAATTCATACCAATGAAAAAGGTGCCTTGAGTAAATGTACGGATTTACTTCCCAAAGGGCATTCATACACAATTAGTGTTGTTGGAAAGTCAGATAAGAAAACGGCGAATGTAGATGGAAAATTTAAAGGAAGGTTTGATGTTTCCGATGAAACAAAAAAGCCTTTAGATAAAAAAAGAAGTGAAGAGGTAAAACCTTTTATTCAATGTGTAAAAGATACTGTACTGTGATCTAAGATTTGTTTAATAATAAAGTGCCTGGGGTATTATCAGAGTTTTTGCTGAGGCTTGTTGTTTGAATCCTCAGGCACAGTTAGTTTAAAATATTTTTCCCGTGATATCTTCCTCTATTTGATGCTAGTAATAATGAGCATGAATTATGCCGAAAAAATGATATCTAATTGGAATAGTGATATCTCTGAAGTGGCTATTTTTAAGCAAAGTCATAAAGAGCCTATTGTGCTTAATAGGCTCTTGTTATATTACCAGGAATTAAAATCTATATGAGTGTACATTGCTATTCCATGAAGGAATAGTTGCTGATTGTACAAGTTTTTCAACTTTATTAGAACGAATAGGTTTTCCTTGTAGTGAATTTGATTTTTTTCCGACACAATCTATAAGCGCTTTGTTCCAAGTTTTATTTTGGCTAGGTTTGCTAAGCTTTTTCATTTCTATTCTCCTATTTACAATAAAGTTATTTCTATAGGATGGTGCTTATTGCTTATATATGATTCTATATAAGCAGGTGTCCCTCCTTCCCTATGAAAAATTTGGTCAGTTCGGTGGACATATTATTTCAATTTCTAATGTGGCCGCTTCATATCAGGAACTAAAAAGCTACAGTAATTCCCCTATTATATCAAATACGATGACTAATCAATCCTACTATAAAGTCACTGCAATACTTGATGAAAATCGCTTTATTTATCAAGGCAGTTCTATGGAGATTAGTAGCAACATGCGTGCGCAAACGACGGTATTTTTGGAAAAACGCTATTTGTATCAATGGATGTTTACACCTTTCTATGGCATTAAATCAAGTCTTATGGAACAGGACATAGGGAAATAGATATGTTAAAAGATATCTACAAAAAATTAGATTTAGGTTTTAAAAAAAAGGTTCCTCAATTTATTCAAAATGGAGACTCAGAGAGTGGTTTAACATGTATTGCGATGGTGGGGTATGCTTTTGGTATTAAAATAGAATTGTCTTCTTTACGGCAGCGTTTTGGTTCCTTTAATATGGAGAGAAATATTTCAGGTTTGGCTGAAATAGTTAATAATTTAGGAATGCAGTCACGAGCGCTAAGTTTAGAGCTAGATGAATTACATAATCTAAAATTGCCTTGTATCTTAAATTGGGATATGAGTCATTTTGTAGTATTAGTCCGTATTCGATTTGGGCGATTTATTATTCATGATCCAGAGTTTGGTCGTAGAGTTATCGGGTTAAAAGAAGTTGCATCTCATTTTACTGGAGTAGCACTTGAATTATGGCCTAATAATGAGTTTAAAATTAAGGTTAAAACTATACGAAACCCGGTAAAACTTATAGAGTTGTTTAATAATGTTCAAGGAATTAAGGTATTTTTGGTGAAGTTAATTAGCTTATCTATCATTGTAGAGCTGGTTAATATACTCTTACCTATTGGAACACAGTTGGTCATGGACCATGTGATTTTATCAAAGGATAAAGATCTATTGGTTCTTATTTGTCTTGGACTTATTGTTTTTACACTCTTTCGGACTTTTGCCAGTTTAATTCGATCTTGGTTTTCTATTGTTATGGGGGCTTTGATTGAAATACAGTGGAAAAATGGCTTATTTAATCATTTAATGGGGTTGCCTTTAGTCTATTTTGAAAAACGCAAACTTGGGGATATTCAATCACGTTTTAATTCATTAGATGTTATTCGCGATACGTTTACTGATACTTTGGTAAGAGGAGTTATTGATAGTATCATGGTAACGGGTGTTTTTATAATGATGTTACTATATGGCGGCTGGCTATTATGGGTTGTGGTGGGATTTACACTTATTTATACTTTACTTAGGGTAATGACTTATGAATATTATCAACAGGCTTCCCATGAACAAATTGTAAAAAATGCTCGGTCAAATTCTCATTTAATGGAGACATTATATGGGATTACTACATTGAAAGTATTAGGTCTTATCAGACATCGTTCACAACAATGGTTAAATCTCAATATAGAAGCAAGCAACTCTCAAATTCGTCTTAATAAGTTTGATATGATTTTTGCTGAAGTCAATGCGTTAATCGTTACTTTAGAACAAATTACTGTTCTTGGATTGGCGACTAATCAAGTGATTAATGAGAGTATGACCGTAGGAATGTTTGTCGCATTTAATGCATATCGGGGGTTATTTGCAGATAGGACAGCTAATCTAATTAACATTGCTTTGCAATTCAGAATGTTGTCGTTACATAATGAGCGTATTTCCGATATTGCTTTATCTAAAACAGAAGAGCAAAAAGAATCACGTCGTATTGTGGCACCAGAAAAGGCATCATCTTTGGAGGTCAAGAATTTAACTTTTCGATATGATAAATATGGTAAGCCAATTATTAATAATCTCAATCTTTGTTTCGAACCTGGTGAGAGTGTTGCTATTGTTGGTCCTTCTGGCATTGGCAAAACGACATTGATGAAATTAATGGCAGGATTAATAGAACCCGCTCACGGTGAGATTATTTTTAATAATATCAATATTATGGATATTGGGTTAAATAATTATCGTAAGCATATTGCCTGTGTTTTACAGGAAGATAAACTTTTTTCTGGTAGTATTTCCGAAAATATTTCTGGTTTCGATGATAATAAAGACGAAACATGGGTTGAGAAATGTGCCATATTGAGCAATATCCATCAAGATATTCTTAAATTACCTATGAAGTATGAAACAATGTTAAGTGAGTTAGGTGGGAGTTTGTCCGGTGGACAGAAACAGCGTTTATTGATTGCCAGGGCCCTTTATCGTCGCCCAAATATTTTATTTATGGATGAAGCGACTAGTCACTTAGATATTGATAATGAAGCTTCTATTAATGCTGCGATTTCAGCTTTATCGATAACTCGGATAATTATTGCACACCGTCCGTCGACCATTGCCTGTGCAGATCGGGTGATAACTTTGTCTAATATGGAATCATAATATTGAGTAATAGTATGTTTAACATTCAGATATTAATCATGAGGCTTTTATGAATATTGCAATTTCAGCTTTATTCCATTGGATATAAAGGAAATGGCCCCAGAAGGGGGCCGTCTATTATTGTCATCCTTACACCACCTCTTGGGGAGGTGGTAGTTGTTTCAACAGTAAAATACCACCTGGAAAAGATTTTAAGCTTCATCAGAAAATTCATTGATATAAAGCGTTAACTCAATTCCTGGCTTGAACTCTGTTGTTTTTATACCATTGTTCCAGTTCATTAAATCCTTAATGTTGATACCGTGACGTTTAGCAATACTCGCAATTGAGTCGCCTTGGCGGACTCGGTAAATAATGGCATTGTCGTTATTTACCCTTAATACTTGTCCAATTTTCAACAATCTGGCGGTTTTCAGATTATTCATGCGTTGTAATTCACGGGTGGAAACATTAAACCGTTTTGCAATAGCGGATAATGTATCACCTGAACGAACTTTATATTGGCTTTGTTTACTCAGTCGGCGGTTGTTTTTAGCAACTTCTTGACGAATATTGCTCAGAACTGTTTTATTTGCCAGCGAGTTTTTAAATTGATCAACTTTTGCCTTTGGCAGCATGATGTAATGCGGGCCGTTAGGCGATGTGACTCCCCGTTTATATCCAGGGTTATAGGCTTTAATGGACGTCAGGGACATGCCAGCCATTTCCGCGGCTTGAGACAGTGTGATTTGCTGACCAACATCAATTTGATTAAGTGCTCGTTGATTATTGGATTTTGGCAGCGTAATGCCATATTTATCACTGTGACGGATGACATCACTGAGCGCTAGAACTTTAGGTACATAAAGCGCAGTCTCCCGTGGTAGTGATAATGACCAGAAATCCGTTGGCTTGCCTTTTATCTGGTTTTCTTTTATTGCGCGCATAACACGGCCTTCGCCGCTGTTGTAAGCAGCAATAGTCAATAACCAGTCACCATTGAACATTTTATTCAGACGTTGTAACAGATTCAGGGCGGCAGTTGTTGATGCGGCAACGTCCCGGCGTGCGTCATACCATTTATCCTGAGTAAGACCGTAATTGCGGCCCGTATCCGGGATAATTTGCCACAGACCAGCGGCCTTGGCGCGTGAGGTAGCATGCGGGTTAAAAGCACTCTCCACTATGGGTACCAGTACCAGTTCCATTGGCATATCGCGTTGCTTGATCTGCCTGACTATCCAGTACATATACGGTTCAGCCCGTAAAGTTACATCGTGGAGATAGCTCTTGTTTTTCAGGTAATAATTTCGTTGTTCACGAACCCTGTAATTATCAGGGATCTCCATCTTCAACTCATCACGGATGTATCTCCACAGCTCCTGTTGAGCGCTGGGATCACCATCCTTCCAGTAGGCAGCAAACTGATTGGTGTCATCAGTTGCTGCTATCTTGCCTGTTTTTAGACTCGTTGAAGACGAATTCTGTGCCCGTTGCCCGGCTGTCGTCGACCAATCAGGCCCGGATTGACAGCCAACCAGCAAGACAGATGCGAACAGAATCGCTTTTGTCTTCATAATTAATTTTTATAGTTGCTTAAAAGACGAGCAATAATACTTATCTTGGCTTGATATGGCAACTATTTAAATCAGAATTGGTCTTTTTGTATTCTTAGCTGACGGAAAACGCTAGAAAGCGGTTGAGAGTGAGGTGTGATTCCAATATTTCTTTGTAAATCAATATCATCGCATTTTAAGAAAACATTGATTTTTTTCTCGGTTTGTAACGTGGTTGGTACTGTTGGTTGATTATTTTCCCTCATTTTAGTTACTTTTTGCTGGTATTCGCTAATAGTCTGATGGGGTAAAACAGCATGTGCAAACTTCATATTGGAAACGGTATATTCATGGGCGCAACAGATAAGTGTGTCATCAGGCAATTCAGCTATTTTTCCGATAGATGTGTACATCTGTTCAGCGGTGCCTTCAAAGAGACGTCCGCAGCCACCAGAGAACAATGTGTCTCCACAAAAAAGGTAAGGAGCTTGATAAAAAGCAATGTGCCCCAGAGTATGGCCTGGAACATCGATGATCTGGAAAGAAAAATGACCGAAATTGATGATATCACCGCCACATACTATCATGGTGGCACCTTTGCTCTGGGTTTCTGCTGGGCCGTATACTAGTAGCTCAGGGAATCGATCGATAATTCCAGGGACGCCACCAACATGATCGTGATGATGATGGGTAAGTAAAATTGCATCGGGTATCCAGCCACGAGATTTCAAGGTATCAAGAACAGGTTGTGATTCTGCCGGATCAACGATGACAACATGTCTATTTTCGTCACAAAGTAACCAAATGTAATTATCCGAAAGGGCAGGAATACTGATAAGCTCCATTGTATACCTCTTATTAACAGCGGGTTATAAGGAAAAGAAGCCATGAAATCTGCACATACAATACAGAACATAAATCCCCCGGCTTCTTGGGCTGATTTACCTTGGGGGGAGTATTACCGTGCCGCTTTGGAGCGCCAATTACAACCCTGGTGGCCGAAAATATTTGGTTTCCACCTGTTGAAAGTCGGTAATTTGAGTGCTGAAATTGACAGTAATGGCTGTCCTATTTTTAATCAGATTAATGTAGGTAAGGAAGGCAAGAATATGCAGGTGATTAGCGATCCTTACCATCTGCCGTTTGAAGAAAAGTCCGTTGATGCTTGCTTACTGAGTCATATGCTGGCTTACAGCGCTGATCCCCATCGTCTTTTACGGGAAGTTGACCGGGTGATGATTGATGATGGTTGGCTCATTATCAGTGGTTTTAATTCATTGAGTTTGCTGGGTTTGGGGAAATTAGTACCGGGATTGTGGCGCCATCAACCCTATTGCAGCCGGATGTTCTCCCTGATGCGCCAACTTGATTGGTTGAGCCTGCTTAATTATGAAGTGGTGTATCGTAACAGCTTTCAAATATTGCCTTGGCGAAATGAAACAGGTTTTTCTAATCGGCACTTGTCTGTATTAGGCTGTGTCAGTCTGATTATTGCCCGCAAACGCACACTGCCATTAACACTAAACCAGAGAAAAGTGACGCGATTAAAACCTAAATTGGGCAATGCCGTTGGCGTAACAAAATGTTACCGAAAGCGTAATTAATCTCTATTTTCGAGATATCCAGAGTCGGTTTCTGTTGGTGAGTTTGCGGCGGCACGGGCCAATTCATCACAACGTTCATTTTCATCATGTCCGGCGTGGCCTTTGACCCATTGCCAATCAATGTCATGGCGACTAATGGCTTGTTCAAGACGCCGCCATAAATCGACATTGATGACAGGAGATTTATCGGCTTTACGCCAGCCACGTTTTTTCCAGTTATGAATCCATTGTGTAATGCCTTGACGCACATACTGGCTGTCGGTGGTTAAGATAATTTTGCAAGGGCGAGTCAGCGTTTCCAGGCCAATAATTGCCGCCATGAGCTCCATTCTGTTGTTTGTTGTATGATAAAATCCTTCGCTAAGGGTTTTTTCGTGTTGTTGATAACGTAATAACACACCGTAGCCCCCAGGCCCTGGATTGCCGAGACAAGATCCATCGGTGAAAATTTCTACCTGCTTGCCCATATCTGGTAGACTCTTCTTATTCAATTCAAAACCCTAAGTTTGACATAAAAAGGCATTATGAGCACGGCAATTACACGACAAGTTGTTCTTGATACCGAAACTACCGGTATGAATAAATTAGGTGTTCACTATGAAGGGCACAAAATTATTGAAATTGGGGCGGTGGAGGTTATTAACCGTCGTCTAACCGGTCGCCATTTTCATGTCTATATTCAGCCGGATAGATTGGTCGATCCTGAGGCATTTGAAGTTCACGGAATCAGTGATGAATTTTTGCAGGATAAACCGCTGTTTGCTGATATTGCAGATGAATTCATTGAATTCATTTGTGGCGCTGAGTTAATTATCCATAACGCTCCCTTCGATATCGGTTTTATGGATTATGAATTTGGGAAACTGGGCCGTGATATCCCACCAACGGCTGATTTCTGCAAGATTACCGATAGTTTGCAATTAGCAAGAGCGTTGTTTCCGGGAAAAAGAAACAACCTTGATGTGTTGTGTGATCGTTATGATATAGACAATTCTAAACGAACCTTGCATGGGGCGTTACTTGATGCCGAGATATTGTCTGATGTCTATTTGATCATGACAGGCGGGCAGACTTCTCTTGCCTTTTCAATGGAAGGGGAGATTGCTGGCGGTGCGAATGTTTCTGAAATACAGCGTATTACCCGGCCTCAAACGGCATTAAAAGTTATTTATGCAACGGATGAAGAGCTCGTCGCTCATGAATCTAGGTTGGATTTCGTGGAGAAGAAAGGTGGGAGCTGTTTGTGGCGTATAAATTCTGGACAAAGCTAACATAAAATTGCAGATAAATTACCTTTTTGGGTGAAAAGTTGATCAAGCGCGCCGCTTTGTTATAAAAAATATTGACGGAATGATCTTGGATTCGTAATATTTACCCCGTTCTCAACCAGAACACTGTGCGGTGCGGTAGTTCAGTTGGTTAGAATACCGGCCTGTCACGCCGGGGGTCGCGGGTTCGAGTCCCGTCCGCACCGCCAAAGATTCCGAAGCCCTGGGTAGTTGCCCGGGGCTTTTTTGATTATATCATGCAGTAGTCTCTTTATTGGCAATGATGAAATTGCATTGAAATAAGACATAGAGAAGCTACCAGCTTTCTATACTTCTTGTTTCTGTAACCTTTATTAGGAGCTTATTTTCTTTACCAGGTCTATAGCGTGATGGCCAAATAGCCGATGGATGTAAACCCAATTCGGTGGCGATTAACGCTTCTCCCTTTGGCCATGGACGATGCAATGCATTACTCAGTGTCGATGATGCCAAACCTGCTTTACGGGAAACTGCTGAAAGATTTGTCCCTTGTTTTCTTAAGGCTGCAATAATATCCGCTGGATGCCAATCTTGAATATTCATCATAATTTCCTGATTTTAATTATTAGAAAACATCGATAATAGATAAATTATCAATGTTTTTACCGTTTGGTAGGGTAGTCATTAAGTACAGATTATCGATGAAAGTTAATTAAAGAGGCTATCGGAATGATTACTTAATAATGGTATCGGTTAGTTTATAACAAAATAAGACCTATATATTGCAAGTGTTTTTGCCGGATGTAAAGGCCATAATTATTATCTTTTAAAAGTATTCTTAGTTTAATAGCTCAATTTACTAATAGTTTCTTGCTGGTACTTTTAAGGTATTTTTATATAGCTTAATATGAAATTTTTATTCCATTAGTGGTACATTTCTTGCTGATATCACAGTATAAGTAGGAAAATTATTTCCATTGCTCCTCAAAGACAGCACTTGTCCAGGGTAACTATCATATTATATAAACATTTTACTTCCAGGTTTTAAAAATCTCTCGGGAACATAGAGGTCAAAATCATTAAGGCGGCAATATTCAGCCAATTGTTGACCAGAGTTAATACCAATTTTCTTGTATATCCGTAATATATGCGTTTCTACTGTGCGATAAGAAATATTCAGTATTCGCCCGATTTGTTTACTGGTGTATTTCTGTAGAAATAGAAAAATGACATCCCATTCCCGTTGAGTAAATAGCTCGGAAGGTGGCTGAAACATGATGGAAGCCGGGAGCTTACCATAAAAAAAGCGTGTCAGAGAAAAGGCTTCGGCTTTCCAGGCATGGAAAATGACACCGACACATTGATTATCCTCATTATAAAATGGAAACTTTTCGAAGAAGTAGGAGGAAAGTAATTTTTCTTTACCGTATAAATGGGTTTCTAATGAACATATTCTTTGTTCTGCTTGCATTACCGCTCTGTCATGGATCTGAAATTGTTCCGCAAAAGCGGCACCTGCCCAAGGTAGATCATTGTCCAGACGTCCTTCTACATTAAAACCACGGGGAAGATCGCGCAACATAGCCATTGCCTTGTTTTCATAGACAAAACGAGAACTTTGATCTTTTATTCCCCAGGGTTCATGACTGGTTTCCATTAGATTGATAATTTGAGACGATACGGTTAATTTTTTATAGCTCACAATATAATTCCTATTATAGGTGAAGGCAATTCGTCCGTTGACAGTCCTGCAATATCGAAACCTTCAGGCAAATTGAACAGTTGGTAAAAAGCAGGGTTTGCATATATAAATTTTGATTGGCGATCTCTAGCGCCCCACGGTTCATTACTTTTTTCCCACATGTAAATTAATTGCGGAGTGATATTATTTGGTCTGTTTTTGATATTTGACATGAAGTGCCCTGGCGGTTAATTAAGTAATCATCTGTATGTCTATTTTATGTGTCCTATTTAAAATAACCCGATTATATAATGGATTGCAATAATTAATTCGCCAAAAAATAATATTTTTTTATTTTATCTATATCTGTTAATTAAATTGCTTATTATTTTAGGTAAAAACATCATCATATAATAAAATATAACTGTGAGTATTATTTTATTTTAAATTGTTTATTTTCTTAATCGATATTAAAATAATATTGGTTTTTGATTGGTGTTTTTTCTATGTGTTCACTATTGATAAATTAAATTATTAAGAGAACATTGTCCTATAATTGGGAAAAATATAAACAGTCAATTTAGTCACCGAAAATTGCCATGAATCAAAAATGTGTCGCCGCTTAATTGGCTATTTTATCTCTTGATTTATAACTAATATACCCAATGGATTTCAAGATGCATCGCGACGGCAAGGGAGCGAATCCCTGGGAGCATAGAGAACTATGTGACCGGGGTGAGTGAGTGCAGCCAACAAAGAGGCAACTTGAAAGATAACGGGTATAGCTGTGTTTATTTCATTTACCCCTTTATATGCACAATGAGTTTGTTTATTACTCTGATGATGCTGAAATTCATTATAGAACAGTAAGGCAAATCAAAGAATTGCCGTTCAGATGAAATTAAGATAGTTTCCTGGTATTTGGCTTTAAAGATTGCGGTTTGTACGCTGTACTGAGAAAATTATCCCCCTAACCGTTTTTATCCCACTTGGAGTAGAAAATGACCACTCGTAAAACCCTTGCTAATGCTATTCGCTTCCTGAGCATGGATGCTGTGCAGAAAGCAAAATCAGGGCACCCTGGTGCGCCTATGGGAATGGCTGATATCGCTGAAGTTTTATGGCGTGATTATTTGAATCATAACCCAACTGATCCACATTGGGTCGATCGTGATCGTTTTGTATTGTCTAACGGTCATGGTTCTATGCTGATTTATAGCCTGTTACATCTCACTGGTTATGATGTTTCAGTTGATGATCTGAAAAATTTCCGTCAGTTACACTCTAAAACCCCAGGCCATCCTGAGTATGGTTATACTCCAGGCGTGGAAACTACGACAGGTCCTTTAGGGCAGGGGATTGCCAACGCAGTAGGTTTTGCGATTGCCGAACGTACTCTGGCCGCGCAATTTAACCGTCCTGGTCATGAGATCGTTGACCATGATACTTATGTCTTTATGGGTGATGGCTGCATGATGGAGGGCATTTCTCATGAAGTTTGCTCTCTGGCGGGAACGTTAAAGCTAGGCAAGTTGGTTGCTTTCTATGATGACAATGGCATCTCCATTGATGGTCATGTTGAAGGCTGGTTTACGGATGATACGGCAAGCCGTTTTGAGGCTTATGGCTGGCACGTGATTCGCGGTGTTGATGGTCATAATGCAGATTCAGTCAACGCTGCTATTGAAGAAGCACGTAAAGTTGCTGATAAACCTTCTTTGTTGATGTGCAAAACGATTATCGGTTTTGGCGCGCCAACCAAAGCGGGTACCCATGATTCTCATGGCGCGCCATTGGGTGATGGGGAAATTGCCGCGACTCGTGAAGCTCTGGGTTGGAATTATCCGGCATTTGAAATTCCAGCGGAAATCTATTCTGAGTGGGATGCAAAAGAAGCTGGCAATGTGAAACAAGCCGCTTGGAATGAAAAATTCGCTGCCTATGAAAAAGCGTATCCTGAATTAGCGGCTGAATTCAAACGTCGTACTGGTGGCGAGTTACCAACAAATTGGGAAGCTGAATCAAAAGCATTTATCGAACAGCTGCAAAAAAATCCGGCCAATATTGCCAGCCGTAAAGCCTCTCAGAATGCCTTGGAAACTTTTGGTAAGGTGTTGCCTGAATTTATGGGGGGATCTGCTGATTTGGCACCAAGTAACCTCACGATATGGTCAGGTTCTAAGCCATTGAACGAAGATCAGGCAGGTAACTACATCCATTATGGCGTTCGTGAATTTGGCATGTCAGCCATTATGAACGGTATCGCTTTGCATGGTGGTTTTGTGCCTTATGGTGCAACTTTCCTGATGTTCGTTGAATATGCCCGTAACGCAGTGCGTATGGCAGCATTGATGAAAATTCGCAGCATCTTTGTTTATACCCATGATTCAATTGGTTTGGGTGAAGATGGTCCGACTCACCAGCCAGTAGAACAGCTTGCCAGTTTGCGTGTGACGCCAAATTTGAGCACATGGCGCCCATGTGATCAGGTTGAATCCGCGGTGGCGTGGAAATACGCTATTGATCGTAAAGCCGGCCCATCAGCACTTATTTTCTCTCGTCAGAATTTGGCACAGCAAGAACGTACTGCTGAGCAGTTGGCTAATATTGAGAAAGGGGCTTACATCCTGAAAGATTGTCAGGGTCAGGGGCAGCCAGAACTGATTTTGATCGCAACGGGTTCGGAAATTGAATTGGCGGTGGATGCTTATAACCAATTGACTGAGGAAGGTCGTCAGGTGCGCGTAGTCTCCATGCCGTCTACCGACGCTTTTGATAAGCAAGATGCCGCATACCGAGAAGCGGTTCTGCCTGCTGCGGTTTCTGCCCGTGTTGCAATCGAAGCGGGTATCGCCGATTACTGGTTTAAATATGTCGGTATGAATGGCGCTATCGTTGGTATGGATACATTTGGTGAATCAGCGCCTGCTGATCAGTTGTTTAAAACGTTTGGTTTCACTGTAGAGAATGTGGTCGCTAAGGCTAAAGCTCTGCTGAAATAATGAGTAAATTCATGAATGAGCGCACCTGAGGTAAACGTTGAGCGGGTGCGCTCTTTTTCTGCACGATGTCGTTATTGAAGATGGATTGCGACAGTTTTCCTCGGCTTATGCCACGCAAATTCCAGGGACGGCTACTTTTTGGAATACGTGAGGCGAACCGACAATCCCATCAGGATATTTGGCGAGTTTCTCCTTGAATTCAGGATCGGTGAACGCGGCGCGGAAACGCTCCAGATTCTCCCAAACGGCGTAGTTCATGAATGTGCCACTACCAGCGATGCCGCGATGTAATTGTGCGGAAATCAGTCCTACCTTAGACCGGAAATATTCTGCATCTTCCTGCCAGGTTTCTATTAGGGTGTCAGCCATTGAGGGATCGACATGAAATATGTTCACTAGCACGATGGAGCCATCGGTGTTCGAAAATAACTGTTCCCGCAGGGTTACGTGGGTGTCCATTTCTTCTAGCTTGACCATTTCTATCTCCTGAAAATTATGTGTTTATATTTATGTTTGTATTGCTATCTGTGGTGCTATCTATCGTGCTATTTGGCACCGGTGACTCTTCCAGCTTCGTCTCCAAGCTGATCAATGTGTTTAATGTCACTTTTAGCTCGTTAGGATCAGAGGATTGCACCAGTGATCCGACCCATTCAACTTCCAGCGATATCGCCGCATCAAAAGTACGCCAACCCAGCTCGGTCAGTTGATAGAGTGGTGAGCGTTCATGCCGAGGATTAGTGATGGCTTTCACCATTCCTGAATTCAGCCCGAGATTCAATTGTTTTTGCACTCCTTGGCGTGTGATACCCATTGCGGCGGCAATCTGAGGCGCGGTAAGTGGATGTGGTGCGTGCGCAATCGCACCGAGTACTTGCCATCTCGCACTCGTGATTCCCAACGGGGCAACGAGCTGATCCCCTTTAGAGAGCAATAGGGCGTTGAGCCGAAATACCGCCAATGTGATCTCAGTGAATACCTCAAACACCGAAGTTTTCTCGGTTGACACGATTTACTTCCTTTTCCTTAGCACCTCGAAAAACGACAACCAGTTTCCATTTATTGAGATTGAATGTCAATATTTCAACAAGTGATTAGAGGGATTAATGTGTTAGATGTGATTTGTGACAGATTTTTGTCCTACTGATGAAGACGAGTTTTAGCCTTTATTTGTAACAAGGCTGTCATTGAGCGGGTGGGCTGTTGGTAACTAACCGTGAAGGTGGCTGTAGTTACTTACAGGTATCTTTAATATGCTGAGTTTCTATAGCCACGGTTGCGATAAGGAGATGATCGTTATTCGAATCAGTTGCCTGGAATAGCTGCCATTGCGGGTTCAATCAAGTGTCTAAGTCGTTCAGGAGGTACTCCGTCACGAGCTTGGAATGAAATAGTTTGGGTCAGACCAAGGAAATACGACGCCAGCACATCCACGTTTGTATTGGATGGGAGATCACCGTCGGCGATTCCTCGCTCTAGGCGAACACGGATCATATCCAGGGTTTTGGTACGCGCATCCTTGAGATAAGCCCATACTTCCTTGTTCTCCGTTAGATTGTTCACAACACCCAGGACAAGGAGGCATCCTCCAGCCTGATGGGAAGAGGCAATATTGATGGTACTCTCCAACATCGCGCGTAACCCTGAGCGTACTGTTTTTGCTTCATTGAGCGCTTGCATCGACTGGACACCGATCGTCTTAATATAGAGGTCGACTGCTTTGTAGAAGGCGTTCTTTTTACTTCCGAAGGCTGCATAAAAACTCGGTGGATTGATATTCATGGCAGCGGTGAGATCGACTAACTGTGTACCTTCATATCCTTTTGACCAAAATACTTCCATCGCACGTTTAAGTGCGATGTCCCGGTCGAAGTTGGGGGGTCTTCCTCGTCGAGACATGCAATTTCCTCGTATAAGCTTCTATATTTTGTAGTCAATATAACATAAAGATCTTGATCAATTTTGGCAAGCGCGATAGATTTTTGTAGTAGGTTTTATAAAAATACGCTCAAGCGAGAAGATTCTGACTTTGAAGGTTCCACAGCCTTCATCAAGACTAGATCCACAGCGCCGTGAGGTGCTGTTGAGGACTTTATTACAGTGGAAGTAAATCCGTCATAATAATGAAACGAAGGATGGATTTTTATGCAACGAATAACAGAACGAGGCGAACAATCAGCTTCTTGTCTGAGAGCGATTAGAGGCGCGGTACAAGTTGTAGCCGATACCCCGGAGTTAATAGCCAAAGGTACTGTGGAAATGGTTAGTCGGATCATTGCCAGCAACGGCCTTCACCACACTGATTTAATTAGCATCTTTTTCACGATAACCCCCGATCTGACCAGTGAATTACCGCCACTTGCCGTACAAGAGGCTGGCTGGACGCAAATTCCCATGCTCTGCGCTGCTGAACTGCACAGTCAGATGATGATCCCTAGAGTGATCCGGATGCTCGCCCATGTGCATTGGACGAAACAGAATAGCGAGCCTTGCCATGTTTACCTGCCTGGCACTACACCCGTTCGGCCGATACAGATTGTCTGACTACCTACCCGAACACGCCTGATTCAGTTAGCTCTTAGTTTCAAGGGGATATTCATGAACCAAAGTAGTAGAAGTTTGCAGCCGGTAGATCATATGGCGCTGCGGCAAGCACTGGAGCGCGTAGCGTATCTGGTTGGAGAGGAAAATATTACCTGTTACGAACCGAATGCTTCGACAGCATCATCTGTGTGCTGGCGGAATGTTAGCCAATTTAGGCATCGTGACATTCGTGCTGTAATTCGGCCTGGAACGATCGAGGAAGTTCAGGAGATCGTTAGGATCTTTAATTGCTTCAAGACTCATGCTGGATTGCACGCTATCAGCACGGGGCGCAACTGGGGGTTGGGCTCGGCACAACCGGCAACCGACGGTGTGGTCACAATAGATCTTCGACGTTTAAATGCGCTTCGTGAGATCGACTGCTCATCAGGGTGGGCGGTGATTGAACCCGGCTTCACACAGGTAGAGCTTGCACGTTTTCTGGTCGGCACTGATCGGATGCTGAATGTGACGGCGTCCTCTGGCTACACTAGCGTAGTTGGGAATGCACTTGATCGTGGTGTTGGTCTGCGCCGTCAGCGGGTTGATGATCTCGCCGGGCTGGAGGTTGTGTTACCAGATGGTGAAGTAGTCAAAGTGGGGTGGTGGCCGGATGAATCCAGGAAAACTGCCGTCAACCCGTATGGGCTTGGACCTGCTTTATTGCATCTGTTCACACAGTCGAATCTTGGGATCGTGACTGCGGCTGTCATCAAATTGCTTCCACGGCCGGAAAAACAGTGTGTTCTGAGATTGACTTTTCCTCGGGAGAACCTTCGAGCAGCGATCGCGGAATTGCGGCGATGGGTAGCTCAAGAGCTTGTCTCTGGTGTTCTTAAAATTTATGACACCATTTCCACTGAGTCATATGGAGGTCGGCCTGGTCAACATCTGGTGCTTTTGTGTGTCTCTGGTACACCGCGGCGAGTAGATGCCATAACCAAAATATTGGTTGAAGAAGCCACTATTTGCGCACTTTTCACTAGTGTAACCCAGTCAGACTTGGCTCCGGCTGCATCCAACGACTTCGTGCTACAAGTTGTCGAACATGCTTATGCTGGGGATCCCTCGCAAAATGAGCACATGTTGAGATCAGCAGTTGGTCAAGATGCTGATCATGTGGATTCTGCCGGAGGCGGTTGGATATTTTTCCTGCCGTTCATCCCATTTAATGGTGAGGCGATTGCCCGAGCTTTTGAGTTGATAGATTTAATCTACGAAAAAACAGGTATACGTGCAGGTACTACAGTCAATGCACTTTCAGCAGACCTGATTGATTTAGTGGTATCGTTTAAATTTACTCCAAATTCTGAGGAAGTCACTCTGGCCCATCAAGCGTTGGATCTGGCATATGAGCTTTTTGCTAATGAGGGATTCTTTCCATATCGGCTTGATATTGACCACGCGCATTGGCGTGAAAAATTAGCTCTCGATCCTTTGGGATATCAATTAGTACGTCAATTCACTCAATTGCTCGATCCAGATTCGATCATTGCTCCTGGTCGATACGTATGACTCAAGGGCCATTCTCATTATGGGAGAAAAAATGCTATGTCCACTGTAAATATAAGTGCTTGCAATACTACAGCAGTTCCCTCTACTGCCGTCGATATTCTTAAAAGTGTGCGGAAGATTGTTCCTATCTTGCGGGAACATTCTACCTTGATTGAAGAAAAACGTTGTTTACCACAATCTGTCGTTAATTTGCTAAGGAGTGCGGGTGTTTTTCGTGCCGCCATGCCAAAGTCTTGGGGGGGACCAGAATTAACTTCAATGCAACAGACAGAATTGGTTGAAATTATTGCCACCGGTGACGTATCAGCAGCCTGGTGCAGCATGATTGGGATGGATTCTGGTATCTATTCCGGTTTTCTCCCGGAACATGTTGCTCGGCAAATATATTCATCGCTTGATATGGCAAATTCGGGTTGGATTCATCCGCAAGGGCGTGCAGAGAGAGTCACTGGAGGATTTAAGGTTAGCGGCAATTGGCGATTTGGTAGTGGAATAACGCACTGCGACGTGCTGGTTGCGGGTTGTCTTGTCTACAAAGGTGGTGTACTTGAGCCTGATCCAGAGACGGGTGCGCCAGAGCAATGGCGTGTAATGGTTGCTAAGCCTTCTGATTATCAGATCAAAGATACCTGGTACACCACCGGCCTTGCAGGTAGCGGTAGCTTAGATTATTCCGCTGATCAGTTGTTTGTTCTTGAAGAGCACAGTTTCTCGTTTTCAAAGCCCTATCGGTCTGGACCGCTTCATAGCGCCCCTGATGCGATACTCAGGAAAATGTCTGGTGTCCCGCTGGGTATGGCTCGTGCATGCCTGGATTATGTGCGTGGCTTGGCTGCTCAACGCATAGACCGGGAAACCAAAATCCCTTGGGTAGATGATGTGCGCGTACAATCAGCGATAGCGAGTGCAGAAATGGAACTGGCCGCTGTTCGTTCCAGCGTCTATGGCAGTCTGGAAATACAGTGGAACAAACTTGCCAATGGGGATGCGTTTTCTATCGATGATCGTGTGGCAACCGCGCTTGCACGATACAACGCATTCCGTACCTGCCGTAACATTATTCAAACGATGTATGACCTTGTTGGAGGGGCATCTGTTTATAAGAAAGCACCAATGGACCGATGGTTGCGAGATGCTGAAACGATTTGTCAGCATGCAGTTGCACAAGATTCCATTTTGCAACTGACTGGCAAGGTATTACTGGGAGGAAAATCCACTAGCCCATTTTTCTAATATAAAAAATAAAAATAATTAAATATCTTAATAATAACCAGGGGGAAGTATGTCTAATCGACTGAAAGTCGTGTTATTTTCGGAAATAAATTCGAAATTGGGATCTCCATTTCTTCGAGTTCTTTCTGCTCATCCTTTAATAAAACTGATTGCAGTTGTCACGTCGCCGGAGAATGTCCTCTGTTCTTACTTCGTCAATGACGACACGAAGGTTGATATAGAGATTGAAGCTAAAGCGCTCGGTATTAAAGTCTTACGTCCTGTGCGAGTAAGTGCTCCTGGCGTTGCGGATGAACTGGAGAAGCTTGAACCTGACTATTTGATAGTCGCTAACTTCCAGCAGTTGTTAAGCCCGGAACTTCTGGCAGTACCACGCATTGCCGCAATCAATTTTCATCCCAGTCCTTTGCCTCGTTACGCAGGTTTGGCGCCTTTTTTCTGGATGGTGCGTAATGGGGAGAGTCAAAGTGCAATCAGCGTTATCAAGATGGACGAAGGGCTAGATACTGGGCCTATCATTATGCAGCGGCAGATTTCATTGACTAACCAGGAAACGACTATCAGCCTGCGTACTTTTCAGGAGAAACAGAATGTCCTGATGTTGTTAGATTTGATCCCTTCGCTTGCAAATGGCGCATTTACTTGTGTACCACAAGATCTCAGTAAACGTACTTACTATGGTCGTCCACAAGAACAAGACTACCTGCTCGACTTCAACTTAGATGCGAAGACATTACAGCGTCATATCCGGGCAGGATATCGTCATCCTGGGGCGCACTTCTTCCTCCCCGATGGTACCAAGGTGGTTGTTTTATCTGCAATAGTGCCTCATGGCGTAGATATAGGCGTCCCTAATTTCCCAGGATGCATTGTTCAAACAGCGACAGGCATTTTCATTGCGACGGCTGATGAATGGCTTCAATTACTCACAGTTGAAGTGAATGGTGTCGAGAGTCCCGTCGTGCCTAATACTATACCCGCGATTTTCAGACTGGCCCGTCAAATGACTACCAAAGATGAAATAGCGTTCAACACACAAGACCAAATGGCTTGTGTTACAGATTTCTAACGAGAGAGATGATGATGGTGAGTACGACTGTGGAGAACCAACCATTGCAGGTTGTAGAAGATGTAAGGCACACCTATTTGCCGGCTGGGACAGGCCCTAAGGTTTGGATGAGTGGCGATGAGTACCACATTTTGCTCGATGCAAAGGGCAGTGGAGGCATGATGACACTGCTGGATGCTCTGGTGCCGCCGACAAGCGGCCCTCCCATACATGCCCATAAGGATGTTGATGAGCTGTTTTTTGTACTAGATGGTGAATTGGAAATTATGGCCGATGGAGTGTTGTATCAAGTCAAGGCAGGGGGGCGCGTGTTTGTCAAACGGGGCATCCCACACGCTTTCATCAACCGTACCAGCGACCCCGTGCGCATGCTGATCTTCTATACCCCAGGTGGGGTGGAAGAATTCTTTTTGGCTGCCGGCCGACCCGTTATCAGTGGTGTTGCGCCACCAGCAGCCAATGAGGAGAGTACTGCCAGGGAAATAGAAATTGCATCACATCACGATATTTCCTAGGCAATAAATATTGTTGAACATTCAACGTCCCTGACCAGGGGTTAAAGAGGTAAATATGGTTAGTTCCAAACTAAGCGCATCACGTAGGGCGAATACGGATAAGGCTAACGAACCGCTGCCTGCTGCAATCTATATACTGGGCTTCGGCATTTTCGCTATGGTGACAAGTGAGTTCCAGGTTTCAGGGATGATTCCGGTTATGGCCAGCGATTTGGGGGTTACTATCTCGCAAATTGGCTATCTTGTTTCCCTGTATGCGTTTGCCATGGCCTTCGGTGGCCCGCTTCTTGCTATAGGGCTGCTGAAGACTCCACCCAAGACAGCCCTCATCATCCTTTATCTGATTTTTATCAGTGGCGAGACGTTGGGTGCACTTGCTGAGTCGTATAGTGCACTCATGGGGGCAAGATTGATCACTGGCGCTGTTTCTGGGGCTTTCTTTGGTGTTGCTCTGGCGATATGCGTAGAACTTGTTGCAGAACAGCGGCGAGGGTGGGCGACTTCCATTGTGCTTGCTGGAATCATGATCGGGACGATTTTGGGGCTGCCGATGGCTAATCTAATTGGCTCCCATATCGGCTGGCGTGAGAGCTTTTGGACGGTAACAGGTTTGGCTGCCATTGCCGGTGTGGTAAGTGTGGTTTGGATCCCTTCCATGCCGAGGCAGTCTGCTATTAGCTTAAGAGGTGAATTGGCGGCCCTAAAGAATCCGAAGTTATGGAGTGCTTTTTCCACCAGCATGCTGATCATAGGCGCTACCTTCGCTGCATTCACTTACTTCACACCCATTCTTAAGGATATTACGGGTTACAGTGATGGGGCAGTAGCGAGTTTATTGTTTATCTATGGGGCCGCTACGGTGATCGGCAACATGGTCGTTGGGAAGTTGGCGGATAGCCATACGGTATCTACTTTGTCGATTGGGCTGGTATTGCTTTCCATGTTTCTGCTGCTGTTTGGTCTATTCGCGGACGACAAGTCAATAGCTGCATTAGCGCTGGTTGGCATCGGTTTGGTTGGTGTAACGATGAATCCAGCTATGGTTTCACGTGTGATGCGGACTGCTAACGGACGTCCTTTGGTAAATACGCTGCACACCTCGGTCATTACACTGGGCATTGTCGTTGGAGCTTTCCTTGGTGGCTTGTGTATTAGTGTTGGATATGGCTTGCGAGCGCCGCTATGGGTTGGATTTTTCATGGCTATTGCGGGTCTCGTGACTTTGATCCCTGAAATTCGTTCATTACGTCGCGTGAACCCGGTAACTAGATAATAAGATTAGAATTTTATTCTTGGAGGTTAGTATGTCTGGTCTCTTTGGAAAAGTAGCATTGGTTACTGGCGGTAGTCGGGGTATTGGCGCTGGTATTGCCCGTCGCTTGGCGCTTGATGGCGCCCATGTAGTAATTACATTTGCCAATAACACAATTGCAGCGAAAAGCGTTCTGGATGATATCCAGAAATGCGGCAGTCTTGGAGAGGCGATTCAAGCTGATGCGGTGAATGCAGCGGCCATTGCATCAGTAATCGATCAGGTAATTCGGCAGTTTGGCCGCCTTGATATTTTGGTTAATAATGCCGGATACATGGACTCAAGTTTCAGCCCACTGCCAGATATTCCTCTGGGTACGGTGGATCAGACCATATTGGTGAATATCAGAGCTGCTTTCCTGTTTGCTCAATCGGCTTCGTCGTATCTTGGAGAGGGGGGAAGGATTATCAACATTGGAAGTTGTATTGCTGGCCGAGTTCCAGGTGCTGGCTTCACCCTGTATGCGATGAGCAAATCGGCAATGACTGGTTTGACGAAAGGGCTGGCGCGTGATCTTGGCGGAAAGGGTGTCACGGTGAACCAGATTTCTCCAGGCCCTATTGATACGAACATGAACCCTGTCAATGGTCCTAATGCCGATTTCTGGCGCGGGCTAACTGTCCTTGGCCGATATGGTTCAACAACCGATATTGCAGCCGTCGTGAGCTTTTTGGCAAGTGAGGCGGCTGATTTTGTCACCGGTGCGGATATTGCGGTGGATGGTGGAACAAATATTTAATTTGGGCGGCTATGGGCGTGTAGTGACTCATATAGTAACTCATAGCCGCTCTCAATACACTTATGTCTGAGGGCCAATCTTTGAATGTTCTATTTAAATAACCCCGAATAAATAGGTCATTATTTTGTAATCTTTCATTGTGTGAGTTGATCACTTTTTACTATTGCTATCAATTTCCTTTTCCCGTAATCTCATTATTTATAGCTGAATCGTTTCATTTTGTTGTCCGACGCGGTTTTCCGTGCTCGGTTTTGGTAATTTTGTGATAGACAATCAGTACATCAGTGCTTGAGTCAGTTATTCTAAGCGGTTGCGTGGTAATAACTATATTCAGGGAGTAACATGACAATCAAGGTAGCAATAAACGGTTTCGGCAGAATAGGGCGCAGTATTTTACGTGCTCTTTATGAATCTGGGCGCCGGGCTGAAATTGCGGTTATTGCTGTTAATGAGCTGGCGGATGCCGAAGGAATTGCTCACTTGCTGAAATATGACTCTAGTCACGGCCGTTTTGCCTGGGATGTGCGTCTGAATAATGATGTGTTGCAGGTTGGTGATGATAATATTCGTTTGTTTCATCAACCTGATATATCGATGTTGCCTTGGCAAGAATTGGGGATTGATATTGTTCTTGATTGCAGTGGGATTTATGGCAGCAGAGCCGATGGCAAGGCACATCTTGCCAGTGGCGCCAAAAAAGTGCTGTTTGCTCATCCGGGGGGTAATGATTTAGATGCGACGGTGGTTTATGGTGTGAATCAGCACTTACTGACAGCAGAGGATCGCATTGTGTCCAATGCTTCCTGTACCACTAATTGCATTATTCCCATTATTAAATTATTGGATGATGAATTTGAGATTGAATCGGGTACAGTGACAACCATTCATGCCTCAATGAATGACCAACCGGTGATTGATGCTTATCACAAAGATTTACGGCGTACTCGGGCTGCCAGTCAGTCTATCATTCCGGTGGATACTAAGCTGGCCGCAGGGATAACCCGGATTTTTCCAAAGTTCCGTGACCGTTTTGAAGCTATCTCCGTGCGTGTACCAACGATTAACGTTACAGCCATCGATTTGAGTGTTACGGTAAAATCTCCAGTAACTGTTAAAAAAATCAACGAATTAATGCAAAAATCAGTAGCTACTTCATTTCGTGGTATAGTTGACTATACCGAATTGCCGTTAGTCTCAACGGATTTTAACCACGATCCCCACAGCGCGATCGTTGATGGCACACAAACGCGAGTCAGTGGGCAACATCTGATTAAGATATTAGTCTGGTGTGATAATGAGTGGGGATTTGCTAACCGAATGTTGGATACAACGTTAACAATGGCTGCTATGGGTTTCAAATGAGCTGTTGTTGATCGACGGTCCATAATAGATCCGCACACGGCGCAAGATTAAATAATTTAGAGAATCAATGAGAGGATTCACCATGTCTGTAATTAAGATGACCGATTTAGATCTGGCGGGTAAGCGTGTTTTGATCCGAGCTGACCTGAACGTTCCGGTAAAAGATGGCAAAGTCACCTCTGATGCGCGTATCCGTGCTTCCTTGCCGACCATTGAGGCAGCATTAAAACAGGGTGCCAAAGTCATTATCACTTCTCACCTTGGCCGCCCTACTGAAGGCGAATACAATGAAGAATTCTCACTGAAACCAGTAGTAGACTATCTAGAAGAGAAATTATCTTCCCCCGTTCGACTGGAAAAAGAGTATCTGGAAGGCGTGGATGTCGCGGAAGGTGAACTGGTTGTGCTGGAGAACGTTCGCTTTAATAAAGGTGAGAAGAAAGACGACGAAACCTTGGCTAAAAAATATGCTTCCCTGTGTGATATTTATGTCATGGATGCATTCGGTACTGCTCATCGTGCACAGGCTTCTACTCACGGCGTGGCTAAGTTTGCTCCTGTGGCTTGCGCCGGTCCTTTGTTGTCCGCGGAGTTAGAGGCATTAGGTAAAGCGTTGGATAATCCGGCTCGCCCAATGGTAGCTATCGTTGGGGGTTCTAAAGTTTCAACCAAGCTGACCGTTCTGGATACGCTGTCTAAAATTGCTGATCAATTGATTGTCGGTGGCGGTATCGCGAATACCTTTGTTGCCGCGGAAGGCCACAATGTCGGTCGTTCTCTCTATGAAGACGGCTTGATCCCGGAAGCGAAAAAATTGCTGATAAGCTGTGATATTCCGGTGCCAACTGATGTTCGTGTGGCGACAGAATTCTCTGAAACGGCCGAAGCAACCTTGAAATCCACCAACGATATTAAAGATGATGAGCAGATCCTCGATCTGGGGAATGAGTCTGCTCAACGGCTGGCGGATATCTTGAAAAGCGCCAAAACGATTCTGTGGAATGGCCCGGTTGGTGTATTTGAATTCCCTAATTTCCGTCAAGGAACGGAAATTGTCGCGCGCGCCATAGCTGATAGTGATGCCTTCTCTATCGCCGGTGGCGGCGATACGCTGGCAGCGATCGACCTGTTCGGTATTGCTGACAAAATCTCTTATATCTCTACGGGTGGTGGTGCTTTCCTTGAGTTCGTGGAAGGGAAAAAACTGCCTGCGGTTGTGATGTTGGAAGAACGTGCAAAACAGTAATTAAGTCATGGCGGGTAACGGCTGGTTGGCTGATTACCCGCTCTAAACAGGACCCACGTAACATGTCTAAAATTTTTGATTTCGTAAAACCGGGTGTCATCACTGGTGATGATGTTCAAAAAGTGTTCGCTATAGCCAAAGAAAACAACTTTGCTTTACCGGCGGTCAACTGTGTAGGTACTGATTCAATCAATGCCGTGTTGGAAACCGCTGCTAAAGTTTGTTCTCCTGTTATCATTCAGTTCTCTAACGGCGGTGCTGCTTTTATTGCCGGTAAAGGTTTGAAAGCTGAAGGTCAACAAGCGGCTATTCTGGGTTCAATTTCTGGTGCTCACCATGTTCATCAGATGGCTGAACACTATGGTGTTCCCGTTATCCTGCATACTGACCACTGCGCGCGTAAATTGCTGCCGTGGATTGATGGCCTGTTAGATGCGGGTGAAAAGCATTACGCAGCGACGGGTAAACCTTTATTCTCTTCTCACATGATCGATCTGTCAGAAGAGTCTCTGGAAGAGAATATTGAGATTTGCAGCCATTATCTGGCTCGTATGGCAAAAATCGATATGACGTTGGAAATCGAATTGGGTTGTACTGGTGGGGAAGAGGATGGGGTTGATAACAGCCATATGGATAGCTCTGCTCTGTACACTCAACCGGAAGATGTTGCTTATGCTTATGAGAAACTGAATGCTATCAGCCCACGTTTCACTATTGCGGCTTCTTTTGGTAACGTTCATGGTGTTTATAAGCCGGGTAACGTTAAACTGACGCCAAAAATTTTGTGTAACTCTCAAGACTATGTTTCTGAGAAATTCAATCTACCGCATAACAGTTTGAATTTTGTTTTCCACGGTGGTTCCGGTTCTACGGCGGAAGAGATCAAAGAAGCGGTCAGCTACGGTGTTGTTAAAATGAATATCGATACTGACACCCAATGGGCGACTTGGGAAGGTACTCTCAACTACTACAAAAAGAACGAAGGCTATTTGCAAGGCCAATTGGGTAATCCAGAAGGCGCCGATAAACCTAATAAGAAATTCTACGATCCACGGGTATGGCTGCGTGCCGGTCAGGTTTCTATGGCTGCCCGTCTGGAACAGGCTTTCAAAGAATTGAACGCGATTGACGTGTTGTAATTGGTGAAAGGGTTCCCTCTGAGTTTTCATTCAGAGGGAACGTTAGCCGCATTCAGTAAATGATATTATTTTCTATTTAAAGTTCTATTACCAAATTTATGAGGTTCTCCGCATTCCTAGATTCTCAGCGATAGCCGCGGAGCGAATATTAATAGCCTCTGTTGATATTCTATTGATCTTCTGTCCTTTCAATGATTTTTTAATTGCTTTCATTGTCAGGAATTTGCCAACGCCTTTGAAATTATATTCTCTATTTATTGCAATCGCGGGTTCTGTTTCTTGCAGTCGCGCTCTTTCTTCATTACTAAGTTGCGTATAGGGATGAGCCAGTGCATAGTTGACATGTAATTCTGATTGTTTATTTTTTAAATCATGATAAACCTTAACTTCCATTGCGGCATAAATTTTTCTCTCGCCTGAATAATCATTTTTTTCGCTTTTATCCATTAAAGCGAAGAAATCCGTTGCGGCATAAAAATCAGGATGATTGCTTCTGTATCTATGCCCTTCTGCATATTCTGATATCGTATCTCTTATTGTTCTTGCCATATAACCGGATATTTCAGATCCCAAAGAAAGATTTGTTTTTGATTTCTCTGAAAGGGATCTGTTTTCTTCAAGTCGGCTATATATTATTTGACTTTGTTCTATACCCTTTAACAATTCTTCATGACTTAGCAAATAACCTGATGGATCGGAATCACCAACACGAACCACTTTCAATGATTTATTTTTTGTATAACTGCTTTCTTTCTCGTTCCATTTGACAACATGTGAATTTTTGGCTGCCAATTTAAATTTTAATTCATCAAGAAGACTCACCTCTTTGGTATATTTTCCTTTTTCAGGTGCTAATCCATTTTCATCCTGCAAACTTACTGGATTATTTCTCACCATTCGGTATAGATTCAGACCATCAATTGTTCCTGCTGGATCTGTACTTAACCATCTGCCTGACCACGGTTGATAATAGCGGTAACCGTAATAATACAGCCCGGTGGCATCCCGCTCTTTGCCTGAATAGCGAATAGTTTTATAGTTGGCTTCTGTTTGGCTGCTTGCTGCCCACAGCGCTGTGCCGCCAAATGGATAATACTCTTCCTCACTGATAATTTGCCCTTGATTGTCCAGTTCAAGTTGGCTGGAGCCGATCAGATTATCGTAGCTGTAACGTAGTTGGTTGTTGCTGATACCTTCTGGTTTAGCGCTCTCCCAATGCAACACCCGTACCTGCGCCCGACCCGCTTCACCTAGTATGATAACGTGTAACTCTTCTGTTGTTGTGGCGTTATTCTGAGTTGTGCGTAGTTCCAGCCCCGGCAAATAGATTACCCGCTGTTGCTGCGTGGTATTCTGAGTTTGCTGTTCACTCACTTTCAGTTGTCTCATTCCGTTGCTGCCGTAGCGGTACCATTCATTTCCTGGACCGTTATTGACTTGCTTTAATTCTCCTCGTGATGTCCAGACCAGCATCTGGCCGGGTAATAAACTGGTTTGGTGGCCTCCGGCATCAAATAACCTATCCACTTGATTGGGATCTGTTGTCAGCGTACTGAGAACACCTCGGTTACTGCGATTCGAGATGGTGATAGCTATGGTGTAATTATTTTGGGTAGCCGGTGAGCTGTGCCGAATTTGCGTCAGATTACCGCTGTGATCATAGTTGTAGCTGCGAGTATAGTTAGTGTAGGTATTGTTGTCGGAAGGTAGCGCAGGGGAGGAAAGTTGGTTATTTTGCTGACCTATATTCGCCATCTCGCGCCCGGTGGCACTGATAAGCTGATACAAGGAATCGTAGGTATAGTTATTCTCCGGGACCACTTTCTGATTGCGCCAAAAGCGGGTAGCTTCCGCATCGTTACGGATACTGATGACATTGCCTACTGGGTCATATTGATAGCGTAAATCTTGCAACACTTTGGCGTCTGATGGACGGCGGGTAGTGATACTAATAAGCCGTTGGGTTTCCGGTGCATAGTTGTATTCGGTGATAACTCCGTTACCGTGTTCTTCACGTAATTTTTGTCCCGCGGCGGAATAGGTCAGCGATTTGATAATGACTTGTTCGGCTTGACCTTTGAGTGTTAACCAACAGCCTTTTAACTGCCCGGCCACGTCATAGGCCAGCCGCTGGATGTTGCCTTTGGCATCGGTCTGGATAAGTAAAGCCCTGGTGGCATCGGTTGTATTTTGGGTGGTATAGACATCACTGCTCAGTTTTTTCTGCCAGAGGCTTTGGTCTTCGCCTATCCAATCGGCATCCAGGTTATCGATGAGCAGTTGTTGAGATTGTGATAGCACAGCACCCGTCAGAGAAAGGCTGTTCAGTTGGGTGAGTCCTGCCGTATCGTAATGGCGAACACACTGACCAGCAAGGTTGTAGCCTTTTTCTTGCGGCGTGTTTCCGGCCCAGATCAAGCGCTCGGTGGTTTTCTCTTCGGACTGTACCTGTTCGGTGATAGTGAGCAGCCGACCGGGTAGGGTGTTATCTTCATAGGTGTGGTTTTGGCGGACACCGGTTGCATTGATGGTCAATACTGGACGACCTTCAATATCGTTGAGGGTGATAGTTCGGCCAGCATCAACACCTTCTTCACGTAGAACCTGACCAGCAAGATTAAAGACGCGAATGAAATTTGGGCCGCTCTGGTTTTTATTCTTACGCGGATCGGTACTTTTTACCTGAAATCCTTGAATATTGAACTCATGGAGTGTGATCAGTTCGTCACTGTTTTCACTAGCTTGGGTTCGTAGATATTCCAGCGTGCGTACATTTAACTTCCGGTTATCCAATACACTGATCGATGGTGTTTTTGGATCGATTGCAGAATGATAATTGCTCATATTTTAACTCCTTAGACGGTATTAATCTTCAAAATAATTTAAGTTATGGCAACAACCAAGCGACCTTATATCACTAAACAGGCAAGGAAAGCGATTTATCGTGATGCTATTAATGCAAACGCGTTGGTAATTCTTGAGAATGTATTGATGGTAATTAAAGTTTCAGATGGCGGGCGTTATCGGCCAACCATCAGGAAAACAAGTGGTTGGCCGATTTGATATGTCGATGGTGCTTAAATAATGAATCATTTGTATCTCATAGTTAAATACATAACGGCAATTTCACTATCATTTAAAGTGAGCATAAGGAGATAGATTGCAAGCATGACGGTTTTCGAATTCAAGCGGCTAGTGTGTCACGAATGCACCAAAGTGTAAGCTTCGGGTGCAATGCTGTATCAAAGATGAGGGCAGGTCCCTCGGGATCGGCGTACAGGCGCAGGTTCCAAACCACCTTGAGCTGCATCAGTAAAGAGCTGTTGTAGTGAGCGTCAAGGAAAAAGGCGCAGGTAAATGCGTCAGGTAGGTGCTCAGGAGACGAGTGCAAGCGAACCATCGTTGAGGTGTCGAAAGCATAAGATGTCGTCAAAACTGGAGACTAGCTGCATTCCAGGCTCAGCTTGGGGGATGCCCTGTTTACTGTCCAAGTGGCGACCGGCATAGAGATGGCGTGAACTGAGTACAGGCTTTGATACGGAACGTGAGAACCTGTCGCCTCGATGCTAAGGGAGCGATCCAAGCGGAGACCCCGTAAGGATCTGAGTACCGATGCGAGGCACAGGGGCGGAGCAGTCCGTAGTAGTGAGGAAGATCCTGTAATGGGATTGGAGCGAAGGGGCTGCATCGTTCAGCCTTCAAGACAGAACAACCAGCAATGGGAGGATTCCGTTGAAAAAGGTAAAGTCATTCAATATTTCCAAAGCCATCGTGTGGAAAGCATACCAATATATCAAAGCGAACAGGGGAAGTACGGGTGTGGATCGCCAGTCGATCACAGACTTTGAGATGAACCTAAAGGCAAATCTCTACAAACTCTGGAATCGAATGGCATCCGGGAGCTACTTTCCGCCCCCGGTACGGCGGGTAGATATTCCCCAAAACGGCGGTGGTACACGACCACTGGGCATTCCGACTGTTTCAGATCGAATTGCACAGATGGTCGTCAAACAGGTACTGGAGCCAGAAGTAGAACCTCATTTCCACCCGCACTCCTATGGTTATCGACCCGGTCGGGCCGCTACTGATGCTGTCGGCGCTGCCCGGCGTCGGTGTTGGCACTTCGATTGGGTTGTTGATCTGGATATCAAGGCTTTCTTCGACAGTATGGATCATGAATTGCTTATGCGGGCAGTACGGAAACATACATCGTGCCAGTGGGTGGTGCTGTACATCGAAAGATGGCTTAGTGCCCCCGTTCAGTTGCCGGATGGGACAGTTCAGTCTCGGGACAAGGGTACGCCACAAGGTGGGGTTATCAGTCCGCTCTTAGCCAATCTGTTTTTGAATTATGCGTTTGACAAATGGATGCAGCGCAACCACCCGAACAAGCCATTTGAGCGTTATGCTGATGACGGTGTGCCACGAAGGCATGCACCGGGGACGTAAGTCCCCGTGCAGCTATGCAACACAAGAGATGAGGGCAGGCCCCTCGGTGTCGGCGTACAGGCGCAGGCACCAAACCCCCCACTGCTGCTGCGTTTAAGAGACGTGGTGGTGAGCGAGATGGGAAAAGGTCGGGCATGATCCGATCAGGTAGGGATCGAAGAGACGAACGAAAGTGAACCGTTGATGATGTGTCGAAAGCGTATAGATGATGTCAAAACCATGGTGGAGTCGTTCCTGTGGGATAAGCGCAGGGGGCGACCTGTTTACTGCCTGCGCGGCATCCGGCATAAAGGCGGCGTGAAGTCGATTCAGGCTCTTGTGGGGAACGTGGGAACCTGTCACCCGGGGCGACCTGTTTACTGCCTGCGCGGCATCCGGCATAAAGGCGGCGTGAAGTCGATTCAGGCTCTTGTGGGGAACGTGGGAACCTGTCACCC
>NZ_NMQR01000022.1 GCF_003545805.1 Photorhabdus sp. CRCIA-P01 | reverse complement strand
TCATTTAACCCACTGATAAATATGTCTGGTTTTTTAGATGTCAAAAAATCTAAAATCGCTCTCATGGAAAAAGCAGATAAAAAATCATCACCATCAACAAAAGTTATATATTCTCCATGACTTATTTCTACTGCATATTTTTTTACTTTACCTAAACTTCTGAACTCTTTTCTTATGTAAATAAACGATTCATTTTCCGCTGAGAATTTTTTTAAGATTGATGAGGTTGAATCAGAAGAACTGTCATCTATTAGAAGAACTTCATATTCTTCAGGATCACAGTCAGATAAAACATGTTTTATGGTACCTATACATTTGAAAATCAATAATTCTAGATTATGTGCAGCTACCACAATTGATAATTTCTTTGAAAAGCAACCATAAGTATCGTTAGTTTCAGTCGTCATAGACGATAATCCTCTTATATTACTGTCTTAAATGATCGTCAAATAATAATCTCATTTTTGATATTTCCCTTTCGAAGAAAAACCATAATTTGAGACATACTTTAAGGAACACTTCTTTATTGTTTTCACGAGTTAAAATATTACTATTGATTTTTACCTTTTCGTTACCTCTGTCCATAAAAAAAACATTATGCTGGTAACTGAACTACCTACAATGATATTCACCAAGTTTCGTAAACCAAGAAGAATCAGCGTTTACCTTACATACTAGCAATAGATGCACCGCATAGATAAAGTAGCAATTCTAACAGAAGTTTTCATACCAGCGGCAGTGAGAAGAGGTCTAAAGCACACTAAACTTGTTTAGTTTTTAAAGAGCATGGAGACTAATATGCAATTTCTATATTTAATGAATTTCATTATTAGCACTATACAATATAATTTTCATCATGTGAATCAAAATTATCTGAAATGATTTATTAAAGCAGAATAATTTAAATATAGAAAAACTTATAACTTATATAGGTTGGATTCAACTATAAGTGAGAGCAATTTTTTAGGAGGACGGCCAGTTGCTATACATAGATATTTTTCCCATTTCCCAACACATGAAAATAAACCATGCATTATAAAAAATAAACATACCAGATATATCTATTTTTCGAATCTTTATCTCCCTAGGAAAAAAAGAATAAATGAGAATGTCAGTGGATTCATCAGACAATACTTTCCAAAAGGAATGTTTTTTGTGGCTCATTAACTCACCACAATCCTTACCAATCCTGCTTTTTAAAGTATTAAACGAGGCTAGATATGGTGAAAATCAGGTATTTCCCCATATCAATTAAGTTATAGTGATAGCTTACCACGATGGGAACTAACCATCCAAGTTATCAAAGTAGTAGGTCAGACTTTTTAGCCCTCTCACAAAACTTTTCCCAATCACGTTTTGGTTTGGTAGGGGAGATTGAGATAGATATTATCAAATTGGGTGGGAAGCATTTGGGACAAACATCGAAAGATCACCAAGAGTAACCATAGGTACCTTCGGTAAGGTGGGACGTGTGAGCACTGATAAATGCGGGAATTGGTTAATTTACAATATGACTCTACTCACTTCTAAGCCGCAGGCCACAGGTTCGAATCCTATAGGGATATAATTGAAGGCATTATTAGGTTCAATCAAAATGGATGCACCCAGATGCAGATGAAGTTAAAGATCTTTTGAAATTTCATTAGATTAGTGACGCCTGGCTCTTTACATTACTTTGAGGTATATACTTGTGTAAACGCACCGTACGCTTGGAACATACAGTGCTCTGCTGTTGCAGCGTGTCGCGTAAATTGAAAAAGTGCGTCATTTGATGATAAAATTCCCGTGCTGCGTTTTTCATCAAAATATATGGGGTTACTTTAGTGTAAAGGGAAACTGTTAGAATTTGGACGTGAGCAGCTATGATTGAGCTATTTAAATAGGACTGATGTTTGTATACTCATCACGAATTATTGGAGGATATTATGGATAAGTACAGCTATTCTAGCATTGAACATTTAAAACGTTGTCTAATGGTAGAAGTGGTATGTTCTGATATAAAAAAATTCACTTGGGGCAGAGCGATACGGCGTACATGGCAATATCCTAAAAGGAGATTCAACTTCTGGTGGCGAATTGCTAATTATCTTTACTTATCTAATAAAACCCCCAAATTAGCAGAATATATAAATAACAAGCTAAGATCTAAATATGGCTGCGATATCGGCCTTGGTGCTCAGATCGGAGTAGGACTTAGCATATATCACTATGTTGGGCTAGTAATAACTAATAGAGCAATTATCGGAGAAAACTTTAAAGTAAGACAGAATACCACTATTGGTGTGCAATCTACTTATAATGATGGTGGTGTTACTATAGGTGATAATGTTACTATAGGTGCAAATGTTTGTATTATTGGAAACTACATTACTATTGGTAATAATGTATTGATTGGCGCCATATCTTTCATTAATAAGAATATTTCATCAAATTCGGTATGTTATACTCCTAAATCTGAAAATATTAGAATAAATACAAAAAACACATCTCTTCTTTAAAAGAGATTTCTATAAATTCTCAAGCAGGCGGATTTGACTAATAAGTGCATTTTTCAGGAAGGGTGGTCAGTTGCTATAGTGGCCATCTTTCTCGTAAAAGGAAAATGCACTGTGGTCTATAAACGCTCAAATTCATTTCTTTGATTTCAGATTCAGCACCTTTAATCAAAGTAGGTAACTCTCTTCTTTTCAAATCGAAGTATCAGCTCAAGCCTCAACTAATACATCTAGTTATTTTCGCTATATTAACTTCATTTAAAAGTGTGGATAAATTTTCAATTTATCTTTTACAAAAATAAAGAGCTAAACAGCCTTTTCTTCTATAATAACAAATACGCTTCAGTAAACTCCGCATCCAGTGACTAGATGATATACATTACAGTTCCACTGTTTGCAAGTTTGTAATGCAAAATCCCTCCCATAAGAACACTTTGCATAACTTCAATATTATCCTGAGGAGGTGTAATAGTGTAATAATAGGAGCGAACTTTCCCTATTGTTTATTTTTAATAAATAATGTTGAACCGCGAACGTCCCGACTAAATGTAATAGTGCATCCCTCTAGCCCAGCTCCTTCCCATTAATCTTCCGATTACTCGGCACGGCATTATTAGCCTTTTTAATCACTTCCACTAAATCAATATTCTCAGGCGCATGAATGCGCCTAGTGTTAAAAAGCACTCAATTGACGCCGTTTTGTAAGGCTTGGGTATTTTCATCCAAGCTCCTCACTATTTTAATTGATATGTAATTCCACCAGAAGGCCCATGCTTAGTAAAGATTTGAGTAACTGACGGATGAAAGTTAAAGGTGTTCCATTTTTAGAAGTAAGAGGGAGCCTTCTCATCCCTCAGAAGCTTAGGACACTTATGAAGTGGATAAACAGGAAGAGGTGCTTTACGAGTTAATTCCAAGAATGAAACAGAAAGCAGGTATAATAGTTCTTAGTTAGCTGAATGACTGTGAATTACCCCACCGGAGGTAGTTAAACTTTATCATTCCACTTATCATCAATACTATAGGAATGTTCAACGAACATTTAATACACTTATATGTGTATATGTGAAATTTCTGGTTCTGGGAAAATATATTTTATAACAATACGTTAGAGTAAAATCAAAAGATAGTAGAGAAGTAGTTTCATTTAAAATAGATATTATTCATTAATTGTTAGGAATAAAAGCGATTTTGATTTAAAATAGTCGTATCAGTTTTGATTGCCCATCAATCTCATAGTGACGATGTAAAGGACGTCAAAGCAGTGAATGAACTAGAATTTGTATACATATCAGATCCTATCGTTTTGTCTTATGTATTTTAAAAATAAGAAAGGAAAACTTGGAAAGTATCTAAGGTACAAGAAGTTATGTAAGAAAAATGGCTAAATTATCTACTTTTGAATTTCATAAAGGAGCAGAGTATTGTTTTTCTGAATGCATCATTATGGTACAGGGTTATGTTTTTAATGGATAAATATCTAAAGATTTTGATAAACAAATTATTTTATCATAGATGTGGTATTTTCCCGGAATATGTAACCAAATTAATTTATAAAAACAGGTCAAAAAAAACTTGATTTAAATCATAGATAACCAAGTTAATTAATTTTCTTAATTATACAACATAATAAGATGAAATATGTTATATAGAGAACCAGCTATATCAGTAATAATGTCTGTTTTCAACGGACAAGAATTCCTGCTTGAAGCTATAAATTCTATTTTAGAACAAACGTTTAAAGATTATGAATTCATCATAGTTAACGATGCTTCAACTGATAAAACTTCCAATATACTTTCAGAGTTTGCTGTTAAAGACAAAAGAATAAAGATAATTAATAATGCCAAAAATATGGGATTGGCTCGCTCACTAAATATTGCGATATCAGAAGCAAAAGGTAACTTTATTGCCAGGATGGATGCTGATGATTATTCATATCCAGATAGGCTATTAACACAATATCAATATATGAGTAAACACTCAGATACTATTGTTTGTGGAACATCAATGAGAACATATGAAGAACTTAGAAATAAAGTTCCTCCCCTGAGCCATGAAGAAATAATTTCAAGTATTGTATTCGATTGCCCATTCTATCATCCTACTGTGATGATTCGAAAAGATGTTTTACTAAAATCAGGTATAATCTATCCTGAAAATTATGAAAAAGCACAAGATTATGGGCTATGGACTGAATTATTTTTAACTTCAATTAATAATAATTATAAGTTTATTAATTTACCCAATACATTATTGAAATATAGAACACACCCAAATAAAAATAGAAATGAATACTTTAATGAGCAAGCATATTATGCTGCAAAATCCCAACTTAAATTAACACATGCACTAGGCATTGATATTGACATTAAAAATATTATAAAAATAAGCTCTTCAAAAAAACTATCATCAAATGAAGTTATTTATTTAAATAGTATATTTAAAACCATGATAAATAAACTCAACATTTCTTTACCGGTCGAGTGTAAAAAGCACATTCAAAAAATTTACATAGCAAAAAAATTCAAATTATACTCCCGGACTAATACTAGTGACTTATTAGGTTTTTTTCTAAAAATATATTCTAGATTTTTATATTTAGCAAATAGGAAAAAAATAAAGTCAGTACTATAATATTATAAAGTACGATGGAGAACTGCTATGAAATCTATATTATCTATTATTGTTACTGCACACAACTTCGAGCTATTTATTTCTAAATGTTTGACTAAATAACTTTTCAAAATAGTAGATCACTTGGAGGGAACTCAGTCCAGTTTTTGCGATCTGATCAATTGCAAAAAATCCCAAACCCCTAAACGGACTGAGTTATGCCCATCATAGCACTGATACCCCGCAATGAACGACGCCAGATGAAAAAAATCATCCAGAGCACCCGAGATAAAAATTATGCTCGCCGACTCATGGCCATGTTGATGCTACATCGAGGCGAATCTGTTTCACAAGTCGCAAGAACCCTTTGTGCCGGTCGTTCTTCCGTCAATCGCTGGATAAATTAGTTGACTTTATATGGTCTGGAAGGTTTGAAAAGCCTGCCTGCGGGCAGACCCACTGTCTGGAATTTAATCCCACTTTATCCTTTACTGTCTTTTTTATTGCAATATTCTCCCCAACAATTGGGTTGCTTGCGTTCTCGTTGGAGTCCTGAACTTTTTATAATTAAGATCAATGAATTATTAAATACAAAATTATCCATCAGCACCTTCTATCGTTACCGACATAAAATGGGTATCGTTTGGCGAAGAGCTGCACCAACGCTTAAATTACCCGATCCCGAATACCCTGAAAAAATGGCGAAAATTACCGAGGCATTGTCAACGTGCTCGGAAAAACATCCCGTTTTTTATGAAGATGAAGTCGATATTGAGCTAAATCTAAAAATCGGCGCTAACGGGTATTTAAAAGGGCAGCAGAAACGTATAGTGACACCCGGAAAAAACCAAAAACATTACCTTGCGGGTTGTCTGAATGTTCAAACAGGGAAAATGACTTATGTTGGCGGGTTAAATAAAAATTCTCGATTATTTATCAATGTATTGGAAGAACTTGATCGCCAATATTGTCATGCTGAAACCCTCACATTGATTTTGGATAATTATAGTATTCACAAAAGCCGGAGGGTCAGTGATTGGCTGGCCCATCACCCTAAATTTAACCTATTGTTTTTACCTGTTTATTCCCCCTGGCTGAATAAAATTGAGCGCCTGTGGCAATCCCTGCATGAAACAGTGACACGAAATCATTGCTGCCAGTATATGTGGCAGTTGCTCAAAAAAGTGAAAATATTTTTAAATTCATTTTCCTACAGAACTAACAGAGAATAAAAATAGAAGGTGTATCATAATTATGAAAAGTTATTTATTAGATGTTGTTCCATTGACAGAATAACTATGAACAACTGAGTTTCATTATTTCTTCTTTAAAGAACTGTTTTCAATTTACTGCTTTGGCTATTTCAACATCTAATTCTAAGGATGATGCTTGCTATAGAATCGAATATCTTCGTTCGATATCCGATTCTAAGTTGATGATAAAATTTTTCATTCTTTCACCTGGCAATATTGGGAAGGAATCTGAATAAAATAAACCGTGAAATTTCAAATGGATAATATCGAAATTGATTGAGATAATAAAGTATTTCTAATACTCCAAAATATCTTGACAACACTATTACACCTCAGGCACTAAGATTACTGGGAAATTAATATTATTATTGTATTTATTTGTCAGAAAAGGACCATCTCTACAATGGTAATATATGTTAATCACAACTTGGTACTAATACCTACTTTAATGTAAGAGAATATAAATTTTTCCACCATTTGAAATTCTATTTGTTTCTTACTTTTAGAAATTTTCTTTTAAAACTAAATCTAACATTATGATCTAACATAAAACTTAATATTGAAAGGTCTTTTACTATCTGATAGATAGAATCAGAATATTCTTTTGACAGCTTATCTCCATATTTATAGAGAAGTTCTATAGCATGACAAGCTGTAAGGTTCCTGAATTTTCTACCGAAAGTTTTATCAGTTATTAAGATGACCTTTGCCATTGTATTTATTTTAACCTCACTAATGGAATTAGATAGACTATCTTCTCTTTTTATGTAGTTATAGTATTTCATCTCAGTATAATAAGCATTATTGCATTTGACTAAAAATAGAGGAAATGATAGGGCATCTTCATAACAAGGAACCTCGGGAAAATTATTTCCATGAAATAATTTCTTCTTAAAAAATTTCCCGCATGAATGTGCCTGAAATTTCTTATGAATTAAAAACTCTTTTATTGCTGTATCTCTACGAAGTTCTACGGGGGATAATAATTTTGATTTTTCTATTATGTCCGAATCTTTTCTTACTTCATTTAACCCGCTGATAAATATATCTGGTTTTTTAGATATCAAAAAATCTAAAATCTCTCTCATGGAAAAATCAGATAAAAAATCATCACCATCAACAAAAGTTATATATTCCCCATGACTTATTTCTACTGCATATTTTTTAACTTTACCTAAACTTCTAAACTCTTTTCTTATATAAATAAAGGATTCATTTTCCTCTGAGAATTTTTTTAAGATTGATGGCGTTGAGTCAGAAGAACTGTCATCTATCAGAAGAACTTCATATTCTTCAGGATCACACTCAGATAAAACATTTTTTATGGTATTTACGCATTTGAAAATCAACCCTTCTAGATTATGTGCAGCTATTATAATTGATAATTTCTTTGAAATGCAACCATAAGTATCATTAGTTTCAGTTGTCATAGATGATAATCCCCTTGTTCTACTGTCTTAAATGATCGTCAAATAGTAATCTTATCCTTTAATATCTCTTTTACGGAAAAACTGCAACTTGAGACGTACTTTAAGAAACCCTTATTTTTTTCACGAGCTAAAATATTACTATTAACTTTTGCCCTTTAGTTACCTCTATCCATAAAAAAACATTATACTGGTAACTGAACTACCTACAATGATATTCCCGAAGTTTCGTAAATCAGGAAGAATCAGCGTTTACCTTACATACTAACAATAGATGTACCATATAGATAAAGTAGCAATGTTAATGGAAGTTGTAATACCAATGACAGTGGGAAAAGGCCCATAAAGCACATCGAACTTGTTTAGTTTTTAAAGAGCACGTGAGACTAAGATTCAATTTCCATATCTAATGAATTCTATTATTATCACTATACAATATATTTTTCATCATGTGAATTAAAATTATCTGATAAATGGTTTTTAAACCCAAATACTTTAAATATAGAAAAACTTATATATAGACTGGATTCAACCAAGTAAGTGCAATTTTCTAGAAGGATGGCCAATTGCTATAATAGACATCTTTCCCACTTGCCAACACAGGAAAATGCACTATAGCCTATAAGCAACTGACCTAAACAGAAAGATACCCGATTTTAGCCCTAAAAAAGAGGTTTTTCACAACGTTTCGTTGCGTAATCATTCAATCGAAATCCATCAATCTTGAACAACGAACTGTAAATAAATTAGAAAATAAAAAAATATTACCTAAAACCGGCCCATCTTTAGATGCTTTTTCGCCATCATCTTGCTAAGAAAACCATAAAAATAACCAAAGAAATAAAGCATATGGATAAAATAGTTAATCTGGCAGGATTTAAGCCGGAACAAGTCGTTGATTATCTTAAAAGGTATGGAAGGACTTCTTTGCATCATGAAACCGATATGGTTGTTATGCAAGAAAAGGAAAAATTAAAAATAAAGTCAATATTAACTAATGCCAAGAACTCGTTGATAAGAAATAACATATTGGAGACAGAAAAGGAAGACTGTAATTTAAATTGTGTAATATACCTGTTCTTGATATATTTTTTCCAACAACACAGTCAGATAAATTATGGGCGAAAATAAGCTTAAGCCACCAGCCACCAGCCACCAGCCACCAATAGTTTCTCGCATGGAAATCAATATTAACAAGATCGGTATAGATACTCTTGCTCGTTATGACGTAGTTTGTATATTGAAAAATCTTCATCATGGAACCCAATTAAGTAACCGAGTGAAATGTTAGAAGATTTACTCGATTGCTTTCAACTTCTGGGAAATCAATATAGGCAGGATAATCATTCCTTTTTTACGATACCTTCCTATAGCTCATTAGCTCACAACGATCCTTGGTAAGTCAGTTTTTTAAAATATTCAATAGGAATAAATACGGTGAGAATTAACCACGTGTGTATTTAAGAACTATCTTATTTACTTTATCTTTCTACTATGATTTGTTAACATACTGTATATTATGTTTATTTCCTACATTGGTAGGATTTAGTGATACTTTCATGTTGTGAGTTCTTTTTATTATAATTAAAGTATTCAGGTTTTCACCAATGGATGAAATTAATCTTGATTCACATAACGAAAAATACATAGTATAGTATTGATAGAAAACCCGGATGGATGAAGAAATTGAATCTCCGTTTTTTCTACTTTTTGAAAGCTAAACTGCATTTTACTACTACACGATGTGCTATTGATAGATAAATATGAAACTTACAAAAAACCACTTAATCAAGCTACTACCAGTTGTTGCACTCTTAATCTTTTGCCTTTTAGCTCATATGGCTTTAGGTTATCGCTTAAAAATAGCGTATGCATTCGCTATATTCTCTGTTTTTCTATTGTTAAACAAAGTAACAATAGTTTATAGGTCCCTTCTTATCGTTCTTGGTATGGCAACTCTTATTTATGCTCCTATCGGGCTTACATACGGCTCACCAAACTTCAACTCAATTCTTTCGTTATTCTATACAAACGAACAAGAGGCTAGTGAATTCATCTCTTCTATTCCAACTGAACACTATCTTTTTAGTTCGTTTATTTTGATCTTTTGTTTGTTATCTTTTAAAGTAAGCATTAATTTACATAGGAATGTTAATGTTCTTCTATTTTCTTTTGCATTAATTACTACAATACATCACCCTTTAAAAGCTTTTATACAGGGTAAGGAATTCAATATTCTTGACTCTGGACTTCCTGAAATTAGAGCAGTCAAAGATGCTACTATCAATTTTATAAGGGTGAAAAGTGAACATAAAAAAATGCAACAAATACTAAGTGAAAAGGATTCATTGGGAACAGTATCAGAAAAGTCCAAATATAGTACCTATATTGTTGTGATTGGAGAAAGTGTACGTAGAGATTTTATGAATGCGTATGGATTCCCGATACATAATACACCTTTTATGAGCACCTCCAATGGGACGCTTTTTACAAATTATATCTCAGCAGGTCCATCAACCCAAATATCACTGGAAAATTCATTAGCAATGGTCAAAGATGGTAAAGATTTTCTAAGCAATAATATTGTTACATTAGCAAAAAAAGCTGGCTTTTATACTTACTGGATATCAAATCAAGGTTCTATGGGAGTATTTGATACTCCAGTTGCCAGTATGGGTGCAAGGGCTGATTCTCCATTATTTATTAAAAAAGGTGAATCCAGTTCTGGCCTTAACAGAAATATGCCAGATGCAAATATAATACCGATTGTGAAAAAAGCCTTAGAGGATAAAAAAGAAAAGAAGCTAATTGTTATCCATTTAATGGGGTCTCATTCTCCCGCTTGTATCAGAACAAATTATGAATACAAAGTATTTTTTAAATCAGAGCAGGTTTCTTGCTATATACAGAGTATTGAAAACACTGATGACTTGCTATCAATAATTACTGATGAAGCACAGAAAAATGAGAAGAGTTGGTCTTTGATGTATTTTGCTGATCACGGAGTATCTTTCTTTGAGAAAGATACTAAGAAGATGAGGCTTGCTCATAATGATAAATATAAGCAAAATTATCAGGTCCCTATGTTTATTACATCTTACGATGATACATCTCGTAATATTATTAACGCTCAACGAAATGCAATGAATTTCTTAACTCTATTTTCAGAGTGGACAGGTATTAAAGAGTCTACAATATCTGAGAGTTGTAAAATGTTGTCTAATGAAATATGTAAAAATCAAGATGATGTTCTGAACTTTAGTAATAAAATCATCAAGTATAATTCATTATCGGAAGATAAAATTTCTGAATGAATTTTATACTATGAAAAATACAAATAGGGTATGTGTTATACCTGATTTATAGATACGTGAACGCTGTTATTATGAACTATTTAATGGATAAAGATTTTAGATGAAAACATTACTATCTCTGTTTGGGTGGAAAGAAGCTAGCATTGATGATTATAGTAAATGCTACAGTATGTACGGTGGGGGATTGGCAACACACCCGGTTGTTTTAGACTTCGTTCATAAACATTTTAAATGCGATGAAAAGTACTATGTACAGAGAACTTCTAATGGGCTATTGACTGCTGCCATATGCGTATGGGGAGGAAAGTTCTTAGCAAATGATCCTTCTGCTCCATTATCAAAACATATCCCTATAGCTATTCCTAATGACGAATTAATCATCCCTGCTTCTCTGGAATATAAATTTTTATTACCTATTAAATCAAAATTTATATCTCCTTTAAATAGAAAAAATGTAATTAATTCAACATATACATTTAACGCCAATAGAAAGGTTTGTATTGCTAAAGAATTAGGTAACGGAGAAATACCGATAAAATCCCAAAAAAAATATAAAGACCGATTGAAACGCTTTCTAAAAGTTGGAGGAAAAATTGCTGATTGTGAATCTTTCAGCCCAAGAGAAATAGCAGACATTTATTTTTCTCTTACTGAGAAAAGGTGGGGTTCTTGTTCTGTGGATAGAGAACTAACCCAAAAATTATTTGAACTAATCCAACCTCTTATATGGGGTAATATACTATTTTACAAAGATGAAGCTTGTGCATTTCATTTTATTACAAAGACATTTACTTCTGAACACACTATCTTTGAGTTTATCCAAGCAGGCATGGATACATCAGATGAATTACAAAAGCACTCTATTGGCTCTTTGCTAATTTGGAGCAATATAGAAAAAGCTCATTCTCAATATGAAAATGTTAGATACTCCTTCGGCTGTCCATCCAGAGAATATAAACTCAGATGGTGTAACCTACAACCAATTGGCAGAATACTGAGTCTGTAAAATTAAAAAGAACTCTCTCAGTGAATTGCAAAATAACAGCATAATAGGCAGGGGCAATCTCGAAGACAGACTAAATAGAATGCCTTACGATTGCCATTGGGCTGCGCATAAGCAGCCCTTATTGTTGTTATTCTGGCATCTCAGGCCATTTAATATCGGGGCCAATGATGTGTCAACACGGTTGAGCAATACCAGATACTTTTTCCATTCAAGTAACAGTGCCTATTCCTTTTCCAAAGCTAATTCAGTATCAACGGCATATTGGAGCAATGTAATGGTTTCATTAGCTTGTGCACACAGTATGCCGCGTAGTTGTTCTGCCTGCTCAATCTCGCTATTATAGCGGGTGGCTGGGGGGACTTGATTAGATCAGGAAATGTTATAGATGCTGCGGGTGCACATAGTCATAGTGTGTGGATTGGTTCACATAACCATTCATTTAGTGGTATAACATCAAGTATAGGTAGGGACTCATCCTTTAACATAACTAACTAATATATTATGCTAATGGTATCGTGCTGTTTGATTTAGGGTGACCTTAGTTATTTCAGACTAAGGTCTAATTTTTCTAAGCCAAGGGCGAATAGAAACTCGCCATAAAGCTAGCTTTATTTGCGTAAAGATGGATCTTTTCCTATTATTTTCGTCAAATTTTGTTAACGAATATACTCTCTCTCCGATTGATGAATTTAAGGGATGAGATGAGATATTAACAACTGGGGGAATAACACCTTTTAGTTTGATAACACCTTGTTCTCTGAACATTTTCCATTCATCAGCAACAAATCTTACAGGCAGCAAGTATTGATATAATTTTTTTGCTGCGGCTAAATTCAATACATACCCATAAGTGCCTGCTGCATCGATTACATTAACAATATTATAATTATCAGTGAGAGGCTTTTTGAATGAATCGAAATACTCATTAGTCGTATTTAGCAAAAAAACATAGGGGGTTGGACTTAAAGCCATAGGATGGTTTTCTAGAGATGATAATACTGCGGTTAGATTTTCGTTGAAACTCACGTCATCTTCTAAGATGAGAGATAGGGGGATTCTATTGTCTATGATTTTTTTGTATGTACTTAAATGGCTCAGTGAACACCCAACTTCACCTAGTGTGAGTGTCATATCATTAAAGTTAGGACAATACTTCCAGAGTTGTTCCTTGCTCAGCTCTTTTCCATACACTGCGGTTACAAATTCAGCATCAAGATTTATTTTTTGTAGCTGTTCTTGTATCAATTTCTTTCGTTCCACATCTTTCTTCAGATTAATAACAAACGTTTTCATAATACACTCTATGATTTAACTCTATTTAATAGCAGGCTACCATATGGAGCAATCCTTAGACAAGTGGCTAAATTTGCAAAAAAAATATTAACCAGAATTTTATATCATTACTGATACACTACCAACAAATTGAATTTTATTGTCACACTGCTCCCTATATCACTAGCAATAGTCAAAGATGGTAAAGAAGTTTTAAGCAACAATATTGTTATACTAGCAAAAAAAGCTGGCTTTTATACCTACTGGATATCAAGTCAAGGTTCCATTGGGTTGTTTGCTCCTCTAGTTATCAGTATGGGAGCAAGGGCTGATTCACCATTCTTTATTAAGAAAGGTGAATCGAGTTCTGGTCTTAACAGAGATATGCCAGATACAAATATAATACCGATTGTGAAAAAAGCCTTAGAGGATAAGAAAGAAAAGAAGCTAATTGTTATCCATTTAATGGAGTCTCATTCCCCTGCTTGTATTAGAGCAAATTATGAATACAAAGTATTTTTTAAATCAGAACAGATTTCTTGCTATATGTAGGGTATCGAAAACACTGATGACTAGCTATGTGAATCTACCAAGCACAGAAAAATGAATGGATACATCAAATAAATTGCAAAAGCATTCTATTGGCTCTTTGCTAATTTGGAGCAATATAGAAAAAGCTCATTCTCAATATGAAAATGTTAGATACTCCTTCGGCTGTCCATCCAGAGAATACAAGCTCAGGTGGTGTAACCTACAACCAATTGGTAGAATACTGAGTTTGTAAAATTAAAAAGTGCTATCTCAGTAAATTGCAAAATAACAGCATAATAGGAAAGAGCAATATCGAAGACAAACGAAATAGAATGCTTTACGATTGTCATTGGGCTGCGTATAAGCAGCCCTTATTGTTGTCATTCTGGCATCTCAGGCCATTTAATATCAGGAGCTATTGAAGTATCTACAGGGCTTAATAATACTAAGTACTTTTTCCATTCAAGTAACAGTGCTTGTTCTTCTTCCGAAGCCAATTCAGCATCAATAGCATATTGGAGCAACGTAATGGTTTCATTAGCTTGTGTGCACAGTATACCGCGTAGTAGCTCTGCCTGCTCAATCTCACTGTCCTTTATTGCCGCTTTATCAGTCACCCACTTTGAGCCGTCCCATCTATCAAAATGAGTAGCAGGTTGTTTGAATGTCAATGTTTCCGGTAATTCACCCAGTTCAGTAATTCCTTGTGGCAGGCGAGTTTGTATGTTGTAAGCTGTTTTTCCGCGGTAGTCTGTAACGATTTCCCAGCCCAGACCATCCTCACTACGGCAAATAGCCTTATCATGAGATTCGGGGAGTTGTGGCGCATCGGGATAGGTGCTGGCCGGAAGTCCGACCCCTTCCATCAAATATTCCGGTGTCGCGCCAAGAAATTCTCTTGAAACTGGGGCTGCGTGATAGATTGTTAACCAGCCGGGTTTCGTTTGCGACGCGCGGTGTGCCATTTCTTCCGTTGTAAGCTTAAAACCCAAAAAACGGACACGCCACGGTGTCCGTATACTCAAAAATGAATTTTTTTTGAATAGTGAAACATCACTAATGGCATATAATTATTCAAATATATGTATTTGAGTAATTCGATCATTTGAATTACGTTCAACATGCAGTTTTTTACCACCATTCGTTGTATATAAAACACCATAAACAGTAGATCTATCACTAAAATTTACAAAGATATTATCCGTCGGAATTATTCCCATCACAAAATCAGATGTATTTTCCCACTTTACGTACAAATATTTCCCTCTAATATCTTCATCAAGATCGATCACACTACCAGTTTCTATATACCCATTTATTTTATCAATACGCCTGAATGTTTTTTGTTTTTTATCATACCGCCCATCAGATTCCTCTTTAGTATAACTCTCCCCCTTAACTGCATAATTCCCCGCAGGTTGGTAGTTTCCGCGTGGTTGATATTTACTATCAGATTCTGATTTAGCGTAGCTCCCCACATCCCCGGCATTCAGACTGACATCTCCAGTCAGTGCTTTGCCATTAATCTTCCGGCTGCCCGGCACGGCACTTTGCGCCAACTTGACGGTTTCCACTAAACCAAGGTTTTTTATAAACTCACTTTTATCAGGGATATCTGCGCCGTTTTGGTTTTTTGCCAACCTGCTGTTGGCATTATCTGTAGCCCTATTAGCTTCATCATGAGCATTTTTAGCTGCCACATTTGCCGTATTTGCAAAATCGTATGCTTCCTTAATTGCTTTTGGCGTCGCCGCTAAGGTTTCATTTGTGCTATTTGTTGCACTACTCAGTTGTACAATCCCCTTCTGAGTCAATGAGGCGTCAGAAACACCACTCAGTTTGCTCTCAGCGATTTTTCTAATATCGTGAACCGCTTTCGGAGTCGCCGCCTGATCTTCTCTGTCAGAGTTTGTCGCGCTGTTGAGTTGCGATATACCTTTCTGAGTCAGTGAAGCATCAGGTATTTCCGTAGTAATTTTCTGTTTTAATGCCTGGTCTAACTGCCGGGTAAGTTTCTCCAGATCACCATCATCCATAACGTCTTCACCAGTTTTTTCCGCAATGTATTTCCCTATCACCGCTGCAATAATCGAAGATTGCCGCCAAACTTTATTTAATCGCTCACTCCTCGCTATTCCTGATTTAAATCCCTCCCCAATAAAATCTGAACTTTCATATTCTTCTTGCGATAAAGTATTCGCGTTTTCACCAATGGCAAATGCTTTAAAGTCATTTTTAGCCATTTCTAACCCTCCACTATATGGTAATTAACCGTTATCCCCATAGGTTTAAGCGAGAGATAACCCTGATGGATGATTTCTTTAGTAATAGTACTGATTGATTTACCTTTAACAGTCACGGTAAATGACATATCTAAGTTGTCTTCGAAAGATACAGATAGGCCATTATTTGAATGAATAAAACTCAGGATGTTATTAAACGATTCAGCCGTTCCATCCCAGTTATTTGCGCCTATTTTAGCTTTAATGACGATTCGGTAATTATCGTCATCCAGTTTGATATAACTTTTATCGCTATCAAACCGCCCTTTCCATCTGCCATTATCAAATCCCAAGTCAGTAATATCAAAGGAGAAGTAATAGGATTCAATTGGAGTCTGAATCATTCGATTCCTTCCTATCCATGCTCCAATAATATCAAGCTGTTTACCCACCGCTTTATCAAGATCAAAACTGCTAATTAGTAAGTCTGTTGTCAGTGCATTCTGGTTGAAAATATCAGTCACAGCTTCAAGCATCCTGACATATTTTTTACCTTCCATGTGATATGCAGGAATCAGCTTCATATATTTGTTCATTCGAGCACCGTTACTATTTTAATATTTTCAGGTGAACACGTCGGCGCTTCATTAAAAGCTATGTCAATGTTCGCCGTTCCGGTTGTCGATGCTGATTTTCCCACTATTACAGATAATACTTCATATGTCTGCCCACCGTTTTTATTGCATAAGTTTGCTGGTACAAATAAGCGAGTAACATATATTCCATCACCAATATAAAGAGACTTTATATAGTTAGATACTTCATTACGAATATTATTGCCAATATCCGATGTGTATCCGATAAAGGGTTTAATGTGTATTTCAACGTAAATTGACACCAGTGTAGGACGATAGAAGTTAATCGTCTTTTTATTACCATAATCATCGGTAATCGTTTCAGAAGTCGTGCCAAATGTCGGTATACCCGGCGTTTTCTTTATCAGGACGGTATGAGCGATCTCTTTTGAGTCTCCACCATCAATGACAAGTGCAATGCTATGAGCGGGTATGCCATTCTCATCCGTTTTGTCCGAGTCGTTGTCATATCCCCGGTAACGTGAAACCCCATGCAGATTGGCAATCGCCCCCATCAGTCCATCCATAATGGCTCTCGAAGGCAGCGCAACTGAAACCGCTTGCCGTATTCGCAGTTCTATGTCGGTTTCAATTCCCCGACCAAGTGTAGCCGCAACCGGGTTCGTCGCTGTTTGCCAGCCCAGTGTCGGCGTAGCAATCTGATTAACTGTGTGAGGCAGCGCGCCAATCGCGCCCGATTTTTGACATACCGCCGTTACAATAGCCTGCCCATGTGTGTCTATAATGACTTCATCCGGTAGTGACCAGGTGTTTCCCGCATCATCCCGAACAGAAGCGTTGCGAATAACTGTGCCTGCCCGACCAGTAATTAAAATATCCACCGTTGAGTTGCTGGAGCTTTTTCGGGTAATGCCGTTGATTTTGACATTACGGGAAAGCCCTTCACCCACCGCGCTTGTCGGGCTAAATGAGTTATAGGAGGCAATGGTTGCGTTATTACAGCCGTGAATAACGTATGCTATCAACGATAAAAAAACACCGTCTTTACTGTCAGATTCAATGTAAATATCGTCCCCATAAATATCCCTGAATATCGTCTTCCAGCTATTCAAGATGGTTTGATAATCAGGCGCATTGATCCCATTTTTATCAATAGCAGGTAACATTGTGTTGATAATACTTTCATACATCAGCAGTTACTCCTGTCTGTCCATAAATCGTGTCAATCGTGACGGTAATGGTGATCTTTCTTGTTTCAGGGTTTCTTTCACTACGGTAGTGGGTAATGTTCTCTACACCCGGCGTTTGCAGTATTCGCTGTCTAATAATCAGGTCATAAAAACCCGATGTGCCTTTACCCAACACGTTGTCGTAATCGGTCCCTTCCCGGTTATCAAGAAACCATTCGCCATTACGCAGCATCAGGCGAGTTTTCACCGCTTGTGCGACCGCTTCCGGTGTATTGATAAGAAAACCCGCCTCTCCACGACCAAATACATAGTCGTTGTCAATTTCTCTTCTGTATCTCATTGAGGTTTCCCCGTTTTACCGCCACCTGATTGCACACCGCTATGTACATGGTTTTTAAGGCTAATCCCTGCTGCTGTCACATCATTACTCACCGTGACAGGGCCTTGCATGGTTGCAGTGCCACCACCCGCACCCATGCCCTGCGATAAGTTGCCGTTAATGGTGACGTTGCCGTTCAGGATGATGTCAGGTGAAGTGATTTCAGTACTGCCATTGGCTGTGGCGGTAAGTTTCGTCGGTGTGATAACCGTGACGTTATGGCTGTTGGGATCAAGTTCGATATACGCCGCGCCATCATCACTTCTCAGTTGCGCGGTGTTAGTGCTGATATTAGTTATTTTTTGCTGCTGAGATTGCGGGCCAACAATCGCAAATCCATCGGATAGGTTATGCTGCCTGGGATCAACCGGCTCTTGTACACCGCCAGATTGCCACCAATAATCAATGCAACGATCAGCAAACACGACCAGACATTCATCACCGGCTTTTACCGGGAAGGTTAGCGTCACTCCACCGCCTCTTGGGAATATAACCGGCACATCCACTAATAACGGCAAGGATACGGATTCCAGTTCCCCGTCTTTTTTCCTGATTTTCCATCTGATGGCCGGTTGTGCTGTAACGGTTATCGCATCAGCATCAAATGATTGAATAATGCAAGGCAAAGAGACATACAATCCGGCGCTAATGACTTCTTGCATAGCAAAGAAGACCGCTTCGGGTCTATTTAGTCGTTCATCAGTATTTATCATTCGCTCTCTGCCTTATCCTGATTGTGAGTTGCTTGATTCAGCAAAGTATGATCACTCTTAGCGATACACATTATTGTCATGTACCACTCTGTTTCACGGGTGTCGCCGGAGTACTCTACATTGAAGACAATGTAATCACCGTCAGCGTCCAACATTGCCGGTTGTGCTTTTGCATCCTTATGATCGCCAGACCAAGCGGCTTGTTTAGTCGCCGGATCAACCGGTTTGATTGAGCGGTTATCCAGCCTGATTAATGTACCGGGGCGGATATTCGGATTAATTAAGCATGTAACGTTAATGCCTGAACCAATAGTTTGTTCAGGCATGCCAATAAGACCTGTTTTTGAAGTAAGGACAATCGCTTCAGTTAAGTATTTATTTTTGGGTACAATATGTAATTGGTTATCTTCATAGCGCCAATTAGCATCACATTGTTTTGCCAGATTAGAAACTTCATTGCGATGCATGCCAAAAAGCACTTTCCCTCTGGGTGAGGCTGATTTGCTGAATTCAGGGCGTAGACCTGCCGTAATGCCATATTTGGTAATATCACGCATTAACAAATGATCTAAATCTGCTTGCGAATACCCAGCCGCAATGGTGGTATTCACTGTCGCGTAATTGTGTGCTTCATCCCCGTCCGCTGCATGGATCACAACACAAGTATCAGTTGGGTTGTCTCTCTTTACATACGTGTACTGAATTTGGCCTGAGAATATTTGGCCTGAGTTCTCTTTATAACCGGCTACAAATTTAATCTTGTTAAACTCATTCCGGCGTAATTTATTACTGGTTTCGTTATTAAGGTTATATAGGGTAAAAATACCGGTAGCAGGATTGGAAGATTCCGTTCTGCTAATGTTAAATATGATTTTCAAGTCTGATAAATTTACTTTTTCGCCATCTTTGTCTACAACGATAAGGTGGCATTCTCTTATCCATTGTTTTGACATAATTCACCTAATTAATAGAAGTAAAATTAATAGAAATAAAAAAACCGCAATTACGCGGCGTATGTAATAAATTATTACAAAATATCTTATCCTTACTCTCATCACGTTAATTTATTACAAAGTATAACCTATCCTCTTTGCCAAGATTATTTCTGAAAGGTTTCTCCTGATTTATATCACCATAAAAAATTAATGAGCCGTTAAAACCAAGATGACGATATTGTTCCAGTAAGTCAGCCCCAAAAACCAACGGTAAACCTGTGACAATAAATTCACTGTCCGGCGTCATAATATCCAAAATCCAACCCGCGATATCACGCCACATCAATCTCATTTTATAGTTAATGCCATTTAGCTGAATATCGAATTGCTGATTTTTGGGTGATAAAGGAATTTCTACAACCCTAGCCATTTCTTACCTCGCTCTATAATAAAATCAAGAATAATCTTTGGTATCGATGGCTTCACCGTGACTTTGGCTCCCATATTAACTACAGGTGCTGTATCTTCAGGATTTTTCATATTTTCCGCCGGCGCAGCCTTATTCGGTGATGTTTCAACAATAACAATTTCACGTAGGTTTAACACCACCGATAAAACATTTTCACTGGTTTTATCCGTTGTGACACTGATATCTTTAATCAACATATTTTTATATAAGCGCTTTCCCGTTACGACATCAAACGGTTTATGTGATGCCCTCAGGTCAAGTAGTTGTTGATATATATCACGCGGACTGGTTCCAAGGCTCAGCCCGGTAGAAATATCAAATACCTTTGTCGTATCGATAACATCAAGCAGCGAACCACCACCCGCGAAACCTAAATCCATTCTCACTTCCGATGGGCTGTCATAAGCATGATCACTGAATGTTACCCCCTGCTGGACCGGATGATCGGTGATATTCGATATATCGGTATGTGTTTCTGAAATAACGACACTCGGTACAATGACACCTATCTTTCTCTTTTGCTGAGAAAACATGACTGATAATATATCCATTGTTATCTCACCTGTGTTTGCATATTTCGCAGGAGCATACTGTGAGTACGTTCTATCGTTTCTCCGGTCAGTCTCGCCGCTTCTTTGGGAGATTCAACGCCATTAATCTCAATATGGTAGTTTATTTCTCCTATTCCCTTCATATTATTGCTGGCAGATATTGGCGCACGATGTAATAAAGCAGGAGTAAATTCCTGATGATTCACCATATTATTGATATTTGTCACCGCGCCGTTGATCATTCGGTGATCAATGGAAATATTTCGCAAAGAATGAGCCACACGATTTAAATGTCTAGCCTGCTTTGAAGGTTTATTCGCTGGCTGTAGCTCTGCCATAATCGCTGACCTGATAAATTCTGGTGAATAAGGATTACCACCACTTTCCACTATCATCATGCTATCAATCAACCGTTGCATCACATCAGGATCAGTGAGATCAAGGACCGTATCCTTAGAAATCCCCATCATTTTAGACACATTGGCAATGTACTGTTTGGTTTTATTATGATCCTTCTTTGGTGCCCATACCGGAACAATACTTGCAATAGTCTGTAGCTTTGTTCCTGTAGTTTTACCATGAAAATAACGACTCAACTGGTGAGCAGTAGCCCTTAATCCACTGAATGCATCTGGATACTTAGCAAATCTGGGTTTTGGATTATCTTCAGGTACCGCTCCTGTCTGATGTACAAAGTTCATATTTAATGGATTGTTATTCCGTACTCCTCGCGAAGACTTTAATCTCTTTAGCTTTGCTGCTGTAAGCTCACTATTAAAAATATTCGTTGGTGGATTAACTGGAGTATTTAGCCTCCTATGAGCACCGTGATGCTCAGCAATACCAGCTTTAAAATGGCCTTTATTTAATTGCTTATTCTGTCGTTTCTTTTTCGTTTTACTTGATCGTTCTGATACTTTACTGGAAATATCAGCAACTTTCTGGCTGTGTTCTTTGTCGATTATCGTTTTCTTACCATTAATTTGTTCTTGGTATTTTTCATATTTATCTTTGCTGAAAAATGGAGTCAAGTCAGAAGCAATATAGATCCCATGTGTTGACATCCAATTATTGAGTTGATCATATGTTATAAGTGGTTTTTTATTTGCATCATGTTCTCTTTGCCGCCGTGACAATGTTTCAGCCATTGTTTCGTGATTTTTCTTTGCTTCTTCCTGTAATGCATTTAATCGACTATTAAAATCAAATAATACACCCAGAACAATTTTTCTTCCTGTAAATTTCCACAATTCATTTAATGTCACCAATAAACCTTTCGCAGAAATTTCTCCTTTGTCTAACCATTTGACTAATTCCTCAATAGCATTAAATATGTCATCACTATCAAGTATGCTGGTATTTTGATTAGCACAATCCGTCGGTATTTTTAATAACTGTTCACCCATCGATGTGACCAAGGAGGCAGTATTAAAATGGCGACTATTTGTATCACGGGATTGAACATCAATACACGGCAGAAATGTCTCTACGCTTCCCACAACGCAACGGATACCCTCATTGGTAGATTTAATTTTTTCAATTGTTGCGTCTGTTTTTTGCAACTGTCCGCAGAGTTTGTCCAGCCCATTAGCGGCTTGAGTAATAAAATTAACCACCGCTAATGTGGCTTCTTCAATTTCCGCCCTCATTTTGAGAATACTAGACGTGACTTCGGCAGTAACAGCCATAAATTTACGCTGCCCTACTTCATCAACGTCAAACTTAAGTGATACCAGGAAATCTTTCATTATTTCAGCATTACTGCTCATTTCGCCACCTCTCTATCATGGCCTCATTTTCCGATTTAACATCAAGGGCATCATTCATCAATGCAATATCAGCCAGATCAAGAACGCTGTTTTTCAATGATTCATAACGGCACATGCCCGCAATGACCGGGCGTAACAGATAATCACGCCCTTTCGGGAGGGTTTCAAAATTTAAACTGGATTGTCCTGGAATGACATTGCGCTCTCTAATGGGGCGGGAAAAAAATTTCCCAATGAGTCTCGAATAATAAAACCGACAATTTTCAGCAGTTCGAAGCCGTTGATGTCATCAAACATCAATACCTGTCCATCAGGATCACAAATCCTGCTCCATACTCCATTTTGTTCACGCGAAACCACTGATAAGCAAATATCATTAATTTCATGTCGGTTGGATTTTCCTAATGCGCTGATGGATTCCACCAAATAAGGGAGCACTTCTTCAAAGCCCGTTATCCCATCCTCATTTCTGGCTGTCACAATCTTTTTCATCAGTGGCCCAAGTGCCGGAATAGCCGGAGCCAAAGCCACTGCTAAATCCTGTTGCTGAAAAGCGTTTAGTTTACCAGCGCGATATTTTTTACCCTCGATTTCAAATTCCATGATCACTTATCCTCAAGCGCACTCAAACTACCGCAGCATAAGTCCGATATTAAAAATACGGACAAATGCTCCGGTAGATTTGACGGTGATTTAAATGTTTGTGAAGTAAGCCGGTTAGAATGTGCCTAACATGATGTCGATTTTTCCGCAATCAAATACCCAGGCAACCGTATTACCCGCTTTGGCATTCTGCAAGTCCGGCTGTTTCTGAAAGGCAACAGAACGTGCAACAGCAATGTCATTACTTTGCTTATTTCGAATAACAATCACGTTATTACCCCATGCAGCCGATGAAAGGGATTGCGCACTGAGCATCGCATTCAATTTAGCATTGACTGGACTGGTCTTAAGTAAATTAACCGTGATGGTGCCAGACTTGGTTGCATGCAATGAATGCATGACTTCCCCGTCTGCGCCAGTGGTCATGGTGTTTTTACTCTCCGACATGGTGACTGTAATCCCCTCATCAGAGAGAGCAGCGCCGTTACCAAGATCAAAAGAGCCACCGACTCCAGTAATAGAAGCGGAAACATCAAGAAAAGAATATGTAGCCATTTTCAACCCTTATCTGTTTACATTAATAATGACATCAGCGTAATGGACAGCGCCTGCTAATTTGATGGCACACTGAATAACTGGCGCTTTTCGAGCTTCCCGATCAGCCTGTGCCTGCGTCGCAATTGGCGGTGCGTAAACGTAATAACCTTTGGTTAATGTTGCGCCCGTATCCAACGCACCAACCGGATCACCTCCCCATACGCCATGAGCGACTAACCCGTTTGTCACCGCCTGAGAAAGCGACTGTTCAATATTGGTGATTAAACGTGTAACCCCTTCATCAGTCTGTGGGATCTTGCTGATGCTGGTGTAAAGCAGGTTATAAAGATTGTTCTGAACGTAGTTTTGTAACCAATCCAGACCATGACGCTCATCAATGAAATCCCCATTCGTCATGACACCTTCCTGAATAATGGCAGTATCATTGCTGTATTTAACAAAAACATTGCCGTTTTGCTTCTTCAATATATTAGCTTGCGTTGCGGTGAGGTTTTCTGCGATTACAGCGGGTTCCTGTTTAAATTTCAGGGTAATAGTAGTGTTATTACCGTTGAAATTGACGGTAAACATACGTCCAAATAGAGAAGCAACGGTATAAGGTTTACCGGTTGAATATTGCCAGAGTGTGCGCTGATAGTTTTTCTCTTTCAGTTTTGTGCCGATGTCGGTCTTAATGTCAGCATCCAATACATCCGCTTTTTGCACTGTATGCCCATAGATACGGGAAACAGACGCGGATTCGATGTAATCAGCCACAGACAGAATGTCCTCATCCGTCAACGTACCATCGGCAATAACTAGCCCATACCAACCACTGGATGCCGCACCCAGTGTCGCCACCGCCTCGGCAATGGTTTCTGCTTTGGTAGATTCGATAGCGCTGGCACCCGATATTTCGTCCAACTTTAATACATCACCAATATAAGTTCCCGTCGTTGCCGGTGAAACATAGCCAACCGTACCGGCGGAATTCGGCATAATAGCGAAGCGTGAAGCGGAGCTATCATAGGTGACTGAACAATCTTTCAATTTATCCGCCACCCGTTGAGCGACTCCATTTAGATTGGTCTCTTTACTCAAATCGATGCCGTTGTATACCGTTTCTTTACCGTTAATCGTCAACTTAAAAGAACCCTCGGTGACAGCAGTCAATTTGCTAATAATTTGCTGCTGTTTATCCAATACGGCCCCTTGTAAAGAGGAGGCCACATTGTCCTTAGCCCACCGACCAATATATAAATCAACAGGACGTGGCGACTGGGAATAATAAAGCGCCGCAGCCTGATACTCTGGTGAAGTCAGTCCAAAATCAGCACCGACACCATCAATATCCAAATACCGGCGTAAACGCTCGCGAGGGTTGATCACGTTACTTGCACCGATGATCAGTAACGCACCAAAGTTCCGGGACTGAGCCGCATGAGGAGCCATATTCAACGTGACATTGATAATGTTTGAAACAGGTAAACCCTGCATAATTTAATCTCCAAAGAATTTGACAGGCGCTTCCACCAGTGATTTAACACCGTATTCACGCACCACTTTTCGCCGCAAGGTGATCGTCATGTCATAACGACGCACCCTCTGGTTATTGATAAGTTCCGGTAATGAAGTCAGCCGGCTGAGTTTGTCTACTGAAAGACCAAAACATTCCAACTCGTCATTGTTCTGACTGACCGCCAGTCCATCACGAAAACGAGCGCCGTACCGCTGGCCGTTCAGGCCATAAAAGGAAATCAAGCACACAATTTCTTCATGACGCCATAACTTGGTTCCTTCATCAGTCTGTTTCTCAAAAGCAGGCGAGGCATCCGAAATAAAATCCGTGATAACAAAATCACACCAGTCATCATCCGCCGGTAACTGGGGCAGTTGTGCTGATGTCCATCGAGAACGCACCTTATCGTCAGGCAAACCAGAAACACCGCTCACCCAACGACTCAGTACGTGCTCCAACTCATCATCGTACTCAGGCCCAGGCGTGACAGGTGTTAGCCAACCCGCTTTATCACTACCGTTGCTCATCAAAAATACCTCCATCAAACAGCAATAACTCGCCCTGTGCCAAGATAAACCAAACCTGTATAAGGGCTTAGTTCTCAGCACCAAGTTATGATTGATTTAATAGGGATACCGACCGCGAAAAAGGTAAAAAAATAGGCGTAAGCAATTCGCGACGGCAAATACGAAAAAGGCCGCAACAAAGTGCGACCTCTACAATTATTATTTAAATTTTCACTTCTATCGGTACGTAATAGCAGATGCTGTAAGAACCGAATGAAATAAGCCCCGATAAAAATATCGGGGCTTATTAGCTTTAGCGCTTATTCGCAACTTTAACAGATTAGTACACTACCATAGCTTTTTGCGTACGCGTAAGCTTTTTGTGCTCTCGTATTTCATCATCCATTTCTAACTTAATATCGAGCATAGCCAAACATCCCTGCACAAAACTTTCTCCCTTTTGTAACCGGGAACGCACTTCAATATCAGGTACTTTAATTAAACGCGCGATGGCGCGTTTGGAAAGCCTTAAAGCGTAGTACATAAATAAAACTTCAATTTCTTCAGACTTATCTACCGTCTGCAACTTTGCAATACAAGCATCGATGATCAAGCCATCGTTATCACAGCAGGAAGGACGTAATGAACGAGTTGACGCAATTAGACCTTTAAATCCAGCAGCGATCGGTGGCCAATTAACACCCGTGGCATCATCAACCCAACCGCCCCAACACTCTAAAACTTGTTGAATATTGCGCATATATTTTGACCTTAACTTTTATACCCTTCATCTTTCAAGCTGCTGCTTTGTTGGCTGCTTTCACTCACCCCGGTCACATAGTTATCTATGCTCCTGGGGATTCGTTCACTTGCCGCCTCGCTGCAACTCGAAATCTATTAGGTATAGTAACAAATGGTAGTAAAAATTATTTTCATGATGGTCTCATGCATCCATGCATTCGGTATTATAACGAATTTCTCACTCTCTATTTTTGTGTTTCTCTGTTACGTAACTACATCGTTTAAATAAATCTGTTTACTTAGTCTACTGAATACAAATAGTAAATTATCCCGATTCTGGACTAAGCTTAGTTTCAGAGGAAAACACATAATATCGTTGTTAATACGGATGACCGCAAAGTGTTTATCTTCCTCATCGACGTATTTATTATATAAATTCATAATCTTCATTTAATCCTCTAATGTACCTTCCTTTAAAACGCTTAGCGCCTAAAATAATACGCCTGTTCTTTATTATTCATCAAAAGTTTTCAAGCCACATAGAACCCCCTTTTTATTATGCGATGAAAAATTCATTAAATAAAAAGTAGCACAGATTTTTTATCTCATGGATATTTAAGTGCAAAAAATATTTTGAATCCACTTTGAAGCCCGCCGTAAAATGCCGATTAAAAATGGTTCCCATACCTATGCCAAAGGCACAGAAATTAACCTGTTTACAGGGTGATGGACAACGAACCGGTGCAAAAGTGAGATCTCAATAACCTTATTCCAAATATCTCCACCAGATTAGACAAAACATTTAAGACATCAACAAGATTAATGTTGCTAGCGATAAATTACCGATTATCAGGTAAATATCCATATGAAAAGTTTTAACATTGTCAGATATGCCCTCTGCTGATTAATGAAATTTTTAAACTCACACTCTCCGGTAAATAGTTAGCAAAAAGTATTCTCCTGGCCTGAAATTGATTTTATCTGACATACTTTCACCGCATCTAATACTCCTGCTATTTCCTACTTTATCTCATCTTATTTTCAGTTCCCGCCAAACGAATAGATGGGCATACGCCTATAGCAAACATTCTTTCATGTCTGGAAAACAGACATCCCAAACGCTAATATTTTTCTCTGTTAGTTTTTACCAGCGAAAATAAATCTGTATTATCTGAAAATTTGCCATCCTGTATTTCTAGTTACGTGGTTTCATTTCAACCAGCTTAACCGTAAGTTTAACCATGCTATGAATTTATAAACTCGTTTCAGCGGGAAATTGTAATGGAAAATAGCAGGATTAACTGGATATATAAACAGCATTGTCTATTATCAGACAAGAAAAAAGCCGTTACCTTTTAAAAAGATAACGGCTTCTTATTTGATTTGGTGCCGGCTACCGGAGTCGAACTGGTGACCTACTGATTACAAGTCAGTTGCTCTACCAACTGAGCTAAGCCGGCGTGTTTCAGGGCTAGCCCCTGAAAGCGAGCGCAGTATATTACAACCCATTGCAAACAATCAAGCATAAATAATAGATTATTTTAAAATATTACCAAAACACCTATCATTAGTGACATGCTCAACGACATACCTTGATTTGAAAGTCCACTAACGCAAGGCTACTGCCTCGAATCCTCTGAATTGCTATAGTTTCTTATCAAAATGCAATAACTTGTCTCCAAGCAATATAAGGCTCTGTTAACATGTTAAAAAGCAAATACTCAAAATACGGTAGAACACAAGGCGACAAAACATGTTTTCAAAGCGTAAGCGGAATCAAATTGAGCTTGTTTTTTATAAGCCAAAGGCAAGCCATAACAGCTTTCTTATCATTGTCATTCCCACTTTTTTTAAATCATTACCATAGTGAAATAGTTGACTGCTATAAATGCAATGTGCTATTTAAATTAGATGCAAATCAAAAAAACTAAATCAGGCATGCGCTAATATTAGGTATAAATCAGATCGTTTCTATAGGTTATTATAACTCAAAACCATTAATTATGAGGTAAATTATGCTGGGCAAAAACAACTTAATTGCACATCAAGTCTTATTTACCTTCAAGGATGGAATAAGCTGGGATAGTGAAAAGGCTATATTAGCAGAGAAGATGACTTTAAATCATATAAATGAGATAAGTGAAATTAAAGGATGGTTTTGTGGTCGCAGTACGGTAGACAGAAAGCAATCAGTTGACTTTAGTTTAATTGGTTACTTTGAAAGTTACGAAGACCTGAACATATATATGCATCACCCCGATCATATAAAAGGCGTGGTGCTATGGAAAGAAATAAGTACATGGACAGTCTCGGATATTATTATCGATATAAATAAGTTGATAAATTTCACTCAGTTAATAGGAAAGTCGTATGAAGTTTGACGAAAACCTACATAAAAGTGTCGTCGTTATCGCTGATAGTCTGCCACTTGGGTTAGCCATGAATGCACTGAGCGTCATTAGTGTTTCAATTGGTAGAAATATCAACGGGATTGTAGGACACGATGTCTTTAGTAAAGATAGCATTTGTTATCCCGGTGTCATTAAAACGCCTTTGCCTATTTTGAAAGCAAGTCATGATGTACTGGACGCTATTCATAATGAATTAAAATCTAACGATAATTTTAAATTGAGCCCTTTCTCCTGTTTAGCACAATCATGCAGAACATATGAGGAATACGAAGGAAAATTATCTTCTGAGCATTCGGATGAATTGAAGTTATCTGGAATTGGCATAGTTGGACCAAAGAAAGATATCAATAAACTCACTGGCAACTTACCACTTTATAAATAACCAGGTAACATATATGTATTCCATTTTTAGAAATGAACTTCATGAATTAGGTATGAAATACCTTACCGAGTTAAAAAAATATCTGTCTGGCGAGATAAATATCTCCGCATTGGAAAAAATACAATACGAAAAATTAAAAGAAATCATAAATTATACGAAAAATGGGTCAGTTTTCTATCAAGAGCGTCTAGACGCAATAAACCTAAATGATGATGAAAATTTATCCTCATTGATTGAAAAACTTCCTTTTACGACAAAATCAGATCTAAGTAAGGCGGGAAACACGATATCTTCAGATAGCCTAAGTAACGCTTGGATATATTATGAAACCACAGGGACGACTGGGCCATCAACGCCTTGTCCTCGCAATGAAATAGACTCTTTAGTCAATAACAGTTTTCTGACTCTGCAATATGAGTCTATTTTCAATCAAGAAGGCAAACAACATATTATTGGCGTGATGGGTCCAACGGAATTACACTCCACTGGAGATACATTTGAAGACGTATTTCGCAGTTTAGGGCATACCGTTATCAAAATGTGGCCTCGTTCACCCGTTGTTGGTATGCACAGAGTACTCAGACTGATACAAGACCTCAAAATAACCGCTTTAGTTTGTACACCTGCGGTCGCCGCCGAGTTGCTAAAATATTGCCGGAACAACGCATGTGATGCCAAAGAATTAGGTATCGAGATCATTTTAGTGCTTGGCGAGCTTATTACCCCGAATAGATTAAGAAACTTATCTCGGAATTGGGGTGCTAAAATTTACAACTGTATGTATGCCTCACAAGAAACGTCAATCTTGGCGGCTTGTGACAATACCAATAAGCTTATTACTATTCCATACAACAATTATTACGAACTCATTTGCCCTTTTACTCAGCAAAAGCTCAATGTTGGTGATAATCACGTTGCTGGTGAATTAGTGATTACCCATTTATATAAAGGGAATAAACCTCTGATTCGATACAAAACAGGGGATATGATTCGCTGTAAAGCAATAGACTTAAATCAATGGGAAATAGAACCCATCGGCAGAGTAAAAGATGTATTAGTATTAAACAATGCCAATGTGTATGCTTTTGATATTGAAAATGCCATCTTTGAAGAGCTCGAATATTGTTTTGAATATTTTATCGAAATCCACAACACAACCGGTATAGATGAGCTTAAGATCACTTTGGAACCGAGCGACGAATTAAATGATGCGTCACTCATTAGCAAGATAAAGGAAAAAATGGAATCCAAATTCAATATGAATGTCGATGTCCATGTAGGAGATGTTGGTGGGCTTATTGGAACCGCGGCAATGGTAAGCTGGAAAGCAGCGCGCATCCATGATCTGAGAGATGATACCAACAATATTGAACGAAATTCGGCTTTAGAAATCATGAACAAGAGGGCAACTAAATGACAAACAATATCGTTAGCCCGGTTAATAAAGATTGGATCGTATTTCTAGACGGAGAATATCTCAATTTTAGCAATGCGACCTTTCTTGCCAATACACAAGCTTTAAATTATGGCACCGGGACATTCGAGGGAATCCGGGCTTATTGGGATCAAGACAATAACCAACTTAATCTATTTAGAGCGCATGAGCACTATGAACGGTTAATACAATCAGCTAAAACATTAAAAATTGAATTACCCTATACCAGTCAGGAGTTAACCGACATTACTAAAAATATCATTATTAAAAATGGCTTCAAACAAGATATTTATATCAGGCCATTAGTGCTTAAAAAATCGTTAATGCCGGGTGAGAAATTTGGCGTTAAGCTAAGTGGTGTAAACTCAACCCTCTGTATTAACGCTTTACCTATGGGCGCTTATGCCAAAAAAGCAGAGTTTAAATGTCTTATTTCAAAATGGCGACGTGTATCAAATGCGGCAATTCCATCATCTGCCAAAATTACCGGCACTTATGTTAATTCCGCACTTGCTCATGAAGATGCCAAAGAAAACGGATTTGATGATGCTATCATGCTGAATGAACAAGGCATGTGCGCAGAAGCAAGTACATCAAATGTTTTTATTGTAAAAGATAATTGCGTTATTACACCATCGCTTAGCGCTGGCATTCTTAATGGAATAACCAGACAATCTGTTTTCGATATTTGTAAATTCCGCAATATTCCCTGTATTGAGTCAGAAATTCAAAAAAAGGATCTCTATGAAGCAAATGGCTGTTTTTTAACAGGTACTGGCCTTGAAATATCAATTGTTTCACAAATAGACGATGTGTCATATATACAAAAAGAAGATTCTATAGCCAATATTATTACCAAAGATTATCAAGAAATAATCAGAGGCAGAATAGATGAGTTCTCACATTGGTTAAATCCGGTTTATTAGTGTAATTCCAGGAGAGACATCATGGAATGTGTTTTTTTTAGTTTCAACAAAGATACATTTGATGTTCTAAATATTGCTACCTTAGGCCCGTCAGGTACAAGTAGCGAACAATCCGCTATTCGTTTTGGTGAATTTGCCATTAAAAATAAAGTCGCCGAAAATTACCAAGTTGTTTTATGTAATACTTACGAAGAAGCAAGTAATCAAATTATTTTAAATAACTGCCAGGCATTAGTGGTAGCCAATGCTTATTACAATATCAGTGAGTTTTATATGGATAACAGGTTTAACTTGTCATCCGCATTTTTAAATTATACACCTAATTATGGTATCGCTATTCGTGATGAATTAACGACAGATAATATCGTCATTGCAACCCATCCGGCACCAAAGGCTTTAATCCCAGAATTGTTGCCTGATAATCTAAAAATTGCAGATATCATTTTTAAAGACTCAACCAGTTCAGCCGCAAAAGCTGTCGCGAATTCAGAGGTAGATGCCGCACTCACGACAGAAGTAGCAGCAAAATTACACAATTTAAAATTTATTTCTCATATTCGACCAATTCAAATGCTTTGGTCAGTATTTACAGCCGCATAAAAGCTAATGTTGCTTTAAAATAGGCAAATATATAGATCTATTTAAAATTTCAATATACAGAGGTTATTATGTCTTTACTTACTCTACACACCATTGATACCACACCTGAAAAAAGTAAAAAATTACTTCAAAGTTCGATTAATGATTTCGGCTGGATACCTAACCAAAGTGGTTATATGTCAGAATCTCCTTCACTATTAGCCGCTTACCAACGAGCACACGACCTATTTATTGATAGTTCACTGAATGAAGAGGAAAAAGCTGTGGTGTGGATTACAACCGGAGTAGAAAATGGTTGTCATTACACGGTTCAGGCACACGGCTATATTGCAATTCATAATGGTGTGGACAAAAAAATAGTTAAGGCATTGATTGAAAAAACCGACGATCTCTCCCCACGATTATTGGCACTGCGTGAACTTACCATAGAGGTTATTTACTGCCGGGGACAATTGAAAAGAAGTGCTATTGATCTATTCCTAAGCCGTGGTTTCAGCAAAGAGAATATGCTGGATGTGGTGTTAGGAGTTTCTCAAAAGAATATGTCGACAATTCTCAATAGCATTGCCGGAACCGAGATTGATGATAAATTCAAGCTAGATGATCTATAAGGCATCAATATGCTTTATGTCGATAAAGAAACCGTTGCGCGTTATTTGACGATGGAACTTAGTCTTAAGCTAAGTGAAATAGCATTTAAATTGCAATCGGAAAGAAAAGTAGAACAACCTTTGCGCAATATCATTAAAGGTGAAGACGGCTTAATGGGCACCATGCCGATTTATATTAAGGAGGGGCCATACAAAGGGTTTGGGTTAAAGTCGGTGGTAGTGAGGTTTCAAAGCAATAGCGATAAACCTTCACACATCGGTAGCGTGCTGGTTTACGACGAGCCAGGTGTTTCAGGGATTGCCGCGGTGGATGCCGGCGCTATCACAGAAATTCGCACCGCCGCCGCTTCTGCTTATGCAACCCATCTTCTTGCCGCAAAGGATGCTAGCCGGTTAGCGATACTTGGCACTGGCTTACAAGCAAAAGCACATTTGCAAGCCATGTTATATGTACGCCCGATTAGAGAAGTCACTTTATGGGGTCGTAATGCAGAAAGATGCCGAGAATTTGCCATATGGTGTGATAAAACGCTCAATCTTCCCATTTCGATCAAAGCCTCACCTGCTGAGGCTGTACTCAATAGTGACATCATTTGCACAACCACGGCATCGCGTGACCCTATACTCAATAGAAAAGAGCTACCGGTTAAATGTCATGTCAATGCCATTGGCGCTTCGGCACTGGGATTCCAGGAACTCAGCGAAGATATGTATAGCAATACAACCCTATTTACTGATTCCAATGAATCGATACTTGCCGCCTCTCAATCTGTTATTAAAGCAAGGGAGAAAGGCATTCTTAACGGGTCAGACATTGGGATAGAAATTGGTACCGTTTCTCAATCTCATTCCAATTTGTGCGATCAGGGTGTGACTCTCTTTCAATCCGTTGGTTTGGCCGTTCAAGATATGGTATTTTCTCGGGAAGTCATTCGACAACTAATAAAAATGTCTTAATTATTTTGGATGAAAATATGCCAAACGTAAGACGTTCAGTATTAGAAAAATGTCGTTATTGTCTATATCCCAATGGATTTCAAGATGCATCGCGACGGCAAGGGAGCGAATCCCCGGGAGCATAGATAACGATGTGACCGGGGTGAGTGAGTGCAGCCAACAAAGAGGCAACTTGAAAGATAACGGGTATATACTAAAAAACCCTTATTTGTCACTTGCATACGCAAGTGACATTTCTGTGTTCCGTTACTTCAAGGTGTTATTTTGAGAGGAAAGATATGCTAGAAGTGTCACAAATAGTAACCTATACAGCGGCATTGACTGTTGCTGCGGCGATACCAGGCCCAGGAATGGCAGCGTTAGTTGCCAGAAGTGTGAGTAGTGGCGCGCTGGCGGGATTTAGTGTGTTGTTTGGCCTGATTATTGGTGATCTAACTTATTTGTCCTTTGCTGTTTTTGGCTTGTCCATTATCGCGAGCAGTTTTGACACCTTATTTGTTATGGTGAGATGGGGTGCCGCATTATATTTGAGTTATCTGGCATGGCAGTTCTGGTTTGCCAATCATCAACCCATTGGTGAAGACCAACCCATTAAGAAAAAAGAGTTGGCTGTGGCCTGGTTATCTGGTCTCACTCTAACGTTAAGTAACCCTAAAACGATTGCCTTCTATCTCGCACTATTACCTTTAGTGATTAACATAGAATCTATCTCGTTGCAAAACTGGGGACTCATGTTAGTACCACTGACGGTTTTTGTCTTATTCAGCGTAGGAGCGGTATTTATTATCGGCGCTCTCAGTATTCGGCATCTGTTATCAAGCCAACGAGCACAACGAATGTTATTTAAAGGTGCGGCTGTCATTATGTTTGTAACCGCTGTATCCATGTTATTCAAAGCCAATTAAAACAGTTTAATTTCTTGCCATCTCCACGGTTTTATTGAATAAGAATCTGTCCTGAAAAACCATTCTTGTCAATATACCCTTCATCTTTCAAGCTGCTGCTTTGTTGGCTGCTTTCACTCACCCCAGTCACATAGTTATCTATGCTCCTGGGGATTCATTCACTTGCCGCCGCGCTGCAACTCGAAATCTATTAGGTATAAATCGTGGACCCACATTGACATCCTCTGAAGGACCGGGTTTTACAGCGCACCGGATAATCACCTTATTGTTATGAGAATGGATTAATTATGCACATCGGAATGAAAAAACCCCATGCATGGAAAGTGCATGGGGTCAGTATTTGGCGGAAGGATAGAGATTCGAACTCTAGGATGGTTTCCCATCGGCGGTTTTCAAGACCGCTGCCTTCGACCGCTCGGCCATCCTTCCATGGCGCGAGATTATGCTCCTAACATGATAATATGTCTAGCCTCTGTCGTAAAAATTCTGTGATTCTCTTACTGTTCGCTCAATCCTCAATCTATACCCTTCATCTTTCAAGCTACTGCTTTGTTGGCTACTTTCACTCACCCCAGTCACATAGTTATCTATGCTCCCGGGGATTCGTTCACTTGCCGCCGCGCTGCAACTCGAAATCTATTAGGTATATAATATCCTTTCCAGCCCCGATCCTGCTAAAATTAGCCTAAATACATCGAATCATAAGATTCACCAATTTAACGAGCTCGCTAAACAACCAAGCAATTATTAAGGCTTTTACTCAACGAATGTATAACAAACAATTTTCTATTAATTCATCAACCATAAACCGTTACTACGGTCTGTTCATTATTCTGCTTTTTGTGTCCCTGTTTTTATACAGCTATAACTACTTCAATGCCTGGCTAATGGGGAAAAAATATGCGCTAAACAGTGTTGCAACCAAAATAGTATTACAGATAGAAGATTATCGTTACCACGCTAATTCTATCTTTAAACAAGCCAATAGCTCATCTTTTAAACCACCAGAACTCGTCACACCGATGAAGCTACGACCTGATGTTTACTGGCTTGAGAATCGTTATCAAACCATCGACACGATTATTTTTGGTCACCACAGCACTGCAAGTGTAGAATTGGCACAACGCCTTTCCAATTATATGGAGATTTTGTGGGGTACCCGCAATGAATACAACTCCATGTACTATCTGAATGGTAAAGATAACAGCCTGTTTCTGATAACCACTCACTCTATTCTTAAACCAGAATTGAGATTTAAAGAAAGTTATCTAACACTGACCGCCGAATCAAAACGTTCAGAAATGCTGATGCAATCCACCGCGTTAGATGAACGGGAAAATATTTCATCAATCCGTAAGTTAAATGGCGAAAATATCTATTTTTATACTTATCGGGCGACGTTCAATTCACCGGGTCAATTGGCAACAGTTATCGCTTTTGATTTGCCTATTTGTCATCTTCTTCCTATGGATATGGCCGCCGCCAACTTCAGTTTATTGTCGGATGACGAACAACTCCCTCATGAAATCAATAAAGTCAATATTTCACAGAATGGTTTCTGGCTCGAATTTTCTCAATCACTCAAAGGTACGCAATACAAACTGTTGTATCGGATATCACTCAAAGATTTACTAATCGATTTGTTATACAGAAACATCTGGTTGTTACTGACTGATTCCATATTTATTATCCTGTCTTTAGGTGGGCTTATTTACATTCGTAGAAAATATATCGCGCCAAACGCCCTTATAAGCCACGAGCTACAAGTCAAGGATGCGTTAAGTCACGATATTATCTCCAATATCCCGATTGGCTTATTGATTTATGATTTCTCGGTAAATCAGATAATTATGTGCAATAACATTGCCGATCATCTGTTGCCACATGTCGATTTAAATAAAATTAAGCTGATGGCAAAGCAACATCATGGTGTCATCCAAACCTCAATTGACGATTCAGTCTATGAAATTAAAATGTACAGCATTCGCCTGTTGCCAGAAACTTATCTGTTTTTACTGCAAGATAAAGATCAGGAATCATTAATTAGTCGGCGTCTACAACTTGCCCATTTGGAACACGATAAGAGTGTACAAGCTCGGCGTTTTATGCTGACCAACATTCGTTCTGAATTAAAACAACCAATAAAGGAATTAGATCATATCGCTTACCAACTGAAACAAATTCTTATAGAAGAAAATAGTGTTCGTATCGTCGATAATTTATTAACTAAATCCGAGTATATATCCGACTGGATCGAGAATATTTCATTACTCAATGAATTAGAATCAGGTGAATGGCAAGCAAAAAATGAATCATTTTCATTATCAGTCATTTTAGAAAACATTATTAAAAAAGTGTTTCCGAAGATGAATAATAAAGGATTGAATTATTATTATCATTGTAATATTAATCCCGAATCACTATTTATTGGCGATAGCACTGCCATCAGTAAAATCATCCTGATGTTAGTCAATTATGCAATCACGCTCACATCTTATGGCAAGATATCACTCATCGTTAACTATTCCCTGGAATACAAAGAACAAATTCAAATCGAAATTATAGATACAGGAGTTGGGCTTAATTCAACAGACTTAACAAATTTGAATTATCCATTTTTAAGCAAAGCGACAGGTGATAAATATCAAGCCAATTCAGGGCTGACCTTTTATCTATGTAACCAATTATGTAGAAAATTAAATGGTCATTTTACTATAAACAGCAAACCCAACCTGGGTACGCACTATGCTATCAGTCTGCCCTTCATAATCGGCCAAGACCCATGCCCGCCGCTACTGGAAGACATTACTGCCTTGCTGGATATCAGCAATACGGAGATCCGTAAGATTGTGCAAAATCATCTGCATCATTATGGCGCTGCTTACTTCGACAAAAAGCCAGAAAATATGAATAGAGAATACGATATCATGTTGACGGATAAACCCTATGATTCGACAAAATCGGCTATATTGCTGGTTGATAATCTGGCCGGCTTTGAGCAGATAAAACCTGACTATATTAAGTGTAACTACAATCTGAGTGAAGCCGTTATCAATGCCATTTCGTTATTAATTGAGAGAAGTTTCAGTTTTAACGAATTCAATGCAAATTTAGAAATGTCAGCATTTAACGATGAAAGCAACGATTACGATTTTGGCAATGTTATAAATAGTTATCAAAAACAACTAACTGATAGCGATTACCGACAATTATTTGTCGAGACAGTACCGATAGATATTAATAAGCTGTATACTGGTATAGAACAATATGATCTGATATCGCTTTCGCAAACAGCACATCGCCTGAAAGGCGTCTTTGCTATGTTAGACCTAGAACTCCTCAAACTTTCTTGCGAAACACTGGAACAACACATAACAGACAGTAACGAAATAGAGATTAAGAATAGCATTAGCCGTATTGAATCCTTCATTAAAAGGCTATTGCAGCAGGGTAACTAATAAGATGAATAACCTTAATGTCATTATTGCCGATGACCATCCGATTGTCCTGTTTGGCATCCGCAAATCACTTGAGCGGCTTGAATGGATCAACGTCGTCGCTGAGTCTGAAGACTCGACCACGTTGATCAACAATTTGTCCTGTATTAAAGCAAATGTACTGATCACGGATCTGTCCATGCCTGGGGACATATACGGCGATGGGATCAATTTGATTAAATACATCAAACGCCATTATCCCAGGCTATCCATCATTGTTCTAACCATGAACAATAATCCAGCAATTTTAAGTACTGTACTCGAACTTGATATTGAAGGCATTGTCTTAAAACAAGGAGCACCAACAGATTTACCTGATGTATTGACGGCCCTGAAACAAGGGGAAAAATTTATGCCAGAAAGCGTTTCTGAACTGTTGAAAAAAGTGACGAAAACCCCCTATGGTGATAAACCGTTATCACAAAAAGAGAGTGAAGTTATACGTCTATTTGCCCAAGGCTTTTTGGTAACAGACATTGCCAAAAAACTTAAACGCAGTGTCAAGACTATCAGCAGCCAGAAAAAATCGGCTATGGTAAAACTGGGGGTAAATAACGATATTGCATTACTCAATTATCTTTCTTCCGTCACTATCGATACGAGCAATCACGTTCAGTAAATACCGTTCGTTGTTTTAACATGAAAGTCCTCTCGATGCCCGGCAACTATTTATTTGTACCGGGCATTATTTGTACCGGGCATTGTTTTATAAATCATCGTTTCAAATCATCTTCGTCAGTACTTGTGTGAGAGTCACCAGAGAAACCGGTTTAGACAAACAATCATCCATTCCTGCATCAATACAGCGCTGTTTTTCTTCTGCCAGTGCATTTGCCGTAATACCAATAATCGGCAACTTACACCCATCATTCCGTAAATACATTGTTAACGCATAACCATCCATATTAGGCATATTGACATCCGTCAGAATGATATCAATTCCCCCGTCCTTCAAATATTCCAACGCATCTAATCCATCATTTGCCACCGTTGTTTGAAAACCAATGGATTTCAACTGATCAGCCAATAAACGGCGGTTGATAGGATGATCATCTACCACCAAAATCATAATAGTATTAAACCGAGTGTTTGCCTGAAAAACAGGCGGGGCGGTATTCAATACCACATTATGATTCGGTGAAACCAGCCGCTCAATCATTACCGGCAAATCATGTAAATGGTAAGTGTTATGTAACCAATAGTTTTCTCTGATTTGTTCCGGTGAGCCAATATAGTCCGTCGATAATTCAATATAAGCATATACAGGGGAAATAACCGCATCAGGAAAATCGCTGATAATAATTTCACTACCATCTGTGTTTTGCTCACTGTATAAAACCGTGTGTAAGCCATGATGAACCAGAAAACGCTGTAAAAATTCCTCCAGATAAAGATTACGTATAGCCAAGATGATTTTTCGTTGATACTCATTTATTAGCTGAGTTTTTGGCCTATATTTCGCACCATATAAAGGTAAACGAATAGAAAACATACTCCCTATCTGTGGTTGTGAAATGACCTCAATATCACCATCCATCAGATTGATCAATTTTTCACAAATCGCCAGACCAAGCCCTGTTCCCTGAGATGAGCTTTCCGTATTTGGCATGATCTGGAAAAATGGATCAAATAACTGAATAAGCGCTTTATCAGAGATACCGACGCCGGTGTCCTTTATCCTGACGTATAAGTAATCTCTATCAACTGTCATATGTATAATCACACATCCAGTATTAGTGAACTTAATCGCATTATTTAACAGATTAGATATAACTTGTTGTAATCTAACCGGATCATTGCAGATATAATCCGGAACATCCGGTTCAATATAGCAATACAAGGTCAACGGCTTTTTCACTACTAACGGTAGATAGTTAGAAACAACATGTGAAATAACCTCCTGACAGGAAAATTCTCTAGACTCAATTTTAAGCTGTTTAGATTCAATCTTTGAAAAGTCGAGAATATCACTGATAATTTTTAGCAACAGCGCTGAAGAGTTATTCATCGTTGATAACAAACGGACAGATTCAGTAGGCAATGAATGCGCCTGTAATAACTCCAGGTTTCCAATAATACCGTAAAGCGGTGTTCTCAACTCGTGACTGACGGTAGCTAAAAACATAGATTTAGAATAGTTAGCCTGTTCCGATGCCAACGCCATTTCCTGTAATGATTTTTCCATCCGCACACGGACACTAATATCAACCAAGACACAAATTGCCACCTCTTCATTCCTGTAGCGGGAATGAACAAAACTGATTTGCAAATGATGATTATTACTGGTTACAACATCAACATAACTGCTGGTTCTATCACAAATAATATGAATAATCCGTTCCCGATCTTCATGCGTTAGCATTCTCAAATAATTATGTGCCAACTCATTACTCAGAATATTACTCCCATCACTGACCCGCAATATACTGATCCCAACCGGCGCTGAAGCAACAATCTTATGATTAAATTGTTCATGCTCCTCCAGACGAATCGCATTCTCTTCAGCCGGAGAAAACATTTTCCGCTCAAACAGATACACCAAGATAATGATGACGAAGGCAGATAACGCATTAAGCACAATACTGCTAATAATCTGTAGCTTAAAACCTTCAAAAATAGTTTTCAGTGGCAGCGCATAAATGATACTGAATGAAGATGGCATTAACCGGCGTTTTAACAGTAAATCAGTAAAATTATCATCATAGCCAAAATAAGGCGCTTCCAACTGATAATCAGCATAATGAAGTTTATAGTCACCATTTGCTGGATAATGCAACACCGGTTGATTACTGCGATTCAATAACGTTATTGAAATTGGGCGGTCTTGTCTCTGAATAAAAGAGTCCAATCTGATGAATTGTTCAATGCCTATCATGGCAACCATCTGACCACTTACATATACCGGCGCCAATACGTAGAGATGGCCGCTATCAGATCTTGCACCCGGTATAACCCAATAAACATTTCGTTCTTTACCTTGCTCTTTCAGGCTGATAAGCCTACGTGAATTTTCATAAACTATTTTTTTCAACGTATCGGGTTCAGTCGTGGTATTACGGATAGAAAAACTTACCATACACATACTTTGCGTACCCACCAGAAAAACCTGATTCAACCCCTGAGGCGCAGCAAGATTATCCTTCCAATAGAAGATAAGATTATTTAATGAATTTAAATAACTATGCGTGTTGTCGCGAAAAGTATGACAGTCAGCGCTTTGGTTCAAAGGATGATAAGAAAATGCCGGGTTATTATGTGGAAAATCAAAAATAGCATTTTTTCCATCAGAATTCAGTAAATGCTTTTCTGTCATATATTGGATATCCCGCAGAACACTTGCTGTATGACGCACATAAGAGAGCGTGGAGTCATAATTAGCATTGTATTCTTGCCGAATATCCGATTTAACTTCATTAAAGATATTAACCAGGTAAAAAGCTGTTAATAAAGCGCCTAATGCCCACAACATTAAGCCAAGCACCCGGAAAAGATAACGGGATATTTTCAGCGATGTACGAAAAGAAGAAAGATATCTCAAAAGGTTACCTAATAAAAACCGGCATTATTCAATGTCATTAATGACAAGATATACCTGAGCTTAAAGATTAAAAAGGCCCATCTGTTGCATATTTCAACATTAATAAAAATCCCTTTAAAAAAACAGGCACCGAAGTACCTGTTTCTTAATTAAGTGGAAAAATATCTTCACTTAAACCGGATCAACTGACTCGCTGCTGTTAGCATCTGGTAAATCATCGGTGCTATCACTTTTCAATTCTTCCCCTTCTGCCGCCAGCCCATCTTCATCATCTTCATCATCTTCGGGCTCAGCAACCCGCTGTAAGCCGACAACTTTCTCATCTTCAGCGGTACGAATAAGGGTTACGCCTTGAGTATTCCGGCCAACAACGCTGACTTCCGACACCCTTGTACGTACTAATGTGCCAGCATCAGTAATCATCATTATTTGATCGGTTGGTTCAACCTGAATTGCCCCGATCACGTTACCATTACGCTCACTGACTTTAATCGAGATAACCCCCTGCGTTGCACGGGATTTAATCGGATATTCGCTTTCAGCGGTACGTTTACCATAACCGTTTTCAGTGACAGTCAGAATCTCTCCTTCTCCACGCGGGATAATCAGAGAAACAACTTTATCTTCACCGTTTAGTTTAATACCACGGACACCAGTAGCTGTACGCCCCATCGAACGAACCGCTTCCTCTTCAAAACGAACAACCTTCCCTTCCGCGGAGAACAACATAACTTCGTTACTACCGTCAGTCAGGTCAACGCCGATCAGCTCATCACCTTCATTGAGATTAACGGCGAGAATACCCGCACTGCGCGGGCGGCTGAAATCTTGCAACGCGGTCTTCTTCACTGTCCCACTGGCCGTAGCCATGAAGACATATAACCCTTCTTCATATTCACGCACCGGCAGAATCGCCGTAATTCGCTCATCTTGCTCCAGCGGCAACAGGTTAACAATCGGACGACCACGAGCACCACGGCTCGCCTCCGGTAATTGATAAACCTTCATCCAATACAGACGGCCACGGCTGGAGAAACAGAGGATCGTATCGTGAGTATTCGCCACCAGCAGCCTTTCAATGAAATCTTCTTGTTTGATACGTGCTGCGGATTTCCCTTTACCACCACGGCGTTGCGCTTCATAGTCAGACAATGGCTGATATTTGACATACCCTTGATGTGACAAGGTCACAACCACATCTTCCTGATTAATCAAATCTTCAATATTGATATCAGCCGTATTTTCCGTGATTTCAGTACGGCGGGCATCACTATATTGCGCCTTAATCGCCAACAACTCTTCACGGATCACTTCCATCAAGCGCTCAGGATTTTCCAGAATGAACAACAATTCGGCAATTAATGTCAGCAACTCACGATATTCATCCAGCAGTTTTTCATGCTCAAGACCGGTCAGTTTCTGCAAACGCAGATCCAGAATGGCCTGTGCCTGCTGTTCAGTCAGATAATATTTACCCTCATGCACGCCATATTGTGGCTCCAGCCATTCAGGGCGGGCGGCATCATCACCGGCACGTTCTAGCATGGCGGCAACACTACCTAATTCCCACGGCTGAGCAACTAATGCGGCTTTTGCCTCGGCTGGCGTCGGTGCAAAACGGATAAGTTCGATAATAGGATCGATATTCGCCAGTGCCACAGCCAATGCTTCAAGAATATGGGCACGTTCACGGGCTTTACGTAATTCAAAGACGGTACGACGAGTGACCACTTCACGGCGGTGGCAGACGAAGGCCGAAATAATATCTTTCAGACTCAGTAGTTTAGGCTGACCTTGATGCAGGGCCACCATATTGATACCAAAAGAAACCTGGAGTTGAGTCAAGGAATAGAGGTTATTCAGAACCACTTCCCCCACCGCATCCCGTTTCACTTCAATCACGATCCGCATGCCGTCTTTATCAGATTCGTCACGAAGGGCACTAACCCCTTCGATACGTTTCTCTTTCACCAATTCGGCAATTTTTTCAATCAGACGGGCTTTATTGACCTGATAAGGAATTTCGTGCACTAAAATAGTTTCACGGCCATTCTTCTCATCCACTTCAATTTCCGCACGGGCACGGATATAAATTTTACCACGACCAGTCCGATAAGCCTCCTGAATACCGCGACGACCATTAATAATCGCGGCAGTAGGGAAATCTGGGCCAGGAATATACTGCATCAGCCCTTCAATGCTGATGTTTTCATCTTCAATATAAGCCAGACAACCATCAATAACTTCGGATAAGTTATGAGGAGGAATGTTAGTTGCCATACCCACTGCGATACCGGAAGAACCATTGATCAGCAGGTTTGGTACTTTCGTTGGCATCACTTCCGGGATCTGCTCTGTACCATCATAGTTCGGCACAAAATCGACAGTCTCTTTTTCCAGATCCGCTAGCAATTCATGGGCAACTTTTGCCATACGCACTTCGGTGTAACGCATAGCGGCGGCTGAGTCACCATCAACTGACCCAAAGTTACCCTGACCATCAACCAACATATAGCGCAGGGAAAATGGCTGAGCCATACGAACAATCGTGTCGTAGACTGCACTATCCCCATGTGGGTGGTATTTACCGATGACGTCCCCGACAACACGGGCAGACTTTTTGTAGGATTTATTCCAATCATTTCCCAGTACACTCATGGCATAAAGTACGCGACGGTGTACCGGCTTGAGTCCGTCTCGAACATCTGGTAGTGCGCGCCCGACAATAACAGACATCGCATAATCCAAATACGAGCTTTTCAGCTCTTCTTCGATATTGACCGGGGTGATTTCTCTGGCAATGTCGCTCATGGAGCCCACTATCCCTCATACATTCCGAATTCAAAGGTTTAGAACTATACCACAAACCAACCGTTTTATAAAAATCAGATACGGGCAATCAAAAATTAAGCCGTGTATACTATCTCAGAACTGAGTGAACCCTGGCTGAACGGAGTGAATCCGCCTGCTAAAGAAAGTTTAAGGAGCGACAACCGCTGATGAACATCAAAACCCCTTCCACCCCAAACAATGTTGATCAACAGGAAATAGAGAAATTTGAAGCGATTGCATCTCGCTGGTGGGATTTGGAAGGTGAATTTCAGCCACTGCACCGGATTAATCCACTACGTCTAAATTATATTTTGCAACGTTCTGACGGCATTTTCGGTAAAAAAGCCTTGGATGTGGGCTGTGGTGGCGGTATTTTGTCAGAAAGCATGGTCCGTGAAGGGGCAGAAGTGACCGGACTGGATATGGGTACGGAACCCCTTCAGGTTGCCAGACTGCATGCCCTTGAAACAGGTATCCCCGTGACTTATGTACAGGAAACAGTAGAAAGCCACGCCGAAAAATATCCACAAGCTTATGATATCGTCACCTGTATGGAAATGCTGGAACATGTCCCCGATCCACAATCGGTCGTTCATGCTTGCGCTCAGTTAGTGAAACCCGGTGGACACGTCTTTTTTTCTACCATTAACCGCAACAAAAAAGCTTGGCTTATGGCGGTAATCGGCGCGGAATACATTCTGAAAATGGTACCGAAGGGAACCCATGATGCGAAGAAATTTATCCGACCATCAGAGTTGATAGGCTGGATTGACAGAACATCCCTGCGAGAAAAGCATATTATCGGCCTGCATTACAACCCGTTAACGGATAAATTTAGCCTTGGTCACAATGTAGACGTCAATTATATGTTACACACCCAGAATGTCTGACATATTCATCCGACAGATTAATAAATCGGCAAATAAACCCTATTTTCAGGAATTTTTTTACTCATTTTTGCCGGTGTTTCTGTCAGAGCAACCGCTAGTAATGATGCAGGCTTCCGGCTTTTTAATAAATTTAGTCCTCAAGTTATCCACAAGAATCCGTATTTTTGTGCACTTGATAAAAGCTGTTTTTAACATTATCTTGTTGTCATTATTTAGTGTACCCCCTACATATTGTGTTCCTTAACATTCCATTACCACTACTCTCTCGTGGGTTTTTTCGCCACTGAGAGGGTTATGTTTTGGTCTGGGTAAAGACACAAAACAGGTGGGAGCGAATTTGAAAGTAAATGTAAGGTATGCCTGTCCATGAACCATAGTCTGCTAGTAACAAAGCGTGATGGCCACAAAGAACGAATTGACCTTGATAAAATCCACCGGGTTGTTAACTGGGCAGCCGATGGACTGAAAAATGTCTCGGTATCACAAGTAGAACTGCGTTCCCAAATCCAATTTTACGATGGCATCAAAACCTCGGATATTCATGAAACGATGATCAAAGCGGCCGCTGATCTTATCTCCGGTGATGCGCCTGACTATCAGTATTTGGCCGCCCGCTTGGCAATTTTCAACCTGCGTAAAAAAGCTTACGGTCAATTCGAGCCACCGGCACTCTATGACCATGTATCCCGTATGGTGGAAATGGGCAAATATGACAAGCATTTACTTGCAGACTACTCGAAAGAAGAATTCGAGCAAATGAACGAGTTTATCGACCATTGGCGTGATATGAATTTTTCTTACGCGGCGGTTAAACAGCTTGAAGGTAAATATCTGGTTCAGAATCGGGTTACCGGTGAAATTTATGAAAGCGCCCAATTTCTTTATCTTCTGGTCGCGGCTTGCCTGTTCTCCGGTTATCCGAAAGAGACACGGCTGGGCTATATTCGCCGTTTTTACGACGCGGCTTCCACATTTAAGATTTCTCTGCCTACCCCGATCATGGCAGGTGTACGCACCCCGACGCGTCAATTCAGCTCCTGCGTGTTGATTGAATGTGATGATAGCCTGGATTCCATTAATGCGACTTCCAGCGCGATTGTGAAATATGTTTCTCAACGTGCGGGTATTGGTATCAATGCAGGCCGCATTCGTGCATTGGGAAGCCCAATCCGTAATGGTGAAGCCTTCCATACCGGCTGTATTCCTTTTTATAAACATTTCCAGACCGCGGTCAAATCCTGCTCTCAGGGGGGCGTTCGTGGCGGGGCCGCTACACTGTTCTATCCATTATGGCATCTGGAAGTTGAAAGCCTGCTGGTACTGAAAAACAACCGTGGCGTTGAAGGAAACCGTGTTCGTCACATGGACTATGGCGTACAACTTAACAAACTGATGTATGAGCGCCTGATCAAAGGTGAAGAGATTACCCTGTTCAGCCCATCCGACGTTCCAGGGCTATATGATGCCTTCTTTGCCGATCAGGATGAATTTGAGCGCTTGTACACCAAATATGAGCAGGACAGCAATATCCGTCAGCAACGTCTGAAAGCCGTTGAGCTCTTCTCCCTAATGATGCAAGAGCGTGCTTCCACCGGCCGTATTTATATTCAGAACGTCGATCACTGCAACACCCACAGCCCATTTGATCCTTTAGTCGCCCCGGTGCGCCAATCAAACCTGTGCCTGGAAATTGCACTGCCAACCAAGCCATTGAATGATATCAATGATAAAAATGGTGAAATCGCGCTGTGTACCTTATCCGCATTCAACCTGGGGGCAATTGAAAATCTTGATGATCTGGAAGAACTGGCTATTCTGGCGGTCCGTGCCCTTGATGCCCTGCTCGATTATCAGGACTACCCTATCCTCGCCGCCAAACAAGGGGCAATGGGTCGCCGTACATTAGGCATTGGTGTCATCAACTATGCTTACTATCTGGCGAAACACGGTGTACGTTACTCAGATGGCAGCGCTAACAACCTGACTCACAAAACATTTGAAGCAATCCAGTATTACCTGTTGAAAGCCTCTAATGAACTGGCGAAAGAACAAGGCGCTTGCCCGTGGTTTAAAGAAACCACCTATTCTAAAGGTATCCTACCTATCGATACCTATAAAAAAGCGCTGGACACATTGACCAATGAACCGCTGCACTATGACTGGGAAGCATTGCGCAACGATATCAAACAATATGGTCTGCGCAATTCAACATTATCGTCTTTGATGCCGTCAGAGACCTCTTCACAGATCTCCAACGCCACCAACGGCATTGAACCGCCTCGTGGTTACATCAGCATCAAAGCATCAAAAGATGGCATTTTGCGCCAGGTGGTACCGGAATATGAGCGTCTGAAAAGCGCTTACGAACTCTTGTGGCAAATGCCTGGTAATGATGGCTACTTGCAGTTGGTTGGTATCATGCAGAAATTTATCGATCAGTCGATCTCTGCCAATACCAACTATGATCCGACACATTTCCCGAGTGGAAAAGTGCCGATGAATCAGCTACTGAAAGATTTGCTGCTCGCTTACAAATATGGTGTGAAGACACTGTATTACCACAATACCCGTGATGGTGCGGAAGACGTTCAGGATGACCTGGAAGAAGTCGTGGAATCTGCTGATTCCGATTGTGAAGGCGGCGCGTGTAAGATTTAATTTGAGGAAGTTATGGCCTATACCACTTTTTCACAAGTCAAAAACGATCAGTTACAGGAACCGATGTTTTTTGGACAGCCGGTAAACGTAGCCCGTTATGACCAACAAAAGTATCCGATTTTCGAGAAGTTGATCGAAAAACAGCTCTCTTTCTTCTGGCGCCCGGAAGAAGTTGACGTGTCTCGCGACCGCATTGACTACAATGCGCTACCAGACCATGAGAAGCATATTTTTATCAGTAATTTAAAATATCAAACGCTGCTGGACTCTATTCAGGGCCGCAGCCCGAACGTGGCTTTTCTACCCTTGATTTCCATCCCTGAGCTGGAAACTTGGGTTGAAACTTGGTCTTTTTCCGAAACGATTCATTCACGTTCTTACACCCACATCATCCGAAATATCGTTAACGATCCGGCGGTTGTGTTTGATGATATCGTCACTAACGAAGAGATTCTGAAACGGGCGAAAGATATTTCCGCTTATTACGATGATCTGATTGAGATGACTAATCATTACCAGCTATTTAGTGAAGGAACACATCAGATTGCCGGTAAAACCATTACTGTCAGTCTGCGTGAACTGAAAAAGCAACTGTACCTGTGCCTGATGAGCGTTAACGCGCTGGAAGCGATCCGTTTCTATGTCAGTTTTGCCTGTTCATTTGCCTTCGCTGAACGCGAATTGATGGAAGGTAATGCAAAAATCATCAAACTGATCGCCCGTGACGAAGCACTGCATTTGACCGGCACACAACATATGCTGAATCTGTTGCGCTCTGGTCAAGACGATCCAGAAATGGCAGAAATCGCCAAAGAGTGTGAACAACAGTGCTATGACCTGTTCGTTCAGGCGGCGGAACAAGAAAAAGAGTGGGCGGATTACCTGTTCAAAGAAGGTTCCATGATTGGCTTGAACAAAGATATTCTGTGCCAATATGTTGAATACATCACCAATATCCGCATGCAGGCTGTTGGGTTGAAGCTGCCATTTGAAACGCGTTCTAACCCGATTCCGTGGATTAACGCCTGGCTGGTGTCTGATAATGTTCAGGTAGCGCCGCAAGAAGTTGAAGTCAGTTCCTATCTGGTTGGTCAGATTGATGCTGAAGTTAACCCTGACGACCTGAGTGATTTTGAACTCTGATGACAAGCTATAAAGTAACCCTGCATGGTATGCAGGGTTACCATATCTACAGCTCTCCCAAACTACATAACAGTCTGCTGGAAGCGCTGGAACAAGGTAGAGTTCAAGCTGAATACCAATGCCGTGAAGGTTATTGCGGTTCCTGTCGTGTCAGATTGATAAAAGGCAAAGTGGGCTATCGACGCAAACCTCTGGCTTTTGTTAATGAAGGCGAGATTTTACCCTGCTGCTGTCATCCACTTAGTGATATTGAGATTGAGCTTTAATATTCAAGTAGAATGGAATTCCTCAGCCCTACGCTCAAGCTCTGCAAGAAATGACGTCTTTGCTAATTCGTGAGCTTTCGGGCTCATAATACTAATCACCTGAAAACGCTCACTATCCATCTAGTGCCGCACGTACACTAAATAATTATTCGAGCTTCGGCCAATCTGTGGTTTGTGCTCTTCCCACGGCATTTCATCTGGCATTCTAATATGCAATTTATAGATGTTTGAATCTAGAGTCCTGCTGTTATGTTCCCATTGACCATCCCGGCCAAATACAGAAGGTAATGAGGCTGTTTTTTTCCAATGCTCTAACAACTTTGCATAAACCATTGCAACCTCATGAAACTCAACATCTTTATGAACAGTAACACTGACTCCCATTATAAAAATTCCGGCGCTGACAGACCAAGATTTTTATGTTCTGCTGATATCATCAATTTAATTTCTCTAGAAGTAGGTAAATTATCAGGATGATATGTTTTTGTCGGAGGCAAGCTTTGTTCAATAGCCGAAAGGATATCACACGCAGTATATTCAGAGTTCGCTATTGCTCGACCAAACTTTACAATATTTACCCGAAATATTTCTCGTTCAGACGGATCTGGGAAATTTTTACTCAGATTATCCGGTGACAAAACGATACGTATTGCTTCTTTTATCTTTATGCAATATTCAATGTTGTCATTGGCTAATTTTCTTATGCGTACTGAATTTGAAAATAATCCACCGCTCCCCTTAGCAACACGATGAGCGATAGCCTCAGATAACGACTTTCGCGTGTACTCATTCAGACTTTGCAAGTAAGCCGTCGCTTCTGACAAAGGCAGAAAAACCTGTTCATCTTTCAGATTAAATGTCAATGTAGATACCAAACCTGCCGATTTCTGTATCTCAACTACCGTCATCGGTAGAACGGTACTTTTAGCCGGAACAGGAGCCAGAGACGCCAATAACGCCGCTGTCATCGCTGGAAGAGCCATTGTTTTCACTTGCCTCTTCATATCCTTACCTCCTTCAATGTTGATGTACATCGATTATAAACGTTATAAATTTGGCGATCAATTCGCCAAATTTATGGTGACAAAAGAATAAATTAGACGAAAAGCTCACGAAATCACATTTCATTAGGCTGGTATTGACTATATCAATCAAAGACTATGACTAATTAATGGAAAACAACTACTGTGAAAATGGCGTCGTTGAAATCGCCTGATATTAATACTGGAAAAAAATCATATTAACTTACTTACTCAAAAAATAAAAAACAGGTTATATACCCTATGGATTTCAAGATGCATCGCGACGGCAAGGGAGCGAATCCCCGGGAGCATAGGAAACTATGTGACCGGGGTGAGTGAGTGCAACCAACAAAGAGGCAATTTGAAAGATGACGGGTATAAATCCAAAGTCATAACAACTATGTTATTAGCCCTTCCAAGGGTTAATAACAGTAAGCCCGGCAGCTTCAAAGGGTAATGTGTCGCGGGTTGCAACAATCATCCCATTCGCCGCTGCGATAGCCGCAATATACCCGTCAGCCTTCCCGATGGCTTTCCCCTCGCTCTTCGCTCGCGCCATGATCTCGGCATAAGCTTCCGAAGCGGCCGCATCGAACGGCAAGATGCGACCGGTAAATAAAGGAACAACACTCCGCTCTAAGCTTCTATGCAGGATATCTTTGCGCTTACCATTGGACAGCGCGGCAACCCCAAAGCGAAGCTCAGCCAAGCTGATCGCGGACAGGTAAAGCGTCTCGACATTCTGTTCATCTATCCAGGCAACCACAGCGGGGTCGCCGCTGAGCCGCAGCGGCTCGGAAACCACGTTCGTATCTAGCAGTATCATTCAAAACTCATCGGCTCGGCAGGTGTCTTATCACGCTCGATCTCAAGATCAACGCCCTCCGCCTCGCGGCCGATTTTTGCCAGCAAAGAGCCCAGCTTGATGCGCCCCGCCGGTTGTACGGCGTTTTCCAGAATAAAGCGGATTTCGGCCTCAGCACTACGACCATGTGTGGCTGCGCGTACCCGCAAGGCACGATGCACTTCGTCCGGTACATTTCTGACAGTAATGGATGGCATAGATTCATTTCCTCATTTAGCATGCATTGCAAGCAATATATATTACTGCAATCATGACTACAAGCATGTGGGATAGAACGAGAGTTAATTGCATTCAATCAAAGTCCATTAACCATTAGCAAAGAGTTGAGAAGAAATCAGCCCACAAAAGAATATTATTCGAATAATAGAGATTTAAGCGTTTTCTTGCCATTATTTTACGAAGTAAATCATAAAAAATAATGCAATAAAAAAATGGATAAAACGGTTAATGTGGTAGAGTTTAAGTCCTGAAAAAAGCTTAATTATCGGAAAAAACATAAAGGAGTATCTTTATATCATCAAGCTATTTACTGACTGATTTATCCCCTTCATCTTTTAAGTTGCTACTTTGTTGGTTGCTTTCACTTGCCACCATGCTGTAATTTGAAATCTAATTGGGCATAGATGTGAACCCACATGTCACTTTGGTATAATAGATTATAAGAAATACGATGAAGATTATATTAACTCACTTGATTCAAAAGTAAGAAAAATGTTATATAATCATATATTGGAACGAAAAAATGGGATAAATCAGAATTTTACTATAATCTCCATCAAGATTTTATTAGAAAAGAATTTAATATAAACATATTGAGAAAATAAAAATGCAAAAAACAATAAAATGGGGCATTATTGGTTGCGGTGATGTTACTGAAGTAAAAAGCGGCCCTGCTTTTTATAAATTAGATAACTCTGAATTAGTTGCAGTAATGCGGCGCAATGCTAATTTAGCCGAGAACTTTGCCAAGAGACATAATGTTCCTAAATGGTATTCTGACGCTAATTCACTTATTAATGACAAAGACATTGTTGCAATATATATTGCAACACCACCCTCTATACATAAAGAATATACCATTTTAGCGGCCAACGCAGGTAAAGCAATATATGTAGAAAAACCTATGGCATTAACATTTGAAGAATGTAATGAAATGATAGCTACCTGTCAGTCTCAAAATGTCCCTTTATTTGTGGCTTATTATAGGAGAGCATTGCCAAGATTCTTAAAGATCAAAGAATTAATTGAATCAGGTTCTATAGGAACACCAAGAATTGTAAGTTGTATACTTTACAGAGAGATAGAGCAATGTTACCAAGATCCACATCATTTACCTTGGGTCGTTAATCCAGAAATTTCCGGTGGTGGATTATTTGTTGATTTAGCATGCCATACTCTTGATATATTAGACTTTCTTTTAGGGAAGATTGTTTCTATCAAAGGACATGCAAATTCACAAGGGAATGCTTATCCTGCGGAAGATTGTGTATCAATGTCATTTATGTTTGAAAATAATATTCAAGGTGTAGGTATCTGGAATTTTGCATCGAACTCTAGAGGAGATAATGTTGAAATAATTGGTACTAAAGGAAAAATATCTTTCTCTACATTTGGAAATTCAGCCATTTCATATTATGACGAAAATAGTAAATTACACCAATTTAATATTGACAATCCAAAACATATAGAAATGCCGTTGATTAATACTATCATCAATGAATTACAAGGAAAAGGATTTTGCCCATCGACAGGAGAATCAGGCTCACGAACCAGTTGGGTAATAGACCAAGTATTAAAAGACTATAGAATGAAGAATTATTTATAAGGAATTTGTTTTTAAAAAATATATTGTAATGTTACACTTGCAATGTAATGACAACAGCGTTACATTAGTGTGTTGTTTATACCATCTCTACAGCCAAAGGAGATTTAAAATGAATGTCACAATTGAGAATCGTAAAAATAAGACGCTCAACTTGAGGATTAGGCAGGAAGATCGAGATTTAATCGATAGAGCAGCAAAAGTAAAAGGCAAAACCGTCACCGAATATGTCCTTGATACAATCAAGCGTGATGCTGAAAACACCCTATTGGAACACTCATTTATGGTTGTTTCTCCAGAGGTTTTTGATGCCTTTATCGCTAAACTTGATGATCCAGCAGCACCAAACGAACGTCTTATCAAAACAGCAAACATGAAAAAACCGTGGTGATACAATGATATGTAATGGCCCAACTCCATTAACAGACAATCACAATTTAGACAGCTTTAATTCAGGGGTTGACACCCTTGACAATTGGTTAACAGACAGAGCATCAAAAAACCAAAAAGGAAATACCTCACGAACATACGTTGTAAGCGAAGATAAAAATGTTATTGCCTATTATTCGTTGGCTACCGGCTCAATTATGTCGCAAGAAGCGATAAGCAAATTTAAACGCAATATGCCAAATCCCATTCCGGTAATCATTTTGGGCCGTCTGGCTGTTGATAAAAATTATCAAGGAAAAGGGTTTGGCCGCTACTTAATTAGAGATGCTGCCATTCGTGTCACGCAAGCCGCAGATTTAGTTGGTATTAGAGGGTTAATTGTCCATGCTATCTCAGAAGACGCTAAAGCATTTTATAAATCTGTGGGTTTTGATGAATCGCCTTTAAACCCAATGACGTTAATGATCACATTAAAGGATTTAAAGACGGCTTTCGGAATCAAAGGTTAATGTATATTGAATAGCTATTTAAACCTTTTTAAATAATTAGCGGACACATAATAGCTATTACGTGTCCACCTTAATTAACTCTATAAATCAAAGATTATATCTAATCAATGCAAAAACAAACTGCTACTTTATTGTCAAACATAACTTCTGCAACGAGAAAAAGCCAATCGTAATGCTGCACCAACTTCCTCAGGGGAACTGTCTGCCGGAATGATGACATTATCAGATTCTACAACGCCTTTTCCTGTCCAAAGCTCAAGTTTCTCATGACCATAGGGCATAATAGTTATGACACCATCTAACAAACGAATATCACAACTGTTCATCTTCTTAAATAACTGACGTCTTGAGCGATAGCGATGAAATCCCATCATCTCTGTAACCCACTGATCGTACCGTTCTTTTCTTTTTTCATTATCTAAAAAATCGCCAAGGTTCTCAAAGGGAATAAATCGACTTTTAGAAAGAGCATCAAAAACTGCAACTCCTAATTTTTCATCAGAAGTATCGGGAGATAACATATGGTTACCCCCTAAAGGGTCTAAATTCAGTGAACGATAACCTGAATAACTTGTTATTGAATAAAAATCACCATTAAATACACATCTGGCATTCCGCCATCGCTTAAAAGTCTCACTCATTATTTCACCACCGTAATTTTGACACTTACATTTTTCTCTGCGCCATAAGTAATGGCTCGGTTGATTTGCTCCCATTGGTCAGGAATGGTAGTTTTAGGTATTGCAATTCTCACTTCACGCTTAGATATCATGTCAGCAGTGACAGTTACACCTGCTTTTGTTTCTTTAGTGAAACCAACGGTCTTATCAATATTTTCTTTCATGGAAGTATACAGTTGTTTTGGATTTTTAATTCTTGAAGCAGTACGTGTGTCCAATGTTTTTACACTGGTAGCCAAACCTGTTTTTTCATCATAAAAATCATATACCCTGAAATTCTTTGGCAACCGAGAATCTTTAGGCATTTGCGTAGCAACAAAATCCTCAAAAGGATACCCCTGTTTATAGTTACCTTCTCCCCACGTCATTTGGGTTTTGCTGCCATCTTTTTCTACCCGATACACATGCCGGATGTCTACTGTTGGGTGCGGATCTTTTGAGATGACTTTCGACAATTTAGATGTGGCAGATGTAGACCCTTTGACCGCACCAAAACCACCGCCTGCCATACTGGCTATTTCAGTGACAATTTTTCCTACTTCCAAACCAGCGTTATAGGCTCCCTCAGGACCCGCTTTTTCATATTCAGCTTTGACAATATCAAGCTGCTTGAGATAACCATCCTTTGTCGTTTGCCAGATAAAGCCGGGCATATCCTCCTGAATCAATAGCGTTTTAAGTGCTTCAATGACTTCCGAAGAATTAGAGATAGATGGAGTGTTAATATCAATATTATCTTTAAAATCCGAATCTGGATTTCCTATTTTCCCCCAGTAACAAATTCACTACTAACATTATTAAATTCATTAGTTCTAACAACTAAATCCCTTTTCACGGCCTTTACCATCGTAGATTTATTCTCAATCAGAGCACACTTATTCCCATAAAAATATTTCTTTAACCACATATTATTAATACCAAAATTAACATGTAATAATAATTATAAAAAATCCTCCATTACTTCCTATGATGATAAAAGTACTTTCATAGAGAATAGAGAATAGAGAATAGAGAATAGAGAATAGAGAAACATTATTATTAGCCAATGAAAATATCATTACGGGTTTTATCCCAATGTTGTTAAATTTACATAAAACCAAAAATAACGATAATAAAGACTGATATTATATAAATGCCAGTCAGCTAAGGAAATAAATTACTAGTTGGCTACTTTTGCGCATACAATAATTTGTCCTTAATGGATTAATCAGCCGGTGTGTGTTCCCATCATGCATGGCAGAACACATACTTTCGCTGGAAAGTCGCATCCAATAAGGGATTAAAAAATCATGGTCAAGATTATTTAACGCCGTCCGGCAGAATGGGAATTTCCCCGAACCCGGGGAAAACGGTAAATAGCCACGGGTTTCTGTAAACTTTCCAGCTAACGAAAGTCAGCCAAGGCGTGTTGCTATTTTTTTCATCTTTTATGTCTGTCTATATATTTATTTAATCCTTCAACACTACAAAGAGCATAAAATCTTTCGTTGGCATGATGTTTAATAAAATTATCTTTTCGCTCAGGGCTAATCCAACCAATCATATCAAGCATGTCCTCATAATGCTTAATTAATAAAGCACAACTGGCTTGAGCACCATGTACTGGAGCTGAATAATCCGGTAAATGAGTATTGGGATCGTCATAATGAAATTTCCAAATAGCCTCATGGTGAGAAATTCTATTTCTTAACCCTTTTATTTTTTTAAGCAAATCTTCTATTTTTTTCCGTGTCATATCTTTTGGCGCATAAGGGAAAACATGCACTAAGAGATTAGGCCAGAGTAGTGTCTCAGAATCTTTATCTTCGTACTTGTGAGATAATAAACTTGTCCAGAAGCCAAAAGTTAAAGAGGAAATAATTCTGCTGGGTGTGAGGATTTTATTTTCTTCTATTATTTTATTTTTTGCGGCATTAATTTGGGTTTCTTCCCAGATATATTTATCAATCACTCTCTTTCCGTACTTGTTTAACAAATATCCATTACCATCTTTTTTCTCCTTACTATTTTTAGCCTTCTTGAATCTGATAGTATTTTTAGAGTAAGTTTTTCCACCCATGTAATTAAACAGGCTGTATATCCAATTATGATCTACTTTATATAGTCCTTTTGCACCACGGGGTGGATAGCTCCTTATTGCATAGTCAATAGCATTCCTTAGCGTTACTTCCAAGCATTGTAACGCGGGGATCATGGAACCTGACAGTTCTTTATTCCAACAATAGGCCGCCATGACGTGTTCTGATTGAATTTTTAGGATCGTGGTATAAATCTCAAGACGTTCTTTTGAAATGTATTGTTCCATGTTTAAACCTATTTTGAAAAAACGATAGAATACCGTCAACGGGGCGGTTTGTAAAAACAACTTGACTTCAATCAGTGATGGGTTTAACGTGCATACGTTAAGGCGGAGTCGCCTCTTGAGTAGAGGTCTCATGCGAAAATAGTTATATGGAAAAGCCACCTCAGGGTGGCTTTTCTCGTTTTTTCCTGCCTTTTCCCTGTTCCTGCTTGAATAACTGACGTTTTGAGCGATAACTATAAGATCTCATCATCTCGGTGATCCAATTTTTATACTGCTCATTACTTACATCATGATCAAAATAATCTCCACATTCATCAAGCGATGATTATTCTGCTTTTTGATAAAGCATCAAGTACAGCTTTTCCCAACTCTTGATCAGATACAATTGGCTGTAATGAATGATTGTTTCCTAAAGGATCTACTCCCAATAAACCGTTACCTGAATAAGTTGTTACTGAGTAAAAATCACCATTAAATACGCATCTAGCATTTTTCCATCGTTCAAAAATCTCACTCATTATTTCATCACCGTGATTTTAGCGGTAAAGCTCATTAAATAATGCTTTAAACCTTTTGAGTTAATTAGCAGACACATAATAGCTATTACGTGTCCACTTTAATTAATTCTATAAATCAAAACTCATGACTAATCAGTACAAAAGCCGTTGTTTTATTGTCAAACATAACTTCTGCAACGTGAAAAAGCCAGCCGTAATGCCGCACCAACTTCCTCAGGGGAACTGTCTGCCGGAATAATGACATAATCAGATTCAACAATACCTTGCCCTGTCCAAAGTTCAAGTTTCTCATGACCATAAGGTTTAATAGTTATGACACCATCTAACAAGCGAATATCACAACTGTTCATCTTCTTAAATAACTGACGTCTTGAGCGATAGCGATGAAATCCCATCATCTCTGTAACCCACTGCTCGTATCGTTCTTTTCTTTTTTCATTATCTAAAAAATCTCCAAGACTCTCATAGGGAATAAATCGACTTTTAGAAAGAGCACTAAAAACCACAGCACCTAATTCTTCATCAGAAGTATCAGGAAATAACATATGGTTACCTCCTAAAGGGTCTAAATGCAAAGCACGATAACCGGAATAAGTTGTTACTGAATAAAAATCACCATTAAATACACATCCGGCATTCTTCCATCGTTCAAAAATCTCACTCATTATTTCACCACCGTGATTTTAACGTTTACATTTTTATCTGCACCATAAGTAATGGCTCGGTTGATTTGCTCCCACTGGTCAGGAGTAGTAGTTTTAGGTATTGCAATTCTCACTTCACGCTTAGATATCATGTCAGCAGTGACAGTTATGCCTTCTTTTTTCTCATCAATGAAACGAATGGTATCATCAATATTTCCTTTCATGGAAATATACAGTTGTTTTGGATTTTTAATTTTTGAAGCAGTACGTGTATCCAATGTTTTTACACTGGTAGCCAAACCTGTTTTTTCATCATAAAAATCAAAAGTCTTAAACCTTTCAGGCAACCGAGAACCTGCTGGCATTTGCGTAGCAACAAAATCCTCAAAAGGATACCCTTGCTTATAGATATCTCCTCCCCACTCCATTTGGGTTTTACTACCATCTTTTTCTATCCGATATACATGCCGTATGTCTACTGTTGGATGCGGATCTTTTGAAATGACTTTCGACAATTTAGAAGTGGCAGATGTAGACCCTTTGACCGCACCAAAGCCACCGCCGACCATACTGGCTATTCCAGTAACCAGTTTTCCTATCTCTAGACCCGCATTATAGGCCCCTTCTGAACCCGCTTTTTCATATTCGGCTTTGACAATATCAAGCTGTTTGAGATAGCTATCCTTTGTTGCCTGCCAAATAAAGCCGGGCATATCCTCCTGAATCAACAGTGTTCTAAGCGATTCAATGACTTCCGAAGGATTAGAGACCGCTCCGACAATGGCCATCGCACTATCATAGAGTTCTGATGGAATACCGGAGACAAAACCCGCAGCCAGATAGCCATCTTGTGTGTTACTAATCAAGCCCCATTTAGCAAAAATCTGCACTTTTTTAAGGTAACTGGATTCGGCGGCAAGCTCTTTTTCCATTAATTCCCGCTGATGATGGGCCAGATAGTTATAACGGAAAGTGTTTTCCGCACTGCTCGCTCCACTGTAAGCACCATCTGCTTTACCGGTAAATACTGCACCGGCAAAGCCGCCAAAAACACGGGCAATTTGCGCCTGCCGCTCAGATGTTCTCTGCCATTCTTCGGCTTTGATGAGATTATCGCCCATCATGACGCCAGCCAGTTCCGCAGCCAAAGCGCCCGCCATTGCGCCTTTAACATTTCCTCTGCCAATTTCAGCGCTGATCCCTGCCACAACTGCGTGGCTTAACGTTTTGCCCGGCACTCCAAGCACTTCGCCATTATCACCAATCAATCTGGCACCTTCTGCATGAATCTGGCTGCCAATATTAGATAACAACGCAGTAGTCAAATTATCTTTAAAGCTGCCGCCGTTAATGGCGGTATTCAGGCTGGAACTAATAATGGATTGACCCGCTACCCGTTGGACAACTTTGTTCCAGTCACCATTGCTGATTTGGGGTAATTTCGCTTTTGTGGGATCTAATTTAGTGCCATCAGCCGCTTTATCCCATCCCATATAGGAATCAAATCCGGCCAATGCACCACCCATCGCCATTGAGGTAATCGTTGATTTAACCGCATCACTGCTACCTAATACTTTTAGCGCTTTGGATATATCCCCCTGATTATCCACAATAGCAACCGCCGCCTGTGCCGCCAGTGATGACATACCTGCGGTTAACGCCCCACCGGCAACGCTATTACCTGCATAAGATGCAACAGATGCCGCCAGAGAACTGCCTGCGGTTGCCGCCGCGGCCGCAATCGCAATCACCGCAGAAACCACCGGGTTTAAATGTTGGCTCTTGTGATCCCAACTGTCATAAGCATCCTTGACCACATTCCACTGGATATCTTTATTTTCTCTAAGCCCTTTCAACCAGGCTGTTTCTGGCGTATTTCCCAATACGGCCAATACATTTTGCAATGACTGACCATTTTTCGCTTTGATATCCGCGCTGACACCTTTAGCCGCTTCTACTGTCAGTTTTCCACCAGTGAAAATCTGCGGTAATACCCATTGGGTTTCGGTATAACCTTTATCCCTTTGCTTAATATAAAAGCCTTTGGAAGACGTAATAGTTTGTTCAAAAGAGGTATTTTTTACTGCTTTAAAATTGACTTTACCGTGAGTGCTGGTCAGTTTGGCATTTTTATTAGTGGAGATTTTACTGGCTTCATAAGTGCTGTCATCCCGGCTTAACAGATTAATATCACCACCAGCGATAAATTCAGTGACTTTGTTAGTGACATCATGACGAGTGCGTTTAATGGTTTTCTTCTTGCCATACCATTTACGCTTTGTCTCTGTTTTCTCATAGTGGCTGGATTCTTCCATCGCCTGAGCGTATAGATAGCCCCCTTTTGCCGCGACATCCATCGCACCTTTAGCAGCCAGTTTGGTGGCCTGGAAAAGAATACTGCCATTTGAGATAACGGTTAGTATGCCGCCGCTCGTCAATTCAGTACCTTGCTGAGTCACTGCTTCGGTGAATTCCCTGCCTCTTTCTCGGTAAGAGTGATTCTGCACTGATTCAAAACGCATATTGCCGCCGGAAGAAATCGTTGTATTTCCGCCTGAGCTTAATGTCGCTCCCTGAGTCATCAGCGTTCCATTAGCAGCCAGGGTAAGTTGTTTTCCACCATTAATTACAGCAACAATATGGCGATCATCTTTATTATTATCGTTCTTGTTATCAATAGCGGAATAACCCAGCGCTAATAAGTTAATATTCCGACCTGCTGATAATAATGTGTTACCTTTAGCGTTAATTTGAGCCGCCTTGCCATTAATATCTGCACCACTGATAATATTGATATTATTTCCTGCGGTTAATCGGCTACTTAACTCACCAGAACGGGATGAAGGAAATAATTTACTCAATGAAGGTGACAACTCACGGGGAGCGAGATCAATGTTTTTTGCAGAGGTCAAATTGATATCTTTTACCGCTGAGATATTAACTCCCTTAACAGATAAATTTCCTCCTGCATTAATCACAACCGAGCTTTTAGCATCAAGCTTACCTAGCTTAGATAACATCTGATCAAAGAGCGTTTGTTCTTTACTCTCAGCGTTCACATCCCCCATTCGTTTATGTGTCAATAACTCACTGTTATTATCAATGGTAATATCATTATTCGCAGCTAAAGAAACATTATGACTTCTCGTTAAGAAAATATTGCGAAGAAGAATATTCTTACCTGCATGTAAGAGTAAATCACCCGTAGCTTCCAGGCTACTTATTTTACGCGTATTATCAGGATTAAAATACTCTGGCTTACTACTACTCTGAAACTGAATATTTCCATTGCGGCTGATAATAGTTACATCTTTGCCTTTTAATTCACCTTGAAAAACATTAATGTTATTAGCCGCTGTCATAGATAAACTATTTGACGAAACCAAAGCGGCATTATTAAGATTAATATCATTCTCGGAAATAATATTTAACCCATCAGTAGCCTTTAGTTTATCAGTGATATTAAATTTTCCTGCGTGGAGTAAAATATTTTTTGCTGATAATGTGTCAGGTCTGGCATTTACAGTTATTTCTGACAAGTTTTTTACATCATGTGGCAATAACGTATTGATATTAACGTTACTTTTAAAATCCGCCACCAAATTTTTTTCCGATCTAATTGAAGACGATATATAACTTTCTTCTCCCCAAGTATATAACTCTCCTTGCTTGGTATACTCTGCGTCTTCATAAACATAAAATAAATCCCAATCACCAGGTGGTGCATCATCATCTTTGAATTCACTGCCAACCAGAGGGTTTGATGTAGTATAATGCCAAAATGTATTTTTCTTACCTAATTGACGGCTGATAACATCAATATTTTCCCCAGTCAGAATAAGATCCTGCTTTGCATATATAGATGAAACATCATTTCGCAAATTAGTTGCATTAATATAAGCATTACCACCAGAAATAATATTCCCTGCTGGGCTTATCTCCTTTATTGAAAATCTATCCTGTTTAATATTGATAAAGTTATTTTTTAATAAATCAATAATGCCAAACCATTTATCACGATTAAAATCTTTCAGTTTTACAGCCAATGTAATGACGGAATCAACACCTTGTCTAATACCATAAAAACTACCAGCCCATTTGTTAATTGCTACTGAGTCAGCCGGGATAGTCTTCCATTCCGTTATGGTTTGATCTCTGACATTATCCAGTTTATCCGTGCGAACAACCAAATCCCCTTTCAAAGTCTTTATCGTCGCAGATTTATTCTCAATCAGAGCACTCTTATTTCCCTGGGCATTTTTCTGTAACCACATATTATTATTGGCTTGCAGAAGTGCTTTATCACCGATATTACGCAAAGTATCACCCAATATCCGGGCATCCCGGCCCGCAGTGACACGCCCTTTATTGTCCAATTGAGTACTTGCCAAGGTAATATCCCGTTCTGCCTGTACCTTGATATTAGGGACAATATGCGTTTCTTTGGCACTGAGGTTAAAATCCGTTTTGGCTTTGGCATTTCCCAGTTCGATTTTGCCATTAACATTTAAGGTAATATCACGCTGGTCGCTGGTTAACTCTTTCAAATTAACCCCAACGCCATCTTCAGTAGCAACCAAGCGAATTTTATTCGCATACATACCACCTAATGCTTTGGTATCAATCGCTAATTGAGGCTTAGCGCCTTCTCCGGTAATTTTTTTCACTGTGCCATCGTTAAAATCAATCCGGTTAGCCCCTTGTGTAAGGGATAAATTATTCGCTTGAATTTTGCCATTTAATTCAGTCGCCCGGCTGATAATATCGACATAATCCGTCGCCTTGCCATCCAGCCCTTTACCGCCAATGGTAATCTGGCCTTTTTTAACCTCCAACGCTTCCAATGCACCCTGCTTATCAAATTGGGGTTTACCGGTAGTCAATGTTGCACTGCCGGTATTGATAAAACCACAGCCATCACAGGTAATGCCATTAGGGTTAGCAATCATCACATTGGCTTTATGACCAAATACTTCTAGTTTACCTTGAAGGTCAGATCGCCCGTTGCCAGTAACTTCATTAATAATCAGCTCAGCCGATTTTCCATTCAAGTTAGGATTAGCATTAAGTTGCCCGGCCAGTTGCGATTGAGCTGCCTGAATCGCGTTATTCAGTACGGCGCCCTGAGTGGCAACGTTAAACTCTTTATAGGTGTTGTGAGATATCCCCGCGTCATTCGGCGTGGCAATATTCACCACCGGGATATTGCCCTGATTTTGTACCTGCGTATGGTGATTGTCCGGTGTTATTCCCGCAGCAATCGCCGGGTGGAGTGGCTGAATTGCCGTCAGGTAAATTAAAAGATAACTCGTGCCTCTCGCCACGGAGTTGTTGCGTTTACTCATCGTACTTTCCCTTTTGTTTACTTTAAGTGTGACAAAGTCAGTGAGACTGACCAATAAGTGACCCGGTTCTGCGGTCAGGCTGCGGTGATAAAATAGTCATCTTTCCACAGAGAATATTGATGATTTGATAGTTACATCATTAAACCATTCTAATGTGTAATTAATTGACTGTCAGAATGAATAGTATGAAATGTGATCATCGATAGGTTTTTTAATCCTAATAATGGGGAATCTATTATATTAAATGCCGGAAAATCACGATAAGGATCGAGATATTGTTTCCTTACGCCAGAGACAGGACTCTCAGTTTTTGCGTGATGGTCTCTGGCAATCGGGCTAGGACGAACTCCCACGATGAAAAGGCCAGTAGAAAATTTCATCATTAAAGGTAAGAGGCCCTGATTAAAGATTGTTTAATTGAGTGATAACCTCTTGATCCGCTGGGCTAATAAACAATGAAGCATAAGCTTCCCCTGATATAGCGAATAGAACGGATACAGCTAATTTCCTAAGACAAACAGATATTCTTTCCATTGATAATTTTTATTTCACAATACGTTTAATTGTTAAAAGAATGGATAATGTCTTAGTTTGACTGGCAATTCAGATTAAAATAAGAGTAAAATATTACTTTTTAAAAATTAAATAGAATAAATAACTTCTTATATTTAATGAAATACATAATTTAGGATAACGCAAAAATGCAATTGTAATTATTTATTTACACTTAGTGTAACCGTAGTTTGACATAAATAAGTTAATCCTTTAGCCTGCCTTTCTATAACGATTTCAATCAGTTCAGAAACTAGGGGAAAGCGTGAAGAATCGTACTCTTGGCAGTATTTTTATCATAGCGGGCACGACAATTGGCGCAGGAATGCTGGCTATGCCGCTGGCAGCGGCCGGCGTTGGTTTTGGAACAACCTTCGTGATGTTAGTCGCTCTTTGGATTTTGATGAGCTATACCGCTTTGTTGCTGGTGGAAGTTTATCAGTACAGCCCGGCAGATACCGGCTTAGGAACTGTGGCAAAACGCTATCTGGGACGTGGTGGTCAATGGCTTACCGGTTTCAGTATGCTATTCCTGATGTATGCCCTGACCACCGCTTATATCAGCGGTGCCGGTGAATTGCTTTCAGGCAGCCTGTCTTCTTGGCTGGATAAACCTATTCCTGTCTCATTTGGCGTACTGATTTTCACCCTTGTCGCGGGCTGTGTTGTCACTATCGGGACTCAATCTGTCGATATGATTAACCGCCTGCTATTTACGGCAAAAATCATCTTTCTGGTTATTATGCTGACCGTCATGATGCCCCACATCAAAAGCACTAACCTGATGTCAATGCCTTTGGAACAAGGTTTGGTATTATCGGCTATTCCCGTGGTATTCACCTCTTTTGGTTTTCACGGCAGTGTGCCAAGTATCGTGAGTTATATGGGGGGCGATACCCGCAAGTTACGCAAAATATTTGTTATCGGCAGTGCTATCCCATTGACTGCTTATATTCTGTGGCAATTAGCAACACTGGGAGCGATTTCTTCCCATACTTTTGTCGGGATCTTAGCGGAGCAATCAGGACTGAATGGGCTGTTAAAAGCCGTGAGAGAAGTTGTCGCGACGCCTCGTGTAGAGCTTGCTGTCCGCCTGTTTGCTGATTTGGCGCTGGCAACCTCGTTTCTTGGGGTCTCCTTAGGTTTGTTTGACTATATGGCAGATCTGTTCAAACGCCGTAACAATGCGACAGGCCGCCTGCAAACCGGCATCATGACTTTTATTCCGCCACTACTTTGCGCTTTATACTATCCAAACTTCGTCATGGCGCTAACTTTCGCCGCGGTAGCACTGTCCATTCTCGCCCTGTTACTGCCTTCCATGCTGGCATGGCGTAGCCGTCAAATTGAGCAAAGAGCCTATCGGGTAAAAGGCGGAAAACCCGCGTTGATTTTGATATTTCTTTGTGGGATTACTGTGATTGCCATCCAGATTGGTATTGTCAGTGGTTTACTGCCAGAAGTGGGTTAATTAGCAGTTGAAACGGTCCGCATCAGAAATGGTGCGGACGGCATGCAAAAAGTAAATTAGAAATTCAAACCGGCACCGATATAAAATCCATCAGCCAATTTGTTATCCCTTTGCGCCTCTTTTCCTCTCATATTCATGATCCGATAACCTGCATCCACCGTCAGCGGTTTAAATACGGTAAAACGTAAGCCACCAGCAGCCTCAACATAAGAATCAATGCCCGAAGTTAATCTGGATGGCGCACCGTAAGCTTCACCGTACAGAGATAAAGAGGGCATAACAGCCCAACTCAACCCCACACCTGTGGCTAATGCCTTACCCTCTTTCCCATCTTTAGGGGATAAATAGAGAACCTTACCGCCAATGCTAGCAGTCAATGGACCGATAGGCAGACTGAATGCCGTTCCCAAACTTCCCAACTGCCCGTTATGATCACTGCGTGCCCAGTTGCCATTAAAAGATAACCCGGCACTGTTATCACCAATTGCCGCATAAGTATTGGTGAAATGGCGGCCAGCCTGGACATTCACGGAAATGGCATTCGCTGACTCAGCAACGAACAATAAACTGGTTGCTACCGCAGCAAGATAAAGCTTCATTATATTTCCTCTTTATTTACTTAATGTTAAACATCTTACTTAAATACAACTAAACCGATTGACAACAAAAAGAAAGGAATCATCTATACTTACTAAATATGTGTGAATTCTTCATTTCATGTGCTTAATAATTAACTATATAAATAATTTTATATTCAATAGTAAAGAATAAAATAATAAATAAATTATAAAAAAACACAAAATTTGCATTTCGCCATTTGACCAGAACGTTTTTCTTAATCAGCGATTCCGCTGTTTTTTTTCATGTAAAACAGGAGAAGTGTGATGAAAAAGAGAGGACTTACAACGAATGCTGGCGCCCCTGTCGTTGACAACAATAATGTCATGACTGCGGGTCAACGTGGTCCTATGTTGTTACAAGATGTTTGGTTCTTAGAAAAGCTTGCCCATTTTGATCGTGAAGTGATCCCAGAGCGCCGTATGCATGCCAAAGGTTCTGGAGCTCATGGCGTCTTTGTGGTGACTCACGATATTACTAAGTACACCCGCGCTAAGATTTTTTCTGAAATAGGCAAAAAAACCGAGATGTTTGCCCGTTTCTCAACCGTCGCCGGTGAGCGCGGCGCAGCAGATGCGGAACGTGATATTCGTGGTTTTGCGCTTAAGTTCTACACTGAAGAAGGTAACTGGGATTTAGTTGGTAACAACACCCCGATATTCTATCTCCGTGATCCACTGAAGTTCCCAGATCTTAACCATGTTGTTAAACGCGATCCCCACACTAATTTACGTAATCCTGCCTATAAATGGGATTTCTTCTCTCATCAACCTGAATCACTGCACCAATTAACCATTGATTTCAGTGACCGTGGTGTACCTAAATCTTTCCGTCATATGCACGGTTTTGGTAGCCATGCTTTCAGCTTTATCAACGCAGATAATGAACGTTTCTGGGTGAAATTCCACTTCCGTTGTCAGCAAGGTATTAAAAGCCTGATGGACGAAGAGGCAGAAGCGCTGGTCGGTAAAGATCGCGAAAGTTCTCAGCGTGACTTGTTTACCGCAATTAAACAAGGCGATTATCCACGCTGGAAATTAAAGGTTCAGATTATGCCAGAGAACGAAGCTTCTCAGACGCCGTACAATCCGTTTGATTTGACAAAAGTATGGCCTCATGGCGATTACCCAATGATTGATGTCGGTTATTTCGAGCTAAACCGTAACCCTGATAACTATTTTGCAGACGTTGAACAGGCTGCTTTCAACCCCGCTAATGTCGTGCCAGGTGTCAGTTTCTCCCCTGATAAGATGTTACAGGGCCGCCTGTTCTCCTATGGTGATGCTCAACGTTATCGCCTTGGCGTTAACCACCATCAAATTCCGGTTAATAAACCTCACTGTCCGTTCCATAATTACCACCGTGACGGTGCAATGCGCGTGGATGGCAACAGCGGAAACACAGTGACTTATGAACCAAACAGTGCAGGATTGTTCCAGGAACAACCTGAATTCAAACAACCATCATTGTCTTTAGAAGGAGATGCCGATAACTGGAACCATCGTCAAGATGAAGATTATTTCAGTCAGCCTCGCAGGCTATATAACTTAATCAGCAGTAAAGAACATCAACGTATGTTTGATCGTATTGCCAGTGAACTGTCACAAGCACATGAAGAGACTCAACGCCGTCAGGTTGAGCTATTTAGAAAAGTTCATCCAGAATATGGCGCTGGTGTTGAAAATGCGCTGAAAAAAATCAAAGGATAGTGTCTAACAATACGTTTTTTTAACCGTCTCTGCCCATTATTACACAATAAATAATGGGCAGTACGAAGTGTTTAATTGAATATTTTCATCACGCCAGCTTTTGCCACATATTATCTTTTTCAGCAAAAACCAATTTTTCTGCTTGCTGTTGGATACTGGTTTCTGACAACTTCCTCAGCATTTCACCAATATAACTTTGCTCATCAATTGATTCTGTGTAAAGAGAACGCAAAGCAACATCAGCGACCCTTGGAATACCAGACTGCCCCTTTTCCCAACGGGCAATTGTCTGAATATCGACGCCCAACAAGTTAGATAGGAGCTTTTGAGACATATTCATTTCAATGCGTAAAAAACGAACTTCTTCTGCTGACAGTGGGCGTTTCAAGGAAACTAATACCTTAGCAATTAAACGATGCAATTCATCAAGATTGTCGATACTGATATGAACTTCACCATCAATTATTTCCTGTTGAAATCCATTCGCTAACCAAATATTTGATAATCCACTTTCAACATAATGATACATAATATTATCCTTATTTAACTATCACCGTAATCACAAAACAAGACGGGTCGTACTCATATCTTTTTAAAACAATAACAACTTCGATTAATTCTCCCGCTGCAATGCCTTGAAAATTGAATTTCCAATCACCACTCGCCGTTTGATGGGATACAGAACTCGGAGAAAATTCTCTGATTATAGGCAATCCATTTTCTTCCATGAAATCTCCTATCAAAAAGATAGGTATCATTATGATAGTTTAATCGATATGAATCAAGAAAAACTGGGCAAATCCAACACCCATTTTTTGATTTGCTGACGGGAAACTTTAATGCCGTTATTTTTAAGCTTTTGAGGTAACAGATAGTAAGCAACTGGGCGCTGAAAAGCAGCCAGTTTATCAATCAACCATTCAGGTAATATATCAATGACCTCAGATGAATTACTGTCTATGACCGCGACAGGACGATAACCAAATTCAGGGTCAGGTACGGGAACAATAAAGTTTTGTGCAACCTGTGGATAGGTGTTAATCACCCGTTCAATCTCTTCCGGCTGAATCCCTTCTCCACCGCTGAAAAATTGATTATCCATCCGGCCAAGTATCCGCAACTCACCATTTTGTATCACTCCTCGATCACGAGTATGAAACCAGCCATCACGATCAGCTAATGGTTGTAATTTTCCATCCAGCCAATATCCATTGGCAAGGCTGCCAGAACGAATTTGAATCTCCTCCTTGATCAACCGAACTTGCTTGCCCGGTAATGGATTTCCCACACCAGGCAACTCATCTGCCCGTTTAATGCATACTGTTGAAGCCAGTTCGGTTAAACCATAACTACACCAACAACGAATACCTTGCTGCTCTGCCCTTTGCGTCAATTCAACGGGGATCATCGCCCCACCCAGCAGCACTTCTTTCAAATTCGGTGGCTGATGTTGTGACTGCTCCAGTAACCGCCAAAGCTGAGTCGGAACCAATGACGCATGAGTACAATCCGCCAAAGCGTGATCTAACAGATGGGTATTTCTGAGTACCAAACAAGCCCCTTTAATTAGCCAGCGCCAAATAATCCCCTGACCCGATACATGAAACAACGGCAATGAGAGCAGCCAGCTATCTTGCTGCTGAAAATTGATTACTGAAAGGACATCTTGCGCACTGGCAAGATGAGCATGAATTGAGTGAATAGCCGCTTTAGGCATCCCGGAAGAGCCGGAGGTCAGTATCATACTGGCCGGGCGTATCGCATCCCATGCCACTGAATTATCATCAGCATTTAGCGGTTCACTTTTCCAATCGAGGGATTTGGCATCCATCACAAGCAAGTTGTCACCACAAAAATCAGCCACAAAATCGATATTCAAATGTGGCAGTAATTTAGCCAAAAGCATTTCAGGCAGTTGAGGATTCAGTGGCAATACCCGCGCACCACACTGTAGCGCTGCAAGATAGCAAAACAACATCTCTTCACTGTTCTTCCCTCGCAGCATTACACCACTGCCTTCAACTACCCCCTGTTGGCGAAAATTGGCCGCTATCGTATCCAAAGAGATAACTAACTGATGCCAGGTTAGGGCGCGATTATGCAACTTGACAGCAATATTTTCAGGACTAAGCAATGCCCAGTAACGCCACGGCCACTGGGTAAATGAATTTAACTGCACCATGCGATTTCTAACTCGTCCAATCCTGTTACTGGCACCGTGCTACCCGGCCAACAGCGCACTAATTGAGACTGAATCAATTCCAGTGTATCCAGCCCAGGAATAGTCGCTGGCGTCAGCCAATGAGCAATGCGGGCAAGTTGAGTCAAACCGAAGCTGGTTTCAATACTGGAGCTGATCACAGCCTCCAATCCAGCATTGCGCGCGGCTGAAATCAACTGACGGCAACGGGCAAGGCTTCCTATCAGAGTGGGCTTGATCACAATAGCAGCCACCCCTGCTTGTGCCTCTACGTTAAACCCCTCATCCCGGACGCTTTCATCCCATGCAATGGCAATCCCTGTATCACGGGCAAAAGCGAGCGATTCTTCCGGGGTTTGACAAGGTTCCTCCAAAAAGGCAATTCGGTGGCGGTAATCTGGATTGACATACTTAGCGAAGCTGTCCGCTTTAGCTCGGCTCCAACTACGGTTAGCATCCAGCCGCAAAGATAAATCCGGTACCGCTTCCAGTAAAACATTCACGACCATGCCATCACGTACAGCTTCATACAGCCCAACTTTCACTTTGGCAACTTTTTGTCCACTCATGTTACTGAGACGAACAATCAATTCATCAGGATCACCATTGCACAGCGGCGCTTTCCGGTAATCAGCGTCTTCCGGTAATTTACCCTGTAATTCAGCTAATGCGCAGCTAAGCCCAAATGCCACAGAAGGTAATTCACTTTCATCAGGTTCAGCACCAAGGTGCCACTGTTTAAGCCATGCCACCGCTGCTTCACCGGCCTGTTCAACGGTTTCTTTGCTGAATTCCGGCAATGGTGCAATTTCACCCCATCCCTGTTGACCATTTTCCTGTAAGTGAACTAAAAAACCATCACGAGTTTTAAGCCGCTGATATCGCAGGATAACACCTGCCTCCATTGGCAATCTGAACCGGTATAAAGTTACAGTACGCATTATGGGTTACGTTTGAATTTACTGAAATCAGGGTGGCGTTTCTCAACGAATGCATTACGTCCCTCCTGACCTTCTTCTGTCATATAGAAAAGCATGGTGGCGTTACCGGCCAGCTCCTGCAATCCAGACTGACCATCACAATCAGCATTTAGAGCGGCTTTCAGGCAACGCAGAGCCATTGGGCTATTTTTCAGCATTTCACGACACCAGCGAACGGTCTCTTTTTCCAGATCCGCATGAGGCACAACAGTGTTAACCAGCCCCATCTCCAACGCTTGTTTAGCATCATACTGACGACACAGGAACCAGATTTCACGGGCTTTTTTCTGACCAACAATCCGTGCCATGTAAGATGCCCCCCAACCGCCGTCAAAAGAGCCCACTTTAGGCCCGGTCTGACCAAAAATAGCGTTATCAGCCGCAATGGTCAGGTCACACACCAAATGAAGTACATGACCACCACCAATCGCATATCCAGCAACCATGGCAACGACGGGTTTTGGACAAGTGCGAATCTGGCGCTGGAAATCCAATACATTCAGGTGATGCATGTCGTTGGCATCTTTATAACCACCGTAATCACCACGGACTTTTTGATCACCACCAGCACAAAAGGCTTTTTCACCCATACCGGTCAGAATAATCACACCGACAGTGTCATCATAACGGGCATCATCCAGCGCTTGCATCATCTCTTTAACCGTCAATGGCCGGAACGCATTACGTACTTGCAGGCGATTGATGGTGATTTTAGCCATGCCATCGGTGGATTTGTGATAAAGAATATCTTCAAATTCGTCAGAGCAGTCCTGCCATTCAATCGGGGCATACAGCTCTTCTTCGCTCGGGTAAATCATATTCGTATTCCTTCAATCAAAGAGTGATAAAAAATGGTTTACTGCCGCAGCAAACGCCGCCGTGTTCGTTCGGTGAGCATTATGCCCAGCATGTGGAATAGTTTGCAGCGGCAAAGCGCAACGTTTTGCTAATTGTCCGAATTTTTTGTCATTTTCGCCGCATAGATAAGCAAAAGGCAACGTCAGTTGTTGCAATACAGGCACCAACCAAGGTTGATGTCCAAGCGAGGTATTTTCCAGCATATCAGCCACACTATCACCATTATTATGGCGGCGTATTTTGATCAGATGTTGACGCGGTTCAGGCAATAGATCAGAAAAAATGGGCTGCTGATACCAATCAGACAAAACCTGTTCCATCGACTGAGAACGAAAACGTCTGGCCCAATTTCTATCGTGATCGAGGCGATCATTCCGCTCCTGTTGGGAAAATAATCCAGGATTTCCGCCTTCAACCAGCAATCCGCATAATCCCCGAATATCACCATAACAGGCATGATACATAGCAATGCGTCCACCCAAGGAGTAACCAATCAACCAATATTGATCAATTTGCTGTTCTCTTAACGTTTTAGATAGAAGACGGCTCATCTCTGTAAAATCGTTTATCCGCACCCTTGCGGAATCACCGTGACCGGGGAGATCAACGACCAATGAAGGATGTTGAGCACACAGATTCACTAATGGCAACCATTCATCACCACAACCCAATAATCCATGCAACCACACCAGCCAAGGGCGGCCATTGTGACCGTTGAATTTGCGACAAGCGAGACTCACAACATCGCCACCTGTTTTAACAACCGTTGCAAACAGTCAGCCCCTTCTTTGTCCGGTACTTTTAGCTCAATCAGTGTGGTTTCATTTTGTTGCCATGCCTGCTCAATACCTTGTTGCAACTCCATCCAATTTTGTGGGCTGGCATACTTCAAGCCGAACATTGACGCAGCATGATCAAAATTAACGTATTGAGGCATACAGTAAAAACGCTGCCTTGCTTCTTCCGAGGTTGGTAGTAGAGAAAAAATCTGCCCGCCGTTATTATTTACCACAATTAATACCATTGGAGCGGAAGGATGACGCAACAGAGCCAAGCTATTGAGATCATAAAGCGCCGATAAATCACCGATAACCGCCAAAGTGGGCTTTGCCGTTGCCCGTTGCACACCTGCCGCAGTGGAAATTAACCCATCAATACCGCTAGCCCCTCGGTTACTGTAAACTGGATATCCCGCCGGTAATTGCCCCAGTGCATCTATCAAACGAATAATCAAGCTGTTACCGACAAACAACTGCCCGCGTTCAGGCAGTAATTCACTCAATCGATAGGCCACGGTTGCTTCACCGAATTTCCCGGCTAATTCAGTTCTGACGCAGTTAACGGCTTTTCCTGACCAGATTATGAGCTCTTCTGCCCACGGTGTATGAGATTGCGCCCACGGCATACACGACTGTGCGGGATGAGCCAGTAACCAGTCAGCAATATCATAAGTTAATTTTCTGCCACGATGACTGGCAGGATCAAGTCGGCCAGGTATCGGATCAATAATCCAAAACTCCTGCGGTTGGCATTTCGCCTGCCACTGTAACAAGCGTTTCCCTATCAGGCTGGAACCAAACTGCACTACCAATTGCGCTGGCGCTAAAATCTCCCGCACATGAGGATTATCCAACCATAAATCGGCACAAGGTAATGGCTGCCCAGTTTGTGAAAGCACATTACCAATCAGCGGCCAGCCCAATGCCTTTGCCCATTTAGCAACATTAACTCCCTCTTCGGCACTCATTCGACCAGCCAATACAACGCCTTTTTTCTGTTGCCAACAGTCCCAATCTTGTACTTCTGCCACAACATTAGCTACTGGCTGGCTCAACCAAGGTGTTTTACTTTTCCACCAATCGCCTAACTGCTGCGGCCACTCATCATAAGTAGGCTCTTCATTACCATATAATGGTTCGGCAAATGGGCAATTAATATGCAAGGCCCCATGCCGCAAATTCGCCATACTATGATCTATGACAGAAACCAGCCAGCTTGCCGGTATATCTACGGTCGGTCTTGGCAAAGAAATTGTTTGGCATGGATGAGAAGCAAAAATACCATTTTGACGGATAGCCTGATTCGCGCCACAATCCATCAATTCTGGTGGCCGATCAGCAGTAAGGAAAACCACTCGTTCACCCGTTAAACTGGCTTCAATTAATGAAGGATAGAGATTTGCCACTGCGGTTCCAGAAGTCACGATAACGGCAACCGGCTCTCTACTGGCTTTGGATAACCCCAGTGCCAGATGTCCTAATCCGCGTTCGTCAAAATGAGTATGACAAATCAGTTTATTATTTGCTGCGGCAGCTATTGTCAAAGGCGTGGAGCGTGAACCGGGCGCAATGCAAACATGACGTAATCCGTGGCGAGTAAGTGCTTCCAATAAAAGTTCCGCCCAGCGGCGGTTAAATGCGCTGTTTGACATATTTTACTCAAAGAATTTCTATAAAAGCTGGCTATTAGCCTAACGGCACAGATAATTATTTCTTTATCCTAGTTCAATGAATTACCACTTAATCGGGGATTGTTTTCATTAACTATATACCTTTCAGTAAAGAGCGTAATCCAGCAGCTTTATTCTCTATCTCTATCCACTCCTGTTGTGGATCAGAACCCATCACAATCCCCGCACCGGCATACAGTGAAAGTAGATTGTTGTTAATTTCCGCGCAACGTAGCGAAACCGCAAACTCACTCTGTTCACAGGAAAGATATCCTGCGGACCCCGCATACCAGTCACGACTGAATAGCTCGCTATCACGAATAAAATCACGCGCCGCTTCACGAGGTAATCCAGCAACAGCGGCCGTTGGTTGTAAACGATGCAAGCAATCACTATCACTGGCACTCTTTAGTTTTCCCTGAATTCGGCGGCGTAAATGCTGAACCTTTCGCAAACGGATCACATCTGGCGAAGCCACATCGACAGAAACCACAGCACCTTGAAGACGCTGGCAAATATCATCAACAACGAGCAAGTTTTCATGCTGATTTTTTTTATCACCTAGCAACCATTGCCCCAATTTTTCAGCTTGCCGAACATCATCTGAATTGGTAACCGTCCCCGCCAGCGCTTCTGTATAAAGCTGAGTCTGCTTACGGTGGTAAAGCCGTTCTGGCGAAGACGCCAAAAATGCCTCATGCTGATTAAAAGCCAGCATAAAATGATAACAACGATGATTTATCTGGCGACTCGCTGCCATAAACTGTGCAGCCGCTAAAGATTCACTCAGTTCTAGTTGCGTCTTACGCGCCATCACGACTTTCTCCATCTTACGATGGGTAATAGTATTCAAAGCCTGCTCAATCAAGTCACACCACCGGGCGCGTTCCGGCACATTCTCCGCGTTCACTACCACCGCCTGTAACGCAGAGAATTCCTGGTGCGAAACTAACTGTCGCAGAAATTCCCGTGCATTTCTCATATCCTGCCGGCCAGCTATATTCAAATACAACCAGCTTTCGTCACGGTAGCGACGTAATTCGATACGGGGCAAAAACAGATAACTTGTTTCCCCTACTTCGGATTGCGTAATACGGGCTGGTTGAATCCGATCCCAAGCATTCAGCCCCCAGATCCGCATCTGTGGAAACTGACTGTTTCTCTGCAAAAAATTTTCGGCTAAAGCGATATCACTGAAAAGATGAATTTGCCCACAAGCAGCGACTTCTTCATGACCCTCTCTGTGATGCCAATAGAACTGCGGATAATGAGACTGCGCTGCCAGCCATTCCAGCCAGTAAGTGCTGCAACCTGCTGGCAAAGGAAATGAAATCTGTTGGATACCAACTTCGCTAACTTGTTCATTATTCAGTGTTTTGCATATATCAGCGACAACATTAGCAATTTGATTCACCACTTCTGCCCCAAAAGACATGATAAAAAGTAGGATTATACGGGGCATTAATAATAATTAAAGCCCTGATTATTTATGTAGTTATGCTTGTTCGATTCCGTTAGCGACATGCTCTCCAATACTGAAACAAGCTAAATCAGAAGCTTTACCCTTCAGATAACGAATACTAAGTTCATTAACATGATCGATTTTCACGATGCAATTTATAAAAAAATAACTCTTTTACTTACTACGGAAAATTTACTAAATAAATACCGTTATTATAAACAACGGAATAAATATTTATTCTTCTAAAAAAACGCCCGATAAAACACAGATATTATTTTCATAATAGCTAAATATAATTATAAAAAAATCATTCTTATTTGTTAATTTCAACCATCACATGAACAATTAACACTTTAATTAAAATAGAGATCTAAAAATAACAAAAAATTTATTCAATGACATAAGGAAAAAAGGATACTATTCCATCTATTTTTTAAACATACCATAAATGACAAAACAAAAAACATCTAATTTATTCTTTATAAAAAAAACATATTACCTATCTTTTAAATTAATAATATAGAAATCATATAATCGCCACATCACCAAACCAACATAACTGATTGTTTTAAAATATATTTTATAAAAATAACATTAAAAATATTTTATATTCACCCTCTTAACATCAATTAAAAAATGAAATTTTAAATCATATAAACAAGAAAAACAAAAAATTACCTTTATATTTAATTACTAAAATAATAAAAATTCATACTATTTAATTTCATATATTAG
>NZ_NMQR01000210.1 GCF_003545805.1 Photorhabdus sp. CRCIA-P01 | reverse complement strand
GGTGCACGCAGGCGGCGAAACCCGCCTCTACAGCCGCACCGGCGATGACGTGACCCGCAGCTTCCCCGAAGTCGCCGAGGCATTTCGACTTCCCGCCGTGCTCGACGGAGAATTGCTGGTGCGCGGGGCAGGGCAGGGGCTCGACGAACACGGCGGCTCGGCGGCGAGCTTCAATGCGCTCCAGCAGCGGCTCGGACGCAAGGTCGTCAGCGCCAAGATGCGCGACGACTATCCGGCCTTCGTCCGCCTCTACGACCTCCTGTTCGATGGCGAGGAAGATCTGCGCGGCCTGCCCTGGTCCGAGCGGCGGGCGCGGCTCGAGTCGTTCATGGAGCGGCTGCCTGCCGAACGGTTCGACATCAGCCAGTTGATCGAGGCGGACAGCTTCGCCGACCTCGCCGAGATTCGCTCCGGCGCCCGCGACGCGTCGATCGAAGGCATGATGCTGAAGCGCCGCGACGCGCCCTATGTGTCGGGGCGCAGGGCCGGACTGTGGTACAAATGGAAACGCGATCCGCTGACAGCCGACTGCGTCGTCATGTACGCCCAGCGCGGGTCGGGGAAGCGATCGAGCTTCTACTCCGACTCCACTTTCGGCTGCTGGTCGGAGG
>NZ_NMQR01000021.1 GCF_003545805.1 Photorhabdus sp. CRCIA-P01 | reverse complement strand
ATGTGGATACAGAAAGATGCTCAGGGAAATAAAGGTCAATTAGTCGAGAATAGATCTGCGACGATAAAAACCGTGAAGGGGGATTTGGTTGTCAGGACCCAAAAACTTAATAATGCGCGTGATGTTTTTATTGTTAAGAACAAGGAGTTAATACCCGATTCAACAGATAAAAACAGGATTGTTCATGAAACGGAAACCTGTGATTTTGGAAACCCGGTTATTCATGAAGCCGAATTAATAACGCCACTGCCTAAGAAATGGTTTGGGCGTGTTGATTTTGGTCGAGATAATATTACAGATGGGGGAATTCATGTAAATCTGAAACTGGAAAAGGGACGATTGTAGTAAATCAAGGAAATAAATTTACTATTGAGGACTTAGTAAGTTCTGCCAACAAGCCAATGAATCCACAAGGTCTATCTGAAGCCGCTAGGGCATGGGAAAAACATGCAGGTCGACAAGATGGAACATTTGAACCACTAAGAGGAAACGTAGCTCAAAAAAATGCAGCAGCAAATAAATTTGTTAATGAAGTATTAGGAAATCCAAATACTATCAAAACAGAGTTATCCCGTGGTGGTATTGAATATCGACTTCTTGATGGAAGAGGTGTTCGCTATAATGCAGATGGATCTTTCTCTGGTGTTCTAGATCCGAAAAGGAATAAATAGTTATGCGTACAGATTTTAATGTTGATTTTTTCAGTGATAATAAATATGAAGAATTAACAGTTGAGATATCATATAAAAATCAAATACTTTGCCAAATTAATAAGGATAAAGGGATTGAACATATTGAAGTAGAGTTTTTTCCTGATTTAAGAATATTATCTGAACAAGTTGAATTGAAGTTTCCATTAGATGAATTTATTGAACTTCTGATTGAAACTAAAAAGGATCTTATTTATTCGTAAAATTTGTATATTTTTAATTTTGGTTTTAGTTCCCCCGATCATCTGAACTGCACCCCAAAAGTTGGATACTCAACTTATAAAGGTGCAGTTCACACGGCTAGGGTTTATTTATCTGTTGGTTACTACTTACCTATCAGCAGAAATTATTTAAAAAACTAGCAGCAATAACGCTAGATAAAACATTCAGAGGCCCGATGACAATCTAGGCGGGTGGCAAAATCATTGGGAGCGTTATTTAGGGCTGTTATATAACTCGCTGCCCGCCTGGGAAAAAGGTGCACTGATAGCCAAAGAGGCGGTAGAATCTGCCGGTATTGGTGGTGCTATTGGCGGTAAAGCTTCGGTTGCTTCGATTGTTGGGAAGAATCGTAATGTTGGCAACACAATAGATTCAGGCAAAACTAAAGAAACTCAAATATGGACGGAAACGAAGAAAAAAGAACCTGTAGCAAATGCTTATGGTCACTGGGATAAACATAAAAGTGAATTCCCTGAATATCAGAATTCAAAACAATATGTTGAAGCCACCCATAATTTTATTAAAAATCCTCCGAAAGGAACTTTAATTAAAACCCGAGCTAATGGAGATACTTTATATTACAATTCAGAGACAAATATTTTCGCAGTAAAAAATGCGGATGGTGTTCCTAAAACAATGTTTAAACCAAATCCAGTAGATCATGGATATAAAACAAATTTGGATTACTTCAATGCACAAAAATAATAGATTATATGTATGCCGTGTATGTGGTGCAGAACAATTAGATCCTCCATGGGGTGAAGATGGCAATTCACCAACGTTTGATATTTGTGATTGCTGTGGGGTGGAATTTGGCTATGAAGATGCTACTTTAACAGCATTAAAAAATTACAGATCTAAGTGGTTGGATAAAGGCGCAAAGTGGAATTTCGAAAAATCCAAGCCAGAAAATTGGTCACTAGAGGAGCAGATATCAAATATACCTAAAGAATATTTATAAAATTTAAGAGTCTACAAATGGATTTGCGTGATCTCTTGTTAATGAAATGATTATCCTCCCGTGTTAGCAGTACGCTAACACGGGGAATTTATAACCCATCATATCAGCCAGTTGGTTGATTAAACACACGTTCAAGCAAGCCCTGAGCGTTTTCAGTGCCGGGAATTGACATACCCATAAGTTATCTGTTCCAAAAAAATTGCGAAATTTTCGACCTATCGTATAACAGACAGAGAATATAAGTACAGTTACTAACTTTTTCCCGGTGACATAATGAGTAATAAACGTCTTTTTGAAAAAATAGATTATAACAGTGATTCAGAGTGGGTTATGAAGGAGTTTTTTAATTCTATATATTCCCAAGGTGAATTTTTATGGGCTTTACCGCTTGTTCTAAAAAAGGACGGGTGTGGAGTTAATGAAACCTATTGTATTTTTCCAAACTTAGATGATCCCGATCCTGAATACCATTTTGAAGGAATAATGTTCGGTGTATGGGAAGGTGAAGTTATTGTTTCTGAATCCATCGGCTTTGAATATATAAAACTAGCCTGTGAGAAATATCTTCAATTACATCCAGAAGATACAGAGCAAGTAAAATCCTTACTTGCTCAACTCCCTTAAACCAGAAAGATCCCAGTACCAAAAGCTGGGATCTTTTCTTAATACGCTTGAACAACTGCCAACTTGGGAAAAAGGTGCACTGATAGCCAAAGAGGCGGTAGAATCTGCCGGTATTGGTGGCGCTATCGGCGGTAAAGCTTCCGTTGCTTCGATTGTTGGGAAGAATAAACAGCCTTATCAGCCGAATCAGGGTGCTGTTGGTAATATGGGGGAATTCTTTAATCAACAAGGACTTGGGAATCAGATTAAAAACGGTACACTTAAAACCAGCAAGCGATATCAAGGACAGAGTATTTATCAAGCTAAAACCAAAATGGGTGACAATATTAGTAAAGGTGACCAAATATATTTAGACGGATCACACAAGAATCATTTAGAAGTATTTGATAGTAAAGATAAGTTCAAGTTCGCTCTTAACTTGGATGGGACTATAAACGATGATAAAACTCGTGCAGGAAAGGGAAGGAGGCTGAAAGTTGACTAGAATCAGTTCATTGAACGAATTAAAAGAAGCATTAGTTAGACTGGCTCGAACCTGTAATATTCCCAAACGTGAATTATACGATGAAGGAAATACAGATTACACACTCAATCTGGATGAAGAACTAAATCTCAGTATCAATCGATTATTGGATGACTTTTCTTTATTACAAAAAGCACTTGATCAGGAAGATATGATCGCTGTTCAAGCTGCTTTAAATCGAGCACGAGCTAACTCAATGGATCTAAGCAATTTTTTCGGGAATATATGTGAGGATATAGAAATGATCGGCTGGACAGATCGATATAATTGGCCGAAAATTCCTGAAAATTATAAGATCCCAGACCACTATAATTACCCTGAAAATAAGAAATAAATAACCACCCCAGCTAAAAAGCTGGGGTTCAACTTATTAACAACGTACTGATTTTTAGTCGGTATTTTGCTCCTATAAAAATTTGCTAGCATGTTAAATCAATCCCAAGTGGAGGTACTAAAGATTTTGGTGGTAATCCATCAAATCCTGCGAATAGAAAGTTGGTTCTGGATAAAATAGACGAAATAGGTAATAACCCAGATAAAACAATTCCTGGTGTTTTTGCTGGACAAGGAACTAATGGAACAAGAGGGGATGTATTATTTAAAATAAAGGGAAATGATGTTGTTGTCACTAAACCAGATGGCACATTCGTTACCATTATGAAGAATGGCATTAATAATACATCTGTGAAGAATGCACTAAAAGGAGAACCACATTGAGTTTAGTTACTAAAGAAATCAGTGAGTGGGGAGTTGAAATTACAGGGAAACGGCTTAAGTCAGTGTATGGATTGATTTATATATACGACATAGCAGATGTTGAACATCCCCAAGAGTTATCTATCGAATTTTGTGAAACTGATAACTCGCCAAAGAAGTTACTTTGTAGCCCTAATGGAACATCAATCGTTTTGTGTAAAAGTGAACTGAGGGAAAATGACTTAGGAGAATATGGCAAGGAAATAGTGATGGATCTATCTAATTTTAAAATATTTGATGGATTGATAGGGAAACCACTTTCTTACGTTAATGCTATTTATTCTGAAATTGAGCAAGATATTATCGGTTTTATGTTTGTGTTTTATGATTATGGTCAATTTAGCGTAATGAATTTAGGTGATGAAATATATATGTTTAATCATATACCTGATTCTTTGCTAAAAGATGAAGGAATTTCCTTAATTAAAGTAAATTGAGAAAAATTTGACTCAGAGATATTCCTGCTAGTACGACTGTCTCTTAATCAGGAGATCTGACTAAGAGACAGCCCTTGGAGGTGGTTTAAGGATGACAATAATAAGGGGCGCTTTCTCAAGCGCACCTTATTTATTATTTCAGTTAATCATAATACGGACTAGCTATTAATCATCGCATGCATTTCCTGTACAGAAATTACCTGCTCAGTTGGATCGGCACTCAGTGCCATTGTTGTAGCAAATCCACCATTTAATGTGGTGTCATAATGCACTTTATATTGCAGTGCACTACGGCGAATAAGTTTGGAATCCTCAATCGCCTGACGACCCGCAGTCGTGTTTACAATATAGCTATATTCACCATTTTTGGTTCTATCCTGAATATGCGGACGCCCTTCGTGAACTTTATTCACCAGACGAGGGTTAATCCCCGCTTCACCTAGCACAACCGCAGTACCGTGAGTCGCATCCAGTTCAAAGCCCTGTTTCAGCAATTTAGCGGCCAAATCCACAACCCGGCCTTTATCACCTTCACGCACTGATAAAAGTGCTCTACCATTTTGCGGCATTTTGGCGCTACACCCCAATAGTGCCTTTGAGAAAGCTTCGGCAAATGTACGCCCAACCCCCATCACTTCTCCGGTTGACCGCATTTCAGGCCCAAGAATCGGATCCACACCAGGGAATTTGTTGAAAGGCAATACAACTTCTTTCACCGAATAGTATGGTGGAATGATCTCCTGAGTTGCATCTTGCTCAACCAGAGATTGACCAACCATCACACGAGCCGCAACCTTCGCCAGTGGTAAACCGGTCGCTTTAGAAACAAATGGCACAGTACGAGCCGCACGCGGGTTGACTTCAATCAGATAAACTTCGTCATTCTTGACGGCAAACTGGACATTCATCAAGCCATGTACCCCCAATTCAAACGCCAGTTTTTCTACCTGCTGGCGCATGACATCCTGGATTTCTTGACTTAGGGTGTAAGCAGGCAGCGAACAAGCTGAGTCGCCGGAATGCACACCTGCCTGCTCAATATGTTCCATAATACCGCCGATCAATACACGTTCACCGTCACAGATAGCGTCAACGTCTACTTCCACTGCATCATCAAGGAAACAATCAAGCAATACTGGGGCGTCATTAGAGACATTGACCGCCGTCTGGAAGTAACGACGCAGGTCAACTTCGTCATAGACGATTTCCATCGCACGGCCACCCAAAACATAGGATGGACGAACCACCAATGGATAACCCAGAATGTTTGCTTTCTCAACTGCCCGTTCTATCGTGGTCACCGTGGCATTTTCGGGTTGTTTCAAGCCAAGGCGATTTACTGCCTGTTTGAAACGTTCACGGTCTTCCGCACGATCAATCGCATCCGGGCTGGTACCAATAATTGGAACACCGGCGATTTCCAGTTCACGAGCCAATTTCAGCGGAGTTTGCCCACCATACTGAACAATCACACCTTTTGGCTGCTCAACACGCACAATCTCAAGAACATCTTCCAAAGTCACCGGTTCGAAATAGAGACGGTCCGATGTATCGTAATCTGTTGAAACAGTTTCCGGGTTACAGTTCACCATGATGGTTTCATACCCATCTTCACGCAGTGCCAAGGCTGCATGAACACAACAATAGTCGAATTCAATCCCCTGCCCAATACGATTCGGACCACCACCCAATATCATGATTTTTGGCTTGTCACTATGCGGATTAGCCTCACACTCATCTTCATAAGTGGAATACATGTATGCAGTATCAGTCGCAAATTCTGCCGCACAGGTATCAACGCGCTTGTAAACCGGATACAGATTATATTTGTGGCGCAGTTTGCGGATCTCTTTTTCGGCCACCCCGACCAGTTTCGCCAGACGTGCATCAGCAAAACCTTTACGCTTCAGATGACGCAGGAAGTCAGCCGTCAAGCTGTTAATGCCCTGTTCTGCCACCTGCTCCTCCAATCGCACTAGTTCTTCAATTTGCACTAAGAACCAGCGATCAATATCGGTCAGGTTAAAAATACCATCAACAGACATACCTGCACGGAAAGCATCAGCGATATACCAGATACGCTCAGCACCTGCATCTTTTAATTCGCGACGAATTTTAGTCAATGCTTCTGGATCATCTAAACTGACTTTCGGGTCAAAACCAGTTGCCCCCACTTCCAAACCACGCAAGGCTTTTTGCAGAGATTCTTGCTGAGTGCGACCAATTGCCATCACTTCACCAACAGATTTCATCTGGGTTGTCAGACGATCATTGGCCCCAGCAAATTTCTCGAAATTAAAGCGAGGAACTTTAGTGACTACGTAGTCGATAGAAGGCTCAAAGGAAGCTGGCGTGCGACCACCAGTGATATCATTCATCAACTCATCAAGGGTATAACCCACAGCCAATTTAGCGGCAATTTTAGCGATCGGGAAACCTGTCGCTTTCGAAGCCAACGCAGAAGAGCGAGAAACGCGAGGATTCATTTCGATGATAACTAAACGGCCATTTTTTGGGTTCACTGCAAACTGTACGTTAGATCCCCCAGTTTCTACACCGATTTCACGCAATACCGCCATCGAAGCGTTACGCATGATTTGATACTCTTTATCCGTCAGCGTTTGCGCCGGGGCGACCGTGATGGAATCACCGGTATGAATCCCCATCGCATCAAGGTTTTCAATAGAGCAGACGATAATGCAGTTATCGTTTTTATCCCGCACAACTTCCATTTCATACTCTTTCCAACCAATCAGAGATTCATCAATCAAGAGTTCATTGGTTGGTGAGAGATCCAAGCCACGCTCACAAATTTCCTCAAATTCTTCGCGGTTATAGGCAATACCCCCACCGCTTCCTCCCATAGTAAAGGAAGGACGGATAATACAAGGAAAACCGACTTGTTCAGCGATTACCAGTGCTTCTTCCATTGAATGGGCGATACCAGAACGCGGAGTTTCCAAGCCAATCTTTTTCATTGCTATATCGAAACGGCGGCGATCTTCCGCTTTGTCAATCGCATCTGCGGTAGCGCCAATCATGGTAACGCCAAACTCTTTCAGCACACCCTGACGCTCCAGTTCTAGCACACAGTTGAGTGCGGTTTGTCCGCCCATTGTTGGCAGAATCGCATCGGGACGCTCTTTTTCAATGATTTTACGTACCACTTCCCAGTGGATCGGCTCAATATAAGTGGCATCGGCCATTTCTGGATCAGTCATAATGGTAGCAGGGTTCGAGTTCACCAGAACGACACGATAACCTTCTTCCCGTAACGCTTTACACGCTTGTGCTCCTGAGTAGTCGAATTCACAAGCCTGACCAATAACAATTGGGCCGGCACCCAGGATCAGGATACTTTTAATATCAGTACGTTTTGCCATTTTATTTTCTCCTGATTACTTGGTGTTATGACGATTATTTTTCTGACAATACTGCTCAATGAGTTCAATAAAGTGATCAAATAACGATGCAGTTTCATGTGGACCAGGGCTAGCTTCTGGATGCCCCTGGAAGCTGAATGCAGGTTTATCGGTACGATGAATCCCTTGCAACGTGCCGTCAAACAGAGATTTATGAGTAACGCGCAAATTTGACGGCAGTGATTTTTCATCCACAGCAAAGCCGTGGTTTTGTGCGGTAATCATTACAACATTACATTCAAGATCTTTCACCGGATGGTTACCACCATGATGGCCGAATTTCATTTTCATAGTTTCAGCGCCACTGGCTAACGCCAACAATTGGTGTCCAAGGCAGATACCAAAGATCGGAATCTCTGTCTCAAGCAGGGTTTTGACTGCATCGATTGCATAACCACAAGGCACCGGATCGCCCGGCCCATTGGACAAGAAAATACCATCCGGGTTCAGTTTCAGTACATCTTCAGCCGATGTCTGGGCAGGAACAACTGTCAGGCGGCAGCCACGATCCACCAGCATTCGCAAGATATTACGTTTTGCACCAAAGTCATAAGCAACAACATGATAAGGCAGATCCTGTTCTTGCTTATCTTCCGGTAATCCCCCTGCCAGCTGCCAGCTCCCCTGTAACCACGGATAAATCTGTTTAGTTGTCACCTCTTTTGCTAAATCCATCCCCTCCAGCCCCGGAAACGCTTGCGCTTTTTCCAGTGCAACCTGAGCGTCAATCTGTTTACCTGCTATAATACAACCATTCTGTGAACCCTTTTCTCTTAACAAACGCGTCAGTTTACGGGTATCGATATCTGCTATCGCAACAATATTATGACGTTTAAGGTAATCGGAAAGCGTTTCTTCGCAGCGGAAGTTACTGGCCAACAGTGGTAGATCACGAATCACTAGCCCTTGGGCTTGTACTTTTAGTGATTCTTTATCGACTGAGTTAACACCGACATTACCAATATGGGGATAAGTAAGAGTGACAATTTGGCGGGAATAGGAAGGGTCTGTGAGAATTTCTTGATATCCGGTCATCGAGGTATTGAACACCACTTCCCCAACTGCCGCCCCTTCCGCACCTATGGCACGACCGTGGAATTGGGTTCCATCTTCCAGAACCAATATAGCTGACTTAATCAAAACACCCTCCAAAGAATAATTACTCGCAATTAGTGCATATTAATTCAGATTTATTCCTCAAAATCAATGCCAAAGCTGCTTTTTAGGCAAAATTTTGGCAAATTGCGCGCATTCTAATGATGAGAGGGAGAGTTGTCTACAAAAAATGTCACTTTTCTTATTTTTTTGCACACTTCGCCAGACAAACCAATGAAATAAGACTGAAAATAGCAATAAAGTTAATTTATAAAACGGTAATGAGCATAGAAGATTTGATTTTCATATGAAAAGTTGAAAATAATCATAAAAAGGAGAAGAAAGCAGAAAATTAAGGTTATAAACAAGATAAAAATAGAAAAAACAAACCAAAAAATAATAAAATTAAACAAAGAAATTAAAAATCGCATAATAAAACATTTAATTATGCGATATCAATAAATTACAAAAATAGCTTTTTAAAGTAAATCGAGATTTAGCACATCTTTCATATCAAAAAGGCCACTATTTTTACCACTTAGCCATAGAGCAGCCTTTACAGCGCCATTTGCAAACGTCATCCGACTGGAAGCCTTATGAGTTATCTCTACTCTCTCCCCAATATCTGCAAACATAGCGGTATGCTCACCCACGATATCCCCGGCACGGATAGTCGCAAAACCAATACTTTTCGGATCACGTTCACCGGTATAACCTTCACGGGCATAGACAGCACGCGCTTTAAGATCCCGCCCCAAAGCATGAGCAATAGACTCTCCCATTGCTAAAGCTGTTCCTGATGGTGCATCCACTTTATGGCGGTGATGCGCTTCGATAATTTCGATATCGCTATACTCACCCATCACTTTCGCTGCTTTTTCCAATAATTTAAGCACCAGATTTACACCAACACTGAAATTCGCGGCAAATACAATCGGAATATCAGCAGAAGCCTCTTTAATTGCCTGCTTACCCGCCTCATCAAAGCCTGTTGTACCGATCACCATCGCTTTACCGTTCCGGTGACAAATTTCAAGATGAGTCAACGTTCCTTCCGGGCGGGTAAAATCGATAAGGATATCAAAATTATCAACGATACTTTTCAGGTCATCACAAACAGTCACACCTGTATGACCAATACCCGCCAACTCTCCGGCATCCGCGCCAATCAGAGAAGAACCGGAACGTTCCAAAGCTGCGCCAAGAACCACACCATCTAATTGATAAGTGGCCTGAATCAACTGACGTCCCATACGCCCACCAGCGCCAACAATAGCAACACGAATATCTGTATCAGCCATAAGCCCTCACTATATTTAACACGATGATCAGTCAGATGAATATTTTTAAATAAAGAGAAAATACGCTACTTTATTCTTATTTATTATGATTATTTAGCTAATTTCTTTGACTTCAACACGTAACTCTTTCGGTACCTCAAACACAATATTTTCTTCCCTACCATGTAATTCCTTGACGGACTCAGCCCCAAGATTTTTCAGGCGTTCAATAACTTGCTGAACTAAAATATCCGGTGCCGAAGCGCCAGCGGTTACACCAATCAGAGAGGTACCGGTAATCCACTCCTCTTTAATATCCTCAGCAGAATCTATCAGATAAGCAGGCTTACCAACCCGCTGAGCTAACTCAGCGAGACGATTAGAGTTAGATGAATTCTTCGAACCCACAACCAAGACAACATCGGCATCAGACGCCAAATCTCGCACCGCTTCCTGACGATTAGTCGTCGCATAACAAATATCATCTTTACGGGGACCAACGATGTTTGGGAATCGTGCATTAAGTGCATCAATCACTGCTGAAGTATCATCAACGGATAACGTGGTTTGAGTCATAAAACACAAGTTGTCTTCATCTTTGACTTTCAAGTTCCATACATCTTCCGGAGATTCAACCAGATACATTCCACCTTCCGCATTGTTGTACTGACCCATTGTCCCTTCAACTTCGGGATGTCCAGCGTGACCAATCAGAATAGCTTCTTTGCCCTTGCGGCTGGCTCTTGCGACCTCCATGTGGACTTTCGTCACTAACGGGCAAGTCGCATCGAACAACATGGTCAAATTGCGAGAACGCGCTTCAGCACGAATAGCCTGTGAAACACCATGTGCCGAAAAAATCAGAATCGCATCATCCGGTACATCTGAAATTTCTTCAATAAAGATAGCACCCCGCTTGCGCAGGTTATCTACAACATAACGGTTATGCACAACTTCATGACGAACGTAGATCGGCGCACCATATAATTCCAGTGCACGTTCCACAATACTGATAGCACGGTCAACACCGGCACAAAAACCGCGGGGGTTAGCCAGCAATATCTGCATGGTTTTCCTCCAATTGGGGATCAATTTCCAACACTTCAATTTCAAACGTAACGTTCTGATCAGCTAACGGGTGATTGAAATCAACCGTCACGGATTCTTCTGCTACGGCTTTGACTATGCCCGGCATTTCACTGCCATTCATTGCCGTAAATAACATTATAGTGCCAATTTCAGGAATACCCGTTTCGGCAAAATCACGCGGAGTAAAATATTGGATTAGATCAGGATTCGGTTTACCAAATATAGCCTCACCAGCCAAAGTAAAGGTATGTTGATCTCCCTCTTTTAGCCCAGTAAGCTGCTGTTCCAAAGGTGAAGAAAGGGTTCCATCACCTAAACGAAATAATGCAGGTTTGCCCTGAGTGTGAGTGGAGTCGGCAATAGAGCCATCTTGCAGTTTTAAAGTGAAGTGCAGTAAAACCGCACTATCCACCTGCACCTGGTTTGACATCTTACTTATCCCACTTTGATGGTCTTTTCATCCGGGCTTAGAAAGCTATCAATGATAACCAATCCAGCCCCGATACATATCGCCATATCGGCGATATTAAAAGTTGGAAAGTGCCAATCACCGACATAAAAATCAATAAAATCGATGACAAAACCATGAACCAACCGGTCAAACAGATTACCCAATGCTCCACCAATAATCAGGGCATAAGCGATATTACTCAGTTTCTTCTTTGCACTGGAACGATACATCATCACCGTCAACACAACTGAAATAGCAACAGCAATGAATGCAAAGAACCAACGCTGCCAACCATCTTTCTCTGCCAGGAAACTGAAAGCCGCCCCAAAATTCTGGGCATAAGTCAGATTAAAATAAGGTATCAATGGAACGGATTCATACAGATGAAAGTGTTGCAACACTAACTGCTTACTACCCAGATCCAAAATCAATACCACAACAACTAACCAAAGCCAGCGAAGGCCGGTGGAGCAAATGGGTTTATTCATCAGGCAAACTTACGCTCTTCGCCGTTACCGGCAACATTAGTTACACAGCGGCCACAAAGTTCTGCATGTTCCGCCACCAATCCCACATCTTTAGCGTAATGCCAGCAACGAGGACATTTTTCGCCATCCGCTTTGCGGAAAGCAATTTTCAAACTACCGATTTCGCTTTGTTGCGCATCTTCACCAGCCTGCTCATAATCTGCTACAACAACCTGAGATGTTAGCAGAACAAAACGCACTTCATCTCCAAGGCTATTCAGTTTGTCCGCCAATTCATTATCGGCGTACAGCGTCACCGCGGCTTCCAGTGAACTACGGATATGTTTGTCCGCACGTGCCTGCTCCAGAACTTTGTTAACCTCACCTCGCACAGCCAACAAATCAGCCCAGAAAGCATCATTCATTGGTTCGCCTGCGGCCAGACCAAACAAGCCGTCGTACCACTCTTCGGTAAACACATATTGAGCACGTTTGCCAGGCAACTCATTCCAAACTTCATCAGCAGTAAAGGAGAGGATAGGCGCCATCCAGCGAACTAGTGCTTCCGCAATATGATACAGCGCAGTCTGGCAACTACGGCGAGCCAGACTATCGCCCTTCGCGGTATACTGACGGTCTTTAATGATATCAAGATAGAACGACCCCATTTCCACGGAACAGAACTGCATTAAACGCTGAACAACAGAGTGAAAATCATACTCATCGTAACATTTTATAATGTCTGCCTGAGCAGCCTGAGCACGGCCTACAGCCCAGCGATCCAACACAGCCATCTCTTCCGGTTTAACCCTATGTTGTTCAGAATCAAAACCATTCAGGTTTGCCAGCAGGAAACGCGCTGTGTTACGGATACGGCGATATGCATCGGCAGAACGTTTCAGGATCTCATCCGATACCGCAATTTCACCGGTGTAATCGGTAGATGCAACCCATAGACGCAGAATATCCGCCCCTAATTTATTCATCACATCCTGTGGACTGATAGTGTTACCGATAGACTTAGACATCTTACGACCCTGACCATCCACCGTGAAACCGTGTGTCAGTACCTGACGGTAAGGCGCTTTGCCTTTCATTGCGGTGGAGATCATCAGGGAAGACATAAACCAGCCACGATGCTGATCTGAACCTTCCAGATAGATATCCGCAGAATTACCCTGAAATTCAGGGCGGGCATCAACAACTGATGAATGCGTTGATCCAGAATCAAACCAGACATCCAGCGTATCAAAGATTTTGACGTAGTTAGCCGCGTCATCGCCCAGCAGTTCGGCTGGTTCCAGATCCCACCACGCCTGAATACCATCAACCTCAACACGTTTAGCAACTTCTTCCATCAGCTCGACAGTGCGTGGATGAAGTTCTTCCGTCTCTTTATGGACAAAAAGAGACATCGGCGTGCCCCAAGTACGTTGGCGTGAAATACACCAGTCAGGACGGTTTTCAACCATTGCCTCAATCCGGGCCTGACCCCAACCCGGGATCCACTGAACCCCTTTGATCTCTTGCAACGATTGTTTGCGCAGACCATTTTGATCCATGCTGACAAACCATTGTGGCGTGGCACGGAAAATGATCGGTGTCTTATGGCGCCAGCAGCAAGGGTAGCTATGCTGTAATTTTTCCAAGTGTAACAACGCATGGTTTTCACGCAGGATATCAGTAATGATGTCGTTCGCCTTAAAGACAAACATGCCATCCAGAGAAGGATAAGTACCCGACAGATAGCAGCCATTCGGGCCAACCGGGTTTGCAACTTCTAAACCATATTTCTGACCGAGAACGAAGTCGTCCGGGCCGTGACCTGGAGCCGTATGCACAGCGCCGGTACCCGCATCCAAAGTCACGTGATCACCCAGTACAACTGGTGAATCAAAGCCCATAAATGGATGTTTAAAGCGCAATAGTTCCAACGCCGCACCCGCACAACTCCCTAATACTGCCCACGAAGTTATACCTGTGCGCTTCATCACACTTTCTACCAAATCAGCAGCCAGGATCAGGCATTCACCCTCAATCTGTACTAATTGATAGTTAAATTCAGCATGCAAAGCGATCGCCCGGTTAGCCGGCAATGTCCACGGCGTGGTTGTCCAGATCACCAAAGAAACGGGTTGATCTGATGCCTGCACGCCAAATTTCTCACAAATGGCTGCTACATCAACCGCATTAAAACGCACGTCAATCGATGGCGAAGTTTTGTCATAATACTCAACTTCCGCTTCGGCCAGTGATGAACGACAATCGGTACACCAGTGAACAGGCTTGGCGCCTTTCAACAAATGACCATTAGCGATAATACGGCTTAATGCGCGAATAATGTCAGCTTCGGTCTTAAAGTCCATCGTCAAATATGGACGTTCCCAGTCACCGAATATACCCAGACGGATAAAGTCTTTCTTCTGACCTTCGATCTGCTCTTTGGCATATTTGCGGCACTCGGCACGAAATTCAGCGGCGGAAAATTTTTCCCCCGGCTTACCAATAATCTGCTCAACCTTAAGCTCAATGGGTAAACCGTGGCAATCCCAACCAGGGACATATGGTGAATCATATCCCGCCATCCCTTTGGATTTAATAATAATATCTTTGAGAATCTTATTGACTGAGTGACCAATATGAATGCTGCCGTTCGCATAAGGAGGGCCGTCATGCAGAATAAATGTTTTTTTACCGGCTTTTGCTTTACGAATTACCTGATACAACTCATCTTTGTACCAACGTTTTAGCATGTCTGGTTCGCGCTTTGCTAAGTCTCCGCGCATTGGAAACCCTGTTTCTGGTAAGTTCAGGGTATTTTTATAGTCACTCATTCGATTCTCAATTCCAATTTTCCGCTAGATACATGACACAGGTAGCTGCTTAAAAAATTCCTTCGCAGCAACCAAATCATTCGCAATTTGCTGCTTGAGTGCATCAAGGGAAGCAAACCGCTGTTCATTACGCAATTTTTTACGTAACACCACATCAATATAACGCCCATAGAGATCCATTTGGGTATCAATTAGATGTACTTCAAGTTGTTGACCCTGACCAGAGACTGTTGGACGTGTACCAATATTGGCAACACCCGGTAAAGGCTGGCCTCCCAAACCATAGACTTCAACAACATAAACGCCTTGTACCGGAGCCACTAATCGTTTTAACGGCAAATTTGCTGTTGGAAAACCAATAGTGTTCCCTAGTCGCTTACCATGAACGACCCGGCCACAAATGCTGTATGGATGTCCCAATAATGTTTCGGCTAACACCAAATCATCATCTTGCAGTGCTTGACGGATAGCTGTGCTGCTAATCCGCAAACCATCATCACAAAAACTTTCACTGTTGGTTACATCAAAGCCGTATGTCTCACCGGCTCGCTGCAAAAAGGCAAAATCACCACTGCGAGATTGACCAAAACGAAAATCATCTCCCACAGCGAGGAACTTAACACCCAATTTTTCCACCAGCAACCGTGAAACAAAAGCTTCTGGCGTATTTGCCGCAAAATTTCTGTCAAACTTCACGCATAATAAATAATCCACTCCACATTGGGCGAGATATTTGGCTTTATCCCTCAATCTCGTCAGACGCGCGGGAGCACCACCCTTAGCAAAAAACTCCAAGGGTTGTGGCTCAAAAATCATGACCATTACTGGTAATCCCAGACGCTGCCCTTCGTGTTTTAAGTGTTTCAGTAGTGCCTGATGACCTCTGTGGACACCATCAAAATTACCAATCGTCAACACGCAACCGCGCTGACATGTCCGGATATTACGTATACCGCGAATTAGCTCCATAGCTGGCTCAATACCCTGGAAATTGCCAAATTATACCTTGTACAAAGCTCAAGGTTAACCCACCATCATAAGATGATTTAAATCAATAGCCCTGATTCATACAACAAAAACGAGCAGGAATCCCGAAAAATATTCATTTTATTTCTATCTGGACTATTCAATAAGATTTTTATTGTGAAAGACTGTATTCCCACTAAGTAAGCTGATAAAATCCTGCGCCATCACAACGAAGCAAGTTGCCGCGGTACAACGGCGCTTATTTGCACAAATCCATTGACAAAAGAAGGTTGAACAGGCATATTCCTCGGCCTTTGAATTGTCCTCGATAGAATATATTTGGGAGTTGGACCTTGGCTAATATCAAATCAGCTAAGAAACGCGCCATTCAGTCTGAAAAACGTCGTCAGCATAACGCTAGCCGTCGTTCCATGGTGCGTACCTTTATCAAGAAGGTATATGCTGCTATCGCTACTGGCGATAAAGAAACTGCACAGAAAGCATTTAATGACATGCAACCTATTGTCGATCGTCACGCCTGTAAGGGTCTGATCCACAAAAACAAAGCCGCACGTCATAAATCTAATCTGACAGCGCAAATCAACGCAATGCAATAATTTGCGTTTGGATTACGGAAAAACCGGCCTACGCCGGTTTTTTTGTATTTGCAGTTATTATCAATTATTTTTTAAGTACGCTTCTTAGATGGCACATTAAACAACGCGGAAAAATCTTTATTACATACCCTTTGAACAGCCGGGTGTTGAATCATTCGCTCAGCAAAAATCACATAATACTCTTCCTGCACGGCATCCAACCGACCAATTTCGGCAATATCATTATCTGCAAAAATATCATTAGCATACAAAGATGGCGCCACGAAAATCGCATTATGATACATACCAAACGCTTTCATTAACGCGGCATCATCAAACTCACCGAGCACTTCAATCTGAAGATTTTTATTACGTATCCAAGTCAATAATTTACGCCCTAACATAGAGCGACGCCCTGGGACCAATAAGCGACGTTCCTCCAAACATTCCGGGAAAGGTTTTTCCGGGATAGGTTGTCGGCAGAAGAAACTCACATTACATTCACCCAGTTTTACTGAGAACAGCCCTTCCTGTTGAGAAGAATCCACCGGGCAATCAGACAATATCATATCGAGTTTGTGCTGGCTGAGTTGTTCCAGCAACAGTTCATGGGTTGATTCAAAACAACGTAGATGAATCTGCTCATGTTCCACAACCGCCGTTTCCAAGACCTGGCTAACCAGACGTTTGGACAGTGCATCAGCAACACCAACATCAAATAAAAGATTAGATTCACGGCTGTAGTTAACGATATCCAACATCTCCTGGCTCAGCATAAACATCTTATCCGCATAGCGGAAGATAAGCTGCCCTAGCTCTGATGGCACTAATCCCCTGCCCTGACGTTTGAACAGTTTCCCTCCCAGACGCTCTTCCAGCGCTTTTATCTGTCCCGTGATCGTCTGAGGTGTTAGATAAAGCGCTTCTGCCGCCCCAACCACAGATCCTTCCTTGCAAACATGCCAGAAATAATAGAGATGATTAAAATTCAGATGTGACACCCGCATACGTTTTTCCTTATGTATCGCTTTCGTCTGGTAGACAATGCAGCCATACATTACTAATCCACCGTCTCCCGGTGATTTTCTGTTTTTTCACTACATAAAGTATCCGCGATACAATTTTAGTTGTTGTACCGCAAATACAAAAATGATGAGTCAGTCCAGAAATTTTCTCTAAAATGTAGAACTTCATTTGGCTAAATTAATGAATTTATCACCACTCTGCCATCACTTTTTCTTTGGTAAGACCATTCGTAACAAGCCATAACCCATAAACGCAGCGATGGTTGAACCCATCAGAATGCCAAGACGGGAGTAGGTACTGAAAGATTCATCGACTCCTTCAAAAGCCAATCCTGAAATAAAGATAGACATAGTAAAACCGATTCCACAGAGAACAGAAACCGCAAATATCTGTTTAAGATTAATCTGCTGTGGCAATTTAGCAAATCCGATCTTAATAGAAATATAGCTAAAAAGAAAAATTCCCAATGGCTTACCAAGAAACAGCGCCGCAGCAATGCCTAACGGTAATATATCGGTCAAACCATTTAACGTAACGCCATTCAGGGCTACACCTGCATTGGCAAAGGAAAATAATGGCAAAATAAGATACGCCACCCAAGGATGCAAACTGTGCTCAAGTGATTCAGATAGTGAATGACCATTCTGACCACGCAGAGGAATCAGAAAACCAACAATGACGCCAGCCAGCGTTGCATGAACACCCGACTTCAAGATGCAACCCCAAAGGATAGCGCCAACAACCAGATAAGCCGATGTTTTTTCGACACCACGCCAATTCATCCAAACCAGCAAAGCCATCATTGCTGCTGACAGTCCAAGCGCCACAAGAGAAACAGTTTTGGTATAAAACAGAGCGATAATCACGATAACGCCCAGATCATCAATAATCGCTAGCGCCAACAAGAAAACCTTAAGTTCTGTTGGTACTCGCTTAGACAATAGCGCCATCACACCCAGGGCAAAAGCAATATCGGTTGCCGCGGGAATAGCCCATCCCTGACGAGTAAACTCATCATTGCCATTAAATAGTAGATATATCAGTGCCGGAGCGACCATACCACCTATCGCCGCTATCACCGGAAATACTGCTTTATCGCGCCCTGCCAAAGAACCTTCCAGCAATTCCCGCTTGACTTCCAGACCAACAATCAAAAAGAAGACAGCCATTAAGCCGTCATTGATCCACAACAATAAGGGCTTATTGATCTCCAGTGCAGAGAATTGCACTACCACCGAAATATTAAGAAATTGCTGATAAATACCCTGTAATGGCGAGTTTGCCATTATCAGCGCAATAATGGCGGTAATGATAAGAAGGAGCCCTCCAGCCGCTTCTAATTTCAGGAATTGACGAATAATTGCTGTCACGATGATTAACCTCTGAAACTGATCGGCCTTAAATGGTACTCTAGCTATGGTTTCGAAAAAAATCGATTTTATAACCAGAATAATTCGCTATAACCGATCTATTGATGATCTACATCTCAATAAAATAGATTATCAATCAGAGTAAATCGTTAAATAGGGAGACCCTATTTATCTTACATTAGCACCAATTTCCCGCATCTTAACCAAAATGCGGTTTAAATCATCTTCTGATAGTGTTAACTGTGTTGCTATATAGAATAGAATGTGCGGAGAAATAACACGTGGCATCTTCCCACCCGTGTATTTTCTCCATTGGTTGTTACCGGAAACTCCCGCTAAATCGGCCATTTGTTCTCCTGTGAAACCTAATTCTTCCTTAAGCTTAACGAGATCTTCAGTAGTAGGAGGAGAATAATTGTCAATCAGTCGCATAGGTATTCCAGAACAAAGCCCCTCTCGGTGCTAATTAATTAAATAAATTTGAGCAATAGAGTTGTGATGGTAGCTACCGCGCCAATAAGGCCGGAGGCGACGACAATCGGATACCACATGGACTCACGATTTATCTTTGTTGTTTCCGCTATTAATTTTGCTATTTCAGCATGGATTTTTTCGAGTTCAGCAGTAGTCATTTTATTAGTGCTCATCGTTCTTCCTTGTTTTAGGGATGCCAGGCTGCGGCCATTCCGCTACCTTATATATTACATAATAAAAACTAGCCCCTTTAGGGTTAATTGTCAATATTAATTGTTTGATTTTTCATCGCAAAGTATTTGTATTCGATATGAATTCATATTATGAAAAATATATTTTTTTCATAATTTATATAACTAGATAATCTCTAAAAATTCCACAGATAAAATAAAAAAACACAATAATAACAAGAAAGCAGAATGGATAATCAGTGGATATTAAAACGGGTTATACCCTTCATCTTTCAAGCTGCTGCTTTGTTGGCTGCTTTCACTCACCCCAGTCACATAGTTATCTATGCTCCTGAGGATTCATTCACTTGCCGCCTCGCTGCAACTCGAAATCTATTAGGTATATATTGCAATATTTAAATACAAAAACAAATATTAAGAATATTATCAAGATACATCAATTACTTGAAAAGAAAATTAACATCGACTAATAACCAATAAATCATCTTTACATTCAATAACACTTTTTCTTTTAGTCGGCATTATTGAGTGATATTCCTCGCTATTGGTGACAATAATTGGCGATATAATCTGAATTTTATTCTTTTGAAGAAATTCCAGATCAAAATTAACTAATACCTCGCCAGCAACCACTCTCTGCCCTTCTATAATTTTCAAATTAAATCCTGCTCCTTGTAAACCGACCGTTTCAATACCAATATGAATTAATAATTCCACTCCCTGATCGGAAATCAAACCAATAGCATGTCCAGTCGGCGTAATCATTGAAACCTTGCCATTAAAAGGCGCCTTAACCACACCTTCGGTAGGAATAATAGCAATACCATCACCAATAATTTTTTCAGAAAAAGTATCATCAGGTACACTTGAGAGAGGTTTTATTGTACCAGTCATCGGAGAACGTAATGTGATTTTCTTCTTTTTTGAAAAGCGTGGCTTTATTAATACTATAGAATCAACATTAGATTCTAACTTCATAAATAAAGTGGATATAAACGCCACTAAGAAACTACTAACAATGCCAAGCAAAATAAAAATAAAGTTATTACTACCTCTTTGCATATAAAAAGGTAATGACACTAATCCTGGTACACTAAAAGCAAATATTTTCACAGAGAAAATACCCACAATAGCCCCACCAACTGCGCCCCCGATTAATGCGGCATAAAAAGGTTTCCTTAATTTAAGTGTAACACCATACATTGCGGGTTCAGTTACGCCTAAAAAAGCAGAGAATGAAGCTGAATAAGCTAATGATTTCATTTGTCTATCTTTAGTTTTAATTGCAACTGCTAATGTCGCACCAGCTTGTGCAATATTACTAGCAAAACTGATGGGTAATAACATAAAATCGTATCCGAGAGATTTAAAATTAGCAAAAACACTCGGCAAAAAAGCATAATGCACCCCAGTAATAACTAAAATAGGTATTAATCCGCCTAACAATAATCCCGCAAATGGCCCAGCCACGGAAAATAATATTAAAAGCCACTTTTCAAGATACAAACCCATTGTATTTCCCAACGGGGCAGCAATAATCAATAGAATAGGTGCAGAAATTAATAAGACCAATAATGGTGTAAATATTATCTTTAATATCGTCGGAATAAACCTATCGACCCATCGATGAATATAACTGAGCAGCCAAACACCTAAAATAATTGGAATGGCAGTATAACTATAATGAATAGCGGGAACAGTAATACCAAATACACTAAAATATCCACTACCAGAACTGCTCACAAGGTCGGACAATGTTGGATAAATTAAAATACACGCTAACGTGGCTGCAATAAATTCATTTGTTTTAAATTTTCTTGCCGCTGAAAAAGCCAAAAGAACAGGCAAAAAATAGAGAGGTGTATCAGAAAGAATATATAATAGTTTATACTCATTACTCTGCTCTGAAACCCAATCCATCATATATAAAAAAATCAATCCACCTTTAAGTAAACCCGCCCCTACAATTGCTGGCAATATCGGAACAAATATGCCTGAAATGATATCAAGAATATGACTAATGAAACCCTTTTTTGAACCATCAGGATTTCCTTTATTTTCTTTTAATTGCTTAATTATTTCACTAAATATTTCAACAACTCTATTACCAATAATTATCTGTAATTGCCCGCAGTGAAAACGTGCCCCCATAACTCCCTGCATTTTTTTTATCGCTGCAATATCTACTTTACTATCATCTATAATATTAAAACGCAATCGGGTAACACAATGCCAACTTTTATTTATATTTCCTCCTCCGCCAAGAAACATAATGATCTCTTCTGCAAAATCTTCATCATTCATCTTATCCCCCACCTCTAATCTATTACCAAAAAAAATCCAAATCACATAAATATACTCTCATCTAATACTACTGGAGATTGCCCCTTATTTGATGATCCACTTAATTATAAATCTCTGCTCTTATAACTATCATTAACCACCCGTTCTATATGAATGACTAAATAAATCAATTCATCATCGGGCACTTTCCATTGGTATTTTCCCCTCAGATATTTAATGAGCTTAACTGCACAGTTGTAGCTTTTGAAATACTTTTCTTCGATCAACTCTTGCAGAGAAAAATCCATCTCAATCGCGGAAGAATGCTCATTTTTATTTTGTCTAATCAGGAAATAGCGCAAATGCGTAATAAAACGAGAGTAATTCACAGATGTTGTATCAAGGTTAACATGAAAATAGTAGTGAATGAGTTTAACCGTTTTATTAATCAAATTCGTTAATTTTAATGTATCTCCCATCGTTTGCCCTTCATATTGCGCATTCACAAAATGCAAGGCAATCAATGAGGCTTCTATCGGCGGTAATGGCTTTTCAATCTGGTCATTAATATGGATAAGCGCCTGTTTACCGACTTCATATTCTAACGGGTAAAGGTGAGGGATCTCCCATTGTAAGACATTACCAATCTGATATCCTTTACTCATACGCTCAAATGCAAAGTTTAAATGTTCCGACAAAGTAATGAGTAATGAATCGTTGAGAGATTTGCCAAGAAGATCTTTCCCTAATGCGATAATTTTCTCGGTTAGCTCTATAACTGAGATTGGAATAGCCGCAAGAATTTGATTAATTTTATCGTGCTTTTCAATAGTGAAAACTTTTGCAACATCTTGAATATTCAGCCTATCACCTTTTTTTCTATTAAAGCCTATGCCCTTGTCCATTAGAATAACTTCATTATTATTCTCATCAATGGCAAGAACGACATTATTATTTATGAGTTTTACTATCGTTAACAAAAGAGATACCTTACAGGATAAACCATTATCTACACCAACCTATAGAAATAGGTGAAATATATTTGTGACCTGGTTGTGCCTGATCTGCTCAGTAGCACTCCTGTACACTATATTCATTATGTTATCTTTCAGGCTAAGGCATAATTTTTATAAAGTCAACGACACAGCAACGTATTCAACCTGCTTAGGATATTTATGATAAACATCACATTTTAACCAAAATTACATTTAATGACTTGCAAATGTTACAATGAGTAATTAGTTTTTAGCCTATTGATATAGGCTTGTTACCGACTTAGTTGTAACTGATGTCGGGCAAAACCTAATCCATCACGCTACAGTCCCCTTATTCCCAAGGCTATTGTAGATGGTGGGTTAGGTTTTTTTTTGGCTTGAATTTGGCCTTTCGCTGTTTTCAGCGTATTAAATGAAGAGGAAGTCCAATGAGATACGAAAGTCTGGCTGAGAAAATAGTCAGCGCAATAGGCGGGAAAGAGAATATATCTAGCCTGGTCCATTGTGCCACTCGTTTACGGTTTAAACTTAAAGATAGTAGCCTGGCCAATAGCGAATTACTCAAACAGACTGCGGGAATTATTACTGTAGTAGAGAGTGGTGGGCAATATCAGGTGGTCATTGGTAGCCATGTAGGCGATGTTTACGACGATATTGATCGTAAATATTTACAAGATGATGCAGAAGAAGCCGAGGTTAAACAAAACCCAACTTCACAGCAAGAGATAAAACAAGATAACTCCAGAGGCTTAAAACGTATTCTTGATGTCGCCATTGATATTATTTCCAGTATTTTTACCCCCCTATTAGGTGTATTGGTCGCAGCCGGATTAATTAAAGGCATTCTCGCTTTATCCAACGTATTCCATTGGATGAGCATAGACAGCGGTACCTATAAAATTTTATATGCTACCGGCGATGCAATGCTCTATTTCATGCCTATTTTATTAGGGTATACCGCAGGTAAACGGTTCGGAGGCAACCCTTTTATTACTATGGTTATCGGGGCAGCTTTAACCTATCCAACCATGACTGAGGCATTTAAACTTTCGCAAACTCCCGCTATTCATCTCAATTTCCTTGGTGTTCCTATTACTTTCATTAATTACAGCTCAACCGTTGTTCCCATTATTTTATCAGCATGGTTTAGCTGCTTACTGGAAAAGAAGTTTAACAGTTGGTTTCATTCCTCCTTCAAAATGTTTGCCACACCTTTCCTATGTCTATTGATTACGGTTCCTTTGACTTTTCTAGTTATTGGCCCTATAGCAACAGAGCTTAGTGATAGCCTGGCAGCGGGATATCTCTTTTTCTATCAATTAAATCCGGTCATTGCTGGACTCTTGATGGGCGCATTGTGGCAAGTTTGTGTCATTTTCGGTCTACATTGGGGACTTATCCCAATAATGATCAATAATATGATGACCCAGAAAAAAGATATGCTCTCTCCACTGCTCCAGCCAGCAATATTTGGTCAAGCAGGTGCAACTCTGGGGGTATTTTTGCGTACACGAGATAAGAATATGAAAACATTATCAGGTACCGCACTGATATCAAGCCTCTTTGGCATCACTGAGCCGTCTATTTATGGTGTCACACTGCCACTAAAACGCCCATTTATTATCGGTTGTATTGGCGGGGCACTTGGCGGAGCCATTGTCGGTTTCTATTCAGGAACAGCATATAACGTTGGCGGCATGGGTATCTTTGCGTTTACCTCATTCATTTCTCCCTCCGGCATGGATAGTGCTTTCTGGAGTGTCATATTAGGTTCGTTAGGTTCATTTATCTTCTCCTGTATCGCAACCTATTTATTCGGTTTACCATCAGAAGTAAAAGCTTCACCAATAACATCCCGTACAAAAAATTAATTTAAACTCTAAGAGGAAGAATCATATTAAGAGGATATCTTCCAAGTTTAACGAGCAATTAACAAGAGGCAAATCATGAAAAAACAATTTCCAAAGAACTTCCTTTGGGGAGGAGCACTGGCTGCAAATCAAGTTGAAGGAGCCTATCAAATAGATGGCAAAGGGTTATCAACCTCAGATATGCAACCCTATGGAGTCATTAGTCACAGCCTGGAACGCAATTTAGGTTATTTTCATATTAAGGATATTGGCATCGATTTTTACCATCGTTATCCTGAGGATATTGCGCTATTTGCTGAAATGGGCTTTAAATGCCTGAGAACCTCTATCGCCTGGACACGTATATTTCCTGAAGGAGATGAGAAAATACCGAACGAAAATGGTTTGGCTTTTTATGATCACCTGTTTGACGAAATGATAAAATATAATATTCAACCATTGATTACGCTTTCCCATTTTGAAATGCCTTATGGCTTAGTAAAAAAATATGGTGGTTGGGGAAATCGTGAAACCATTGCGTTTTTTGACCATTATGCCAGAACTGTTTTTGAACGTTACCAACATAAAGTAAAATATTGGCTGACATTCAATGAAATTAATATGTCTCTATTCTCTTGTTTTACCAGCGCGGGATTACCAGAAAAAAGTAAAATTCAAGATATTTATCAGGCGCTACATTATCAATTAGTTGCCAGTGCTAAAGCAGTTAAAGCCTGCCATGAAATTATTCCTGATGCAAAAATAGGTAATATGGTGGCAGCGGCACCATATTATCCATTAACTTGTCATCCCGATGATGTATTAGAATCATTGAAAAAGAATCGCGAATGGTTGTTCTTCTTTGATGTACAAGCTCGTGGATATTACCCATCCTATATGTCCCGTCTATTTGAAGAGCAAAATATTACACTTGATATCACAGATGAAGATAAAAAAGCACTCAAAGAAACCGTTGATTTCCTCTCTTTCAGTTACTACATGAGTAGCTGTGCGACGACAAATCCTGAGATTATCAAGACTTCGGGGAATATCATTAATCCAGTGAAAAATCCTTATCTGTCCAGCTCGGAATGGGGATGGCAAATCGATCCCCAAGGTATTCGCTATCTTCTCAATATGCTATATGACCGTTACCAGAAACCCCTATTTATTGTTGAAAACGGTTTGGGTGCCAGAGATGTTATTCAAGACGATGGCTCTATTATTGATGATTATCGTATTAAATATCTCAACGATCATTTATTTCAGATACGAGAAGCCATTGAAGATGGCGTTCAATTATTAGGATATACCTCATGGGGGCCAATAGATTTGGTCAGCGCCTCTACAGCGGAAATGTCAAAACGGTACGGGTTTATTTATGTCGATCGCGATGACCAAGGCAATGGAACACTGGAACGGCGGCGTAAAAAAAGTTTTAGTTGGTACAAAAAGGTGATAAGCAGTCACGGCAATATCCTTCAAGCCCCGGAGGAAAAAAATGAGAATAACCAATAAATTTCTTTTACTCACGATTCCACTTATTTTGCTTTATAACAATATCACTGTGGCCGCAGAAAATGACTATGCCCTTTTACCAAGAGGACCAGATACCTATCGTGTTTACAACGGAATCTATTGGACTAATAGTTTATCGTATACTCATCACCCATCAGTGGCACCGAAAGAGGAGGATGCTTATAACTTACTCACACAAATTACTGTTAGTTTATAATTTCCAATTCAAACAAAAAGTCCTCATTTGAAACGAGGACTTTTTGCCAGTAATTCGAGCTTTATTTAGCAATCCAGCTCTATATATGTGGAGATATCGACTGTTACTTGGTCAAATCATCAAAGAATTTCTTTACGCCATCGAAGAAACTTTTAGAACGTGGGCTATTCGTTTCTTCGCCGGCACCACCGAAAGATTCACCCAATTCGCGCAGTAACTCTTTCTGTCTTTCATTCAATTTAACTGGCGTTTCTACCACTACCCGGCACAGTAAATCACCCTGAATGCCACCACGGACAGATTTAACACCTTTGCCTTTCATGCGGAACATTTTACCTGTCTGGGTTTCAGCAGGTATTTTCAGTTTCACACGGCCATCAAGGGTTGGTACTTCGATTTCTCCGCCCAGTGCCGCCATTGCAAAGTTAACCGGGACTTCACAATAGAGATTACTTTCTTGACGCTCAAAAATATGGTGCGATTTCACCTGTACTTGAACGTACAGATCACCTGCGGGAGCACCTTTAGCTCCTGCTTCACCCTCACCACTCAAACGAACGCGGTCACCGGTATCCACACCCGCCGGGATCTTAACAGACAGGGTTTTGTATCTTTCAACTCGCCCATGACCATGACATTTATGGCAAGAATCTTTAATGATCTGACCACGGCCATGACAATGTGGACAAGGTTGCTGAACGGTGAAAAACCCCTGCCGCATATGAACCTGACCAGCACCTTGACAGGTTGAGCAGGTTACAGGGCTGGTTCCTGCTTTAGCGCCGCTACCATGACAAGTATCACAAGTTTCCAGTGTCGGGATGCGGATCTCTTTGGTCACACCACGAACCGCTTCTTCCAGCGTCAACTCCATGCTGTAACGCAAATCAGCACCGCGGCTTGGACGCTGCTGACGACGACCACCGAAGATATCACCGAAAACGTCACCAAAGATATCGCTAAAATCAGCACCGCCACCGCCCATGCCGCCTTGTTCAAAAGCAGCATGACCATATTGGTCATAAGCAGCCCGTTTCTGGTCATCCGTCAGAATTTCATAAGCTTCTTTAACTTCTTTGAATTGGCTTTCCGCCTCTTTATCACCCTGATTACGATCAGGATGATATTTCATCGCCAGCCGCTTATAGGCTTTTTTAATCTCTTTTTCGCTCGCTGTTTTGGAAACCCCCAAAACTTCGTAATAATCTCTTTTCGCCATCTCTTATTTTACCCTTAACATGCGCACACGGGCGCAGAGTTCCCTCGACGCCCGTGCCGGTTAATCAGCAACAGTTGTCATCATCTAACTGTCACCGCGCCCGCTAAGGGCTATTATTTTTTATCTTTAACTTCTTCGAATTCAGCGTCTACAACGTCGTCATCTTTCTTCGCACTGTCACCCGCGTCTGCGGTTGCACCAGCCTGAGCCTGCTGCTGAGCGATTTCCAACAGCTTAGCGGAAACCTGAACCAAAGCCTCAATTTTCGCTTCAATATCCGCTTTATCTTCGCTTTTCGCTGCGGTTTCTAGCTGAGTGATAGCACTTTCAATCGCAGTTTTATCTTCTGCTGGCAGCTTGTCACCCGCTTCTTCTACTTGCTTACGAGTACCGTGAACCAGTTGATCTGCTTGGTTACGTGTTTGTACCAATTCTTCAAATTTACGATCAGATTCAGCGTTAGCCTCTGCATCACGAACCATCCGTTGAATTTCTTCTTCATTCAGACCAGAAGATGCCTTAATGGTGATCTGCTGTTCGCGACCGGTGTTTTTGTCTTTAGCGGATACATGCAAAATACCGTCAGCATCAATATCAAAAGTCACTTCAATCTGAGGCATACCACGATGTGCTGCCTGAATACCATCCAGATTGAACTGGCCCAGAGATTTGTTATCACCGGCACGTTTACGCTCACCCTGCAACACATGGATAGTTACCGCAGACTGATTGTCTTCCGCCGTAGAGAACACTTGGCTATGTTTGGTCGGGATCGTGGTGTTTTTCACAATGAGGGGAGTCATTACGCCACCCATCGTTTCGATACCCAGAGACAGTGGTGTAACATCCAGCAACAAGACATCTTTCACATCACCGGCCAAAACACCGCCCTGTACCGCAGCACCCATTGCTACCGCTTCGTCAGGATTCACGTCTTTACGTGGCTCTTTACCGAAGAAGTCAGCAACCACTTTCTGTACCATTGGCATACGGGTCTGACCACCCACCAGAATGACATCGTTCACATCAGAAACTGACAGGCCAGCATCTTGCAATGCAACCCGTACAGGCTCCATACAACGTTTAACCAGGTCTTCTACCAGTGATTCCAGTTTCGCACGAGTCACTTTGATGTTCATGTGCTTAGGACCGGCTGCATCCGCGGTGATATATGGCAGGTTAACATCGGTCTGTTGTGCGGAAGAGAGCTCAATTTTTGCTTTTTCCGCCGCTTCTTTCAGACGTTGCATTGCCAATGGGTCGTTACGTAGATCAATGCCTTGATCTTTCTTAAATTCGTCAACCAGATAGTTGATCATACGGCTGTCGAAGTCTTCACCACCCAAGTGAGTATCACCGTTGGTTGCCAGCACTTCATACGTCTTTTCGCCGTCAACTTCATCGATTTCGATAATAGAGATATCGAAAGTACCACCACCGAGGTCATAAACCGCGATAGTACGGTTACCCACTTCTCTGTCCAAGCCATAAGCCAGTGCAGCCGCGGTTGGTTCGTTGATAATACGTTTTACTTCCAGACCTGCGATACGGCCAGCATCTTTGGTTGCTTGACGCTGAGCATCGTTAAAATATGCAGGTACGGTGATTACCGCTTCAGTCACTGGCTCACCCAGATAATCTTCCGCTGTTTTCTTCATTTTCTTCAAAACTTCAGCAGAAACCTGAGGAGGAGCCATTTTCTGGTCTTTCACTTCCAGCCATGCGTCGCCATTATCTGCCGCAATAATTTTGTATGGCATGATAGCTACGTCGCGTTGCGCTTCTTCGTCTTGGAAACGACGTCCAATCAGACGCTTAATAGCAAACAACGTATTTTGCGGGTTAGTAACAGCCTGACGTTTAGCCGGTTGACCAACCAGAGTTTCACCATCCTGGGTATAAGCAATGATGGAAGGGGTTGTGCGATCACCTTCGCTGTTTTCCAGCACACGAGCTGTCGTGCCATCCATAATAGCTACACAAGAGTTGGTAGTTCCCAGGTCGATACCAATAATTTTACCCATCTAAACGCCTCCAAAGAAATTCGTAATCAGTCAAGTTGCTAATCAATATGAGGATAACTCTCTGCTTTTCAATGGCACCCATTTTTATGCCTCTACACGATTCCTCACCTTTGCTTTATACACCGGCTGTATAGGACAGCGATTAGCAACTGCGGTTGATTATAAGATGGGGCCGTTAAAGCCATCATCAAGGGGGATGAGAAAAAAAAACCTTTTTATTATTTCACAGGTCATTGTTTCCTTGCTGACAGATCATTATGATTCGCCACCTTTGCTATTTATGACTTTTGCGATTTTCTTTCAGAGGACTTATATGAGCGCTAATCAATTGGCTAATCCCGGCCCCTTGGGTTTGATGGGCTTTGGCATGACAACTATTTTGCTTAATCTGCATAACGCAGGTTTCTTTCCACTGGCATCCGTTATCCTGAGCATGGGCATTTTCTACGGCGGCCTGGCTCAAGTACTGGCAGGGCTTTTTGAATATAAGAAAGGCAATACCTTTGCCGCAACTGCTTTCACCTCTTATGGCCTGTTTTGGCTCAGTCTAGTCGGGTTATTATTTCTACCCAAAATGGGACTGGCGGAAGCTACCAGCAGCCAATATTTAGCGGTATATCTTGGCCTGTGGGGTGTGTTTACTCTGTTTATGTTCTTTGGCACCTTCAAGGCTAACCGCGTACTACAGTTTATCTTTGGTGGTCTGACGCTGTTATTTGCTTTGTTAGCTATTGGCAACTTTACCGGCAATACCGCTCTTCTAACGATTGCCGGTTATGAAGGGATAATTTGTGGCGCCAGCGCATTTTATTTGGCAATGGCGGAAGTACTGAATGAACAGTATGGCCGCACCATTCTGCCTATTGGCGAGATAAAACAGTAATAAATCGTGGATTGGGAGAAGGAAAATTTTTTCTTCCCCTCTTCCAGTCCGTTACCAACGTATTGCTATCCTATTTTTTTCAATGTTCAATAATTCAAAGTAAGCATCTGCCATTTTATTGCCTACCCTGTTTCAACCAGACTTGCCCCGTCCGAAGCCTGACACACATAAATAGTCTCTTTCAGACCTGTCAACGCAAAATAGTGTTGCTCTACCGCTGCCTTAACCACATCAACCAAAGTTTGTGGGACTAAAACCACTACGCAACCACCAAACCCGCCACCGGTCATTCTCACTCCTCCCTGTTTACCAATGGCTTGCTGCACAATATCAACCAAAGTATCGATTTCAAGTACGGTAATTTCAAAATCATCACGCATTGACTGATGTGATTGCGCCATAAGTTCCGCGATTAATGGCATATTTCCCTCTGCCAACGCTTTTGCTGCCAGAAGTGTACGTTCATTTTCTGTGATGACATGGCGTGCACGTTTAGCCACGATGCTATCAAGCTCAACACTCCGTTTTTCAAATTCATCTAATGCCACATCCCGCAAAGCGTTAACCTCAAATAATGCCGCTGCTTGTTCACATTGGGCCCGACGAATATTATATTCACTTCCAACCAATTCCCGTTTTTTATTTGAATTAATAATCATAACTGCAATATCTTTCGGCATAGATACGGTTTGCGTGGTTAAATGACGACAATCAATTAATAACGCATGATTTTTCTTACCTTGCGCGGAAATTAATTGATCCATAATGCCACAATGACAACCGACAAATTCATTTTCAGCTTGCTGCCCATTTAAGGCAATTTCCGTTTGGCTAATATCTAAGTGGTAAAGATTTTTAATTGTTTGACCAATAACTGTTTCCAATGCAGCCGATGAACTCAACCCCGCCCCTTGCGGCACATTACCTGCTACCACAATATCTGCCCCGTTAAATATATACCCACGACTGAGCAGACATTTTACAACACCGCGAATATAATTAGCCCACATATTACTTTCATGAAATGTAATAGATTGGCTAATATCAAACTCGTCTAACTGATTATCATAATCAACCGAAACAACACGGATAATATTATCCTCACGCTTCGCGGCAGCAACCATAATTTGGTAATTAATAGCACAGGGCAATACAAAGCCGTCATTATAATCCGTGTGTTCTCCAATTAAATTCACCCGACCGGGCGCTTGAATAATATGTGTCGGCATATAATGAAATACTAAATCAAAAACATCTTTAACACGCTTAATTAAATTTTTCATCACCTTATTCTCAAATATGGTATCAGCCACTCGATAATGAGCATTATTACTCTTTATATTGTTATTCCTTATAATGTACATCACTCACCGCACGCAAAAACTGAGCTGCTTGCTCTGCCGTTAAATCACGTTGTGTTTCAGCAAGCATTTCATAGCCCACCATAAATTTTCGCACAGTGGCCGATCGCAATAATGGCGGATAGAAAAGTGCATGCAGTTGCCAATGTTCAATATCGCTGCCTTGTTCAAAAAACGGCGCAAAATGCCAACCCATCGAATAGGGAAAAGAGCCATGAAATAAGTTGTCATAACGACTCGTCAGCTTTTTAAGCGCAACAGCCAAATCATCGTGCTGTTCATCCGTTAATTCATTCATACGACGAACATGAACTTTTGGTAACAACATAGTTTCATAGGGCCATGCTGCCCAATAAGGCACAACTGCCAACCAATGGGTTGTATCGACCACCACCCGTTCACCATCAGCTAATTCAGCCTGAACATAATCCATCAGTAAATTGGAACCATTTTCTTGATAATAGTTACGTAGCTGTTTATCTTTACGTTCAATTTCATTGGGTAAAAAACTATTCGCCCAAATTTGTCCATGCGGATGAGGCTGAGAACACCCCATTATCTCGCCCTTATTTTCAAATAATTGTACCCAGAGATACTCTTTACCCAATATCTCAAGTTGTTCATTCCAGGTATCAATCAATTGACGAATTTGTTCAACTGTCAATTCCGGCAATGTCTTACTGTGATCAGGAGAAAAACAGATCACACGACTTAATCCTCGTACTCCTTGTATTTTAAATAACGGGTGAGACGATTGGGGAACATCAGGTGAGTCGGGTATTAAAGCCGAAAAATCATTATTAAAAACAAAGGTTCCTTGATAAGCAGGATTTTTATCACCGGAAATGCGTGTATTTGATGGGCAAAGAAAACATTGCTCATCATAGTTAGGAATATTATCTATCAATGTCTGCTCATCCTGCCCACGCCACGGCCGCTTCACCCGATGAGGAGAAACCAAAACCCATTGCCCGGTTAGCGGATTATAACGACGATGGGGATGTTCAACAGGATTGAATGTTATCTTATTAGGCATAGCAGTCTCTACTTTTTATATTCTTCAACACCGATTATGAAAATCTTTATTAATACTCAGGCTGAACACAGTTTAACAACGGGCATTAATGCTAATCTGAGATATCAATCACGCAAATGTAAACGATTACACTAAATGCCTATCCCAATAGAGCTATTTTATTTGCCATCACCTGTTTTGTCGCGCCAATGCTTGGTGGCATTAACCAAGCATTCCAATATATTCAGGAATATACCGGCCTTGTCAGCCCAAGTATTTTAGCCGTGTTTTTACTTGGCTTATTCTGGAAAAAAACAACCAGTAAGGGGGCAATAATTGGTGTGGTTTTATCAATACCTTTTGCCTTATTCCTGAAATTTATGCCGTTTTCGATGCCATTTATGGATCAAATGCTCTATACCTTACTCTTTACACTGGTCATTATTGCATTGACGAGTTTAAGTACATCGGCTAACGACGATGATCCTAAAGGCATTGTGGCTGTCACAAAAGGCCGACGTTTCTTACGAAATCATTATTAGTGGGCACATTCAGGAAGCCATTAATTCGATAAATTCATTCAACGCCGAGCACTCTTCGGCCTAAAAGCCACGACTACCTTATTATCGGTTTCCACATATGGGCCATCCAGCAATTGAATACAATACGGCACGCTGGCAAAAATGCCGGATACCAGAACGTTGCCATTTTCGTCTTTCAAGCCTTCTAGCGTTTCCGCGATTGCTTTTGGCTGCCCTGGTAAATTCAAGATAAGAGACTGCTTGCGGATAACGCCAACCTGACGGGATAAAATTGCCGTTGGAACAAATTGCAAACTAATCTGACGCATCTGCTCGCCATAGCCCGGCATTTCACGGTCTGCAACCGCTAATGTGGCATCAGGCGTCACATCCCGACGTGCGGGACCGGTTCCACCGGTGGTAAAAACCAGATGACAACCGATTTCATCCACCAGCTCACACAAGGTTTGTTCAATGATGATTTGCTCATCCGGGATCAGACGAGTCTCTATCTGAAAAGGGGTGGTAATCACGCTTTTCAACCACTCCGCCAATGCCGGAATCCCTTTGTCCTGATAAACACCGCTCGATGCACGATCAGAGACGGATACCAAGCCAATACGCAATTCATTCATACAAACCTCAATTAACTGATAGCAAAAAGGCGGCTAATTATGCCGCCTTTAACGCTAAAAGAATAGCTTATAACCTATCATTACAGCAGATCAGCGATCATCTTCTCAAGTTTGCCCTGATCAATAGCAAATTTACGGATACCATCCGCCAGTTTTTCTGTTGCCATTGCATCCTGATGATGTTCCCAGTAGAACTGAGCTTCATTCAATGGCTCTGGACGCGCTTTAATTTCACCGGAATAACCCAGTTTACGTTCAACTTCACCCTGAGCTTCAGACAACTCTTTCAACAGCGCAGGGGCAATAGTCAAACGGTCGCAACCCGCCAATTCCAAAATCTCACCCGCGTTACGGAAACTTGCTCCCATAACCACCGTGTCATAGCCATGTTGTTTATAATATTGGTAGATTTCAGTCACAGAAATGACGCCGGGATCTTCGTGTGGAGCGAACTCTTTCTGCTCGCTGTTCGCTTTATGCCAGTCAAGGATACGACCAACGAATGGCGAAATCAGATAAACCCCGGCTTCCGCACAAGCACGCGCTTGGGCAAACGAGAACAGTAGTGTCAAGTTACAGTTGATACCTTCTTTTTCTAGCTGTTCAGCCGCTCGGATACCCTGCCAGGTTGAAGCCAATTTAATCAGAATCCGATCATTGCTGATACCTGCCTCGTTATACAACTTAATCAGGCGCTTAGCTTTAGCAACACTGCGTGCGGTGTCATAAGACAAACGGGCATCAACTTCTGTCGAAATACGGCCAGGGATCAGCTTCAGAATCTCCAAACCAATATTCACCGCCAATTTATCGCTAGCATCCATAATTTGCTGCTCATGGGAATCGCTCTGTTCACGCGCCCACGCAATTGCTTCATCAATTAATTTACGGTATTCAGGAATCTGTGCAGCGTTAAGGATCAGAGATGGATTAGTTGTCGCATCTTGTGGCTGATAAAGTTTCATCGCCGCAATATCCCCGGTATCTGCCACGACTGTTGTCAGTTTACGCAGGGAGGTTAGTTTATCGGTCATTTTGTCATATCTCATCGTTATGCGTGAAATTGTGGCATTGTTTCTGAGCCATCCGTTGATAATAACATGGTCAGATCTTGCTGCAAGACAGTAAAAACAATTGAGGGTGTTTGGTTGATTTGCAAACGTTTTCGATGGAAAATCCTTCAAACTTTAGGGCATCATTACAGACTTCCCGCTAACAAAGTCTCTTGGTTTGAGGATCTCATCATAGAGATAAAAATTCAGTAAATTAAAACCATTGCCAATAATTTCATACAAAATAAATTACTTTAATGTTAGTTTATTCTCAACGTCAGTGCTTATTTTCTTTGAAACGAAAACTGAGCTCAAAGAACACATTGCAAAAAAGACAAATAAAACACTACTTCCTAGCAAAGGGATTAACCATATTATTATAATACCAAAGGCTGATTGGTAACTTCTTGAAATTGCATCCGAAGACGATATTATTCTCGCAAAATATTTTTCTGGCGTCAGCTCTTGTCCTGATGTATAGAGAGAGATTCTTAAAAAAGAAAGTCCGATAAAAATAAGCATGGTTCCCAGTGTATAGTATAACAGGACAATTTTTGATAAAGGCATAGCCCAAAGAATACTCCCAATCGCAATCAATAGAGAACCAAGGAAGAAAGATTTTTTTATTCTACTTATAGTAAAATAACAACCAGACAAATAAGCCCAAAATAACATTGAAACAGAAGCTAAAAAGGAAAAATAAGCAATCAGATCAGAAAAAGAAAACGAATATGACCCACTAAATAAAGAGGAAATTGTTATATAGTTAGAAGTCACTATATAGGTCGAAATCACTTGGTATGACACCATTGCAGTCAAAATACTTATCCTGAATAATAATATATTTCTCTGAGTATTATTTTTGATAATATATCCTAAACCACCATATTTCATAGAAATATCTTTTTCCTTTACTTTAGTTCCCCAATCGCCGATAAAAAAGAGAAATATAATTGATAAAATAAAGCACATTGACTCAATAAGAAATAAGGAGCGTATTGAAATCATATTTATCAAAAAACCAGCTATCAATGGAGAAGATATAGAGAGCAATCCATAATAGAATTGTTGCTTTGATATAAAAGCCACTCTTTCTTCTGAGCTGATAAATACCTGGTATGCTACTGACCTTATCGATATATTCAAACCTGAAAAAAATGATAGAAGAAAAGATATGAAAAACAATAAATATATATTATCGACAAATACAGCAAGAAATATTGTTACTGCCCGGAAGAAATCCGAAGAAATACAAATAGCCCGCATATTAAACCGAGCAGTTAGCCAACCAATAACCACAAAAACTAATATACTCGCAGTTAACCTTACAGATACCATTAAAGACGTATCTATCTCCGACTTGGTAATTGAATATACAAGTGAAAGAAGCGCTATTTCACTTATTCCTGTACCAAAGATAGATATTATATCAGAGGATAATAGCTTATTTTTATTCTCCATATCTTATCCCACTTATATACCCTTCATCTTTCAAGCTGCTGCTTTGTTGGCTGCTTTCACTCACCCCAGTCACATAGTTAGCTATGCTCCTGGGGATTCATTCACTTGCCGCCGCGCTGCAACTCGAAATCTATTAGGTATATTTTATTTATCCAATCGATTTCAATCAAATAAGAAACTGGAAATATAATACAGCCGCTTACTTTTATAATAATTACTCTATTACAATTCAAAAAAAATCGATCAAACGCACAAAATCTGACATTTAAATAATTCACCAAAACTTAATTTAAATTTATATGTAAATTTAAATTAAAATATACCTTTATAAATTATTTAAATATTTTTAATATTAATAGCAATATCGATCAACAAAATGGAGTGCAAAATTATCAGCTTGTTACCCGACAGATATCACGCACACAGTTTCCACTATCGTCATTATTAATTCTTTATTATCCTATCTTTTGTTAAAGTAACCTCATCTGAACAACCGGGACGATATTATGCTTATTACTATTTCACCTGCAAAAACCCTTGATTATGAAAGCCCGCTTGCCACGGAAAAACATAGCCAGCCAGTATTACTCGGCCAATCAGAGCAGTTAATCAGTATTTGTCGCAAACTGACACCCGTCCAAATTGCTAGCCTGATGGGTATTAGCGATAAACTTGCCGGCCTGAATGCAGCCCGTTTTGGCGAATGGCATGCTGATTTCACTCCAGAAAATGCCCGTCAGGCTATCCTGGCATTTAAAGGTGATGTTTATACCGGTATGCAAGCTGAAGCTTTTTCTGATAAAGATTTTAATTTTGCTCAGGATCATCTGCGTATCCTGTCTGGCCTTTATGGTGTGCTTCGTCCTTTGGATCTAATGCAACCTTACCGGTTGGAAATGGGGATCAAACTGGAAAATAAACGCGGTAAAGATCTCTACGCTTTCTGGGGAGATCTAATCACAGAAAAGCTCAATGAAGCTCTGGAACAACAAGGCGATAATGTACTGGTTAATCTGGCTTCCGATGAATATTTCAAATCCGTGAATACGAAAAAGTTAGCCGGTAAAATCATTAAACCTGTATTCCTCGATGAGAAAAACGGTAAGTATAAAATCATTAGTTTTTATGCGAAAAAAGCTCGTGGGCTAATGAGCCGGTTTATTATTGAGAATCAATTAACGCAAACTGACCGTCTGGTGGAGTTTAATCTGGATGGCTACGCTTTCGATGAATCGTTATCCAAAGGGAATGAACTGGTATTTAAACGCCCTGAACAACACTAAGACCTTATTCTCAAAATATACGCCGCATGATCTGTGCGGCGCCCACTTTCATAAAGACTTAGGTGCTCTTTCCATCAAAAAAGATCGCAATTTAGCAAAATCTGCCGGTAAGTGATGGGATAACAAGACTAAATCAGCCCGTTCAGCCAACGCTTTGGGCAATGGTAATTCCTCACCCAGAATCTGTTCCACACTCTCTTTAAATTTCGCTGGATGAGCTGTACCAAGAAATAACCCGTATTCACCTTCTTGTAATTGATCACGCAGAACACGATAAGCAACCGCTGCATGAGGTTCAGAAATATAACCCAGTTTAGCCAGCTCCTTAATGGTCTCTTTAGTTACTTCATCACTGACTACACCATATCCCAATTCACTTAACGGCCAGGATTTACGGTGAAATAGTTCTTCAATCCGTGACCAATTGTTTGGCTGACTCACATCCATTGCGTTGGAAAGCGTGGCAACGGTCCGATGAGGCAACCATTTTCCATCCTCCAGATAACGTGGAACCGTATCGTTAACATTCGTGGCAGCAATAAAGCGTTTTACCGGTAATCCCATCGATTTTGCCAATAAACCCGCAGTCAAATCACCAAAATTCCCACTCGGTACAGAGATAACCAGTTGTTCGCGCTTATCTTCTGGTAACTGAGCAACTGCTTCAAAGTAATAGCAAATTTGTGCCAACAAGCGGCTGATGTTAATTGAATTGGCTGAATTGAGATACAGAGCTTGTTTCAATTCTTGATCATCAAACGCCTGTTTAACCAATGCCTGACAATCATCGAAATCGCCATCAATCGCCACCGTGTGAATATTACCGCCCAATGTACAAAACAGTTTTTCCTGTAATGGGCTGATTTTGCCCTGTGGATAGAGGATTACCACCTGTACATTATTCAGCCCATAAAAAGCATGTGCTACCGCCGCCCCCGTATCGCCAGAAGTCGCAGTCAGGATAGTTACTGGCTGTTCACCAGCAACTTGTGCCAACATTTGCGCCATAAAACGGCCACCAAAATCCTTAAATGCCAGAGTCGGGCCGTGGAATAATTCTAGCGTTGCAACATCATTTTCCACTTTTGCCACAGGTGCCGGAAAAGTAAAAGCGCTCTTAACTCGAATCATCAGTTGTTCTGGCGGAATTTCATCACCAATAAATGCTGAAAGAATGCAACCACTGCGAGTGACAAAATCCAGTTTCAACAGTTGGTCAATTTCTTCACGACTGAATTCGGGTAAATCTTGCGGAAAGAAAAGCCCTTGCTGTTTTCCTAACCCCTGTTTGACTGCTTGCGCAAAACTCACCTGCTCGCTGTTGTCTTTCAAGTTATACAGTTTCATTAGTTACCCTATTTGTCGTGCGCCTGCGAGATCCAGACGGCAAATGTGTACAAAACCTTCATCATTCTGAACATAATGCTGTTGCAGCCACTCAGCCATTTCCTCTGCGGTAGCCATATCATTACAAATGGAGAACAATGTCGGGCCAGAACCAGAAATACCACACGCCAATGCCCCTGCCTGTTTTGCTGTTTCACGCGCCTTGGCAAAACCCGGTAACAGTTGGGTACGATACGGTTCCGCAACCACATCTTTCATCAATCTGGCTGCCAGCTCTGGTTGCCGTGTATAACAGGCATGAATAAAACCAGCAAGGAAACGTCCATGATCGATAACATCCTGCTTCAAATATTTTACAGGTAAAATTGCTCTGGCTTCTGCGGTAGAAACTTTGATACCCGGATAGGCCATCACCCATAACCATTCATCAAACGAAGGTACTGGCTGACAGATAATATCCCCTTGTTCCATAATCAGTTGCAAACCACCGAGATAACATGGAGCAACATTATCATAGTGAATACTGCCGGAAATACGTCCTTCCAGTTGCCCCATCATTGCCAGTAGTTGGCTTTCATTAAATGGGAGACCTGCAAACTCGTTCAGTGACATCAAACCTGCAACAACAGAACAAGCACTGGAGCCAAGGCCAGAACCAATTGGCATATTTTTTTCCAGCGTCATCTCCACGGGTAATTGTTTGCCCAAACGCTGGCAGAATAATTGCCAGCATTGGTAAACGATGTTGTGCTCCAGCTTCTCAGGTAACTTCCCCACAAACTGCCCTTCATTACGCAAACTGAAACTCTTCGCTGCCCGGACAGTAACGCAGTCACCTAATAAAGCACCATTAACTGGAGAGACCGCGGCGCCCAGTACATCAAATCCAACACTGACATTGCCAATAGATGCAGGCGCATAGACTTTAATCACAATTAAACTCCCTGTTTCCAGGACAAAGTACGCAGCATATCTGCGAAAACACCTGCGGCAGTAACATCATTCCCCGCTCCGTATCCCCGCAGTACCAGCGGTATCGGCTGATAGTAACGCGTGTAGAATGCCAACGCATTTTCGCCATTTTTGACTTTATAAAGCGGATCATTGCTGTCTACTGCCGCGATTTTCACTCTACAACAGCCATCTTCAATCACGCCAATATAGCGCAACACTTTCCCTTGTTCTTTTGCTTCCGCCACACGCTGGTTGAAAACCTGATCAAGAGAGGGTAAACGTTCAAGGAAAACATCCACGTCCCCTTTGTTATCAAAGGAGACTGGCAACACAGATTCTACATCAATATCATCCAGTTCAAGTTCATAACCTGATTCACGAGCGAGGATCAACAGCTTACGGGCAACATCCATACCGGACAGATCATCACGCGGATCGGGTTCGGTATAGCCTTTCTCTTTTGCCAGTAACGTCGCCTGAGATAATGACATTCCTTCATCCAGCATACCGAAAATAAAAGAGAGAGAACCGGAAAGAATGCCATTGAACTGAACCAGTTCATCACCCGCATTAAGCAAGTTTTGTAAGTTCTCAATAACAGGCAGACCAGCGCCTACGTTAGTGTCATACAGAAATTTACGTTTAGATTTTTCTGCCGCCTTACGAATCTGATAATAATAAGCCATTGACGCAGTATTAGCTTTTTTATTCGGCGTGACCACATTAAAACCATCACTCAGGAAACTAGCGTATTGATCAGCAATTTGCTGATTAGAGGTACAATCCACGATCACCGGGTTCAGCAAATGGTACTCTTTCTCCAAACGGAGCAGGCGGCTCAAACTAAAAGGTTCTTTGGCCTCTGATAAACATTGCTGCCAATTATCAAGGCAAATACCTCTCATGTCCGTTAACATAGCCCGTGAATTAGCAATACCACATACCCGCAAATCAATGTGCTTTTGCTTCAACCAAGTTTGTTGACGACGGATCTGCTCAATCAAAACGCTACCAACTCCCCCAACGCCGACAACAAAAACTTCGATCACCTGATCGGTATTGAATAACATCTGATGGCACAAGCGAACGGCTGTCGTTGCCACTTCATTATCAATAACCGCCGAGATAGAACGCTCAGAAGATCCCTGTGCGATGGCAACAATATTGATATTACCGCGCGCCAATGCAGAGAAGAAACGGGCAGAGATGCCACGCAGGGTACGCATACCATCGCCAACAACAGAGATAATGGAAAGATTTTCCATCACATCCAAAGGATCAAGAACTCCCTCTTTCAGTTCAAGATAGAATTCTTCACTCAGCGCCTGACGCGCACGTTCCAATTCACGTTGAGGGACACAGAAGCTGATGCTGTATTCTGAAGATGACTGAGTAATCAGCACAACAGAGATCCCTTTACGGGACATAACAGCAAATACCCTTGCCGCCATACCAACCATCCCCTTCATACCAGGACCTGATACGTTAATCATTGCCATATTGCTCAGGTTGGTAATCCCTTTTACCGGCGTACTTTCATCTTTCTGCCCGTCACCAATTAGTGTTCCCGGTGCATCTGGATTGGCGGTATTTTTAATCAAACAAGGGATCTGAAATTGAGCAATTGGAGCAATGGTCCGTGGATGCAATACCTTGGCGCCGAAATAAGAGAGTTCCATCGCTTCCTGATAGGACATGCCTTTTAATAACCGTGCATCCGGCACAACTCTGGGATCACAGGTATAAACCCCATCCACATCAGTCCAGATTTCACAACATGTCGCCCGCAAGCAAGCCGCTAAAACCGCAGCAGAATAGTCAGAACCATTACGCCCCAAGACAACCAGCTCCCCTTTATCATTTCCAGCCGTAAATCCAGCCATCAGGACAATATGGTCATCAGGAATATTCAGAGCAGCAATGCGCTTCGTAGACTCGTTGATATCTACCGTAGATTCAAGGTAATGACCTTGCGCCAACAAATTTTCTACCGGATCAATCACCGTGACCTTGTGACCACGCTCCTGCAATACAGACTCCATAATTGCGACAGAGAGTTTTTCCCCACGACAAATCAGGGAAGCGCTAATGCTGTCCGGGCATTGGCCCAGTAACGAAATACCATGCAGAACCTGTTTCAATTGAGCAAATTCTTGCTCAACCATCATTTTTAACCGTTCATAAGCAAAACCGGGTTGGGCCTGTGCCACCCCCTGTAATAAATCAACAAAGATCTGCTCAGCATCGTGCATATGGGTAATGATCTCTTGCCCGGCTACCGTTTTCTCAATCATCGCCACTAAATGATTGGTAATTTTTGCCGGCGCAGAAAGCACCAACGCAACCCCTCCTTGAGAAAGTTTTTTTTCTGCAATATCGGCAACGCTCAATACACGCTGGTAATTAGCGACCGAAGTTCCTCCAAATTTAAGCACTCGCATTAACATTTTTCTCCTGATTCCGCGCCAAAAAAAAGCCCGCATCTGATTTGGATGCGGGCTTTTTTCTCTGTTTTATATATGCGTCAGCCCGCCCCGTAACCTGTGGTTCCGGTGGTGGTAATAAGTGTGGTTTTCAGGCTGATAGTTCGCATAGGTTCCTGCCTGTCATTTAATGGGTTCGACCCTATATTGGTTAAATGAATTTGTGCGCAAAGTCAAACATTTTCTCTAAATAACCTTATGCTTTTGATATTTTTAACATTGGAATAATTCATTTCATGGTCATAAAGACAAACAAATATTTCTTACTGATCCCAATCTTTTAGTTGTTAAATCCATTTTTAACAAAATTAACAATATATTTTATCTTTTCGTAAAAATTAGTTATTTTTATTCACCACCAAGCTCATGGGGGATTATTTTTCGTACAAAACCACTCTGTACGTTAACAAGAATTTGTCATTTGCATGACAGAATACAAGGTATAAAATAACCAATATAAATAATATTAACGTGCTACAATCAATTTTGATGTACGTCAATAAAAGGTAGTTTTTTTAGATGGTAAATGCATTGCAAGCTGTTATATTGCTGTTAATGGACTAACATAACACTGTTTAACCAGTTTTTTGGGTACATACCCACCAAAGGAAAAGCAACTTTTACTTTCAGTGTAAAACATATCAATAAATGTTATTACTGATTTAAACTATAATTTCAGTGATGACAAATAATAACCAGTAAATATCCTGAGATAAGAGTAGTTTGAATCATTCTGATTTATTTTTAAGCGATTCTAGGTAGCAACCATGCAAACCCCGCACATTTTGATTGTTGAAGACGAAATTGTCACTCGCAATACCCTAAAAAGCATTTTCGAAGCTGAAGGGTACATAGTTTATGAAGCCACCGATGGTTCAGAAATGCACCATATTCTGTCAAACAACGACATTAACCTGGTAATTATGGATATTAACCTTCCAGGCAAAAATGGCTTGTTACTTGCCCGCGAACTGCGTGAGCAAGCAAATGTTGCCTTGATGTTCCTGACTGGCCGTGATAACGAAGTAGACAAAATCCTTGGCTTGGAAATCGGTGCGGATGATTACATCACCAAACCATTTAACCCGCGTGAATTGACCATTCGCGCCCGCAACCTGCTTTCTCGTACCATGAATCTGAGTAATGTCAACGAGGAACGTCGCCAGGTTGAGAGTTATAAATTCAACGGTTGGGAATTAGATATCAATAGCCGTTCTCTGATCAGCCCGGCTGGTGAGCCGTATAAATTGCCACGCAGCGAGTTCCGCGCCATGCTTCATTTCTGTGAAAATCCAGGCAAAATCCAAACGCGCGCGGATTTACTGAAAAAGATGACGGGTCGTGAATTGAAACCCCATGACCGTACCGTTGATGTAACGATTCGTCGTATCCGTAAACATTTTGAATCGACGCCAGATACGATGGAAATTATCGCCACCATTCACGGTGAAGGCTATCGTTTCTGTGGTGATTTGGAAGCCTAACTTGAACTATCGGTAAGCCTCTAAAAATGACAGGATGGGATATCCCTGTAGGAACCCATCCTGCCCCTCAATTTTCCACTGTCTTCCACGGCATAATAGGTACAGCACTGATCGCATTCTTCGGTGAACCATCGATCATCTTATCGGAATATGTCAGGTAGACTAAGGCATTACGGTTTACATCATAGAAGCGAACGACTTGAAGTTTTTTAAACACCAGTGAGGTTCGTTTCTGGAAAACCACCTGACCTTTTTTGCTACTCTTTTTAATCTTGTCTGTTAGTTCAATCTCTCCAATCTGCTGACAAGAAATAGCAGCATCAGAAGTATCTTCCGCAAGTCCTAAACCCCCTTTTATTCCGCCTGTTTTTGCCCTGCTCAGGTAGCAAGTCACATTTTTAACATCAGGATCATCAAACGCTTCCACGACAATTTTGTGATCAGGCCCGATAAATTTAAAAACAGTGTCCACCGAGCCAATCTCTTCAGCCAGAGCCGCCACAGGTAGGCACGACAATGTTGTTGCTACGAGTATCTTTATGATTTTTAACATATATAGTCTCATACCTTAATTAATTCAGCGTAAAATTTCACCGCCGAGATACCAAATAGAACGGTAATACCATTAATAGAAACAATTAATCATTAATATAATTTCACAAAGTAATGAGTGAAATAATAATACGAATAAGTATCCTATTGTAAATATAAGACTTGTTTTACACTTAGTGCTTATATCCAGTAGAGTTATTGTTGAATGCCCCGCTTGTCAATAAATTATGAACACGAACAGTACTCAGAAATCAGAACAGACATACGACACACAAGGAATAATTCGTTTTACCACTCTGTGGGACTGTTCAAGTGGCAAACAAAATAGCCTAGTAGTATAGGTTCTTATGTTGTTCTTTCTGGTCTTAATGACTAAGGAGATGTATGGATCAAACCGGCATCATTCGTGATTTATTACGTTGGCTAGATAATCATCTGGATCAACCATTATCACTCAATAATGTTGCAGCTAAAGCAGGCTATTCTAAATGGCACCTGCAACGTATGTTTAAAGACATTACCGGCCAGGCTATTGGCTCCTATATCCGTGCCAGGAGGTTATCGCGGGCAGCCGTTGCTTTGCGTTTAACCAGCCGCCCTATTCTGGATATTGCTTTACAGTACCAGTTTGACTCCCAACAAACTTTCACTCGCGCATTTAAAAAACAATTCAATAAAACACCAGCACTTTATCGACTCAGTGAGGAGTGGTGCGCCACGGGTATTTGCCCGCCCATATTGCTGGATAAAAGGTATATTCCCGAAGCAACCTATCTCACACTAGAGGAACAGCCACTGGTGGGTATAGAACAGACCTGTTCCTATACGCTGGAACAATGGTCTAGTTTTTGTACTGAAATGCGCCACAATTTCTGGACATACTATCTGCAAAATGCAGAAGTGTTACCTCCTGTACTTTATGGCCTTCATCATGCGACTCCCAATCCAGAAAAAGAAGATGAACAAACCGTATTGTACACAACAGCGGTAGAACCCCAATATGCTCAGTTTAATGTGGCAGCCAGCCAGCCTGTTACATTACCGGCTGGAGAATACGTCTCATTTAGTTACTACGGTACCAAAGATGGCTTACAGGATTTCCTGTTTACCGTCTATGGCATTTGCCTGCCAATGCTAAACCTGACACGTAGGAAGGGATACGACATCGAGCGATATTATCTTACCAATACCAATGATAGAGAAAAGGAAGCGGCGAATCATATCATCGAATTTCAGTATCTCATTCCTATCCAGCATTAACGTTGTAATTCATCCAGTGCGGGCGTATCCAGATGTGTGATATCGCCTGCCGTTTCTACAATCCAGCCCGACGCTAGCCACGGACTGTGCTGATAATCCACTCTGGACAGAGAGCAATTTCGCAGGCGAAGACGGCGTTCAGCATGTGCGGGCAATCCCAATATTGTGCCAACCAAACATCCCAAAGCGATGCCATGACTGACTAATAAGGGCCGGCTACCAACAGGCAGATTACGACAGTTTTCCAGCGCTGCCTTCATACGCATAGCCAGTTCATCCATAGATTCGCCTTTGGGGATACGTCCCCCAGGTGTGCCATCAAGGACTTTCTTACGCCAGTTCTCTTCTTCCGATGTTAATGAATCAATATTTCTGCGTTCAAGCACCCCCATATGCAACTCGCGCAAACGTGGCTCCAGAATAATTTCACAACCACAAACCTCAGCAATAATTTCCGCCGTTCGGCGTGTACGCCCAAGGTCACTGGTAATAATATGGGTAATACTTTCAGCTTTTACTCTTTGCGCCACTAATCTGGCTTGATGTTCGCCTGTTTCAGTCAAAGGGCTGTCGGATTGTCCCTGAATACGACGTGCTGCGTTCCATTCAGACTCCCCATGACGAACAAGATATACCTGTAACATTTTCATTTTCCGTTATACTGCGTAAATACTCGTTCAAAGGATAACTCATCTATTATGTATCACGTTATTGCTGCAACCACCAACCCTGCAAAAATTAAAGCCATTAGTCTCGCCTTTGATGATGTTTTTGGGCCAGGTACTTATCGGATCGAAGATATCAATGTAGACAGTAGCGTCCCACAACAGCCTATTGGTAACACGGAAACCCGCACTGGCGCCCGCCAGCGTGTCATGGCTGCCAGACAAGTTCGCCCTGAAGCAAACTTTTGGGTAGGTGTGGAAGCGGGTATTGAAGACGATATGACATTTGCCTGGATGGTCGTGGAATATCAGCAAATTCGCGGAGAATCTCGTTCAGCCAGCCTGATGCTACCAGAAAAAATTCTTGATGGTATCCGCGAAGGTCGGGAATTAGGCCATGAAATGGCTCACCTTACAGGCATTGATAACATCAAGCAGAAAGATGGTGCAATTGGCTTTTTCACTGATGGCATCCTGACTCGTACCAGCGTGTACCACCAAGCTCTGATATTGGCTTTAGTGCCTGTACGTCATGAAATTTATAAAGAGCTGAACGCCCGTTAAACAAGCATTCCGCCTAGGCCGCAATTGGCGGCCTGCTATTGCAGTAATTGCTGTTCCAACCAAGCCTTCACATCGTTTGAGGCAAATTTCAGGCTATTAGAACCACGCGTAATCGTCGCAATACCTACCCCAAGTTCATTTTTCAGCTCACGTTGACTCATTTTTCCACTCATCAACTCCTTGATAATGCGTACCCTGGTAGCCAGTGCTGTCCGTTCATCTGGTGTCAATAATAACTGCAAAATCGGATGCTGTAGATTTTCAGCAAAAGCCTGCTGGAGTAATATCACGAAACATTGCCAATCTTCATGATCTTGCGGCGAAAGTGCCGGGTCTGTCAGATGATTTGTCGTCATAATCAATCATTATACTATTTAACTAGTACGGCAGCATAACATAGTTTCCTATAAATCAATAACGCCTTTGCCATTCCGCGTTAGTCAACACATTTGATGACTTGCCCATGAAATGACTGTAGAAGACATCATAAACCAAAACATTTTTGACATAATTGCGGGTTTCAGAAAATGGAATGCTTTCAATAAAGGCTATCGCATCCAGCCGTCCACCACTGTTAGATAACCAGCGATCTACACGAGTTGGCCCGGCATTATAGGCAGCGCTGGCAAGTATCCGATTATTACCAAAGCGCTGATAAACCGATTCGAGATAAGCAGTACCGATTTCGATATTCGTCAGCGGGTTTATAAGTTGGCTACTGTTTACATATCCCTGAATACCATTTTGTTTAACCGTATCCTCCGCCGTTTTTGGCATTACCTGCATCAACCCAATTGCCCCAACTGGCGAATTAGCTTGCGGATTCCAGGCACTTTCCTGACGGGCTATCGCCATGGCATAACTTTGAGAAATGCCTTTATTTGCAGTGAAATGACTAAATTCCCGCCGCCATGCCAATGGAAAACGCTCTTCAAGGTAGTCCCACATTTTTCCGGTTATTGTCGCCTGTACACTAAGCGCTGCCCATTTTTGATCGAAAGCATAACGCGCCAGTTGCTGTTGTTTTAATTTATCTTGGCTGGCAACCAGATAGCTCCACTCGATGCGAGCAAGACTATCCATTTGCCAATATAGCAGCTCTCTTACTCTCTGTACCTCGGGTATTGAAGCAATAGCAGCATCTGGCTTTTTTGCGCTATTCATCATCAGCGGATAGCTGACATTCAGTTTCTGCGCAGCAACCATTGGATAAAAACCTCGGCCTTCTGCCAGTTTACGCAATATTGCCTCACCTTCGCTTTTATTACCCTGTGCCAATAGAATGTTAGCTCGCCAATAACGCCATTCCTCTTTGTCTTGGTTCTCTAACGGTAGCAATTTTATCCATCGAGCCACACCACGCTCATCTGCATGGCCCAACGCCAAACGAACACGACGCTCAAGCAATGCAACAGATTGACTATCGCGGATCGCATCATCACGCCACTTTTCCTGTTCATCACTCACCTCACCCATTAACTGCCAGGCAACAATATCTTTTAATCGCTGATGTTCACTTGCATTCATCTTTTGCACTTTGACAATTGATGGGATGATCACTCTTGCCTGCTCCGGATCTTGACGTGCGAAACGCGCAAAAGCCGCTAAAGTGGCTACACGACTAAAATCAGTCGGTCCGGTATGATCAGCAAAATCCGCTACGGTAACCGGATCATTCTGCAACTTAATCAGACCTTCACTGATACTTTTGTATCCCTGTGGTAACTGTTTAGCGAGGTAACCGACCAGTGACGTATTGCCCGCTTTTAACGCGAGACTAATACGCTGTAATATTAGTTTCACTGATAAATGGCCTGTTTGTTGCCAAACATCAAATAATTTATCGCAACTGTCTGGTAAAGAACGACCATTCAACCAAACTTCTTTCGCTCCTTGCCAGGCAGCCTGTTTCTCACCTGTAGCCCATTTAGCAAAATAGTAATGGCAACGGGCGGTAATAGATTTCGGTGCAGTAGGAGTGAACGCCAGTACCCCGCGCCAGTCTTCGCGGCGTGCAAGCTCATTGATAAACCGGGATGATAAAGAACGTGCGGGAGGCAGATTAGGGTGACGATCAATAAAATCATGGATCTGCGCTGGCGTAGCAAGTGACAGATCCTGAGTCAGTTCCCGGTATTGCAGATAAGGATAAAGAGGATAGTCTTTCAATGTTGGCATCAGTCTTGCTATTTCAGCCCTATCGCTGACATTCCACGCTTGCTTAATCTGCTGATATCTCTGCCGCTGATTTTCCCGAGAATCAGCGTTTGCTGCTACAGAGATAAAAACCAATCCTATAGCCATCGCAAGGCATTGCCATTTAGCCATTATCACGCTCCTCCCGGAGATCAAATCAAATAGGTTAATATTACGAATGCATAAACAGCATAATAATATAACCATCACGGATTACCACATTAATTTACCCTATGATGATATATATAACTACATATCAGAATCAGGTAAGTTGTTTATCCAACAAATTGATTCACTTTAACAAATTCAACCTAAGATCATCTTATTCGAGCAATTGGGTTATAGAGTTTATTAACTTAAATCGGGTAAACTGTGACAAATCGTGTTCAGATGAACATCAATAACCTAAACGGATATAATCAGGTATCAACGCGCCCTGTCCATGCGACTTGCTTCGCAATACAGGCATTATCATCATCAGAGATAGCGAGGCTTATAGCAACGTGGCTCAATACGTCTACACCATGCATCGGGTCGGTAAAATTGTCCCCCCGAAACGTCACATTCTGAAAAATATCTCCTTGAGTTTCTTTCCGGGAGCAAAAATTGGGGTTCTTGGTCTTAATGGCGCCGGTAAATCGACCTTACTGCGCATTATGGCCGGCATTGATAAAGATATCGAAGGAGAAGCCCGACCACAACCAGGAATTAAAATTGGCTATCTATCACAGGAGCCTAAATTAAACCTTGAGCAAACTGTCCGCGAAGCAGTGGAAGAAGCGGTTAGCGAGATAAAACATGCGCTGACCCGTTTGGATGAAGTCTACGCAGCCTATGCTGATCCTGATGCTGATTTTGACAAACTGGCTAAAGAGCAAGGTGAGCTGGAAGCGATTATTCAGTCCCACGATGGTCATAACCTTGATAACCAGCTTGAACGCGCCGCTGATGCCCTGCGTCTGCCGCCGTGGGATGCAAAAATCGAGCATCTATCCGGGGGTGAACGTCGCCGTGTGGCAATCTGCCGTTTACTGCTAGAAAAACCTGACATGCTGCTACTGGACGAACCCACTAACCACCTTGACGCCGAATCTGTCGCCTGGCTAGAACGCTTCCTGCACGATTACGAAGGTACCGTTGTTGCAATTACCCACGACCGTTACTTCCTTGATAACGTTGCTGGCTGGATTCTGGAACTTGACCGTGGTGAAGGCATTCCGTGGGAAGGTAACTACTCTTCATGGCTGGAACAGAAAGATGCTCGTCTGGCTCAAGAAGCCGCAACCGAAGCCGCACGCCGTAAATCCATTCAGAAAGAGCTGGAATGGGTTCGCCAAAATCCGAAAGGCCGTCAGGCAAAAGGTAAAGCACGTCTGGCCCGTTTTGAAGAATTAAATAGCGTTGAATACCAGAAACGTAATGAAACCAGCGAACTGTTCATTCCACCTGGGCCACGCCTGGGCGACAAAGTTCTGGAAGTGGAAAATCTAACCAAATCCTATGGCGACCGGGTTCTGATTGATAATCTGAACTTCTCTCTGCCCAAAGGGGCGATTGTTGGGATTATCGGGCCTAACGGAGCAGGTAAATCTACCCTTTTCCGTATGATCTCCAACCAAGAACAACCCGATTCCGGCACCATAGCGTTAGGTGAAACCGTCAAACTCGCTTCTGTAGATCAGTTCCGTGACAACATGGATGATAAGAAAACCGTTTGGGAAGAGATCTCCGGCGGCCAGGATATCATGCGTATCGGTAACTTCGAGCTACCAAGTCGCGCCTATGTTGGCCGTTTTAACTTCAAAGGTGTTGATCAAGGTAAACGTGTCGGTGAACTGTCTGGTGGTGAAAGGGGACGGCTGCATTTGGCTAAACTGCTGCAAGTCGGCGGTAACATGCTGTTGCTCGATGAACCAACCAACGACCTGGACATTGAAACTTTGCGTGCACTGGAAAACGCCTTGTTGGAGTTCCCAGGTTGTGCAATGGTTATTTCCCACGATCGTTGGTTCCTTGACCGTATTGCAACCCACATCATTGATTATCAAGATGAAGGTAAAGTCACTTTCTTTGAAGGTAACTTTAGTGAATACGAAGACTATAAGAAGCGGACTCTCGGAGCAGAAGCACTGGAACCGCATCGCATTAAATATAAGAAAATCAGCAAATAATCATATTGAAAATGGCCTGGCAACAGGCCGTTTTCCGCTCAATTATTTAGATATAAACTCATAGTCTTATTCATTATGCTATGTGTAAGATATGTATCATGGATAATCTTTCCTTCTTTCAAAGTAATAATACGATCTGCATGTTTAATAAACCTATTATCCTGTGAAGCCACAACAACCGTACCTCTTTGGTTATGAGCAATAAAACTTAAGATATCAATAGCTGTTTGGCATTCATAATTATTAAGATGACGGGTTGGCTCGTCAGCAAACAAATACCGAGGGCTTTTCACAATGGCGCAGGCTATTGCCACCCGTTGTTTTTCATTATCACGTAATTCCTTGGGATAGATATCTTTCTTGTGTTTCAGACCAACAATATTGAGGGCCTTAGCTGCCCTGACTATTGCTTCCTGATGAGAAGCCGTGATTCCACAAGAGAGAGATAATAGCAAATTATCCAAGACCGTAAGTTCATTAGATAAATTAATTCTTTGAAAGATAAAACCACAGTTCATCAAATGGAATCTATCTAACTCGAAGTTATTCAGCCTTCCCAGCTCGTTATCAGCAATTAATATTTTTCCTCCGTCGAGAGGCAATAACCCAGAAATCATTGCCAGCAAAGTACTTTTTCCTGAACAGAGATCCCCATTAATCAAAGTAAATTCACCTGGAAAAATAGAAAGAGTGATGTCTGAAATCATTTTCTGGTTGGCTTTACTGTTCGAAAAACCATATGAAATATCAATGGCTTCAATCGTAGCGATTTGATTCAAATTCATTATCTCAGCATAATTAATAGTGTAAGAAATCTGGCATTATCAGTAACTCTTACAGCCAGAGCAATCCGTAAAAATACAGATATTCATCATTATAAGATTACACAAACGAGGGAAAATCATATAAGAAATATCTCAATTGAAAGTATATCAATATTTCTACCAGTGACTATTTCAAATGACTATCTGTATGCTAAAATCAAAATTTTACTAAACAAGATCAACCCATTCCTATCAACCATTCATTAACAACAGGCCATTACCTTGTTAGCACAAATAAAAAAATAACATCAGACAAATAATTTTTTATAGATAAAAACACCTTAATATCATAACAACACGTTAAAACTAATGTTTAATTATCATAATAACAGTGACACATCGAACATTAAATTATTAATAAAAAAATCAAACTTCTCTTATTCCCCCACCACTCAAAAACACAAAAACTTTTATTTAAAAATCAACTGGGAAGTATTTAATTATTAATTTTGTTTTTATTCAAGAAATAAATAATCAATAGAAGTATCAAAAATATTAATAGCTGTTATATATTTTATTACTTACAGGAAATAAAAATATCTAGCCACAATGCATATTGTGATTAGATATATATTTATTAATTTATCATATAAAATATTATATACAAATCTAATTATAAACGATTCAACTGACGTGTCATTTAGGATTAGCCGCTAAAAGTTGCTGAATGAGTTCAATACAACGTAGGAAACGCTGATCATAATCGGGTGAATCCACATTGACATATTCAATATTATTACTTTTCAGCATATCCTCCAGCAATTGCTGGAACGCTTGACGATCCTGCTCGCTGCCAAGGCTACGCAAACCGTCAGCAACCCAAGGAGTGTTGTTTTCCAGTAGAATGACTAAATCAAATCGATATTCATCAATTAATGCCTGAACAAACGGGTGCTCACGTCCTTCATATCGCTTACAGAATGCTTGGGTAGTGACAAAATCGGTATCTATAAATGTAACCTTATTCGCATATTTTACAGCAAAATCAATATATTGGGCTTGCCCCAATGCAATCTTGTCATAATCCGAATATTGTAGCGCCATCTCATCTCCCCCCAGATGAGAAAAAACATAATCACGACCATATTCCCAAGCACTTGTCGTATTAAAAATATTTGCCAATTTGTTAACTAACGTAGATTTACCACTGGATTCTCCACCAAGAATCGCTACGGTACGAACAAAGAAAGGTTTCACTTCCGTAGGGATATATTCCCAATGGCGGAATGGGTCCTGGCGAATATGCCGGCCACTGATTTTCATAAACGAGCGCTGTGGATCAATAAGAATTGTCTCAATTCCTAAATGCTCTTTATATCGGGGAGCATCCTGAGTTTCGCTGGAATATATATAAGTTGGATTAATGCCTTTTTTTGACATAAAGGCTTTCATGCCGTCACTCCACACATCCCAACCATGTGGATAAGCTTCAATTCCCTGTTCATCAAAAGAATGAATATGAATATTTTTCTGATATTTAAATGTTTGAAGCAACCAGCGCAAGCGATCACTCACCGTTGGTTGCTGAGACATGGAACTGCTCATAAACAGCTCCCGATCTCTAGGCTCGTCATGGCAAAGGATAATATGCAACTCATCCACCTGACTACAGGCTCGTTGAATCAGATAGATATGCCCAGTATGCAATGGATAGAACTTGCCGAATACCACTCCAACCGTTTTATTTTGCACAGGATATTGCAACCTCAGATAGTGATGGAGAGCAGCCAATTTTTGGGCACTGGGACTTTTAATTTTGTCATTAATTAATTGGCTGAGATAACCTTTGGTCATACCACTTGCATCGGCAACCTGTTGCAACGTATAACCTGTCTGTTTAATCGCTTCTTTAAGGTAGTCAAATTGCCCCATATCTCCTCCCTACTTAACCAAAATCTTCCATAACAGATAACGCATCCGCCAACTTTTTCACACCAAAAACTTCCATTCCTGGCAGCGCTTTTTTCGGCATATTAGCATAAGGCACTATCGCCCGTTTGAAACCATGTTTAGCGGCTTCGGATATGCGCTCCTGCCCACTGGGAACAGGACGGATTTCTCCTGCCAGCCCGACTTCACCAAATACAACCAAATCACGGGGTAATGGCCGATCCCGAAAACTGGAGACTAAAGAGAGCAGTAAAGCGAGATCCGCACTGGTTTCCGCTACCTTAACCCCACCCACAACATTCACAAACACATCCTGATCGGACATTTGCAAACCACCATGACGATGAAGGACAGCCAGTAGAATAGCCAACCGGTTTTGCTCCAAACCCACAGCCACCCGCCGTGGATTGGTCATCATAGAATGATCCACCAGCGCTTGAATCTCTACCAACAGAGGACGAGTCCCTTCCCACACCACCATGACAGAACTGCCAGCGGTAACTTCATCACCACGGCTCAAGAAAATCGCTGATGGGTTACTAACCTCACGCAATCCTTGTTCTGTCATGGCGAATACGCCAAGCTCATTAACGGCCCCAAACCGATTTTTATGACTGCGTAAAGTGCGAAAGCGGGAATCCGCTTCACCATCAAGCATCACTGAGCAGTCAATACAGTGCTCCAACACTTTCGGACCCGCCAACGAGCCATCTTTGGTCACATGACCAACCATAACAATGGCAACACCACGAGTCTTAGCAAACCGAGTAAGATAAGCGGCAGTCTCTCTGACCTGAGCGACACTCCCCGGCGAAGATTGAATATCCGCCATATGCATCACCTGGATGGAGTCAATCACCATCAACTTTGGCTGCTCCTGCTCTGCAATCAGACAAATTTGTTCAATGCTGGTTTCTGACAACATATTCAGATTATCAGTCGGCAATCCCAACCGGTGCGCACGCATTGCAACCTGCTGTAACGACTCTTCCCCAGTGACATATAAAGTTTTCATCTGTGCAGACAACTGACACATCGTCTGTAACAGTAAGGTACTTTTTCCTGCTCCCGGATTACCGCCAATCAGAATCGCGCTACCGGGAACAGCACCACCGCCAAGCACCCGATCAAACTCTTTAAATCCCGTGGAAAAACGAGGCAGTTCTTCCAGACTAATCTCAGATAATTTCTGAACCCTGCTAACACCAGCATCTCCCGCATAACCACTGAACCGGTCATTACGGGAGGAAGGTGCTGCGGCTAAGCGCACCTCAGTAATGGTATTCCAGGCATGACACGCACTACATTGCCCCTGCCAGCGCGGATAATCCGCCCCACACTCATTACAGACAAATGCCCGCTTTGCTGCTTTCACCACTCTGCACTCCTAAAAACTCTATTAACGCTCTTCGTGTTTAAGACCACCACTTAACACACACAATACTCCCATGAGATCAGCATGACGGATGGTCACTTTCGACTGTGCATAAACTTTCGGTTTGGCATGGTAAGCAATACCTAACCCTGCTTTGCGGATCATCTTCAAGTCATTAGCACCATCACCAATCGCGACAGTTTGCTCCAATGGGATATCCAGTTTTTTCGCCAGTTTCACCAATGTGACAGCCTTATATTTAGCATCAACAATTGGTCCTATAACCTTACCTGTCAACTTGCTATTTTTTACTTCTAACTGATTGGCTACCGCAGCCACCAAACGTAAATTCTGGCGCAAATGGTCAGCAAAATAGGTAAAACCACCCGATGCGATTGCCACATGCCAATCAAAGGATTGTAACTTACGCACCAGACTGGTCAGCCCCGGCATAAGTGGTAAATTTTCTACAACCTGTCGCAGAATATCAGCATCAGCCCCTGCCAACTGAGCAACTCGCTCCCGCAGACTATCAGAAAAATCCAGCTCTCCTTGCATTGCCCGCTCGGTAATTTCGGCCACTTTGTCACCTACGCCAGCCAAACGGGCAATTTCATCAATACATTCAATTTGAATTGCCGTTGAATCCATATCCATCACCAGCAAACCTGGTGACCGCAACCGAGGGATCTGCCCCAAAGGAACCACATCCAACCGACACTCATCAGCTAGCCGTTTAATACGAGCAGTCAAATTTCCGGCAATACGTACTACCTGATAGTCATCAATACGCCATGAAGAAACGATGACAATAGCAGCGCCAAGCCGATGTTGAAAATTACTAATACGTTGTTTATCCAGGCCACGACCATATATCAACCAACCACTGTCACCAGCCCGATAATCCAATGGCATAACCTCTTCACCACTCAATGAAAGTGGTAATCCCGGCCACTTATGGACCTCTTCCGGCAAATAGTGATAAGCCAGGTTATTAGACATTAATCCCTACTCCTGTAATCCCACATGATTTGACAGCAAAAAATTGCGCTTCAAACTATCCTCTCTGTATTGCATCTGGCAACATTGCGTTGACCAAAGCTTGGAAGAGATAACCATGATCAAAGCTAAATTAAAATTCCGACTGCATAAAACAGCTATTATATTGATTTGCATTGCTTTATTAGTATTTTTAATGCAGGGCGTTTCTTATTTTAGCCGTTCTCACCAACAAGCCCAGATGGATCAATTTGAAGAATTGGCAAAAACTTTGGCAAAACAAGTCGCATTCAGCTTATCTGATTATATGGAGAGTGGCAGCAAAGATCTTAATAATGAGCGGATACTGGCTAATTTGCATCATCTGACGACAAACAGCCGCATACTTGATGCCAGTGTTTATCTTAACAATGGAACACAAGTTGCCCATAGCGGAGAGAATGTCTCGGTGCGAGATCGTCTATCTCTGGATGGTAAAAAAGCGGGCAGCTATTTTAACTACCAGATAGTCGTCCCCATCCCTGGAAAAGATGAGCCAAAAGGTTTTCTGCGTCTGACGCTGGATACCCACAAATTGGCAACAGAGTCCAAACAGGTGGACAACACCACTAACCTGCTCAGGATCATGATTTTACTCGCTTTAGCAATTGGTTTTATTCTGGCACATAACTTATTGCAATTAGCCCCAAGCCGCTGGCAACAATCGCCCTATTTGCTGACAGCCAACAGCAAATCAAGTGAAAGTGAAGAAGAAGAGAAATAAGGTGAAAACTGCTCGCTAAATCATTTTGATATCGAAACTAATAGAAGCGATTATTTCTACCATCCCATTATCTCAGTCACTTCGCAGATGGAATTAAGACATGGCTCCGAACATTTAATTGTTGCCAGAGCCTCCTTTACCAAGAAATTTCATAGCCGAATAAACACGCTGTAACTAATAAAAAATTATCAACCTTAACTGAAAGAAACAAGCTCTCCCATTATTTAATAATCAAGGTAATAGTTCATTTAGTTACTTTAACTTTAATTACATAATAATATTCTTAGTGACATATATCACATATTTATCAATATATAGAATTAAATTAGAATATCTGACAATATCCACATAACTCATTAATTAATAAAGTATTTTTTATTATTACTCATTTTATAACAAAATACTATCCGGTTGTTTTTATTGGATATTTATAACATTCCGTATTTCTCAATCTTAGCAGTAAGTAATACTTACATATTGATTATTAAGTCAAATTCATGGCTAATACGCCCCCCAAATTATACGAAGCGGGCGGGATGCCAAAGAATAATGCAAAAAAAGGTTATTATTTTTACTAGCTTTCTTATTGTTACTACGGGTGTTAAAGCCACCGAAATTTCAGACCAGCAACTCATTAATCAACAGGAACGTCAGAAAGCGCTGGAAGCTCAATTAGCACCGCCACCGGCGGATATTCGTCTGTCTGTTGCTGAAACAGCAGTACCTTCTAAATTTCCCGTCGAGACGCCCTGTTTTCCCATTACACGTGTCGTCCTTGAAGGCACGGAACATTTTCCTCACTGGTTACCTTTAAAGCGTTTAGCCCAACAGGGAGAAAACCAATGTCTGGGCACCCAGGGGATTAATATATTAATGACTCGGATACAAAACCGGTTAATTAATCATGGCTATGTCACTAGCAGAGTATTAGCGCCCAGTCAGAACCTTAATTCCAAAACATTAAAACTCATGATCTTACCGGGCAAAATTGGGCATATTCGCTATACCGCTGAAAGCGGCAATTATATTCAACGGATAACCACATTCCCTCCCCGCGAAGGAGAGCTGCTTGACTTACGGGATATCGAGCAGGGATTAGAAAATCTACAACGTTTTCCTACCGTTCAAGCCAACATGGAAATTGTACCGAATGAACAGTTAGGAGAAAGCGACATTGTGCTGGACTGGCGTCAGTCAAGACATTGGCGACTGGCTAGCTACCTGGACGATTCAGGTTCTAAAAGTACTGGGCGTTACCAAGGCGGATTAACTTTATATCTGGATAATCCTCTTGCGTTGAGTGATCTATTTTATCTCTCCGGTGGACGCGATATTCGCTCCCCTTCCGGTCGCAGCAGCAAAAACTACACCCTCCACTACTCCCTACCGGTGGGATACTGGATGGCGGGCATCACTGCCAGTAATTACGATTACGACCAAAAGGTAGCCAGGCCAAATAAAGACGACAAATACAGCGGCGAAAGCAAAAACCTGAATGTCCAACTCAGCCGAATCCTGCATCGTAACGCCAGTCAGAAAACTTTGGTTAACGGTGAAATTTATCGTCGCACATCCAAGAGTTTCATTAATGACTTTGAAATCGGCGTACAACGCCGGGAAACAGCTGGCTGGAAATTGGGATTATCCCATCGCCACTACATCGGTAGTGCGACCCTGGATGCCGGAGTGACTTACCAACAGGGAACCCGTTGGTTTGGGGCTCAGCCCGCACCAGAAGAGGTCAGGGGTGAAGCAACCGCCTTACTTAAAACAACCCAGTTTTCTGCGGCACTTGCTGCGCCATTTACCCTATTTTCTCAGCCCTTCATCTACAAAACCCAATACCTGCGCCAAATAAGCGCCAGAACGCTGACGCCACAGGATCAATTTTCAATTGGCAACCGCTGGACCGTACGCGGATTTGACGGTGAACGCACATTAAATGGAGATCATGGTTGGTACAGCCGTAACGAACTGGAATGGCAAACGCCACTGAATGGTCACTCCCTGTATATGGGCATGGATTATGGCGAAATTGGCGGGCCGGGAAATGAGCAACGCTTGGGAAAACACCTGGCAGGTGGCGTTCTGGGCTGTCGCGGCAGTCTTAAAGGCGTGAGCTATGACCTGTTTGCCGGTATCCCTCTATCCAAACCGGATGGCTTTCAAACCTCATCAGTCACAACCGGATTCAGTTTGTACTGGCAGTACTAATTCAAAATAACAACGTTGCCAAAGCGTAGTAGATAAAAAGTGTTAGCGGAGAGAAACAATGAACAAGCATCTGTATCGTATTATCTTTAACAAAGCCCGGAACATGCTGATGGTCGTGGCCGATATTGCAACTTCCGGGCAAGGTAGTACGGTACGCCGCCGCAGTCGTCGGCAATCACCCCAATGCCTTTGCCGACTGACGGCGTTACGACTGAGTGTGTTATTGGCAACCGGCGGCATCTCCCTAACAGCGCAAGCCAATATTGTGGCCGACGGACAAGCACCGGGTAACCAACAACCGACTGTCCTGAACAGCGCAAACGGTACGCCACAAATCGATATTCAAACCCCTAACGCCGCGGGTATCTCGCATAATACCTACAGCCAATTTGATATCGATAAACGAGGTGTTATCCTTAACAACAGTCACAATGCGGTCCAAACTCAACTGGGCGGTATGGTGGCCGGCAATCCGTGGCTTGCCAAAGCGGAAGCCAAAATCATTCTCAATGAAGTGAACAGCGTCGGCGCCAGTAAACTTAATGGCTGGATAGAAGTCGCCGGACAAAAAGCCGACGTGATTATTGCCAACCCGGCAGGTATCACCTGCAACGGTTGTGGATTCATTAACGCCCATCGCGCAACACTCACCACAGGGCAGGCCATGATGGAACAAGGCCGACTGAAAGGCTTTGATATTGAGCGGGGAGAAGTGCGCATTGAAGACCTGGGAATGGATAGCTCACAACAAAATTACACCGAAATTATTGCCCGCTCGGTAGTCATCAACGGTAAACTGCACGCGAAAGATCTGAAAGTCACCACCGGACGTAATATCGTTGATGCCGCTCACCAGAACATGGAGAAAAAATCGGCTGACGGCAGCAAGAATCCCTCATTTACGCTGGATGTAGCCGCACTCGGTGGCATGTATGCCAATAAAATCGTGCTGGTGGGCACCGAGTTTGGCGTAGGGGTACGTAACGCCGGCCACATCGGCGCAACCGCGGGCGAAGTCCGTCTCACGGTTGATGGGCAGATTGAGAATAGCGGCACGGTTGCGGCACGCAGTCATACCACAATCAAGGCGGAATCGATACAGAGCGCCAGCGGCAGTACCCTGGCTGCCGGAATTGATGATAAAGGAAAAGCCACGCTACCCGGATCGCTGACACTGACCGCCAAACAGCACATTCAGGCCAACGGAAAAAATCTGACAACCCATACTCTGGAAGTACAGAGTAAAAAGATTGATCTCGGCAGCAGCCAAACTTCTGCCAACCACATTCAACTCACTGCCAGTCAGCAAGAGATTAGCACCGCCAACGCCACGGTCACCGCTGACCGCTTTACAGCGAAAACACCCAGACAATTTAACAATGACGGCGGCACACTGGTCGCACGGGAAATCAACTTAACGACCCCAGACTTATCCAACCATCAGGGGAAAATTAATCAAACCGGCAAAGGCGAGCTGGTACTCAACACCCAAACACTGAATAACCACAGCGGGACCCTTCTCAATGAAGGAAAACGACTGGCTATCACCACAAGCAATCTGGACAACCGTTATGGAAAAATCGCCAATAATGGGGATGACCTGAACCTAACCGTCCACCAGGAAGCAAACAACACGGAAGGCGGGACAATTCAACTCGCCGGCAAAGGTAAACTGTCACTCAACACCCCTCAGTGGATAGGCGACGGAGGCAAACTGCTCTCCAACGGTGAACTGGATGTACAAGCCCACAACCTGCAACTGAACCAAAACGCAGTCACCACCGCCGACAAAATTACAATAAAAGCAGACACATTAAGCCATCAGAGCGGCATAATGCAGCAACAGGGCAAGGACAACATGTCCCTGACTGCCAATACGCTGAATAACCACAATGGCGAGATTAAAGGTAATGGCACCCTGAAAATCGATGCCGCCACCTTGAATAACCGCAAAGGCAAAATCGCGGCCACCGGGGGTAGCACAGCACTGATCATTGGAAAAGACATTGAAAACGTTGACGGCCGAATCGAAGCCAAAACAGCGCTCACCACAAAAAGTCAGGCGCTGAATAACCATCAAGGCTTATTACTGGCTCAGCAAATAGACAGCCAGACAAAAGGACATAAATTCACCAACACCGCGGGACAGGTGATTGCCCGAGAAAAACTCACCCTAAACAGCGGTGAACTGGATAACACTGACGGTCTATTACAATCCGACAGTGACATGACAGTGAATACTCATGGGCAGAAACTGACTAATATTAAAAACACCAAAGACACTAAAAATGATGACGAAACAGAGATCAAAAAAGGCATCATATTAAGCAACGGTAATCTGGAACTCCGCACGGGTGATATCAACAACACCGCCGGCACCATTTCCGCTAAAGGAAAAACCACCCTTAACGCCGGTCAGGTTAACAATACCGATGGACAACTCTTATCACAACAGCGGGCGGAACTGACCACACAGGCATTAGATAACACGCGTGGACAGATCCAATCAGAGTCAAGCCTGTTGTTGGATACCCAAAACCAGGCCCTGACCAATACCGACAGTGGCAAAACGGGCGGGATTATTGCCAAAGACGCATTACGCCTTTCCAGCGGTAAACTGACCAATGACGCGGGCGTTATCCTTGGTCACGGCATTCACCTCGACACTCATGAACAGCGGCTAAGCAACCAAAGCGGCACCATCATGGGTACCGGAACAACAACGATAACCGGGGGAGAACTCCACAACCAACGCGGAAAACTGGCCAGCAAAACCGGCTCACTGACATTAACGGTAAACAAAACCGACAACCGCGGCGGCTTACTGCAATCCGCCGGTGACCTAACATTGGATACGCAAGGTGGGCTGCTTACCAACACCCACAGCGGCAAAGACCGGGGCATCATCAGCACAGGCAACATGAAGCTGACGACCGAAGGCGTTAACAACGATGCGGGCCTAATCCATGCGGGTAAGAACCTGATCCTTGACGGGCAAAAGGGAACCGTCACCAACCGCAACAGCCGGCCTAATCAGGGTATCCGTAGCTCAGGAAACTTGACACTGACGGCAAGTGGTCTTGATAACCATCAAGGATCTGTAGAAGCGGATAAACAACTCACCGTGACATCCGGGACAGTTGACAATACCGGTGGTCTGCTGAAATCCGGCACAACCCTGTCACTCAACACCCAAGGTCAGAAACTGATTAACGCACAGAGCGGAGAAAAACGCGGTATCCGCAGCGGCAGTGACCTGACCCTCGAAGCGGGTGAAATTGATAACACCGCGGGCGTGATAGATTCACAAGGCGAAACCTTGCTGACCAGCCAAAACCTCAACAATACCGACGGTAAAATCCTCTCGCGGAAAAAAGCCGATCTGACAACACAAGCGGTCAACAACCAACGTGGGCTGATACAATCCGCAGCCAGTCTGAAACTGGATACCCAACAGCATGAACTGACTAACACCGATAACGGTAAAAACGGCGGGATTATCGCGGAAGATGCCTTGGAACTGACGACCGGTAAACTGATCAATGACCGCGGATCTATCCGGGGTGATCAAACCCACATTAACACCCATCAGCAAGCGCTAAACAATGTGGCGGGCACCCTAGCCAGTAAGAAAAATCTAAAACTCGATAGCGGAGAACTCAACAGTACTGGCGGGAGAATAGAGTCTGCTGGTGATATGACACTGGACACGCACGGAGAAAAACTGACCACCGCCAAAAGCGGTAAAACCGGTGGCATTATCAGTCAAGGGACAATGACCCTGACCACCGGCGAAATCGACAACCAGGCGGGTTTTATCGAAGGGACAGGCACAACCCTCGTGACTGGCGGTGAACTGAACAACCAGGGTGGGACCCTTACCAGCACAACAGGGGCGCTGACATTAACGGTGAACCAAACTGACAACAGCGGCGGCTTACTGCAATCCGCCGGTGACCTGATACTGGATACGCAAGGTGGCTTGTTGACCAACCTCAACAGTGGCAAAACCGGTGGCATAATCAGTACAGGCAATGTCAACCTGACCGCTCAAGGTATCAATAACGAAGCGGGCCTGATCCGTGCGGATAAAAACCTGACTCTGAATGGGCAACAAGGCACAATAACCAACCGCGACAGCCAGCCTGAACAGGGGATATCAAGCCTGGGCGAGTTAACAATAACTGCGGGAACCCTCGATAACCATAAGGGGACGGTGGTCGCCAATCAACACCTCAACGTGACATCAACAGGAACCGTTGATAATACCCGCGGTAAAATGGTCAGCCAGCATCAGCAACTGACATTGAATACCGGCGAACTGAATAACACCGGTGGTCTACTGCAATCCCAAACAACGCTTTTACTCAACACCCATGGCCAAAAGCTGACTAATACGCAAAGCAGAGATGATCTCGGCATACGCAGCGGCAGTGATCTGACCCTGGACGCCGGTGAAATTGATAACACCGCTGGCGTGATAGATTCACAAGGCGAAACCTTGCTGACCAGCCAAAACCTCAACAATACCGACGGTAAAATCCTCTCGCGGAAAAAAGCCGATCTGACAACACAAGCGGTCAACAACCAACGTGGGCTGATACAATCCTTAGCCAGTCTGAAATTAGATACCCAACAGCACGAACTCACCAACACCGATAGCGGTAAAAACAGCGGGATCGTCGCGGAAGAGGCTTTGGAACTGACGACCGGTAAACTGATCAATGACCGCGGCTATATCCGGGGCGATGAAACCCACATTAACACCCATCAGCAAGCGCTAAACAATGTGGCGGGCTCCCTAGTCAGTCAAAAAAATCTAAAACTCGATAGCGGAGAACTCAACAGTACTGGCGGGAGAATAGAGTCTACCGGCGATATGACGCTAACCACCGGTGAAATTGACAACCAAGACGGTGTGATTATCGCTACAGGAACAACCACTGTGACTGGTGGCGAACTGAACAACCAAGGCGGAACCCTTGCCAGTGAAACCAGCGCACTCACATTGACCGTGAAAAAAACCGATAATAGCGGCGGCCTGTTGAAATCCGCGGGTGATCTGACACTCGATACACAAGGTGAACTACTGACTAACCTCAACAGCGGCAAGACCGGAGGCATAATCAGTGCAGGCAATGTCAAGCTGACCGCTCAAGGCATCAATAATGAAGCGGGCTGGATCCATGCGGATAAAAACCTGACTCTAGATGGGCAACAAGGCAAAATAACCAACCGCAACAGCCAGCCTAAACAGGGGATCTCAAGCCAGGGAGAGTTGGCAATAACTGCGGGTACCCTCGATAATCAACAGGGAAGAGTTATCGCCGATAAGCAGCTCAACGTGACATCAACAGGAGCCGTTGATAATACCCGCGGTAAAATGCTCAGCCAGCATCAACAACTCACCATGAATACCGGTGAACTGAATAACACGAGTGGTTTGCTGCAATCCCAAACAACGCTTTTACTCAACACTCACGGTCAGAAACTGACTAATACGCAAAGCGGAGATGATCTCGGCATACGCAGCGGTAGTGACCTGACCCTGGAAGCGGGTGAAATTGATAACTTGGCTGGCGTGATAGACTCAAAAGGTGAAACCACACTGACTAGCCAGGACCTCAAAAACATCGGGGGTAAAATCTTCTCACAGGGCAAGGCGGATCTAACAACGAAGGCGGTTAATAACCAAAGCGGATTGATACAATCCAAATCCAGCCTGAAATTGGATACCCAACAGCAAAAACTGACGAATACCGATAGCGGTAAACTTGGTGGGATCATCGCGCAGGATAGCCTAAAACTGCTTACAGGTGAACTCATCAATGACCGTGGCTATATCCGTGGCGACGAAACCCACATTGATACTCATCAACAAACATTAAACAATCTAACCGGCACCCTATTCAGTAAGAAAAACCTGCAACTCGACAGTGGGAAACTCGACAGTACCGGCGGGCTAATAAAGTCTGATAGCAATATGACGCTGAATACTCACGGAGAAAAACTGACCACCGCCAAAAGCGGCGAAACGGGTGGTGTTATCAGTCAAGGTACATTAACCCTCTCCACCGGAGAAATCGACAACCAAGAGGGTTTTATCAAAGGGATAGGAACAACGATCGTTACCGGTGGCGAACTGAAAAACCAAGGGGGGACCCTTGCCAGCGAAAAGGGGGCGCTAACATTAACGGTGGACCAAACGGATAACAGCGGCGGCTTACTAAAATCCGCCGGTGACCTGACACTCAATACGCAAGGTGAACTACTGACTAACCTCAACAGCGGCAAGACCGGAGGCATAATCAGTGCAGGCAATGTCAAGCTGACCGCTCAAGGCATCAATAATGAAGCTGGCTTTATCCATGCAGGTAAAAATCTCCGCCTTGATGGACTACAAGGCAAAATAATCAACCGCAACAGCCAACCTAAACAAGGCATATCAAGCCAGGGAACGCTGACAATGACTGCGGGTACCCTCGATAACCATAAGGGAATTGTGGCTGCCAGCCAACAACTTGAAGTGACATCATCAGGAACCGTTAATAACACTGACGGTAAAATGGTCAGCCAGCATCAGCAACTGACACTGAATACCGGTGAACTGAATAACACTGGCGGCTTGCTGAAATCCCAAACAACCCTTTGGCTTAACACCCACGGCCAAAAGCTGACTAATACGCAAAGCGGAGACGACTTCGGCATACGCAGCGGCAGTGATTTGACCTTAAAAGCCGGTGAAATCGATAACACTGCTGGTGTGATAGGCTCAAAAGGTGAAACCACACTGACTAGCCAGGACCTCAAAAACATCGGGGGTAAAATCCTCTCGAAGGGCAAGGCAGATCTAACAACGAAGGCGGTTAACAACCAAAGCGGATTGATACAATCCACATCCAGTCTGAAACTGGATACCCAACAGCAAAAACTGACGAATACCGATAGCGGTGAACTTGATGGGATCATCGCACAGGACAGCCTAAAACTGCTTACAGGTGAATTCACCAACGAACTCGGCTATATCCGTGGTGATGAAACTCACATTGATACTCATCAACAGACATTAAACAATCTGGCCGGCACCCTATTCAGTAAGAAAAACCTGCAACTCGACAGTGGAGAACTTAACAGTACCGGCGGACGAATAGAGTCTACCGGCGATATGACGCTGGATACTCACGGAGAAAAACTGACCACCGCCAAAAGCGGCAAAACCGGGGGCGTTATCAGTCAAGGTACATTAACCCTCACCACCGGAGAAATCGACAACCAGGAGGGTTTTATCAAAGGGACGGGAACAACCCTCGTGACTGGCGGTGAACTGAACAACCAACGCGGAATACTCTCCAGCGAAACCAGTGCACTGACACTATCGGTGAACCAAACCGACAACAGCGGCGGTCTGTTGCAATCCGCGGGCAAACTGACTCTCGATACGCACGGCCATGCCCTGACTAATAAAAACAGTGGTGATAAAGGCGGTATCCACAGCCAGGGCGATATGCTGATTACCAGCGGTGATTTACATAATCAAGCGGGCACGATTGCCAGTCGTAAAATCGCTCCCCTAAACACCGACGCCGTGAATAACACCCAGGACACCATCGTTGGCACTCAACAGATAAAACTGATCACCCAGGCATTCAACAACCAACAAGGCACCGTCCACGCTGATGGCAATCTGAACCTCAATACCCAAGGTCAACGCCTGGATAACAACGGTGACAAAGATAAATCAGGTGAATTCTCTGCCCAGGGAGATTTAACGCTAGATATCGGTGAATTAAATAACGATACCGGTTTTATCGCCGCTGACGGCAAAACCGACATAACCAGCACAACCCTCACCAATAACAAGGGAAAAATTGCCGGCAACAGTGGACTGGACATTCATAGCCAGAAGCTCACCAACCACAATGGTGCATTACAGTCAGCGAAAACCGTCAATATTGACACCAACGGGCAGCGACTGGACAACCAGCATGGCCGTATTCTTGGCGATGACAACACTACCGTCACCAGCGGCAAACTGAATAACCAACACGGACATATTCAGGGTAAAAAACTCACCATCAACACCGGGCAAGCCGATACGGATAACCAAGACGGTAAATTGTTGTCAACAGACACCATGCACCTGAATACCCAACAGCTCGACAACCGCCGCGGGCAGGTCAAAGCCTTTGGGGATGCCACGCTCAATATCCAGACAAAAACCGACAATACCGGCGGCTTTATCCACAGTAATCAGCAACTGACACTCAAAACAGCAGAACTCATTAACCGGGAGACTCATCACCCCGACCAAGGTACCGAAGCCCAAAACCTGATAATTGAAGCTCAACAGGTGGATAACACCCAGGGCGCATTACGGGGAGACAACAGCCTGCGAACTCATGTCAGCCAAACGCTGAATAATACACAAGGGCTGATCTCGGGTGGCAAACAGCTCATTATCGAGGACGAAACACAACAACTGTCCATTGACAATCAACAAGGCACCCTGATTGCGGGGGAAAATGCCCACATCAAAGCGGGCACCCTGGGTGGTAGCGGACCGGTATTATCGCAAGGCGATATGGCGATCGCCTTAAAACAGGACTTCCACAACACCGGCAAGATCACTGCCAACGGTCATTTATCCCTAAAAACCGCGGGCAATATCACCAACGACAATACAATAAAAACCGGGCAAACATTACATCTGGAGGCCAAAAACCTCACTAACACCCAAACAGCAAAAATCAGTGCCAAGAAAACCGAGGTCAGCATCCGAGACACACTGACCAACACGGGACTCATTGACGGTGATCTCACCCATCTCACCACTAAGACACTGAACAATACCGGCACCGGACGTATTTACGGTGATCAAATAGCCCTCGAAACAGGGACTCTCAATAACACGGCGCAAGATGGCAAAGCCGCCGTCATTGCTGCCCGGGACCGATTAGATATTGGCACCGGAACCCTCAACAACAGTCACCATGCCCAGATTTACAGCGTGGGTGATATGCGCATCGGCGGACAACTGGATGAGAACCTGACGGCGACGAGTCAAGCTGGCCGACTCAGCAACCACGCGGCCACCATTGAGGCCGGGGGTAACCTAAGCATTGATGCCGCTATTATCAAAAATACCAACGACCGCCTAGTGACACACATCGTGGAAACAGAAAAATCCCAGCGGCATGAAGGGGTATTGAGCGGCTACACCACCCGCTATGACTGGTCACAAGTAGACACTTCCTACAGCAACAAATACGGCGTACACACCGCTGTTATGCCGGATGGTAACGGCGATGATGAGTTTTACGAGTACCGATATACCCGCACCATCAATGAAACCCAGATAAAAGAGAGTGATCCGGGTAAAATCCTGGCCGGGGGTAATATGACCCTGAACAGCACAATACTGACCAACAACGACAGCCAAATCGTGGCAGGCGCAACCCTGGGCGGTGATATTGACGAACTGCACAATAACGCCACCAAAGGCGAACGTATTATCACGGATGAAGGCAGTGAAATCCGCTGGTATGCCAAAAAGAAAAAACGTCGATTCAGAGGAACCAAAACCTCCCAGGGAAAAGATTGGGACGATTATAACCCGGCACCGATAACCGAAACCATCGACCTGAAAGCCTTGGCCTGGAAAGGCAATACCCGTCCTGACGCCACCGGCATAACGATAGGTGACCGGCAGGAAAGCAGTGTTCAGAGTGCACCTGCCGGAATTAGCCTGTTCTCAAGAATGGCGGAAGCAGGTGATGTCATGCTGACAAACGCCACTATTAACGCCATCCCTCTCAACGTTCCAACGCGGACTGACGACCGGTCATTGCAGGTTAATGGCCCAGGAACTACTGTCGCTATCCCTACAGAGACCATCACACTACCGAACAGGGACATACCGATTGATCGCCCATTACTTTCTCCTACGGGCCAACAAACTGAGCAGATATTACCCTCCGGCACAGTGGCTCTACCAAACAGAGACGCACTGACTGAACACCCATTACTTTCTCCTACGGGCCAACAAACCGAGCAGGTATTACCCTCCGGCACAGTGGCACTACCAAACAGAGATGCACTGACTGAACACCCGGTACTTTCACCGGCTCAACAAACTGAACGGGTGCTGCCTCCTGCCCCTGTCAGCTTACCAAACAGTGGCACATTAGATGATCGCCCGCTGGTGTTACCGACAGGCCAACAATTTGAACTGACGCTACCGTCTGATACCGTCAAAGGTCAACGCATCGAACCCCTTATCCGCATCGTTGCTCCAGATACCCGCCTGCCGGACAACAGCCTGTTTGTCGTACAGCCGGGCAGTGACAGCCATTATTTAGTGGAGACCGACCCTCAATTTACTCAGTATAAAAAGTGGCTGGGCACGGATTACATGCAACAACAGTTAACCCGCGACCCGGCACTGGCACACAAACGCCTGGGAGATGGGTTCTACGAACAGCGTCTGGTGCGCGATCAAATTACCCAACTGACCGGTCAGCGTTATCTGGCCAGCCACAACAATGATGAAACCCAATTCAAAGCGCTCATGGAAGCCGGCGTTGCTTTCAGCAAACAGCAACAACTCACCCCCGGCATTGCCTTAAGCCCATCGCAAATGGCGCTGCTCACCTCGGACATTATCTGGCTGACCAACCGCACCGTGACCCTGCCGAACGGCACAACGCAGGTGGTCGCCGTGCCGCAAGTCTACGCTCGCGTGAATAAAGGCGACCTGACCGGTGACGGTGCCCTGCTCTCCGGTAAAAACGTGACAATAAATAGCCGGGGCGATATCACCAACAGCGGCACTATCCGCGGACGTGAAGTCACCCAATTGACAGCGAACAATCTGACCAATAGCGGCTTTATCCAAAGCGGCAAAGTGGATTTAACCGCCCGGCAGAACATCACCAACCTCGGCGGACAAATTCAGGGCCGTGACCGCGTTTCTGCACGGGCAAACCGGGATATCACCAGCGCCTCTACCCTGCGCGGAGATAATATTGACCGCTGGCTGGATCGGCCGGCGGGCATTTATGTCCAGAATGACAACGGCACCTTGTCGCTGAAAGCCCTCAACAACATCCATCTCACTGCCAGTGAAGTAGATAACGCGGGTAAAGACAGTCAGACAGAGATAACCGCGGGCCTCGACCTGACTCTGGACACCCTGCGCACTCATCGCACGGAAAACAGTGACTGGGGGAGCGACAACTATCGCCATCTCACTCAGGAGCGTGACACTGGCAGCCAGATAACCACCGCCGGTAACCTGGCACTCCGGGCAGGCAATAACCTGAACGCTACCGCCGCTACTGTCAATGCCGGTCAACAACTGACCGCCCAAGCCGGGAACAACATCACCCTGGATGCCGGTACCGCTTCATCAGACCTGATAGAACACAGCAAACAGACCAGTAAAGGCTTACTCTCCAAATCCTCCGTTGAAACCCACGATGAAGTGCATGAACGCCGGGCACAGAGCACCACGCTCAGTGGCGACCGGGTGACCGTACAAACCGGGAATGACCTGAATATCATCGGCAGTAACGTGGCCGGCACTCAGGATGTTAATCTGGCCGCGGGCAATCAGCTCACCATCACTACCGCGGATGAAGCCCGTCATGAAACGCACTTCAAACAAGAGAAAAAATCCGGTCTGATGGGCACCGGGGGTATCGGCTTCACCGTCGGCAAAGCCAGCCAAAAATCCACCACCGACATCGACGGTAACCTCAACAAAGGCAGCACCGTGGGCAGCAGCCAGGGCAATGTGACATTCAGCGCCGGACAACAGCTTAACCTTCACGGCAGTGATGTCGTGGCGGGCCGCGATACGCAACTTTCCGGCCAAAACATTAACATCACCAGTGCGGAAAACAATCACACCGCTATCACCAAAACCGAACAGAAACAAAGCGGCCTGACCGTGGCCCTGTCCGGCACCGCAGGCGGGGCCCTGAATAATGCCGTTCAAACGGTTCAAGCCGCCAGCAATGAAAGTGACAGCCGTATTAAAGCTTTACAAGGCACCAAAGCCGCCCTGAGCGGGGTACAGGCGGTTCAGGCAGCCCGTCTGGCCGATGCTAAAGGCGGCGATGACAAAGCCAACAACAATCTGGTAGGGGTCAATCTCTCCTACGGCAGCCAGTCCTCCCGGTCAGAGCAGAAACAGCACCAGACCACTCAACAGGGCAGCAGCCTGATGACCGGGGATAATCTCACCCTCACCGCTGCCGGCACACCAGACCAGAACGGCGATATCCGTATTCAGGGCGGCCAGTTGCAGGCAGGTAAAAACCTGCAACTCAATGCCAGCCGGGATATCCAGCTCTCATCCAGCCAGAACACCGAACAGACCACCGGCAAAAACAGCAGTCGCGGAGGCTCACTGGGGGTCGGTTTCACCGCCGGACCGGGAGGCACGGGCCTCAATCTCTCCGCCAGTGTTAACCACGGCAAAGGCCGTGAAAGCGGCAACGGCGTCAGCCATAACGAAACCACGCTGGATGCGGGGCAAACCCTCACCCTCAGCGCCGGCCGGGATGCCACGCTCAAAGGCGCTCAGGTCAGCGGCGAACAGATTACCGCCGACGTGAAACGTCACCTGACGCTCAGTAGCGAGCAGGACAGCAACCGCTACGATATGAAGCAACAGAACGTCAGTGCCGGCATCAGTGCCACTGTCGGCCTCGGTTCAGGCGGTTCATTAAACCTCAGCGCCAGCCGCGACAAAATCCACAGCAACTTTGATTCCGTACAGGAACAAACCGGACTGTTTGCCGGCAAAGGCGGCTATCAAGTGAAAGTGGGTGAACATACTCAACTTGATGGCGCGGTTATCGCCAGTACCGCAGACAAAGACAAAAACACCCTCGATACCGGCACTCTCGGCTTTGGCGATATAAAAAACAAAGCGGATTTTAAAACCGAACACCACAGCGTCAGTATCAGCACCGGGGGTTCAGCAGGCGGTATGTTGCTCAGTAACATGGCGGCCAATACCCTGGGTGGCGCTAACCGGGAAGGCCATGCTCAAAGCACCACCCATGCCGCAGTCAGTGACGGCGCCCTGATTATCCGGGATAAAGACAACCAGCAGCAGGACATCACCCCCCTGAGCCGGGATACCGACCATGCTAACAATGCTCTCAGCCCTATCTTTGACAAAGAGAAAGAGCAACAACGACTGAAACAGGCCCAACTAATTGGCGAAATCAGTGCGCAGGTGATTGACATCGCCAGTACCGAAGGGGCCATTATCGCCACCAAGGCGGCTAACGCTAAACTGGAGAACATCAGTGAACCGGACAGAAAAGCGGCCATAAAAGTCCTGGAGGATAAAGGTAAAACCGACATCACCCCGGAACTCATTCAAGACCAGATTTACAAAACCGCCTATAATCAGGCGTTGAATGAATCTGGCCTTGGCACCGGTGGGAAATACCACACCGCTTTACAGGCGGCCACTGCCGCCATTCAGGGACTTGCGGGCGGGAACATTGGTCAGGCACTGGCGGGCGGCGCTTCCCCTTACCTCGCCGGAGTGATTAAAGACCTGACCACCGACCCGAAAACCCATCAAGTGGATGTCGTGAGCAATACCCTGGCCCATGCGATTCTGGGGGCAGTGGCCGCTGAAGTCAGTGGTAACAATGCGCTAGCCGGTGCAGCAGGTGCGGCGGGCGGGGAATTGGCCGCCAGGGAACTGATGAAGCACATTCACGGCGAAAATGCTAAAGTCAGTGACTTAAGTGAAGAAGAAAAACAGACCATCAGCACTCTTTCTACCCTAGCAGCGGGACTAGCCGGTGGGATTACCGGTGACTCCACCGGCAGCGCCGTCACCGGAGCCCAGGCCGGGAAGAATGCGGTGGAGAATAATGCGCTGGCTTCCCGAAATCTGGGGGATTGCAGTACGCTGTCACCGGAAGCCTGTGGCAAGGCCAAAGAACTGAGCCAGCGTATTCTGGATAAAGGTCTGCCGTCAGTGGAGGACATGCGCGGTAAACTGGCATCGTGTCAGGATGACAGCTGCCGTAAAGGGGTCTGGACGGAATACCGGCAGGCCAGTGATGCGACCATCAACACCCTGAAACAGATGGCGTTGAATGGCGAGTTGAGCCGTGAAGAACTGGCCTTTATCAACCACGAGCTGGGTAAAGAACTGGCAGTATCGGGCTATCGTGCCAATGATAAGCTAGGTCGTTCAGAGCAGAGCAGTTGGTTAAATGGTGGCGGTGGACCACTCTCCGGGTTCTTTAATACGGAATTGAGGCAAAAAGAGCTGGAGAGCGCCGGATTATCTAAAGCGGATGCGGCACAGTACGTTAAGGAAGAGCAGCGGAACCTGATGTTGCTGGAAACAGCGACGGGAATTATTGGGGCAAAAGCTAATAGAACTTCTATAAATATAGTCGGAAAAGGCGCAACATTACCTACTGGTTATGCTCCAAAAGGGAATTCAGTTATCGGACCAAAAGGTAGTGTTTATGGCAATACAGGAAAAGCAGATGCCTCAGGAAACACGATTTATAGTAACAACGGTGGGTACTATACGTTTGAAAATGGCGTGAAAACAAAAGTTCAATCACCTAACTCTGATTCACAAATACGGCAGAATTATGAGAAGGGTAAAGAATTTGAACAATCTACTTACGATAAATTCAAAGTTGATAAAGTTGAATCAGCACGAGAAATTACTGTCAAAACAGATAGTAATACAAAAATAAGGGTTGACATGATAGGCAAAGATAAAGAAGGAAACATTATCTGTGTTGAATGTAAAAGCTCATCAACTGCTCCATTAACAACAAATCAAAAGAAAGGTTTTCCTGAACTTGAAACCAAGGGGGGCACTGTCGTTGGAAAAGGAAAACCGGGTTTTGAAGAAGGGAGCAAAATACCGCCAACCAAGGTTGACATTATCAGGCCCACTTCTAAAGATTAAGTAAGGAGTTAATATGTCTATAGAAGATGTGAACAAAATAGATATGATAGGTATACCTAATGACAATGAAAACTTAGTTGTTCTGGGATTAACTGATCATTTATCGTGGAGTGGTTCGATAGAAGAACATTTACTAAAACTACAAGAAAAAATAAATAGTTATATTCGTTTTATTGAAAGCGGAGAGATATACGAAAGCTTTCCTGCTTCTTGTGGAAAAAGTGAAATATTAATAGAAGTTTATTTTAAGTATTATATCCCACATGAATGTGCTGATTTTTTGGAAAAGGTTGGGGAAATTCTTGCACCTGTTAATATTCAGTTAAGATATGAAGAAGGTGATATTGCTTAAAATAGATGTATTAACTATGTGATCTCAATGACTAAATTAGCGCAGAAGGCTTGCTCACTGCGCTAATTTCGATCCTTTTTAACTTTCCAGCTGCAAACTGGTCGCGGTAGGAATAGCCGTTACCGGCTACCCCCCGCACAGATCCGGACGTGCGCTACTAACGCATCCGGCTCCTACCTCGGGTGTTTGGCGTAAAAGCGCTGCAAAAGATAAGGATGTACAATTCGGGGGGACGGTATCCATTTAGTCACCAACTGACTGTAACGCGACCACGTCATTTTGTGCCGCTGGCTTCGCCGTCTCAGTGACTTCAACCACATCCGCTTCACTTCTTCCACAAATTGACACAATGCTCTGCTGTTGAAGGGGACGCCATAGTAATTGATGTGCCCTTCTATCACTCGTTTCAGCCATGCGTTGAGCCAAAGGTCAAAGCTGTAGTGCAGATAGATATTCGCCAGCAGTGGCGATATGACAGCACCTTGCGGCGTGCCACAATGCGACTTCTGTCGGTGACCGTGTTCATCAACTATCCCCACCGTGACCCACTGCCTGATTAATCGCAACATCCGACCGTCCCTTATCCTGTGCTGAATAAACCGGATGAGCCAGTCATGCTCCACGGTATCGAAGAACCGACTGATGTCCAGATCCAGCACCCAATTGACTTTCCTCTCCATAATTGCCACATTCAGCGCGTCCAGGCGGCCACAGGCAAAGTAGGCAAACTCGGCTGGACAAAACGCTTTGAAGCGATGGGCATGAGTAAGGAGACTGCCGCTGCGATGACGATGACGCTGCCTGTTATTGTTGAAGGCAGCAAAGGGCCGAAATCATCGCCAACGACAAAAGGGACCACAGATGCGGTTGTTAATACAGAGAAAGCGGCGCTGAAAAAGATTGGGCAAAAACAACGAATCTGGGTGATAAATCGGCTAATACTGTTTATCATCAGCAGTTTATTAAAAATACTGAGAAGATATCAACGGCAAAACCAGGACAACAAGTTGCCGCACCAAGGGAGCTGAATGAACAAACTTTCTGGAAACAAGTTAAATCAAATCCGTTACAGGGAAGTAAATTGTTAGGTATGAATAAAGATCCCCGTTTTCCGACAGCAGCTGGTTTTCAGAAAATGGAGGCGAAACATAGGCTCCCTAATGGACAAACAATAACTATACATTACCAGTACAACTCAAATACTGGTAAAGCCTATGACATGAAAATTACTACTCCTCAGAGAATCCAACAGGATCCAAAAAAGGTAATAGATTCAATAAAGGATAATGTTAAATGAAAATAAAAGAATCAGATGGCTCTATGGTTGATGTTTTTGCCATATATTGGTTTGGTGATGAAACATATTTTTATGGGTTACCACCAAATTATGGAGGTCTACAGGCATATAAATCTAATGAAGTCTCAGTTATTGATACAACGATAGATTTTAGAACTATTTTTTTCTCGAATGATGATGCTAAAAGTGTGCATCATTGGGCATTAATAGAAGAACAATTATTGGATGATCTACTTGAGTTAGATGAAACAGCTTATCAACGCTTTTTGGAAATCCTAAAGGCGGAAGGCAATATAGAACAGGATTTTTGTTAATTAGGCGTCCCGGTCAGTTGAAATGGCCGGGATCTTCCTTCTTTTAGCTGTCAACTGTTCTCAACAAGCCGGATAATCAACAGCCCGTGCTCAATGCTGACCCGCCCCGGCTGCCCAGTCACAAATCCCGCCTCTTCCAGCCAGTTGCCCTTAAGATGCACACTGACAAGGGCACAGCGGGAAAAACTGGCCTCTTGTCAGGATGACAGCTGCCGTAAAGGGGTCTGGACGGAATATCGGCAGGCCAGTGATGCCACCATCAACACCCTGAAACAAATGGAGTTGAGTCGCGAAGAGCTGGCCTTTATCAACCATAAACTGGGTAAAGAACTGGCGGTCTCGGGCTATCGTGCCAATGACAAGCTAGGTCGTTCAGAGCAGAGTAGTTGGCTAAATGGCGGCGGTGGGCCACTCTCCGGGTTCTTCAACACGGAATTGAGGCAGAAAGAGCTGGAGAACGCCGGATTATCTAAAGCGGATGCGGCACAGTACGTTAAGGAAGAGCAGCGGAACCTGATGTTGCTAGAGACTGCGACCGGGATTATTGGGGCAAAAGCTAATAGAACTTCTATAAATATAGTCGGAAAAGGCGCAATATTACCTACTGGTTATACCCCAAAAGGGAATTCAGTTATCAGGCCAAAAGGTAGTGTTTATGGCAATACAGGAAAAGTAGATGCCTCAGGAAACACGATTTATAGTAACAACGGTGGGTACTATACGTTTGAAAATGGCGTGAAAACAAAAGTTCAATCACCTAACTCTGATTCACAAATACGGCAGAATTATGAGAAAGGTAAGGAGTTTGAACAATCTGTTTACGATAAGTTAAAACAAGACCCTAAATTAAAAACCCCGGTTAGGGAAGTTACCATAGAGACAAACAAAGGGACAAAAGTTAGGGTTGATATTATGGCTAAAGATAGAGATGGATCTATCAAGTGCATAGAATGTAAAAGCTCTCAAACTGCACCATTAACAAAGAATCAAAAGACAGGTTTTCCAGAACTCAAAGAGGGCGGAGGTACAGTTGTTGGGAAAGGTAGGCCGGGATTTGAAAGTGGAACTAAGATACCACCGACAGAAGTTGAAATAGTAAGGCCAAAAGCAAAGGATGATTAAGGAGGCTATATGTCTGTAGAAGATATAAATAAAATTGATTTAATTACAATGACCCAAGAGGATATAGYTTCCCAGCAGGTAATCTTGGTTATAACTGATCATTTGCAGGTCATCTTGTATTAATGAACACCTCTTTAAATTGCAAGAAAAAATTAATAGATATATTGCATTTGTTGAAAGCGGAGAAATATACGAAAAACTCCCAGACGCTCAGGGTAGGAATATAACGTTTAAAGTGTTTTTCCAGTACAAGATTCCTCAGGAATGTATTGATTTTATGGAGAGAGTAAACGAAATATTATCTTCCATTAACTG
>NZ_NMQR01000209.1 GCF_003545805.1 Photorhabdus sp. CRCIA-P01 | reverse complement strand
AATTATCAGTACGACGTGCGTTTACCGTTACGTGACCCGGCGGGCATGAATCACAACGACCGTGATTCGGTGTGGGATTTGCACGTTGAACATCGGGTGGTCACGCAAAGGGTGAAGGTGCGGGACTACAACTACCGGGAAGCGGGCAATGACCTGCAATATCAGGTCGGCCGGGATCGGGATACTACCGTGATTGGTGAAGTGTATCGCTATGGCGATAACGTTCTGACCAAGGGAGAACAGATCCAGCCCGCACCGGAAACGGCGGGATTTTATGCCCGTCTGCATCACGAGCGCGACCTGTACCGGCAGCACCTGATCCGGGGTCAAAGTTCTTCCCCGATGCTGGTCCCCGGCTTAGTGCTGGAGCTGGAAGGGGAGAGACCGGCCGYGGTGGGAAAAGCGGGGGTATTGATTGTCTCCATGCGAAGCAGTGCCCGGCGTGACAGCAACTATCTGGTCAGTTTCAGTGGCATTCCCTACAGCGAAATCCTGAGCTACCGGCCGGCACTGCGGGAACGACCGGTGATATCCGGCACGGTGCCGGCGCGGGTGACCAGCGACTGGCCGAACGACACCTACAGCCATATCGATAAAATGGGCCGTTACCGCGTCAAGT
>NZ_NMQR01000208.1 GCF_003545805.1 Photorhabdus sp. CRCIA-P01 | reverse complement strand
ACTCTGAGTTGCCGATGGCCGGCTCAGCGGCTGACAGCAGAAGGCGTCAGCCTTGTGCGTCGCACCTTGCGATGCTAACCCGCGGGGGCGCCAGACATAATGCCAATTATACGCATTAAGCCGCTCATGGATGCTCAAGCTGTTACCTTTGCTCATCGGCGCAGTGCGTATAATTCCCCCGCATTATGTTCAATAGGCGTTGGGCGGCCTGTTCCGGGTTAATGGGGACGCCAGCGGTTGGGCCGCCTGACGACTATTTACCCCCGCGTGCGCCGAGGCTAACGGGCAGTCCGGTCACGGTCTGCCCCCACACCGTACCCGCCTGACTCAACGGGGGCGGGCGGTCAGCGGGTATCGGGAGTTGAGGTCGGCGCCGAACCGTCCGGCGGCGTGTCTGTGCCGGCGTCAGCTTCGGCGTACAGGTCGGCCAGTAAACCCACCTCATCGGCGTCGCCGGCTTTTTCGTCTGCCATCTGCTCCGCCGGATGCGTACTGGCGTGCACCGCTTGTAAGGCCCGGATAGAGACCTGTGTATACACCTGGGTTGATTCCACGCTGGCATGCCCCAGCATTGCCTGTATCCAGCGCAGGTCTGCCCCGTTCTCCAGCATCTGGGTCGCCATCGCGTGCCGGAACAGGTGACAGGCCCCTTTTTTCTCAATACC
>NZ_NMQR01000207.1 GCF_003545805.1 Photorhabdus sp. CRCIA-P01 | reverse complement strand
GAGTTGGCCGGTCGCGCTGGTCCCAGTGGCTGTGACGCACATTCCACACATACACCGGCGCCTGCCAGCCCAGCTGTTGGCCCTGTTTCTCCAGCATACGCAACGCGGTCTCTATCTGCGTCCGCTGGCTGAGTTGGTCTTCGGTCATCACCCACACCACCCCATCCAGCGGGCGACGGCGACGCAGTTGGCGCAACGCCTGTAACTGCGCTTTATCCGGCGGCGTCTGCAAACTGCCGCCCCACAGCAACAGGTTATGCTCGCCCTCTTGCCAGTGTTGTGCTGTCAGCCCGGGGGCAATCGCTTCCACCTGTTCCCGTTGCCCCATCACCAACAAAATACAGACCCGCCGACGCCAAAGGGGGCCATAACGCCGACGAAGCTGATATTGCAACCGTTGAAAATAAAATGGCACTTCTGAAAGTACAGCTTGCTCTACGAGCGGTTTAACCGCGATTTCCTGTACAGGCAGACGCTGTTTGTAATCCCGAAAAAGATTCAACAGCCATATCACACCCACCATACTGACAATCCAAACAATTATTTTGACGGCCTGAGTAGACAACCCGAATCGATCGCCCCAGAAAGATAACAATCCGCCCAATACCAGTGCGATCAAACTGGTGACCAGACCGACTCCCAAATTACGGGTAATAAAAGCCTTAAACAT
>NZ_NMQR01000206.1 GCF_003545805.1 Photorhabdus sp. CRCIA-P01 | reverse complement strand
AGCAAAACAGACAGGTCATTCTTCATACTCCATGGTATATCTTCACCCAGAGCTTTATCGATCGCCTGATGAACCAACATACTGTTGGCCGGGATATCACCGTATTTCTCTTTGCAGGCAGCAGGATCTGACGCACAGGTAACAATTAATTCATTACGCTGTTTCAAACTCAGATCTTCCATTTCTTTTACGATCTGCTGGCAGTCACCGCGCGCCTCACACCCTTTTGCCCTGGCCGCAAAATCCGTTATCTGGTCAGCACTCAGGAAGTTATTCTCAATCGCATTCTTCCCGGCCTGGGCCCCGGTAACGGCGCTGCCGGTGGAGTCACCGGTAATCCCACCGGCTAGTCCCGCTGCCAGGGTAGAAAGAGTGCTGATGGTCTGTTTTTCTTCTTCACTTAAGTCACTGACTTTAGCATTTTCGCCGTGAATGTGCTTCATCAGTTCCCGGGCAGCCAGTTCCCCGCCCGCCGCACCTGCTGCACCGGCTAGCGCATTGTTACCACTGACTTCAGCGGCCACTGCCCCCAGAATCGCATGGGCCAGGGTATTGCTCACGACATCCACTTGATGGGTTTTCGGGTCGGTGGTCAGGTCTTTAATCACTCCGGCGAGGTAAGGGGAAGCGCCGCCCGCCAGTGCCTGACCAATGTTCCCGCCCGCAAGTCCCTGAATGGCGGCAGTGGCCGCCTGTAAAGCGGTGTGGTAT
>NZ_NMQR01000205.1 GCF_003545805.1 Photorhabdus sp. CRCIA-P01 | reverse complement strand
GATGGATGACGAGCGCGGTCGGGAGCACATCAAACTCAGCACCGACTACGGGGGTAAGAGCCAGCTCAATCTGGGACATCTGGTCGACAGTCAGCGTCCGCACCCGGATAAACGGGGGGAAGGTTTTGAGCTGCGTACCGATGACTGGGGAGCGATTCGGGCCGGTAAAGGGTTGTTTATCAGTGCGGATAAACAGGTCAACGCGGGGGGCGAAGTGTTGGCAATGCAGGCGGCGATCAGTCAGTTGCAACAGGCGCAGGCGTTAACCGAAGCCTTACGCGGCGCGGCGGAAACCGCCAAAGCTGAACTGGCGGATTTGCAGCGCCAGAAAGCGTTATTGAGTGACACGTTAACCGAACTGAGAAAATCGGCGTTGTTACTTTCCGCCCCCGAGGGTATCGCTCAGACGACGGCGAACAGTCTCCAATTTTCCGCCGGGGAAAATGTGATCACCACCAGTGGGAAAAACACCGATTTCAGCGTGCTGAAAAAATTCACGGTGGCAGCCGGAGGGATGATCAGCCTGTTTGCGGAAAAGCTGGGGATCAAACTGTTTGCCAGTAAAGGGCGGGTAGAAATTCAGGCGCAGGGTGATGCGATGGGACTGGAAGCGCTGAAAGATATCACGGTGAGTAGCCATGAGGGCAAAGTGATTATCAGTGCTAAGGAAGAGATCCTGCTGGCCTGTGGGGGCGGTTATATCCGTATTGGCAAGGG
>NZ_NMQR01000204.1 GCF_003545805.1 Photorhabdus sp. CRCIA-P01 | reverse complement strand
GCCCCAACCCTGCTTCACTGGCTGCGCGCGGCTCACACTGCGCTGCGCTCCGTTGCTCGTTGCCGTGCTCGCCATCGCCGCCCCGTGCAGCCCCCCGGGGGGCTTCCCTGAACAAAACCGTGTGGTCGCAAGGCCATGCGCAACCCGAAGCCACAGTGCCTCAGAGCGTCGCAGGGGCGCCGCTTGCGGGCTCTGTGCCGCCCGCGCCCGCAGAACGTGCGTCCGCCGCCCAGGCAAGCTGGGCGACGTTCGCCCGTTGCCGAAAAAGGCGCTACGCTGACAAGGGCCCGGCGGGAAAAACGGGCCGTCGGGGGCGAAAAGCGCGTCAGGGGGTTTTGGGTTCGGCGGTGAACGGACATTGGAAAAAACGGGTTGTAACTGACTGAGAGCATTAGGAAAATCGGCGTTCGTCGGTGAAGTTCGCACTGGAATGCGTTGTTGTGCAGAATAACTCGTTGTCCGGTGACAAGGCCAGAGAGTCAGTCAAACAAAGTACCGAATGGTGGAAAAATCAGGTTAGGGAAAAATTGGGTGAAGGTAAAACTTCAACGGCTGTGAATAGTGTGTTAGGCGCCCTCAATGATGCCGGTGACTTTGCTCTTGTGGGCGCTGATTACCTTTTTGACGGTGCAGCCGCTATTACATCTTGTGCTATTGGGGATAATTATTGTCAGCATGCCCTGAATGATCTGGAGGGTAAAAATCAGGCTGTCGCGGGTAGTGTGAAATCACTGATGACGGGTTGATGACGGGT
>NZ_NMQR01000203.1 GCF_003545805.1 Photorhabdus sp. CRCIA-P01 | reverse complement strand
AATCTTCCCCGGTAATCGGCACAATCGTCCCGCGTTTTAAATCAATCCGGTTGGGGCCTTGTGTCAATGTCAGGTTTTTCGCCTGTAGTCTGCCGTTGAGCTGAGTGGTCCGACTGATGATATCGACAGTATCCTGCGCCGTCGCATCCAGCCCTTTTTCACCCAGGATGATGGCGCCTTTCTTCACTTCCAGGGCCGCTAACGCCCCGTCTTGATCAAACACCGGTTTACCGGTCGATAAGGTGACCGCCGGGGTATTGATAAAGCCGCAACCATTACAAATCATGCCATTCGGGTTGGCGATGAAGACATGAGCTTTCTGCCCTGCGACTTCCAACAACCCTTGCAGATTTGAAGCAACACTCCCCACCACTTCATTAATAATCAGTTCAGCCGATTGGCCTTTAAAGTTCAGATTCGCGCCGATTTGCCCTGCCAGCAGCGACGGCACATCATGGGTCGCGTTATTCAATACCAGTCCTGAGGTCCCGACATTAAACGTCTGATAACGGTTATGTGAAACGCCCCGGGCGTTCGGGGCCGCAATATGAATAATCGGGCGATTGTTTTTCGAGGTTATTCGCGTGTGCTTATCCGCCAGTTTAATTCCCGGGACTTCTCCTTCTATTTCGGCGAAATTCATTGTCAGTTCAGGACCCTGCCTTAACGCCCTTTCAATCAGCGCAGAAGTCACCGGCGTATACTTCCCCTCAACTGAATTATACTTTCCTTCAGCTGAGTGCAATTCGGTGTTGTTTTGGGT
>NZ_NMQR01000202.1 GCF_003545805.1 Photorhabdus sp. CRCIA-P01 | reverse complement strand
GATGAAGAGCTGCTGAACCGCTGTCTGGTGCTGACGGTCAACGAATCGCGCGAGCAGACGCAGGCCATCCACGCCATGCAGCGGCACCGTCAGACGCTAGAAGGGTTGCTGGCTGACTCGGAGAAAGGCTATCTGACGCAGTTACACCAGAACGCCCAGCGCCTGTTAAGGCCGCTGAAAGTGGTCAATCCTTACGCCCATCAACTGACGTTCCTGTCAGACAAAACCCGGATGCGGCGCGACCACATGAAATACCTGACGCTGATACAGGCCATTGCCCTGCTGCACCAGTACCAGCGGGAGGTGAAGAAAACGACCCACCGCGGGCAGGTCATCGAATATATCGAAGTCACGAAAGCGGACATTGCTCTGGCCAACCGGCTGGCGCATGAGGTGCTGGGGCGCACGCTGGACGAAATGCCGCCGCAGACCCGCAAGCTGTTGCTGCTGATACAGGAGATGGTCGGCCACATCGCGCAGCGCCAGCACTGCCAGCCAAACGAAGTGCGTTTTACCCGGCGGGATATCCGCGCCTTTACCCACTGGAGCGACAGCCAGCTCAAAAACCACTGTCAACGGCTGACGGAAATGGAATACCTGCTGTTGCATGGCGGCAGCCGGGGGCACCTGCTGCATTATGAACTGCTGTGGGACGGAGAAGACAATGGCGCAGCCCACCTGTGCGGCCTGCTGGATGTCGGAGAAGCGGACTCAGAAACCGCCAGCAGTGAACGCAAGTCTGACCCGGAAGGTCGTAAGTCTTCCCCAAGTCCGGGGCAAGTCT
>NZ_NMQR01000201.1 GCF_003545805.1 Photorhabdus sp. CRCIA-P01 | reverse complement strand
GCGGGGTGGTCGGCGAATCCACCAATCTGCTGACCGGGTATCTGGCGGCGGTCTCGCGCAAACTGGATAAACCGCTGGCCGTGTTAATCCAGAGCAGCAGCGCGGCGGGGAAATCCTCCCTGATGGACGCCGTGCTGAACCTGATGCCGGAAGAGGAGCGTATCCAGTACTCGGCGATGACCGGACAGAGCCTGTACTATCTGGGGGAAACCAGCCTGCAACACAAAATACTGGCGATAGCCGAAGAAGAAGGCGTGCGGCAGGCGGCCTATGCCCTGAAACTGTTGCAGTCCGACGGCGAGCTGAAAATCGCCAGCACCGGCAAGAACGAACAGAGCGGCGAACTGGTGACGCGGGAGTACAAAGTACAGGGTCCGGTGATGCTGATGTTAACGACCACCGCCATTGATGTGGATGAAGAGCTGCTGAACCGCTGTCTGGTGCTGACGGTCAACGAATCGCGCGAGCAGACGCAGGCCATCCACGCCATGCAGCGGCACCGTCAGACGCTAGAAGGGTTGCTGGCTGACTCGGAGAAAGGCTATCTGACGCAGTTACACCAGAACGCCCAGCGCCTGTTAAGGCCGCTGAAAGTGGTCAATCCTTACGCCCACCAACTGACGTTCCTGTCAGACAAAACCCGGATGCGGCGCGACCACATGAAATACCTCACCTTGATACAGGCCATTGCGTTGCTGCACCAGTACCAGCGGGAGGTGAAGAAAACGACGCATCGCGGGCAAGTGATTGAATATATCGAGGTCACGAAAGCGGACATTGCTCTCT
>NZ_NMQR01000200.1 GCF_003545805.1 Photorhabdus sp. CRCIA-P01 | reverse complement strand
AGGAGACTGCCGGTGATAAACCGGAGGAAGGTGGGGATGACGTCAAGTCATCATGGCCCTTACGAGTAGGGCTACACACGTGCTACAATGGCGGATACAAAGTGAAGCGACCTCGCGAGAGCAAGCGGAACACACAAAGTCTGTCGTAGTCCGGATTGGAGTCTGCAACTCGACTCCATGAAGTCGGAATCGCTAGTAATCGTAGATCAGAATGCTACGGTGAATACGTTCCCGGGCCTTGTACACACCGCCCGTCACACCATGGGAGTGGGTTGCAAAAGAAGTCGGTAGCTTAACCTWCGGGAGGGCGCTGACCACTTTGTGATTCATGACTGGGGTGAAGTCGTAACAAGGTAACCGTAGGGGAACCTGCGGTTGGATCACCTCCTTACCTGAGATAGGTTAAGTGCAGTGCTCACACAGATTGTCTGATGAAAGAAGAGAATGACGTTATCGCGATAGGCTTGTAGCTCAGGTGGTTAGAGCGCACCCCTGATAAGGGTGAGGTCGGTGGTTCAAGTCCACTCAGGCCTACCAACTCTACTTATCCTTGGGTCTTCCAATCGCTGCGTGACTCATGTGCTCGCGCGCACTGCGTTACTCGCGTTGAAATACCCGGCGGCTAAGCGAGTTGGTCGAACGGACGATAACGGTGAATTCTGTATGGGGCTATAGCTCAGCTGGGAGAGCGCCTGCCTTGCACGCAGGAGGTCAGCGGTTCGATCCCGCTTAGCTCCACCATACACAAGAAATAGTTCAGAGCATATTGGCGACAGTATGCTGTGAATTATTTTGCTCTTTAACAATCCGGAACAAG
>NZ_NMQR01000020.1 GCF_003545805.1 Photorhabdus sp. CRCIA-P01 | reverse complement strand
AATATATTAAAAGCAGACTCTTATTTTATTCTAACCGTGGAAATATTATTTCATCAAAAGATAATGTTACTCATTTAATAATTCATCATATAGATATGATAATTATCCACATATCATATACATCTATTTAAATAGTATATAAATGGACTATTACAACAATATCATAATATTAAATCATTTAATTGTTTTACATTTCCTTTACAATTATCAACACAACTTAAAACTATAATAAATTCATATATGCTTTTAAAAACACATTTTATATAGATTAGCATCACAATTTCAACATTACTCAACAAAATAATAAATCAAATAATTGCAATTACCATTAAACAGAATACTATATTAATAGTGAAATAAAATTTTTATTTACAATATTTTCCTAATGGTTCAAAAGAAGACCAAGATAAAAACAAATTCAAAAACATTGATTAAAAAGGAAAAATATTCGTTACTTTAAATGATAATAATAGTGACGGCTAAATAACCGGGAGAACAATGTGATAACAAACGATTACGAGTTGATGACCGCGCCAAACAGTGTACCAGTAAAAATGTGGACTTATGGTGTACTGGTAGAAGCGGAAGCTCGTGAACAACTGTTAAATACGGCAAAAATGCCTTTCATATTTAGCCAGTTAGCCGTTATGCCTGATGTACATCTTGGTAAAGGTTCAACCATCGGCAGTGTCATCCCAACTCGTGGGGCGATTATTCCAGCCGCGGTAGGCGTAGATAGAGGATCAAAAGCGTGCCACGGCGCACGTGGAATGCCGCAAGGACAGCGACGTCATTGATGAAATTCCGATGGCCTACAAAGACATTGAGGCCGTAATGGCCGCTCAGTCTTCACTAGTAGAAATCGTTCACACCCTGCGTCAAGTGGTTTGCGTAAAAGGATAATCAAGATGAAAGAGAAATTTGGTATCAGTGACATCATGAAGCAACACATATGCCAAAAACTGGAGCAACTTGAGACAGAGCTGCAAATACGAATACTCTACGCCTGTGAATCAGGTAGCCGCGGTTGGGGATTTGCCTCGACAAACAGTGATTACGATGTACGTTTTATTTATGTACATGCGCCATCATGGTACTTACGCGTCGATCCCTCTCGGGATGTCATTGAACTACCGATCAGCAACGAGCTGGATATCTGTGGTTGGGAACTGCGTAAAACTTTAGGGCTGCTGAAAAGAGCCAACCCGACACTGATGGAGTGGGCAGACTCACCGGTAATTTACTATGAAGACATGGAGTTTATGGCTGCACTACGTGCCCTATTACCAGACTATTTCTCCAACAACCGAGCACGATATCACTATCTGTCAATGGCAAAGAAAAACTTTCGTAGTTACCTGCAAGGCGAGAAAATTCGGCTGAAAAAATACCTTTATGTACTACGTCCATTGCTGGCGGTACGTTGGATCGAAGCGGGTAAAGGTATACCCCCGATGCGCTTCGACACCCTGCTGGCCGGAACTGTTGCAAACACGGCGCTGATACAGGAAATACAGACTCTGCTTGCCATCAAACGTAACGCTGACGAAACGGAATATAGCCCACGTTTTAAACGCATTCATAACTTTATCTGCCGCGAATTGGATGATTCAGTTACCCGCTGCGAACTCAAAGACAAAAAACACCTCCCAGATACCGAATTGGATCGACTTCTGATGTGCACAGTACTTCACAATAATAATAAAGAAGCAGGAGAATACATGTTAAAGAACGGGTGAAAAATCATACAAACATGATATTTCAGCAATAAAGCTGGATGTTTACTAAGAGCCAGAAAGCAGGGTCTTCCACCCTGCCCCAGAAATAAATATATCGATTCTCTATTTTAGGCTGAAAATTTACGCAGATGAAACAGATAGTTAGAATGTTATAGAATCATTAACCTACAATAATATGAGGTACAAATCGTGATGTATCCTTCGTGATCTTGCCAATATCTTCCCTGACCGATAGACCCGCGGGCGTATCATTAACGAGCCAACTACCGATAAGAACATGGCTATTACCGATCTTTGGCAATGGGGTGTACTGCTGCACAATGTAACCCTCCTCACCGTAAGGACCATCTACTTTTTCAACCACTTTGCCATCTTTATAAATACTAATATTCGCGCCCTCACGGCTGAATATCGGCTTCATAACATAATGAGTTAGGCGCTTGACTTTCGGATCATCGGCAAAATAAGCTTCAAGCAGATTTGGGTGTCCTGGAAACATCTCCCAAAGCAATGGCAAAATTGATTTATTCGAGGTGATGCATTTCCACATTGGCTCAAACCAGTTAACACCCGCAGTAACTAAGTGTTGAGCATATTCTTCACGAAACATGAACTCCCACGGGTACAACTTAAACATAGAGTCTATGATCTTATTATTACCATCCGTAAACTTACCACACTCGCTGAGCCCAATGTCTTCAATGTAGACAAACTCGGTATGAATACCGGCATCTTTGGCACAATCAGCCATGTAATCAACCGAACCCTTGTCTTCTTCCGTCCCCTTACAGCAGGCAAAATGAAGCGTGTTGAATGGTAAAAAAGGTTTTAGTTCACAGAAGCGATTAACAAGCAACTCCTGTAGCAAGTTGAACTGATCAGCGGTATGAGGCAATTCGCCATGGTTAACCTTATCTTCCAACCACAACCAGCTAAAAAAGCCATGTTCATAAACCGAGGTCGGCGTATCTGAGTTAATTTCCAATAACTTCGCCGGGTTTTTACCATCATAGGCAAAATCAAGACGACTATAGAGACTTGGATCTTTGCGCTGCCAGGATGCACGAACCAGTGACCATATTGCTTCTGGAATTTGGAATTTAGCCATCAATTCATCACTGTTAACCACTTGCTCTACCGCTTGAAGACTCAACTGATGGATTTCCGCTGTCGGCTCTTCAATCTGCTCTTCAATCTGCTTGAGAGTAAACTGGTAGTAACGGTCTTCCGTCCAGTACGGTTCATTATCAATTGTATGGAAACCAAACCCAAATTCTTTTGCTCGCGCTTTCCAATCATGGCGAGGTGTTGTTGGGATTTGAAGCATGATGTTAACCCTTAATCATTCTTAGTTGAATCTTGGCAAAAATCATCGCACAAGCGCTCAATGCGGCAATAATGGCTTTATACAAGGCACCGGCCTTCAAATTAAACGTCAGTGCCGGTTAACCACCCCAACTGTATTTAGCGGAAGATGTTGAACCAAAACCACCAGAAGACTTGGTGGTAACGATTGGCTTGCTATCGTAACCAGAATAACGGGAATCGCTGCTTTTAAACTTTTGTTCCTTTTCACGTATCAAGCGCTCTCGATACATTCTCTCTTTATGCTTACGCGCTGAGTAATCACCGATTTCATCAACGATCCCAGATGTAATATAAGCCGTTGAGCGGGGGCTCAGTATAGGGTTTATACCTGCAACGACATTTGTTCCACCTTGAGCAACTTCTCGTTTCTCAATTGGCAGGCGAACCATCTCCAGCGGATGCAAATAGCGTCGGTTCATCTCGTACTGGATATTGCCAATATCGGAATAGGCGCCAATAACCTTACCATCAGCGAAAAAAAGCTTGCCGTACAAGTCGCTATAACCTGATATCGAAGTAAATAGTGGCTGGTAGAACACATTGCGATACTTTTCAGCAATGTCGTACTTGTTAAACTGTTCTGGCTTCACCTCCGCCATCATAAAAGCGGCCATCTTCGGTCGATAACCCACTTGCCCCGGCATTGCTTCACACTCACCGTACTCAAGCTCACACATGGCTTTTTGGCGAAATTTTTGCGAAGTACGCTCCGCTTCGCGTAATGCCGCTTGGTATGTGGCTTCACATTGAGCAGCGATTGTATTCTTCGGATTATTCTGACAAGACGCCAAATCCTTATAAACATGAATTGGCAGCTCATCCGCCGATTGACCGCAACCAACGAGTGAACCAACACTGAGCACCAATGACGTGAATGAAAAACCACGCCAATATCTACGCTTACTCTCAATGTTAATGGCTGTGCTGCGCATTCTGCGCTTTTTATTCGCGTTCGTCATACAATCCCTAAATCAGTAAGTCATGCAGGCTGCATTTAAAAGACCAACAGAAATTGACACCGCTGCCAGCACAACCGCAGCAGGGATCTCATTATTCTCGATGCGGGATACAATCTTTGGCATCATAAATATGCGAACCATGAAGAAACCAGCAATCTGAGCCAACAGCGCAACAACACTCCACATCACGAAATCAATAACCCCCACAGAGTTGCTTGCCGCACTTGCAATGGCGATGCTATAACCGACTAGCGCACCACCAAGCGATATTGCAGCAGCGCTGTTCTTCTCCTCCTTAATAAGTTTCCACTCATCATGTGGCGTAATTATTGTGTAGATGAATTTAAAAACGATGAAAAAAACCAGCGCCAGACCAAAACACAAGCCAAAATTGCCTACACCATGCATAAATTGAGTGAAAGCCTGTTCTTCATTTTCCAATGTGATCATTTATGCCACCACCTTAAAATCAGTTTGGTTAAGTTGAATACCAGTGCTCAATACCATCAATCTATCCAGGTGACTCCCTACAACTTTTTCTTCTCCCACCACCTGAAGTTCTTCTGTTCTGTTATGAGCAACCTGACGCGTATACACCATCACAAACTGATCAGTTTCGGTTATGTGACCCTCTTTACTGTAAGTTTTCTCGGTAACAGCCACAGGCTTAATGTTGTCCCATAACTGAGAGAACTGGGTACCATCGAGATCATATCGCCTGCTTGGTGTAACGATACCGTTTTCAATCAGCGTATCCCATTGAGCTTGTGAATCGATCGGTTTAGTTTCGTAAAAGTACCACAAACTCACTTCCTTCACGCCGTCATCCCCCTCACCTTCTTGCAGCAGTTGAAGGTAACCTTCGTCATCGGTGTAATAACGAACCAAACGCACGTTATCACCTAAGTCGACAACACCAACGGAACATATAAGCTGGGTTGAAGCCGCATTTTCGATCGTTAGGTCAGACTCAATCAGTTTTAGCATCAACGGGTCTATCTCAAGTGCACCACCAATACGCAAACCTAATACTTCCGGCACCCTTGGAACAACAGGCACAACTGCCTTACCCCCGAATGCGTTCTTAAACGCATCTGCGATTTTGGAAAACATAGAATATCTCTTAATAGGAAGATCCCACGTTAAAAAGCAGGATCTCGATTTAACAACTCAGTATTTACTTGCCAAGAATACGAGCAAGTTCATCTTCTGCGGATGCAGAGTTTGAAGTTATGCCTGCCTCTTTAAGCTTTTTATCCAGATCGCTAGAAGTCATACTATCGTGGAGCTCTTGCTGAGCCTCGAACTGAGCCGCTTTCTCAGCCTGACGCGACTTGATACGCTCAAGGGAATCAAGGGCGGTGGATGTTTTTGAAGAAGCGCCAACGACAGAGCTTTGAGTCGCGGCCTGAGCTTTCTGCACCTGTTCAGTTGCCTTAACCAAATCAACTTGGTTCTCAAGCTGAGACACCTTCTTTTTCGCCTCTTGTACATTGTGTCGGTGTGTCGTTTCAGCCTTCTGGAACGATTCAAACAACCCTTGTTCTCTTTCCAGTTCGTCACGCAAGGTAGCAACTTTCCGAGCACACTCCAGAGCAAGCCCATTGTCACCTTTAGCCGCAGCAGAACGAGCATAACCCTCGTACTCTGCGATACTGTTTTTGATATCCGCAACCCTTTTCTCTGCCATTTTTCGTTTAGCAATAATGCTCACCAAGCTTTCATCCGCACGGCGGATTTCTGCTTTTGCTTCACGGATCTCCTGATCAAGAATCGTCAATGCATTGCCATCAGCAACAGCTTCTGCCGCGTTATTTACCGTGCCTTTGATTGCTTTAAAAAGCTTTTTCCATACGTTCATTAATATTTCCCTTATACTGTTATTTTAGGAATTCAGAATACGCATCAAGAAGTTCAGTGATGTTGGCAAACAACGTAGAGACTTCGATAACAACGCTTTCCTGTTTTGATTCCGATGACAATGAACCAAAAGCGGTATAGTAAGATTGACCATCGACTTTCGTTATTCCAACTGAAGTCAGAGGAATCATCTTGTGCGTTTCTAAAATAAACTGATTTAAGGAAGCGGGATCTAAAACATTCTCTTCCGAAAACAGTAATGCTTCCACTGTAATTTGTCTGCCACAAATAGCCAGATGTGCTTTAATTCCATCTTCGTTAGTCATTGCAAGACATTCACCTATTTGCTCTACAGTCCAGTTGTTACCAGATTCATTAAGCGCTTTAATCACTTGATTTAATTCCAAACTATCTACTCCACTGGTTTATTTTATCATTAAAATCAGTATATTAAGTTTAAATTATCATCAGATTAAACATTTTTCAATAAATATTGAATTAAAAACGCGCAACACCTTAAATACTGCATATTCACCGAACAGGATTAAAATTTTATACCATTTGCTAAGTGACCTTTTAATACTTAAATACCACCGGCACAGAACACCATAAGAGAGCTTACATGTAAAACTCAACCCGCTGGATGATTAAAACCACGCTTATACTAAGGTTGATTACCTACAGCTTAAACGTATAACCGTGGATAAGATAAATAGAGAATTACGGGGTAAAATAAGAATTTCCAGTAAAATCAACTTAGGTTAATGAAAGTATCCATTTTGGTTATCCATTTATTCAAGCTAATATCGAAGCTAAAATATCTTTCATCATCCCGTTTATTTCCGACATAAAAAAGCTTTTCTACTTATTAGCGCTTTCTACATTTACCAGAGATTAACTTGTACATTAAGTTTAAGGTTTGATTCTTATTTACCATCATAACCTTTTTACATTTTCATTATTTTTCATCGAGATACTTTTTAACGACAGATACTTCAGTTGACTAACAGCAATAACCTATCGGATTTATCCAAAGGTATTCAACCTATAAATCCCTAAATCAAATCAAGCTTAATCGCGCTTTAACCCACTTTCCAAACATACCGATTAAACACTTTTTCAGTCAGCCTCAGTCAAAAAGCGAGGACTTTACCTGCAATCTGCGGCTCCCTTCATTTTTAAGGGAGCCCATTTTAATCATTCTTTAATGTGAACAGATTTACCATTAAAGGTAACAACCTGCCCGGTTATAGCTTTATAACGTTTACGGGTTTCTATCTGACCATTCACTTCAACCAGACCTTCAGCAATAACCGCTTTAGCGCTAGCGCCGCTTTCACTCCACCCTTGAAACTTCAACAGATCACACAGCGCCACATGAGGATGGCCTTCTAAATAAAAAATTTCCATTAACAACCTTCAATTTTTTCCACATCGTGGTATTCCTCGCAGGCTTGCAAGGTATTCTGGATAAGTGTAGCAACTGTCATTGGGCCAACCCCCCCTGGAACCGGAGAGATCCAGCTTGCCCGCTCTGATGCGGTTTCAAAATCAACATCACCAATGACTTTTCCATCTTCCAGGCGATTAATTCCGACATCAATAACAATAGCGCCGGGTTTAACCCACTCACCAGGAATAAAGTTTGGTTTACCAACAGCCACAATAAGCAAATCCGCGTGCTCCACATGGTAGCGCAAATCTTTAGTAAAACGATGAGTCACCGTGGTGGTACAGCCAGCCAGTAACAATTCCAGGCTCATTGGGCGACCAACAATATTTGAAGCGCCGATAATGACCGCATTCAGCCCATAAGTGTTAATTCCGCAACGCTCAAGCAACGTTGCGATACCGCGCGGAGTACAGGGACGCAGCTTTGGAGCACGTTGACACAAGCGACCAATATTATAGGGATGGAAGCCATCAACATCCTTATCAGGCTGGATACGTTCCAGAACTTTGACGTTATCAATACCGGCAGGTAAAGGGAGCTGAACTAAAATTCCATCAATTTCTGAATCATTATTAAGCTGATCGATAAGATTCAACAACTCTGCTTCGCTGGTAGTATCTGGCAGGTCATAGGAACGGGAAACAAACCCGACTTCCTCACAGGCACGGCGTTTGCTTGCGACATAAATTTGAGAAGCTGGGTTTTCGCCGACTAACACAACGGCAAGACCAGGAGCGCGTCTACCTGCTGCAACACGTTGCTGAACACGTACTGCGACTTCACTTCTGATTGTCTGCGCAATCGTTTTCCCGTCAATAATTTTTGCTGGCATGTACGAATAAATCCATAAATCAAACATTGGGATACAGCCTATTTTGTCAGAACATGAACGTGCTGTCAGTTTTATTGATAATCAGAAAATAGCCAGATGAAGATTTATAAACAGAAAAGCCATTGACTCAAAGGTTTGTCACCGTATAATCTCTCCCCGCATCAGAGCATTACCGATGCAGCTCATCTCCCAAGATGCGCCCTTAGCTCAGCTGGATAGAGCAACGGCCTTCTAAGCCGTAGGTCACAGGTTCGAATCCTGTAGGGCGTGCCATCCCCAAGTCTCCAAACGTCTTTTAAAGTCCACAAATTCCTTAAGAAACAAAGAAAAACAAGAAACTACAATCTATTGATGTCTACTAAGGTATGTTGAAATCTACAGATCTTTGGGGGCATAATCGGGGGCATTGTTAGGTTCAATCAAAATAGATGCCCCCAAATGAAGTTGACAGTCAGACAGATAGAGACAGCGAAGCCCAAAGACAAATCGTACAAACTCTCCGATGGTGGGGGCATGTACTTAGAAATTTTCCCGAATGGTTCCAAATGTTGGCGGTTAAAATATCGTTTTGCTGGCAAAGAAAAGCGATTGGCATTTGGTACTTATCCCACCGTAACTTTGGCAGAAGCCAGAAACAAAAGAGAAGACGCCAAGAAAATATTGGCAAATGGCGATGATCCGGGGCTGGTCAAAAGACAGGAAAAAAGGGAAAAGGCTCTCATCGTAAATAACAGCTTTGAAAAAATTGCCCTTGAATGGCACGCCTACAAGCTCCCTAACTGGTCAAAGGGATATGCAGAAGACCTTTTAGAAGGCTTCACAAAAGATATTTTTCCTTTCATTGGCAAACACGCCATCACCGATATCAAACCTTTAGACATGCTCACAGTCCTGCGTAAAATGGAACAACGCGGCGTTCTCGATAAGTTGAAAAAGATCAGGCAGGCATGTAATCAAGTTTTCAGATACGCAATTGTCACGGGAAGAGCAGAATATAATCCTATTGCTGAATTGGCTGGCGCATTAGCAACACCGAAAGCCAAGCATTTCCCACATTTGAATGTTGATGAATTACCCGCATTCTTACAAGCATTGTCCTTCTACAGCGGAAGTAAAATTACTCAAATCGCGACCAAATTACTTTTGCTTACAGGATTGAGAACCATAGAATTGCGCGCTTCTACTTGGACAGAAATTGATTTTGATAAAGCAATTTGGGAAATCCCTCAAGAGCGCATGAAAATGCGTAGACCTCATATCGTCCCGCTTTCTGAGCAGGCTTTAGCTTTGTTGAAAGAATTAGCAGCGATCACAGGTCGATTTAACTTTGTTTTTCATGGACGGAATGATGCAAGTAAGCCAATGAGTGAAGCTGCCATTAATCAGGTTCTTAAACGCATTGGTTATGATGGCAGAGCAACAGGCCACGGATTTCGCCATACCATGAGTACAATTTTACATGAACAGGGCTATAACACTGCATGGATTGAAACACAGCTTGCACATGTTGATAAGAACAGTATCAGAGGAACATACAATCACGCCCAATATTTGGATGGTCGCAGGGAAATGCTGCAATGGTATGCTGACTATATGGATATGTTGGAGCGAGGTGAAAATGTGCTGATCGGAAAATTTGGTAAAAGAGCGTAGTGGATAGGTTCCATATGTTAATCTGTATCAACTGAACATTTTAGGATGGTTTTTAAACAATGCTGATGGATGAATATTACTGTTTAAATTGGTTTGATATCGAGAAATATGAAAAATATGTTCATTCTTTAAACCATGAACAATGGTTTCTGGCTTTGCAAATACGGCATGAATATTGGAATTTTCCCGCAAAAATAAAAGAACTACGTTCTTTCTATAAGGAAAATAACTATAAGTCAGATATTATTGATGACAAGGTTGAAAAATATAATCAATTTATCAATGATATTGAAATTAAAACTGTTTTATCTCTTGATTATTTGAATTCTAATAAAGAATTTCTTCGTGAATATATGGAGTTGCCATTACATACGATGAGTGATGTTGATCTCCAACTTGCCGCCCATCAGCATTCCATTGGTGATTTATCATCTGATGAATTCATACATAAGGTTCTCATTGAGAAAGATGAAAATTATGTTAATGACAACGTCCTTATTTATAAAGGAACCGAAGATAGCCGTCCTGAATGGTATCTTAGTGTTAATCTGGCTGCAAAAGATGATGTACTTTATCAGGCATTCAAACAATTTTTAGCTGAAGAAAGACGAAAAAAGAAGATCTTCCCAAGGAAAGATATCTCTGAGGCTGAGATTAAGAAATTTATTAATCTTAGATTACTACAGTACCTTGATTTGATTATCTACTGTTCAGCTAAAAATATAGTGATAAGTAACGTTGTTTTTGCTCAAATACTTTATCCAGATATTTATGATACTAATCCAATAGATCGACTGAGAAAAACCATGCCGTCTCTGGCTAAAGAAGTGATGGAAGGTGATTGGCTTGTTGCATCGGAACTTAAATTGTCTCTTGTGAATAGGGTAAAATGATTTTTCTATGGAGTGGAAATATCACATTTTCATTCCAACTGAAATTTTTTTTATTTCATGACTCGTTTAATCTAATTATTTGCAATTAAATAGCTCTGTAGACGTTAAAAAATTACAGGAGTTATTTTATGCAGCACAATCTTATTCGCTTATCTGAAGTTAAACTCCGTACTGGATATAGCCGTGCATGGATTTACCGTCTGATTAGTGAAAAGCGTTTTCCTCAACCAATTAAACTTGGTAAACGTTCGATTGCGTTTGTGGAACATGAAATTGATGAATGGATTAACCAACGTATTACTAAATCCCGTAGTAATTAAATATTTTAATAGATAATTTCATCTGTCTTTTCCATAATAGGAAAAAACGATCAACAGAATGATAAATAAAAAATAGGGGCAATGCCCCTTGTTATCATATTTGTGAAAAAATGAATATGTAATTTTTTAATAAACACAGGGCAAAGAAAGGTGAAATTTATTCAGTTTTTGGATTCTATACCACGTTTGTCTAATTCACGTCTCAATAAGCGTTTTATCCAACCCGATTTGTTATCATCGCCATCTTCTTTCATAGCAATTGCTAAACGCTCAGATAGTTCTTTATCCAGACGTAGCTGGACAACATGGCGTTCTTTGTTTTCTTTGGTTGACATTGTCAACTCCCATGATTTAATCTGTGAAAATGTTGACAATGTACACCATTGCTTGACTTTAAGTAAAGCAAAGCCCGGAAGTGCTACCAACACTACCGAGCTTCTAACCACGACATTATCGGAACTAATGCTATGGCTGACATACAGCATACCCAAACTCGCCCTAAATTTACATGTTTTGATGTACTTGTTAGCCTTAAGGTTATCTTTCAGGAGGTACATCATGCGTAAGCAGCCTATTTCGCTGGCTCAAGCCATGCATCGAGCTTGTCTGGCAGTTTCTTTATTCTACGTCATTCTCGAAAAAGCCAAAAATGAGTGCTCAATCGACTTAAATAACCTGATTGCGCTGGCATGCGATATCAATCAGGAAGTTTATCACGCGCTTCTAGGCGGCGGTTTATAAGGAATAAATCATGAGCCACACATCTTTATATGGATCTAACGTTCGTCAAAAACCGCTCGATCTTATCCAGGCTGTGAAAAAATCTGCAATGTATTATTGGGAAAGTCTGCTGCCTGCTTGTGGCATTGATATTCCGGCAAAGGGTAAACATGGTGCTTGCCCTATATGCGGAGGTACTGATCGTTTCCACTTTATCGATGATCACCATAATGGCAACTGGCATTGTCGCCAGTGTGACGAACTAAAGTACGGCGATGGTTTAGATTTAGTGGCAAGAACCAAAGGGATCTCTATTACTGAGGCGGCAAAAATCGTTGCGGATGCACTGGCATTGCCTTTGCCAGAACCTAAGCCAGCCAGTGAAACCACTTATACAACACCGTCGATTACCGAAAAAGTGGCGGCACTGATGGCGAAATCAGTCAGCGGACATTCTCAATATCTGACCAAAAAAGGGCTGGAATGCCCCAATCAGCGATTGTTTGAAGATGGCTCCTTATTACTGGTCTTGCAGACATTAGATGGAACGGTAGCAGGGGCGCAGCTCATCAAGCCGGATGGCGAGAAAAAATTACTGTTTGGTAGTAAAAAGAGAGGCTCCTTTATCTCCCTATCAGTATTGGAAGAACAACCTGACACGGTACTCATTACAGAAGGTTACGCCACGGCACTTACTGTCAGTCAGTTATATAAAGGTGTGGTACTGGCCGCACTAGATGAGGGCAATTTATTTTCTGTTGCAAAAACCGTTCGGGAACGTTGGCCGGACGTGAAAATCATTATGGCAGCGGATAATGACTGGCACCTCCCCGGCGAGTTGGATAAGAACGGTAAGCCGAAAGTGAATGGCGGCAAGATCTCAGCAGAAAAAGCCGCCCTTGCGGTTAAAGGATGGGTCACATTACCACCGGATACCATTAAAGCCGATTGGGACGATTACCGACAACAAAACGGTGTAGAAATGGCAAAACAAGCGTTTTATCAGGAACTTTATCAGCCGGAAGCAGTGAAAGAAAAACCAGTAAATAAATCGAATAATGATAAACCTGTTAAACCGACATTATGCCAGATGGGAGCCAGCCAACGCGGGGAAGTATTACTGGAACGTTATAATGGTGATTTGGCATTGGATGGTGCTTCGGAAACAGTTCATCGCTATGACGGTATTATCTGGCGCCCGATCAGTGACCGCGACTTAATGCGGGAAATGGTGTCTGCTTTCATTGAAGCAAAAGAGCCATATTCTCCCAATGGGATTCGCTCTGCTGTAGATGCTCTGAAATTACAACTTCCCATGATGTTACCGCCAGAACGTCATTTAATCGGATTCAGTAATGGAGTGTTTGACCTGAAAACGTGCCAGTTCCGGCCTCATAACAAAAATGACTGGTTGCTGCTTGCCAGTGATGTGGAGTTCAAAACCCCTGTTTCGGGAGAAAACATGAAAGACCATGCTCCACATTTTTGGCGCTGGCTCAATCGGGCAACGGCTAATTGTGAGAACAAATCTGATCGGGTACTGGCAGCGCTGTTTATGGTATTAGCGAACCGTTACGACTGGCAGCTTTTTCTAGAAGTGACCGGAGTCGGAGGCAGTGGCAAAAGCATCTTTGCTGAAATCTGCTCCATGCTGGCAGGTAAAGGCAATACTGTTTCTGCAAGTATGGCCGCACTGGAAAACCCACGGGAACGAGCGTTGATTGTGGGGTATTCGCTGATTATCCTGCCAGACCAGACTCGCTATGTGGGTGATGGCTCTGGCATTAAGGCGATTACGGGCGGTGACGAAGTTGCCATTGATCCGAAACATAAACAGCCCTATTCAACCCGTATTCCTGCTGTAGTACTGGCGGTGAATAATAATGCCATGAGTTTCAGTGATCGTAGTGGTGGTATGTCACGGCGTCGGGTAATTTTTAACTTTTCCGAAGTCATACCGGAGCATGAGCGCGATCCATTTCTACGAGGCAAAATAACCGCTGAATTGTCTGTGATTATCCAGCACTTACTTCATCGATTTGCTGATCCGAAAGAAGCGAGACGTTTACTGGCAGAGCAACAAAAATCCGAAGAGGCATTAGATATCAAACGTGGAACAGATCCACTGGTCGATGTTTGCGGTTATCTGATTGCTTCCAATGAAGCTGATGGCATGTTAATCGGTAATGCGGAAATTATGCCGTTTAATCCCTGTAAGTATCTCTATCACGCCTACCTTGCTTATATGAAAGGCAATAATTTGAATAAACCCGTTTCTGTTACCCGATTTGGTATGGATATGCCGGGCGCATTGGCAGAGTACGGTCTGCCTTATCTACGTAAGAAAAGCAAACAGGGTATTCGCAGCAATATGAACCTGAATATTGAAACTGCCAATGAATGGATGCCAAAACTGACAAGGAATAGCCAGCCAGAAGAGTAATTTTTTCTATATCTACCACCTATCTAAATAAAACTTAAAAAAGTATTCATAACTGTTCACCCTTTGATTAAAGATAGATATATCAAGATCTCTCAGGGTGAATAATTATTTTTTAAGTATTCATAAGTCTTCACTCTGTTCACCTTTTTCTGATCCTTGGTGAAGGCTTGTATGAAGAGTGATGATGAGTTTGATTTTAAGTTGTCACCATTTAATTGATTGAATTTAAATAAAAATAATTCATGATGAATAGGGTGAACAGTTTTATCCATAATTCTTTAATAGTGTGGGGTTAGGTAAAAATGGCTTTTCTGGCTGGCATAGTGTTTTTCAAAATCTCTGGTTTGTCTGGTTAATGTATTAGCCAGACAAACCAGAGAAGACAAGCATAGCGCGTCAGCCAGAAAACGCCCATGTCATAGTCATCAATAAGCTGATTTCGTCAGCATATCTAATCAACAGTCTAACTAACTGATTAAATTATCTGTTCCCTATTGCTACGTGTTAAATCCTGCGCTAACCTTGCCGTACTTAATCGCTGTCATCGACAGCCGCCAATGTTTCCGAGGGATCTGTGAGGAAACGCTTTCGAGTGATCCGCTATTGCTGCCATTGACAGCACTCAATGCTTCTAAAAGGTCTGTGAAGAAGCGCTTTCGAGCGACCATACCTAAAATTCTCCCTGATCTGAAAAGAGAAGGCCGTCAGATACCATGAGGCTGATAACCCCACTTATCCTTTGAGAGCGGGGATCGCGAAATGAAAGCGATAAAGGTGCACTTATACATTTGACTCACTCACGGGGGTTGTTTATCCCGGAGGAAAAGAGTTCTTCTTATACCCAGGAGTCAGACAGGACAGCTTTACTTGCCTTTCGCTCCAATGAGATTAAGCCACATGTTTAACCTCATTTCACTTCACGTAAGCTAAAGCACCCGGTTTGCTTGGCTCACACCTTAACTAACCGCTGCCTGAGTTATCAGGCGGTCAGCGGGATTATTTCTCAATATCAGCATATTGCGACAGTTTTACACTGCTATGGTCAGTACTTTGCTATGCCATCAGGCATCAGCAAACACCTACCCTACTTCTATTTATTAGCCCCAATGTTTAGGCGTCACTTTTTGCCGGTTTACCGCTGAAAGTGACGCCGCAGCAAAAGAACAACATGACTATTACAGGCTCATGCCTGTTTAACAGCGCAGTGAATCTGACACTGCTATTTGAGATCAAAAAAACATCAAAAGGAAAACTTGACGATATCGAGGCTGGTTTTTTGCCAGTGGGGATGACCTGTTAATACAGGCGGCAGTACAGCGTACTCAACCGATACCCCTCAATACCTCAACCCGCGTTCACTCTGGCGCACAGATATCCGTCAAGGACAAAGCAGGCATTTCCTGTTTTGTCAGCACTGTCGCGCGCCAGAGATTGCATGTTGTCAGGTATAAGTAGGGAGAAGCCGATGAGCCGATTGATTAAGGAATTAAAATTTTTCGCCCGGCAGGGTGGCGGCAGCCATAAAACCTGCCATGCCCGTATTCAGATTGCGGAGCGTTTGGGCGCGTTGTTATTGAGACTGAATATTCAGGTTAAAAGTCTCTGCTATCTAAAAGCCAAGCATGTAGAGCATTACGTTGATGCCCGTTTATCTCAGGGCGTTGCTAAACGAACGGTGCAGAATGAAATGTCCGCGCTGCGTAATATCTTCCGCATGGCAGGCAGGGAAAAACTGGAAACCTCTCCGCGTTTGAGTAATCAGGCATTAGGATTAGGTGGTGCCAGCCGAGCCGGAACGAAGCAAGCGATCCCTGATGCCATGTTTCAGGTTGTTTATCAGAAGGCACTTAAACGTGATGCAGGATTTGCAGTCACATTAAAACTTGCTCGCTTGATGGGGTTACGTTCTCAGGAAGCTGTGCAATGTAGTGCTTCATTGAAAAGCTGGCAGAAGCAGTTAGAGCAGCCGGAGCCAAAACTTCATATTGTTTTCGGTACAAAAGGTAGCCGACCAAGGCAAACTCGTGTGTTGAATGTTGCTGCGGTGAAAGAGGCTGTAGAACATGCAATTGCCATTGCAGAGCAACGTAACGGCAGGTTGATTGATAAACCGGATCTCAAACAGGCCATGAACTACTGGAGGACACATACCACAAGGATTGGTTTAAAAGGTTGTCATTCTCCCCATAGTTTACGGTATGCGTGGGCGCAAGGTGCACTAAGTTTTTACCAACAAAATGGCTTTAGTCGTCAGGAAGCACGGGCACTGGTTTCAATGGATTTGGGACATGGTGATGGCCGCGGGCGTTATGTTGAGCGGATTTATAGCCAAGGGAAGGATGAATAATGACAAAAGTTAAAACACTTTCTCTGGCACAAGTAATGCAAAAAACTCGTTTATCAAAACAGTGGTTTTATCAGTTAATGCAACAAGGAAATTTTCCTCAGCCAGTCAGGACGAAAATTGGAGTTGATATATGGCAAGAAAAAGTCATTGCCGACTGGCTTGCTATTGATGAAGGCAATACGGAGTAGGCGATTATTTAACGGTTCTGATTGATATAGTTGTTGAACTTAATAGTTCGGTTATTGAGTCAGATAATACAATCGGTTAAAGTAACTGAACCATTGGCAAAATCCAATGGTCAAGGCGTCGCGGTCTTGCGTTCACGGGCACTGGTAAATAATCTTTTTGCCAGTGTGCCTGCTATCGTCCCTCAATGGCGGTTCAGGCAGGGAAGGCTTTGCCTTGCCGGAAGTGAACGCCGGTCCGCGAACCCTGTTTGAATCGCCACCACCAATATTGATTAATGGAAGGGATAGCAGGAATGACTAGCGTTAGAAATGACTGGCATCAAGCCGATATTATCGCTGCATTACGTAAGCGTGGTACAACCTTAGCGGCTGTTTCTCGTGAAGCGGGACTCAGTTCATCTACGCTGGCAAATACATTAAGTCGTCCATGGCCGAAAGGTGAGTGGATTATTGCAGACTATCTCGGAATACACCCTTCGGAAATTTGGCCTAGTCGGTATTTTGATATGGATGGTCAGCTTATTGAACGGACAATTCGCAAAGTTTCTACTGAATAGTTTTATTCCAGTGAAATAAGCCATGAGATAAAATGATATTACCAGGCGGATTCGACTAATAAGTGCAATTTTTCAGAAAGGTGGTCAGTTGCTATAATATAACGTCTTTCCCGCCATAGCTTATATCAACTGACCGAAACAGAAAGATACAGATTTTTTAGTTTAAAGACAGATTTTCACAATACACTATCACTAAGCAACTTAATCAGAATGTTTATCTTTATCAATTAATTTTGAATGATAAATTCAAATGGATATTAATTGTGCTATATATTTTTATTCATTTCTTTCTCATCAAATTTTAATGACATTTTCAGCCCCAAACCAATGTCTTGCCTGTGCAAGAGTTGCATCTGATGGATCACGAAAATACACTGCTAGACTTTCTTTTGCACGTGTACAACAAACATAAAATAACTTTTGCGTCCTTAATCGGACAGATTCTGTACCACTTTTTTCAAAAAGATGGTTAAAATTATATTTATTCCATCCTCCTGAATCTAAAACGACCAGTACTCGATCAAACTCTCTTCCTTTAATTTTATGCTGAGTTGAAAATGCAGTACGCCCTTCCAGATATTCGTAAAGTTTTTGAAAAGATACATATTTAACATTAATGAGTCTATTAAAAAGATACTCTTTCCTTTGAGCAAAATTGTGAAATCGGTCGTCTTTAATACAAAGTTTATGCGTATGAGCAAAATTAATAACATCAATAATAGGACAATCTTTCATCGAGCAAATAGTTTCTATACACTCTTTCAAACGTACTTTATCACTGACATGCTTGAGTTGGAATTCTGTTTTTCGCAAGAAATCGTTGTACCGTCTCTGCTCATAAAGATGGATAATTGCTTGTATTTTGAAGATATGTTTAATAAAGTCACACTGTTGTGCTCCTTTTCGTCGGACGTCATCTTCACTAAGCTTGTTATCATCGATAAGTTGATCTTTGTTGACATACATATGTCTAAATAGATGAAAATTATTCTTCTTTGCCTCATCAAATAAATCAGGGTGAGTATCAATAAACTTTTGCATCTGAGGTGTTGGGCTGACAGCGTTCAGTCCTTTGTTCGTTTTACCTCTTCGGATCTCATCAATGACTTCACCGAATGTTAATTCGCTATATTTATTGAAATCATCATGCTTTGTGATAAATTTCACGATTCGATCTCGAAAATCTAGTATACCATCTTTGTCATATATTTCCATTAGATCCCCAAAGCCTGCTTGAGGTGCAATGAGATTGTGAGTCAAATTAAGTTCTTTAGTTTCGAGTACATCATCAAAATTCCAATTTAGATGATTACGAACAGAATCCAGTTTATCTATTTTTCCGGAAGAATAATAGAAACATATATTACCCTTTTTAATTATACCATTATTCATATTGGGCGCGTTTTGATCATCAGAATAATGTTGTATTAAGCTATCATCACGAAGTTTATTTGCTAGTTCATAAATGAGTTGTGGGTTACGGCGGTTCTGCTCTTTTTGTACTTCTTTTACTATACCGTTATTAATGTAATTTTGAATTGTTCCAACTCCCTCATCATAGATGGATTGCATGCTGTCACCAAAGAAGCCACATATTCCTTTGCGAGAGCTTAAGGGAAGGAAATCGAGAAGAATATTTATAACGTCAGGAGATGTATCTTGGTACTCATCAACTAGAATATAGCGGAACTTATCTCTTAAAATATCCCGAATTTTCGGGTATTCTTCAAAAATACTTCGTGCAAGAATTATGACTTCATCATGAGAAATAATTCCTTGTTCTAAAATTCTGAATTCTTTGTATTCTATAAACTTTCCATCGAACATATCTTTAGATACAATTGTATTATTCGGTTTAATCTGGGGATCTTCCCCGTCCATCAATTTGATTAGAGCATTGCGCAGTTCTTTTTGGTAGAGCTTAATTACGTTCCATAAAAAATCGTGAATTGTGCTGACTGAAAGCCGCCTACTAGAAATACGAGATTCTATCTCTTTGACAGCAGCGTTAGTATAGGTAATACATGCAATAAATGAGCATGGATCAATCCTCAGAAGTTCGCCTATAACCTGAACTAAAGAATAGGTTTTACCACTTCCAGCCCCTCCGCTTAAGAGAAAATTTTTTCCTTCGTCAATATGTTTGAGTATATTGACTACCTCAGGTTCTAATTTCAATCCGCTTTGATCCATGTAAGCCCCTCATCAATATATTGTGGCGTTTCCCAATTGCTGAATTCTAAGTCGAATTCCTTCGACTTCCTGGCAGAATTTTTCTTTGTAACTGTAGTGGATTGGCTATTAAGAAGGATCTCAATAGCGAATGACGGTTTTTTGGTAATACCCTTTTCTGCCATCTCAAAAGGAGAACCACCGTTAAGATATTGTGTTAGATGCGTCTTAGCTAGGCTTGGAAATTTTGTCTTGCCAATATCACCACTCCCATCGCAGGCACCACCCATGAATTGCCGATTAACATGAAGAAAAGCATCCTCAAAACTACGAGCATGGTAAGCTGCACTATCTACATTAGTTTCTAAAATCTGATAGACACACATGATTTGCCCAGCGGGATTACTTCCCCATTTGTTGGTAGCTTTATTTTTATGGACTCTTTTTTCCTCACTTTTCAATTCAAGAAAATAGTTGAGTTTGGGACCTACATTGAAAAAGAACTGAAGAGCTTTGTTTGTAGTATGCGTCGCGCCCGTTACCTCATGAGCGCATAGATCTTTAATAGGATGGCCCTCCTTATTTATTTTAGATTGCCCATCTTTTGCGGTACGGTTCTGTTCCATCGCTGAATCAATATCTGTAATGATGAGGGTTTTTATCCCAATAAAATCTAAGAAAATTTCGAAAATTTGTGAGTGTGCGCCAACTTCAACTACTGAGATATTTTGAGAAAGCAAAGGTACTGGGGACTGAATACCTGTTTCCCAAGACTCTGCTTCATCGGATTGATCTTTTTTTCGCATCATAGCAGGTAGTAATATTCGTTCTGTCTCACCTTCTACAAGGATTGCCTTATCTGCGAAAAAAAGCTGTGATCGGTGAATTGTCAGATATTGTTTAAGAAACTTGTAATGCTCATTATGTCCAGCATTATTATAATATGTTTCTAGATCCTTAAGGTTTTTGGAGTACGTCCCTCCACTGCCTCTCTTGAAGTACCGGATATCTTCGAAATCAGATTCAGTAACGATATGAGCAGAATGCGTAGATATAATTGTCTGTAATGGCCTCGTGATACCATCAGTATTAGTTATAACCTCGCCTAGCAATTTTTTGATATTTTTTATGAATGTAGCTTGCATTTGTGGGTGAGTATGAGCCTCGGGTTCTTCGATAAATAGCAAATTTATGTCTGCGGGCTTTGGAGACTTGCTTCGCTTAAACTCATTTAGAATAATTTTAATATCGAAGATCATACTAATTAAATTCAAGTAGCCTAACCCGTTAAAATTTTCGGGCAAGACATAATCCCCTTTTCCTTGCCCGTACATTACTGTGGTGTTTCCCTCTAGTAGTTCACGATGCTGCAAGGTTGACTTGATTTGAATTTGAGTATCACCCTCTCTGATACCACCAAATATCCTGACATCATCAATAATGTCTTTGAAAAGATCAGCATAGATGTTATCTAGCTGTCCGTCTGTATTGTTTAGTGCCTCCTTGAAATCGTCAAAAACATCTTCCTCATCGGCATTGTTTAAAATTGCTGAATAAATTTTTGCTGACATAGTCGATAAGCTTCGGTCTGAATCTTTGTTTGATACAGACCGTCGAGCATTAATATGCTTGAAGGAAATGATATCTTCGAAACGAATTCCTTCTTTGATTAGATCGACGTAATAATCCTCTTGGGCTGTTTGTGATACATAATCAAATTGGATACTTCTACGTGCAAGCTTAAAGTAGCGGCTATGGTTTTCTCGAAGAAAATCAAGTGCGGATTGGGCTTTCACACCTTTTTTCTTGCAGTGAGCTATATAGTCTCGTTTGAGAAAATTAAGGTTCTCTGGAGAAAGTTGGTATAGGAAGTCCAGAACGATCCAGTTATTCTCGGGGTCAAGATCCATAATTATCTTGTTCCCGACATTAGCAAGATCGTCATCCTCTTCATACTTGATGAACAATCGAAGTGACACACCAAGAAAAGGCTCAGTAGGAATTATATCATTTTCAATGAGTTTAACGAGGTCTTTTTGAAAGTCAATGTTGAAATCGTCCAACTCAAAATGCGGATTTTTGCTACTAAGGAAGCGTTCAAGTGCCAGAAGTAGTGATGTTTTTCCTGAGTTATTTTTGCCGACGATAATTGAAATATACTCTTCAAGGTCAACCTGAAGATTTTTCAGTGAACGGAAATTTTTAATTTGAAGTTTAGTTAATTTCACAACATAGCTCTGAAAATATTTTTCCAAATGCTTAATGTTAATCGAACATACTAAAGATACAAGCTAACTGGTACTGTTTATAGAGGAATCACGCAAATTCATTTGGGGGCATTACAGGGGGAATGCAAGATAATTGAACTAAATAAAACCATTCAAAAACAACAAAATAATTCACTTTATCGAATCCTGTAGGAAATCAAAGAGTTACATAAAGAAAAACAAACCCGCCAATAGCAGCGGGTCAAGTAACGGGTCAAGTTAGTTATTCTGTGTTTTATCTTTTCTAACCCACTCCTCATATGTTGTTTCCGGCCATCCTAAGAAAATTCCGCTTGGAGTTCTCTCTGGTTTGGGAAACTCATTCCGCTTCGCATACATTCGCTAAAGTGTGGGTTTGTTCTTTCCCGTCAGCTTGCACATCTCTTTCAGATCAATATCCGGTCGTCACTATATTATTCCTGACATAATAATTTTGGTTGCTATTTTAGTAGGATGAATAATCTTACCAATCACACCTCACATCCGATAAATTCATATTCTCTTTTCCATTGCTTCTAATAAAATATCCTGTATTTCACGTTTTGAATTGTGCTGTTCCATCACCATTTCATCCATTGTGTCAATCGAGGTCTAAAAAGTCACAAGTAAAACTTATTGTTATTTAATAATTACTTAACAAACAAATAAATATTTCTCTTTCTTAACAGCTTTGTAAAAAATAAAGTAAATTTTACCTACTAACTAAATTATTTCAATACTAATAACAACGCAGGATCCAATGCCGAAAAATTCATACATTCAATTAGAAGATATTTAAAATCTATTTCATTTCACATTTTATTTTGTTATTAATTATAGAATCGGAGACTTATAGTAATAGAGGATTTCTTCGTATGACTGGTCGTCGCATAGCTTACGCTTATTATGATCCTAACTGGGATAAACGTATTCATGGTATTGCTCAGCTTGTACGTAATGAGGTTGAGCCTCTTGATTATCAGTTAGTTATGAAGGAGCACTTGATTTGCCCCCAATGCTACGAGCCTCTTATAAGAGTACCTTTGGATCCTGAATCTTCTGTTATGTCTGATGGGCGTCACGCTCTTTTCAGACATCTCCCAACTCAAGATGCACCTTTCTGCCTTCTAAGAAGTGGTGCTGTTACTGGCAAACGGTACTCAAGTGAGGAAGAAGCCAAGAAAGCGATTGAGGATGAGGAACTGATCGTTATCGATGGGTTTATGCAGGAGAGGCCCGAAAACAATCCCCGTCAACCTTATGATGGTGACGAAGAACCGCTTGAGACACACTTCGAAAGCAAAGACGGGCGAATAGTTGACGTTCCTGTATCAAGACATAATGGCCAAACTTTTAAACTCCCAAGCAAAATAACAAGTGTTCAATCTCTCTGTGCCAACTTCAGAAATAATTATTATAGAGAGATCTTTGTTGTTGATGAAACCGGATATTCTAATCGTTACCTTTTTTGCGATTCATTGAAAGATGTTAACGATATACACAATGAAGTTGAAATCCCAAACTTCTATTTTGGTGAAATAACGAAGATAGATAAACACACTAATCATTCTACAGTTTGGTTAAAACTTAATACTCCGAAACATTATGCAGATTTCAGAGTTAGAGTCTGGAATAAAGTCGCTGAGCCCAGAAGAATAGTTTCAGGGAGAGCAGAAAATCGTATCATTGTTTTTTATGCCTCTATTACTTCCGTTGGGACTGGATATTGGACAAAAGAGCTTAATTGGGGAGAAGTTGCACTTTTACCAGGCAAGTATAAAAATTTTCTTTTAACAAATTACCGGAATAGAACATGAATATCGACTTTTTAGAGAACATAGCAGATATTTACCATTTGAGTGATGTCTAAGCGGGCCGTCCATAACATATGCAAGATTAGGATGAGCATGAATAGCGAAATCCTCCAAAGTTTTACCGCTATCAAGGGCTTCATTGATAATGATAGTTTTATTTTAAAACTATTTATATAATAAATTTATGCAACTCAGTAAGCTACTAATATAACAAAGAGTTAAGCTATACAATTAATTTAGTCCTCAAAGTATATTAAAACATCTGGCAATACCTACTGATAACTGAAGTATTTGATGAGTAAAAGTGAGAGCATTCCACATCCATCCCCTTTTTTAATGGCCAGGGTTCGCTGTTTGGATGTAGAACCTTAGATTTTAGGAATGTGTGTTGGATATGAAAGTGGAAAATGGAGAGATACCCAACTTGCTGAACATGCAATGGAGTAGTTACCTGAATTCGCTTTAAAATATAATGAATTAATAAACTTAGGGGGCGGATTCGACTATTATGACATTACAAGAAGTTGGAAAGATGAGTCTTAAAAACTCAGGTGGATTTATTGCTAGAATCTAATTTAGTTATATGGATGGCGACGGTGAAAAGCATTTAAGTAATAAAGGTAATGATATTAATCTTGGAGCAACAAAAACTGCTGACCCAGGTGATCTTGGTGTTCCTGATGGATAAGTTATCTTAAAACACGTATTAATGTTAAAATTTTTGTATCATTCCTACAGATGCGAAGTCATTTTCTTAACAAATTATTACAAAGATATCTTCGCTGACAACTCGATTGACTTTATTAATCTGTATTCGCAAACGCGTAGCACTGTCTATTCAAAAGGAGAGCTTATGAAATCAAGAGCTGCTGTTGCATTCGGACCAGGCCACCCCCTTGAAATTATTGAAATCGATGTAGCCCCGCCCCAAGCCGGTGAAGTGTTGGTCAAAATCAGTCATACCGGCGTGTGTCATACGGATGCCTTCACCCTGTCAGGGGATGATCCAGAGGGCGTTTTTCCTGTCATACTCGGGCATGAAGGCGCAGGTGTAGTCATTGAGGTTGGCGAAGGCGTCACCAGCGTCAAACCCGGTGACCATGTTATCCCTCTTTATACCGCAGAATGCGGAGAGTGCCTGTTCTGCAAATCAGGAAAAACCAACTTGTGTGTGGCTGTACGGGCAACTCAGGGGAAAGGGGTAATGCCGGACGGCACAACCCGTTTTTCCTATAAAGGACAGCCTATTTATCATTATATGGGGTGCTCCACATTCAGCGAATACACAGTCGTAGCCGAAGTATCATTGGCAAAAATCAACCCCGAAGCAAATCATGAAGAAGTGTGCCTACTGGGCTGTGGTGTCACTACCGGCATTGGAGCAGTGCACAATACCGCTAAAGTGCAGCCTGATGACTCTGTTGCCATCTTTGGGCTCGGCGGAATTGGCCTTGCCGTGATCCAAGGAGCTCGTCAGGCAAAAGCTGGCAGGATCATTGCCATCGATACAAATCCGGCAAAATTTGAGCTGGCAAGACAGTTCGGTGCAACCGACTGCCTGAACCCAAATGATCACGACAAACCTATCCAGCAAGTTATTATCGAGATGACGGAATGGGGAGTGGATCACACCTTCGAGTGTATTGGTAATGTCAATGTTATGCGTGCCGCGCTCGAAAGTGCGCACCGTGGCTGGGGGCAATCAGTGATTATTGGTGTGGCTGGTGCTGGTCAGGAAATATCAACCCGACCATTCCAACTGGTCACTGGCCGTTCGTGGCGAGGCACTGCTTTTGGCGGTGTTAAAGGCCGCAGTCAGTTGCCCAAAATGGTGGAAGAGGCAATGCAAGGTGAAATTGAATTAAAACCTTTTGTTACTCACACTTTACCGCTTGAGCTCATCAATGAAGCATTCGAACTGATGCATCAGGGAAAATCGATTCGCACAGTTATCCATTACTAAGGTTTTGCGGGAGTTAAAAACCGTGCTGTGACAGGCGGTTTTTAACAAAATAGGAAACGATGGTCAAGTTCACCGTGAAATGAGTGAACCTATACGTTTTACAGAGAGGAAAAGAATGGAGAGGATTGAACGCCACGCTTGTTTTGGGGGATGGCAAGATGTTTATCAGCACGACTCAGCCGTACTTGGCTGCACCATGAATTTTGCTGTCTATCTTCCTCCTCAGGCTGAACATCAGAAATTACCGGTGCTGTACTGGCTCTCAGGACTAACATGCAATGAGCAGAACTTCATTACTAAAGCCGGTGCTCAACGCTACGCTGCCGAACAGGGTATTGTCCTTGTCGCCCCAGATACCAGTCCACGTGGTGAGAAAGTTGCAGATGATGACGCTTATGATTTGGGCCAGGGAGCCGGTTTTTACCTCAACGCAACACAGGAGCCCTGGGTGCCGCACTATCGCATGTATGATTATATGGTGTCAGAGCTACCGGAACTGATCGAAGCACACTTCCCAGCAACAGACGATCGGGCCATTAGTGGCCACTCTATGGGCGGCCACGGCGCACTGACAATCGCGCTGCGTAATCCGGATCGTTACCGCAGTGTATCGGCCTTTTCACCGATTATTGCTCCCTCTCAGGTTCCTTGGGGGAAAAAAGCTTTTCGCGCTTATCTGGGAGAGGTCCGTGACACATGGAAAGCCTATGATACAGTCGAGCTGCTAGCTAATAGCACCGAACCATTGCATATGTTAATTGATATCGGTACTGATGATCCGTTTCTTAAAGAACAGTTACGTCCTGAGCTGCTAAAAGATGTATGCGAAAATACGGGTTATCCCTACACATTGAACCTGCGCGCTGGTTATGATCATAGCTACTATTTTGTCGCCAGTTTTATCGGCGAGCATATCACGTATCATGCCAACGTATTGAAGGGAACTTGTTCTGATAATCAATGAATTACATTCGAATCCAGACAAAAATACCATAATAAAAACAGATGGTTATAAATATTAATTGACATTGAGCTCTATTGTTAAACACACCCTGAATCAGTTCGACTCCGCATTTGATCAGATAACGTACGAGAGTAAGGCATTCATTCCAATGCACTCAAAATCGAGACTATAAAACTAGAGCACACCTTAGTGATCATAATTCTTTAGCTAACTCCGTTTGTGATAGGGTCGAATTGTAATTCGACTATGTGTGGGAGGATTCCTTCGTGCCTTTTGGCTGAAACCTGACAGCCGCTTTGGTCACATAAACATTACTTCACTTTTGCTGACCATCCCCTTATCCCTTGCTCCTTCACCACCTGCGGCTACGTTGTTCCCGATGCTCTGCACCCTGAAATTACTTTCAACACACAACCGGGTGGAGAACGGCTGGTGAAACAGCAGGTTTCACTGCTCTTAAAATACAACTTATTAGCTGAAACAATCACAGGAGCAGCCTTGTGTCGCACCACAGAATTATTTACAAGGTCTCCCCCTAGCTTAGGCTCATCGTGCTATTGCGCTAAGCTGTAACACGGAACGATTGATTTTAACTGTTTGGATAGTTAACTACTATAAACATACAAAGTTCTTAATCAGCCCAAGCAACCTTATTGTAAAGATTCATTAAAACTATTAAGTTATGATTCATAAAAATCTTATACCAGATCTCAGGTATAACTAACTTCATAAGTCCAACAAAAAATGGTTTAGATTAAAATGAGAACAGTTACAAAGGCTAGTGATCTAGTCACAACAAAAGAAGCTACTGTAAATGGTTTTTCTTGGCAGGCTAACGAAAAAGCCAATAGAACAAAGGCTTTTTTTTCAAACGCAAATTATTTCATAAAAGCAGCAAACCAAATTAAATCTATCGAAGATATACGTCGAGACAAGATAATCACTGATGTTGTCATTGCGTCTTGTATGTTATCGAAAAAAAGCCTATCCCACTTAACTAGAGAAGCTCAAGATGAAATTATCACTAATCTTATCGAGTTTGAAAAATTACAAGATCCGGAATATGTAAACTCACTAGTAAGAAAGTATTTCTTGACTTCAGGCGACTCGTTAGGTGGTACAATGCGTAATATTGTCGGTCAGTCTGCCCAAGAAAAACTTACAGAAGCAATCGTTACTAGATTAGGACAGATAGGCATCAGACCAAGTAGGTTATTTAATACCTCCAACAAGACAGTTACTATTTGCTGGAATGATAGAAGAGTAATTTTCGATAAAAAACCACAATTTATTGGTAAATCTGTAGACATAATAGTGGTTAAAGGCACATCTGCTGCAACTGGTAACCTCGAAAACCCTGAAGATTATTTATGTTGCGGAGAGCTAAAAGGCGGAATAGATCCAGCCGGAGCCGACGAACACTGGAAAACAGCAAAAACTGCACTGGAAAGAATAGCTGTCTCCTTCGAAAATCAGGGTATCAATATGCCTAAATTCATTTTTCTCGGATCAGCAATAGAAACAGCCATGTCGACTGAAATATTTAGTCTATTGCAGTCGGGCTGGCTTTCCGGTGCAGCTAACATAAACTATATTGACCAATTTAATGAAGTTATTGATATCATAATTTCATAGTCGGATAGCATCAGCTATTACGATTACTCTTTCTCCCAAATGTAAATACACTTCCTCAGCTCGCTTCTCCCATGTTTTTTCATTTGTTGCGAGCTGTTGCCTTTTCCTTTAGGAAGCACCCATATTACATCTGTTTTTAATCCAAATTCTGAGGCGATCTCACTTAGAAGCAGATCAACCGGTACTTCCAAGCCATTGTAACGTACATTATCATTCACCATGACATATTTAGCCCCTTTTTTCATTTTTCTAGCCACTTGAGCTAAGTGAATAGCAGAGTCATAGAAGTACCCTTCGACCATCGTTTTTATGCCTTTATTATTTAGGGCTCCCCTCTTAGCTTCATCCTCCAAAAATGCGATAATTTTTTGTAAACACTCTTGCTTAGAAAAAACAGTATCAACTGTATTTTTAAGTGAACTTTCAATCCATTCAAATTGCTTCGGCTTATTTTCTACAGTACAAGTCAGCAGTGTTTGACGAAGCTCTCGGAGCTCATCTTCACCTATCCCAAGATAAGCGAGCTCAAGAGCATAAGTTCTTGTGTAATCATAACGGTTACAGTATGGCGGCGATGTTATTACGATATCTACAGATTCATCTGCAAGTTCATCTATCTTCTCTAATACAGACCCTTGAAAAATTTTAATTTGGTTATTTTCCAATCTGCAACTTTCTTCAAATAAGTCTTCAGCGTGGTTGAGATCATCAATAATGTTTTTCAATTTATCACTTAGGGCTTCAAAAAAAGAATAAATCGTTCCTTTGTTGAAATTAGTTTTTTTCTCTTTATTGAAAAATCTCGGAGAGCGATAATCCCAACGTAAATATTGTCCATCTTTGCGAGTAAAACTGAATTTTTCAAGAATAGAAAACGCTACAAAATCCAGAAATAAACGAAAAGTTTCATCAAGCTGCTGGGACGACCAACTTTTATACTTACATAACTCGAGTTCTGATTCTTGAGAAAATGCATCTTTAGTAATTCTAAGATGACCAAAGGTCCATTCCGGTTTAATTGACAACCATTCTTCACGGCTATTTAATGCTCTTTTTGCATAATCGATAATCTCTTCCGAAGACAATTGTGCAAATGCATTCCTACATTGAATAAAAAAAGCACCAACAGGCATCAATTCCACCGCTATTCCATTCATCTGCTTATACGTTTCTGCAACAAAAGGAGCTGCACCAGTACCAGCAAATGGGTCTAACAATGTTTGCCCAGTTCGAGCACCTAGACTGTCTAAAATATACTCTATTAATTGCTTTGAAAAACCTTCTCTATAATAAAACCAACGGAAGATAGGTTCACTCTTATTAGCTTGAAAACTGACCATTTTCCTATTTAAGTCTTGGTTTACAAGAAGTTTTTCTCGGTATTTATCCTGCAATTTTTCTATGCAATTATTCGCATCAGTATAGTGAGTAGTGTATTCTTCGACAGCTGTTGACATGGTATGCTTGACCTACTTCAGGTATCATATATTAAATTCAATAATACGCACTCAGTGCGCATTGGTCAATTGTTAATTTGAAAAAAGATACTATGACTTTAAAGCCGAACTTCAGTAAAGAACTCAAAAAACACCAAGAAAAACTGGAGCTTACACAAAAGATGATGTGTGATGTGCTTTTCGGTGTCCCACATAGAACACTTCAGAGCTGGCTCTTAGGTGAAAAACTGCCCCCTATTTACTATCAGCAGCTGATTCTCCAACGATTAACCTCATATGGGAATAATAGAGACAACAATTGATTGGATGAATTTTAAATACCTGTAGTTCGCTCAACGATGGCTATTTAATTGTTATAGATTACTATAGTTGACAATGAAAAGAGAGTCTACCAAACCCAAACGAACCACCTTAACCACTCAAACCGACTTTGAACTAAGAGTGTAACACGTTGTCAGTTCCCTTTTAACCATTAAGCTTTGGGTGCTCGACTCTAATTTCAACATTCGGTTTAAGTGATTAATATCACCCTGTTTCAATAGAGCAGACCAAAAAAGAATTCAGAAATCAAAAGCCCAATTAGCCATACCCAAAAAGACCATGGTACATATTAATACAACCATTTAAGAGTAACTTTATCAGAATATTCAAACCCAGAGGTGAATAGCCATCGACTTGTTAGATACTTTACAATGAGACAAAGCTACTAAAATACATCCTTTGTAATAATGGATGGAGGCCCCACACTGAGTCAATTGAGCCAAAATTAAATAGCTATATTCGTTTTACTGGAGCATCCATTTAGAGGATTGGTCATGGAATAAGGTATCATTTTTTCTCAGCATTTAACTGCTTTGCAACAAGAACTGCTTGTTGCATTTGACGATATAAACAACGGATTAACTGATATTTCATACCAAATCCTACAACAACTTTATGAAGAGTTACTTGAACAGCTAAAAAGGGCAGATGATATTAGGAAACAGACTTTTCATCGGTAACAAAAGTAGGAAATGAAATTCGTCATAAATAAACTTAATAATCTCCCATGTAAGACATTGGGGTACAAAACACCCAATGACTTTATCTTATAGTATTAGATAAAGTCATTTGTATTTATTATACGCATGCACAGACTTTAATTAAGTATTTACCCAAAAGTAAATTGTTGTCATAAACCAATTAGATAATCGATTGAGAAAAAATCAAGATGGCAAAGTATCTACTGAGTTATTAAAGAAACACGAAATTACTTACTCACAGTGTGATTATGTCTTAATTACTATGATAAACCGCAAAATATTATAAATTGAAATTATTATCAATTAAAACAATTAAAACAATTAAGGTGTTATTATATAAAAATAAATATATCATTGGATTGAAAATAGAAATAGTAACCATACTAAATATCTAACGAAAGGWAATCATTTATTCTTGGTGCTTATCAAGATAATTTTTATTTTTTCATAGAATACCTATAATAATTATTTGTTATAGTGGTTTTAATGTGTTATTTACCTCACCTGTTAAGGTTTATTTTTTATTTAATACATCTTAGACGACTTATGTAGTTGAATAGCTAAATGTTATTAATTTTTTCTCAAAAGGAGACTGTGATGACATTGCAAGAAATTGGCAAGATGAGTCTTAAAAATTCAGGTGGATTTGTTGCTAGAATCCAATTCAGTTATATGGATGGCGACGGTGAAAAGCATTTAAGTAAACAAGGTAATAATATTACTCTTGGATTAACAGATACTGTTGACCCTGGCGATCTTGGAGTTCCTGATGGCTCAATAGTTTTTATGCATGTATTTGTAGTATGGGGAAATGATAATGAAGCCCGTAAAGCTTTTTTATACAAAAAAGGAAGCCAAGTACTTGCCAGCTACGATATCAGTGGTACGACATTAAGTAGTGATCTTGGTTTGATCGATATTTCGTAATACATATATACCCTATGGATTTCAAGATGCATCGCGACGGCAAGGGAGTGAATCCCCGGGAGCATGGCTAACTATGTGACCGGGGTGAGTGAGCGCAGCCAACAAAGAGGCAACTTGAAGGATAACGAGTATAAACCTTCCATTTTTAAACTGCCTCCCTATGTACGGATTAGTGTCCAACATTTGGGGGACAGTTCATGCTTGCACTCTCTCACGTTCCGAGCCTGAGAACACGTTTATCAGGCATTGCTCCTAATATTTCAGTCACCCTTCTACATGTACACCATCACACCAAAAGTGTGTTAGTTAGTAGCAGAATTCTTTTTTGTGATTTCAGTTATAAAAATCCATTTGAAAAAAAATAGTTCTGTTCATCTTCAGCACAGTGCTGTTACTTTAATATCGTTGTATCTTCTTAATAGAGCGCCGGTATTAAATCATTACTTATTATTCGGTATTCGGTTGGAAATATAGAGGTGAAGACTTGAGCAATTTTGTATTCTCGAAAAACCATCTGAATCCCTTTCAATCTCAGTTGGAGGAACTTGATTCAAAATTAGTTCCTATTGAGGGAGAAGTTCCTTCAAAGTTAAAAGGTACTTTCTTTAGAATTGGTCCCGGTCGCCTGCACAGAGGAGACGAATATTATAATCATCCATTTGATGGAGATGGGATGATATTTAAAGTAACGTTCAGTGATAATGGGGTATTCTATAGAAACAGACATGTATTAACAAAGGAATACTTAAGAGAGGAAAAAGCTCAAAGGTTACTGTATCGCTCAGTTGGAACCGTCCCCAAAAAACTAAAACTCAGGATGAGATTTTTTATTATTAAAAATCCGGCAAATACAAATATTGTGTATCATTCTCATAGACTTTTGGCGTTATGGGAAGGAGGGATGCCACATTTAATTAATCCGGTAACTCTTGAGACAATTTCAAAATATGATTTTTCTGGAAAGCTAAGAACACGATTTTCTTTCCTTCCCAAACTTAACCTTTGTGAAGTACCCTTTACAGCACATCCTAAAAAAATACCAGATGATGATAATTTATATGGATTTGGTGTGACATATGGTATTGGTTCTAAGTTGACGCTATACAAAATAGACAGTGCCGGTGACCTGACTGTTATACGCAATATTCGGTTTAAGAAAAGGTACTTAATTCACGATTTCATAGTGACAAAAAATTACTTTTTATTTTTTTTAGGTGGACCGCATATAAAGCTTACGTTGAGGAATATAATTGGCAATGAAAGCATCCTTGCATCCATGAGTTCACGTGAAAGTGAAGATAGCAGAATTCTTTTAGTTTCAAGAGAATGCCATGATGCGAAATTCTATGATGCAGTTCCTGGATTTATTTTTCACTTCGTAAATGGCTATGAAGATGCCAGTGGGAATGTGATTTTTGATGCCTCATTTTGGAGGTCATTCCCAGTATTTACACACAATATATTTGAAAATAATAGTTCAGAGCTTTGTCGTTTTACTTTATCCACTGTATCCGGGAATGTCGATAAAGAAATTTTATTCAGGGGAAATACTGATTTCCCAGCCATAAACCCTATAGTCTGTGGTAGAAAGAACCGATATGCCTGGTTCGTTTGCTGGGGGGATTCTGAAAGTGAAGAGAGATCAATAATTAAATTTGATTTTTTTAACGAGAGTGTATTAAGCCACAGTTTTGATAATGACTTGCCTGAAGAACCTGTTTTTGTAGCCAAAGAGGATTCTGTTAAAGAAGATGATGGTTGGCTTATTTTCAAGGTTTATGTCGAAAAATTACACTGTACAGATATCGTGGTTTTAAATGCTGATGATCTCTCAATGGCGTGCAGATTACGTTTGCCGCACCATATCCCAATGGGAATGCACCACTGCTGGATAAATGAAGTTATGCTAGAAACCTAAAACCAGTAGCAATATAAACTTATCATTGTTTTTCAAATGATTAGTGAAATTATTTACGTGATTCGGGAAATATTTATGAACGTTAATACTGCACGCGTTATGAATTACGAAGAGACATTACTGGAGCTACAGAGTGCACTACAACAGCACCTAGAACTGGTACTTCCTTCAGGAGCCCCGGATGACAAAGTCTGCGCAGCCATGCGAGAAAGTACACTGGTGTCTGGAAAACGTATCCGCCCTCTCTTATTGCTGCTCATAGTCTTGGATCTTGGAGAAAACCCCAGGAAGAGTGACTTTCTACAGCTGGCATCTGCAATTGAAATAGTGCATGCAGCCTCATTAATTTTAGACGATCTTCCCTGCATGGATAATGCTGAGCATCGGCGCGGACGCCCAGCTATTCATCGGCAGTATGGTGAAAGTGTCGCGATCCTGGCGGCTGTAGCCTTGCTGAGCCGGGCTTTTGGCCTCATTGTAAAAACAAACCTTTCTGAATACGATAAATCTGCTGCTGTCGCCATACTTTCCCATGCAATCGGTTTAAACGGTCTTGTCCAAGGGCAGTTTCGCGATCTGAACAATAGATCATGTACTGGTAATTATCATACCATTACGGCTACCAACGATTTAAAAACCGGCTTGCTTTTCGACGCAACATTCCAGTTAGCGGCAATTGCTGTGAATGCACCTGATATAACTCGTCAGGCATTACGTCATGTATCACAACATTTGGGGCAGGCGTTTCAATTACTGGATGACTTGAACGATGACCAGAATAATACAGGGAAAGATATGTATCAGGATAAGGAGAAGTTAACAATGGTGACTCTTCTCGGAAAATCTAAAGTACATGAACATTTACACAAGCACATCAGATACATTGATAAATACTTGGCGGTAGTGTGTCGCAGACATTCAGCCTCACGATATTTTATACAACGCTGGTTTGATAAAAATATTGCGATGTTTAATTAATTTCAACCTTGGCCCGAAAAAAATGAAAAAGATCGATCACACTCAGCGTAAAAATGAGCATCTGGATATTATATTCCATTCCCCTCAAACTGAGACCCAGGTAAAAACGGGGTTTGCTGAGTGGCGATTTCAGCATTGTGCTCTGCCAGAATTGGATCTAGACAGTATAAATCTTAAGTGTTCCCTCTTTGGAAAAATTTTGCAGGCGCCACTGCTCATAAGCTCTATGACGGGAGGGGTTCATCGTGCTCATGCGATTAATCATCATCTTGCAGAGGCAGCTCAAGTACTGGGAATTTCAATGGGGGTCGGGTCGCAGCGTGTTGCTCTTGAAAATGAGGCAAACGATGGGCTTAGCCACTCACTACGTCAGATAGCTCCTGATATTCTCCTTTTCGCTAATCTCGGGGCAGCCCAAATTCGTGGCGAGCGCGGGTTTAATTATGCTCTGCGAGCAGTACAGATGATTGAAGCCGATGCTCTAATTATCCATCTGAATCCGCTACAGGAGGCGCTGCAACAGGGGGGAGACCGTAACTGGCGCCATGTTCTATATGCTATTGAACAACTCGTAACAAAACTTGGGGTGCCCATAATTGTTAAAGAAGTAGGTTCAGGTTTATCGCTGCCTGTCGCATACCAATTGGCAGAAGCTGGAGTCAGTATGCTGGATATAGCCGGAGCTGGGGGAACCAGTTGGGCAGCGATTGAAGCCGAACGAGCGCCCACACCGTATCACCGCGCATTGGCCATGGCATTTGCTGACTGGGGAATTCCGACCACAACAGCACTGCGTGAAATACGCGAGGCACTTCCAAATATGCCACTGATCGCCTCTGGCGGTATCAGAAATGGTGTTGATGCCGCCAAAGCTTATTGCATGGGGGCACAATTGGTCGGTCAGGCCGCTGCCGTCATACATAGTGCAGCCCTCTCCACAGATGCAGTTATAGAACATTTCCAATTAATTATTGAACAGATAAAAGTCGCCTGCTTTTGCACAGGAAGCGCCGATATTACTGCGCTGCGTACAGCTGTTCTGCTACCAACATGAGTTTTTCCGCTATGACTGAATATCTTTAATCCCTTTCAACAAACACGAATTTCCGTGATGTATATGACTCTCGATGAGGTTAATAACTTTGTGATTGTCGGAGGATCAATAAAATGATGTACGACTGGGATCTGATTTTGGTGGGGGGAGGATTGGCTAACGGGCTGATCGCGATGCGTCTTCAGCAGTGTAAACCGCATCTGCGAGTATTGATTATTGAAAACACAGAAACAATAGGGGGCAATCACACGTGGTCATTTCATCAACACGATCTTACCGAGGCAGAACATAGGTGGATAGCACCGCTGATCACCTATCGATGGTCAGGTTACGACGTAATTTTTCCAGCATTTCAACGCACATTGCCACATTCATATTTCAGTGTCACGTCCCGACACTTTGCCAACATACTCCATGCGTATTTGGGTGAGCGTATCCAGACTCGTTTATTGGTACAGGAGCTGACGCCACGGAAGGTTTACTTACAAGACGGTTCGGCTCTAAGTGCAGGCGCAGTCATTGATGGGAGAGGCTGGCGACCAGGACCGTTTATGGGGAATGGTACCCAGGCATTTTTTGGTCAGGAATGGGAGCTGGAAGAGCCGCACTCTTTAACCCATCCGATTTTAATGGATACCAGTGTGGGACAGAATACAGGTTATCGCTTTGTCTATGTCCTGCCGTTTTCCTCAACTCGTCTGCTGATAGAGGACACTCATTACGTTGATCGAGGGACACCGGATAAGTCCTTGTCACAAACAACTATCGCAGAGTACGCGAAGAGGCATGGCTGGAAACTGGGTAAACTCGTTCGAGAAGAGAGCGGTTGTCTCCCGATTACACTTACAGGGGATTTTACCTCTTTCTGGGCACAACTAGCAGGCCAGCCCACCTGCGGGTTACGTGCAGCTTTGTTTCACCCCACAACAGGCTACTCTCTGCCACACGCCGTTCGGTTGGCAGATCGTATTGTTGCTCTGCCAGAGCTTACCGATACCTCCTTATTCATTACCCTCAGGGATTACGCACGACAGCAGTGGCAACACCAACGCTTTTTCCGTCTTCTAAATCGCATGCTCTTCCTTGCTGGGGAGCCACAACAACGTTGGAAAGTGATGCAACGTTTTTATCAACTTTCCCCAGACCTGATAGCGCGTTTTTATGCGGAACAACTTAATTCCGTCGATAAGGCCCGGATTCTCATAGGTAAACCACCGGTGCCGATAAAGGGTGCCCTAAAGGCAATGTTTAAACAACACAAGAAGCTTCAGGGTTTTTATCATGATTAAAGCGCTGATAATTGGTGCTGGTTTTGGTGGGCTGGCGCTGGCAATAAGGCTCCAGTCCGCGGGGATTTCGACATGTATTTTGGAACAACGGGATAAACCAGGTGGACGCGCCTATGTCTATAAGGAACAGGGGTTCACCTTTGATGCCGGTCCCACCGTAATCACCGCTCCCAATGCCATTGAAGAGTTGTTCACACAGGCTGGTAAACGTATGGCTGATTACGTCGATTTACTTCCCGTACGCCCTTTTTATCGGCTCTGTTGGGAGTCGGGCAAGATGTTTGATTACGACAATGATCAGCAACATCTGGAAGCGCAAATCCATACGTTCAATCCAAGAGATGTTAACGGGTATCGACGCTTTCTGGACTATTCCCGGGAAGCCTTTGATGAAGGCTACCTGAAACTTGGAACAGTGCCCTTCCTCTCTTTTCGCGACATGCTGAGTGCGGCTCCACAGTTGGTACGTCTACACGCATGGCGTAGTGTTTATAGTCAGGTGGCACACTTTATCAAGGATGAGAGTCTGCGCCAGGCATTTTCATTTCACTCGCTACTGATAGGAGGTAACCCCTTTGCTGTATCTTCTATCTATACTTTGATCCACGCACTGGAACGAGAATGGGGGGTCTGGTTTCCGCGTGGAGGAACCAGCGCCCTGGTCGAGGCAATGGTGAAATTGTTTACTGACATTGGTGGAAAAATTGAGCTTAATGCAAAGGTAAAACGCTTCACCACCCATGACAATCGGGTCACAGGTGTACAATTGACTGATGGACGAAATATGACATGTGACGTTGTGGCCTCGAATGCCGATGTTGTGCATACCTATAAGCACCTGTTGGGTCAGCATCCGGTCGGAATGGCCCGCGCCCGAACACTGGTGCGTAAACGAATGAGCAACTCACTGTTCGTGCTTTATTTCGGTCTGAGCCACCACCATGCGCAGTTAGCCCATCATACAGTTTGTTTTGGTCCACGCTATAAGGAACTCATCGAAGATATTTTTTATCATGACCGACTGGCGGAGGATTTTTCGCTCTATCTCCATGCCCCCTGTGTTACTGACCCATCCCTTGCTCCCCCGGGATGCGCAAGTTACTACGTTCTGGCCCCTGTACCGCACTTAGGGACAGCTAATCTCAACTGGGATATAGAGGGGCCACGCTTACGTGACCGTATTTTCGCGTATCTGGAAAAGTACTATATGCCCGGTCTGCTCAAGCAGTTAGTCGTTCATCGTATCTTTACCCCATTTGATTTTCGTGATCAGCTAAATGCCCATCTAGGTTCGGCCTTCTCCTTTGAGCCGTTGCTGACACAAAGCGCCTGGTTCCGACCACACAATCGGGACAACCGCATTGATAATCTGTACCTCGTCGGCGCAGGCACGCATCCTGGAGCGGGTATTCCCGGCGTGATTGGATCAGCAAAAACCACAGCCACATTGATGTTAGAAGATATCACCAGATGAATTCCATGCTACTTAAACACGTTACTCAGATAATGGAGCAAGGCTCAAAAAGTTTTGCTAGTGTCACCCGACTTTTCGATACGGCAACACGGCACAGCACAATGATGCTGTACGCCTGGTGCCGTTATTGTGATGATATAATAGACGGGCAAGAACTGGGGAGACAAATAAGCAATGTTGATAAGTATGACGCCCACGAGAAACTTCAAATGCTGCAATACCTGACGAAGCAGGCTTATGACGGTTTGCCGATGACCGAACCTACCTTTGCAGCCTTTCAGATAGTCGCTCTGAGTCATGAAATCCCTCAGCAACAGGCCTTCGAACATCTGGAGGGATTCGCGATGGATGTACGCGGTGACCCTTGCAGAACGTTAGATGATACTCTGAGATATTGTTACCATGTCGCGGGAGTGGTTGGGCTGATGATGGCAAGGGTGATGGGGGTTCGTGAGGCGAGTGTGTTGGATCGGGCCTGCGATCTAGGAATTGCTTTTCAGTTAACTAACATTGCTCGGGATATTATTGAGGACGCGAAGGCCGGGCGTTGCTACCTTCCGCTAGAATGGCTTTACCAAGAAGGACTAATGCCGGACACACTTATTTATACCGAAAACCGTCCTGCACTAGCTCGGGTGGTATCCCGATTGATGGTGGAAGCGGAGTCTTATTATACTTCGGCTCTGACAGGGCTTGCTGGTTTACCTTTGCGTTCAGCCTGGGTCATAGCTTCTGCTCATGGTATCTATCGTGAAATCGGCATTAAAGTGCAGCAAGCAGGAGTACAGGCTTGGGAATGCAGACAAAGAACTAATCGTAGAGAGAAAATTACCTTATTAATGGCTGGCGCAATGCAGGCGCTTATGTCTCGGGTGGCAATAATAACGCCTCGCGATCCCAAATTGTGGCAGCGGCCTCATGAAAAATTAACTCCACTTTGTTATGCAGCACCCTGCATTTCATCATCTAAACAGAAATGTTAACTATGAATGTCAATAATGGGTTAAAAATGGGCCTTCCAGCAAAAAAGTTTTATCCTTTATGCCGTAAAAAGTGACATTTCTAAATTGGTAGAAAGTGACATTATTATATTGATGTTACATCTGACATGTAGTAATAAGAAGTCATGCCATGACCTAATCTTCAAAGAAAGTGTCGATAGAAGCTTTACCTACAATCTTTTGTCCAAAATGGTCAGACATAACATTTGCAAGCAATTCTGCTATAACTTTATCCTCGAAATCTAACGGCACCTGTACCAAAACAGCATCATGCATAGGCAATAATAATTCTACAGCTTTCAAAGCTTCCAGCGACATCAAGGCTTCCTTAAATATTAATGAAGCTGTTCCTTGAATCACTTGACTTACAGATGAACGTTTCTCTTTTCCATCTAATGGCCCCTCTCTATCACGTATAAGGTAATTACCATTAGCAGTCCCAATCTTGCCACTTCTGGCAAAATCACTCCATATCCCTTCTTTCCATTTTTCAAAATAGACAAAGCTTTTGAATATTTCCTTAGCCACCTTTCTATTCGCACCAAATCCTACCGCTGCATCTATCAATGATTTCATCGACATCCCATAAGCATATGACAGAAATAACCTCTTCGCGTCCTTCCTCATATTTATATTATTGAAAAGTTTCTCAGCGAAACCCACATACATATCTTTCCCCGAGTATAATGATAACAGCTCCTCATCTTGTGAAAGAGCTGCCATTATTCCAGCCTCAAATTGATCATAGTCAACATATACAAATCGCTTTCTATCGTCCGGAATTAGTATGTTACGATGCTTTTTTGCAAGATTCTGCAAGGATGGGTCTCTTAAATAAATCCTAGAAGTAATAGACCCAAAAGTATCAACCATCGGATAAGCACGGCGCGTGCTTAAAGGTATAGAATTAAGAACGTTTCTAGATCGAGATAGTTTCCTAAGCGACAATACATCTTTCGCGTAATTACTTTCCATAGGGACAAATTTAAGGATATAGTCCACGTCTACACCCGTAAAATCATATCCCATAGGCTCTAAATACTCTATAACATCTTGATCATCAGGTACTTCAAGAGGTACATTATATTTTGCTGAGTATTCTTTCAATGCAGTGTAGAAATCATGCTCAAGGTTTTTTTTATGTATTAAAAGTTGGCCCTGATTTATTTTAATTCCCCTGCAAATTGAATTTATAACATATCTCGAAACAGGAATCTCTATACTTTCAAACCGATATAACTCATCATTTAAAGATGCATAATTTTTAACTGAAAGATAATGTTCCCTTAGTAAAAGGCTAAAGTCCCTAAAAACCGCCTCTTCAAAAGGTAAAGTTCGGTTAAATATTTTAAAATACCTAGAACATAAGTCCTCATTACCTTCATATATATTCGACCTTCTCGTGATATCCTTGCAGTCTCTTAACAATCTTTCTTTCTTCATTCCAGATACAATAATTTGGAATTCATCTACATCTACAATCAAAGATGGGAGTGACCCAATAGACATCCAAATTGACGGAGCGATTAACCAATAATCGTGGCAAACAATCAGCTCTGTTTGTGATACTATTTGCTCTGCACAAACCTCAGAGAAGACATTCCCATTTAATAGAAAATACCTATCTTCACCTAACTCAGAATAATCTTTAATAAATAAAAATACTTTAGGTTGAGCATCAATCATAGGTGGTAACCTCGTCATATAGATCAACAATCTTAGGAAACTTCCGTTCTGCTAACGGGCGATTATTATAATAGTGTGGCGTAGCCCTTCTAGCCGTATTCCTAAGCTTAATTGTCAATTTTTCAACTATTTTTTTTAATGAGTCTTGAGGCAAATCTTTAGTTGCAAGAAGAAAACTTCGTTGATGCCTGTTAGGCCAACTGGCATCAAATTGAGAGATTACCGGAATGAGTTTTTCCGTCTCACCAATACAAGACAAGTATATAAATACAGCCGCAACCTCTGGATCATTTGAAATTAAATTCAACCGCTCACATGCCGTCTCAATTAACTGGTCTGATTTAAAATTATGGTAGGCTAAAGTCAACCAGATATGATAGTTTTGCCACGAATGTATCGCAGAATCATGATCACATAGGAAATCTGTTATTTTTTCAAAATGTTTATCTAACGGCTGCAAAGCACAAATTAATCTACAGTATTGATCTGTAGAGGCTGGGTGATCGATAAAGGTACTTATAATCATATCAAGCAATTCTTCACCTAATGAAGAATGTACGTCAAAAACATTTGCATCAACAAGTTTTATCAAGCGGTTAACTGCAAATCGAAATTGTCTAGATTGTGTTTCTTGTCTCTCTATACAATCCTTAATCATTGCATGAATATACTTGGCAGATCTGGCAATAATTCTTCGATTCCGTGACTTCCACATATTATCTATAGTTATACTTCTATCATCAAGTGACGGAAAAAATTCTGCTACCAAATCCTTATCTGAATCAGATGTAAGTATTTTTGTTTTACTTGAATTGATGTTCATTCCAATAGTTCTTAATGCACCAATTAACTCAATTAGTGAACGCCTAGCACTACTTATATCTGGGCAAATTATTCTAATATCATCCACATAACGATAATAATCATAACCTAAAACAACCATTTTCTGATCGATAGAATTAAGCATGACATTAGCTATGAATGAAGAAGGATCTCTATTTTGTGGTAATCCGTGAAATTTACTGAACCCCCACTTGCAAAGTAATTCACAGAGTGTATTGATTGCATTTCTGATCTTTAATTTTTCCGCGCCATTTGCTTTCACCTGGGGGATTAGTAACTCAAAGCTTTCTTTGACTTTATCGATAGATATATTTTCAAAATAATTAAGAACATCTGTAGCCATCAAAGCTTTACTACTAGTGATTGCAGTATAGGTTACACCTTCAAAAGTTTGCCATAATTCAATCCTAGACTTAAAAAGGTACTTTTCCTTAGTTCTTTTTTTGTTATATCGATGCCCTAAAACTCGAGGCGAAAGTAATGGATCAAAAAAAGGAATTAAAAATGAACAAATTGCCTGATAAATAAATCTATCGTAAAAATCAGTTTCTAGAGAATATCTTATGCCAAGCCCTTTTTTGGGTATGTTACATAAATTTCGTAGATTCCCTTCATAGCGCCCATTACCTTCAAGCAGCAACTCCATTAGTACTTCTCTGAGATCATCCGCTTTTTCAAATAGGTCATTATAGGATAGAGGATCAGGAAACCAATCGTCTCTCATGTCCTGACGCATATGTGCAATCACCGCTTTCACATTTATTGGAAACGATAGTAGATGTTCTTTATCCCAGTCATTTTCATTATATGACATGTTAATCTCTTTAAACCTTATCAATAAGAATATATGATTTTATGAATTAACTAGATTAAACTGGCACTTACGATCTATCAGCTACTAAGTCGCAACCGATAATCCCGAGCTCTAACAAAACAGTCTGCGATTAACCACTTGCTTAACCTATTCCCTATGAGCTCTTGGGATAACGTGAAGCGCTCATGAGCACCTCTTCTTAAAACATCTTATGGCTATAGAGTGTCTACCAAACCTGTCGCGATTCATTAGCCACGCACTACCAGAGTTCAATCATAATGTAAACTCCCTGCACTGTGCGTTGTATATGACACTATGGTGTAGGTCAAATTAGTTAACAACGGTTATGTGTGTGCGTCTGCAAGATTTGGGTTTATACGAACTTGAGTTCACAAGCTGGATTAAGATTAAGAATCCTGTCCACACTCATTCCATCTAACATATTATTATTTACGCCTCTTGTCATTGCTCCCTGATTGGAATAAATATTGGCGTAAACCTGCACCCAAAGATCTTTGTTGCTACACATAATTTTATGTAATTTCTTGATCTTGCAACCTTGTGTACTGGCTTTGCTTATACCACTCAGAGCATTGAGTGTTCTTTGTGATAGCACTGACTATCGAACCTCGCATCTGTTAGTATTTACCCAACTGACTCCCCTTCCCCTATTGGTTAATTATCTAACCAACTTAGGTAATCCCACATTTCTTTGTAAGCAAGATGCATCCCACTTAGGTTTCATTTACGTTCAATTACCACTCTCACCGAGCAGGTACCAATATTATTGGATATAGCAACCTTCTAACAATAATCACTATAAATATTGGTATGACTCCTGAATAACCGTGAGTCAAAGATGTCCCGAAACCCACTATGAACTATGATTCAACCAATCAGGCTTAACCATATGGGATTTGCAATGGCTGGCGCAAAGTAGGTTATTTCCCCGCAACCAGCCTTTTCCTGACATACTGCACTTTCCTCCCTCTTTCGAGGGTTCAAACCCATTACTGGGTAAGGATTAGTCAGGCTCGCAATAGGCATTCCAACAGCCTATGATTATCACATCTAAACATGATAACCAATTGTTTTACAAAGAAAAGTGTCGCACTTAAAACGGAATATCATCATCGAAATCCATTGGTGGCTCATTGCTTTGTGGAACAGAGGATTGAGCTGGACGAGCAGGAGCGCCACCACCGCTGAACTGCTGAGATTGTTGCTGTGGTTGTGGCTGCTGTGGCTGTCCCCAACCGCCACCTTGCGGTTGGGTATCCTGAGTACCACCACCAGCACGACCACCCAACATTTGCATGGTACCACCCATGTTTACCACCACTTCCGTGGTGTAACGCTCCTGACCGTTCTGATCCTGCCATTTACGGGTTTGCAGAGCACCTTCAATATAAACCTGCGAACCTTTACGCAGGTATTCACCCGCGACTTCCGCCAGTTTGCCAAACAAAACAACCCGGTGCCATTCAGTCTTCTCTTTCATCTCGCCGGTTTGTTTATCGCGCCAGCTTTCAGAAGTCGCCAGAGTAATATTAGTCACTGCACCGCCGTTTGGCATATAGCGGACTTCCGGGTCTTGCCCCAGGTTACCGATTAAAATAACTTTGTTTATGCCTCTGCTGGCCATTGGGAATACTCCTGATGAAATGAATTTCTACAATTATCAAACAACGCAGTTTAACATGCGACGCTAAAAATGAAACGCAACCGCTTTAAAGCAGACTTTGCGAAGCTCACCGTACTTCATACTGTACTTATTACATTATTTCACTTAAATACTGTATATCTAATCAGTCAACTCTGTGTAATAATAACGCACTTATTATTAGTTATGCACGTATGAATAATCCGGGAAATGGTTCATGGATAACATCGAAGTTCGGGGCGCACGTACCCACAATCTCAAAAATATCAATCTGATAATTCCCCGAGACAAGCTGATCGTTATCACCGGCTTGTCCGGATCAGGTAAGTCTTCTCTGGCATTCGATACGCTTTACGCAGAAGGGCAACGTCGTTATGTGGAATCACTTTCAGCGTATGCGCGCCAGTTTCTGTCACTGATGGAGAAACCCGATGTTGACCATATTGAAGGATTATCCCCGGCCATTTCTATTGAGCAAAAATCTACTTCCCATAACCCACGTTCAACCGTGGGGACAATTACTGAAATTCATGATTATCTGCGTTTGCTGTTTGCCCGCGTAGGTGAACCACGTTGCCCAGATCACGATATTCCGTTGACGGCACAGACTGTTAGCCAGATGGTAGATAATGTGCTAACTCTGCCAGAAGGTCATCGCCTGATGTTGCTGGCACCCGTCGTCAAAGAGCGAAAAGGTGAACACACTAAATTGTTGGATAATCTGGCAGCACAAGGTTATATCCGCGCCCGTATTGATGGTGAAGTCTGTGATCTATCCGATCCGCCAAGGCTAGAATTACAGAAAAAACATACCATTGAAGTGGTCATTGATCGCTTTAAAGTTCGCGCTGATCTGGCACAACGCCTAGCTGAATCTTTTGAAACAGCACTGGAACTTTCAGGCGGTACCGCTATTGTCGCCAATATCGATGATAATACAGCCGAAGAGCTGATTTTCTCTGCTAATTTTGCGTGTCCTACATGTGGCTACAGCATGAGTGAATTGGAACCTCGCCTGTTCTCTTTCAACAATCCAGCCGGGGCTTGCCCAACTTGTGATGGTTTAGGCATTCAGCAATTTTTTGATCCTGATAGAGTCATTCAGAATGGTGATATCTCCCTGGCCGGTGGGGCAATTCGTGGCTGGGATCGCCGCAATTTCTACTATTTCCAGATGCTATGTTCATTAGCGGAATATTATAAATTCGATATCGAAGTACCCTTCAATTCCCTCAGCGCCAATATTCAGAAATTGGTGTTGTACGGTTCCGGTAAACAATCCATCGAATTTAAATACACCAATGATCGTGGTGATACCACAGTACGCCACCATCCGTTCGAAGGTGTACTGCATAATATGGAACGCCGTTATAAAGAGACGGAATCCACTGCCGTTCGAGAGGAACTGGCGAAATATATCAGTAATCGTTCGTGTATTTCCTGCCACGGAACCCGCTTACGTAAAGAAGCCCGTTACGTATTTATTGAGAATACCACTCTGCCGGAGATCTCAGATTTTAGTATCGGCCATGCAATGGATTTTTTCCAAAACATTAAACTCAGCGGTCAACGCGCGCAAATTGCTGAAAAAGTACTGAAAGAGATCCGCGACCGTCTGAAATTCTTGGTTAATGTTGGTCTGAATTATCTAACTCTCTCCCGTTCCGCCGAAACTTTGTCCGGTGGCGAAGCCCAACGTATCCGCCTTGCCAGCCAGATTGGTGCAGGTTTAGTGGGAGTGATGTATGTACTTGATGAACCTTCTATCGGGTTGCATCAGCGGGATAATGAACGCCTGCTGGAAACGCTAATCCACTTGCGGAACCTGGGAAATACTGTGATTGTAGTTGAGCATGATGAAGATGCCATCCGGGCTGCCGACCATATCATTGATATTGGCCCCGGTGCAGGTGTGCATGGCGGTGAAATCGTCGCGGAAGGCACAGTTAAAGATATCATGGTGAGCAAAGAGTCACTGACCGGCCAATTCCTGAGTGGTGAACGGGAAATTGCTATCCCAGAAAAGCGTATCCCGGCTGATCCGAAAAAGGTGCTGAAACTGATTGGCGCGAAAGGTAATAACCTGAAAAATGTGACGTTCAATCTGCCAGTTGGGTTATTTACTTGTATTACCGGGGTTTCTGGTTCCGGTAAATCGACGCTAATCAATGATACGCTGTTCCCCATTGCCCAACGTCAGTTAAATGGCGCGACCAATATCACCCCTGCGCCTTATATCGATATTCAAGGGCTAGAGCACTTCGATAAAGTGATTGATATTGACCAGAGCCCGATTGGCCGAACTCCCCGCTCTAACCCGGCAACTTATACCGGCGTATTCACACCCGTCCGTGAATTGTTCGCTGGCGTACCTGAATCACGCACCCGTGGTTATACCCCTGGACGATTCAGTTTTAACGTTAAAGGTGGGCGCTGTGAAGCTTGCCAAGGTGATGGTGTTATTAAGGTAGAAATGCATTTCCTGCCTGATATTTATGTCCCTTGTGATCAGTGCAAAGGTAAGCGTTATAACCGTGAAACACTGGAAGTAAAATATAAGGGCAAGAATATCAATGAAGTATTGAATATGACGATCGAAGAAGCGCGTGAGTTCTTTGATGCGGTTCCTGCTCTGGCCCGTAAACTGCAAACCCTAATAGATGTTGGCCTTTCTTATATCCGTCTGGGTCAATCAGCAACAACGTTATCAGGCGGTGAAGCGCAGCGAGTAAAACTGGCGCGTGAACTATCTAAACGCGGAACTGGACAGACGTTATATATTCTTGATGAGCCAACAACAGGTTTGCATTTTGCTGACATTCAGCAGCTATTAGCCGTTCTGCATCAATTACGCGATCAAGGGAATACCATTGTGGTTATTGAGCATAACCTTGATGTGATTAAAACTGCTGACTGGATCGTGGATCTTGGCCCCGAAGGAGGTGGTGGCGGCGGTGAAATTCTAATTTCTGGTACACCAGAGGAAGTCACCGAATGTGAAAAATCACATACTGCACGTTTCCTAAAGCCCATATTGAAGAAAAAAGCATAATTCGCAAACAAGGGGCAATTTAAGCCCCTTTATTTCTGGCAACGACCTTTCAATCCTTTGAGGCAGAACCCATCTATTAACCAACTTGAAGATAAGGCTCAAAGCATAACGAGTTGCTTTACCCACGGCTTTCCCAATAACAACAAGCAATTTTCGCTGCCAGTTCAGCATTATTAAGTACCAACTGCATATTGGCAGACAAACTATCACCCTTGGTTAATTCAGCCACTCTAGCCAATAGAAACGGTGTACACGCCTTTCCTCTTATCCCCTGTTCAATGGATTCGCTCACAGCCTGCTTGATCGCAGCATTGATCTCCGCTTCCAGCATAGCGTATGGCTCAGGGATCGGATTAGCAACCACCAAACCGCCCTGTAATCCAGTATCCCATTTTACTGCCATCGCCCGAGCTATCTGTTCTGGGGAATCCAGACGAATATTGACGGGAAATGGGCTGGTACGACAGAAAAACGCCGGCAAAACATGAGTCTGATAGCCAATCAGTGGTACACCGTGAGTTTCAAGATATTCTGTTGTCAGGCCAAGATCCAGAATGGATTTAGCACCAGCACAGACTACTGCGACACTGGTTTTCGCTAATTCCTGTAAATCGGCTGAAATATCAAAAGTCTGTTCCGCGCCACGGTGCACACCACCAATACCGCCGGTAGCAAAAATTCTAATTCCGGCCATTGCAGCAATAATCATAGTAGAAGCAACCGTCGTCGCGCCATTTTTTCCAGCCGCCATCACAAAGGGTAAATCACGACGACTGACTTTAGTTATTTTGTCACCTTCTCTACCCAAAAACTCTATTTCTTCATACGACAGACCTGCTTTCATAATCCCATTGATAACAGCAATTGTTGCAGGAATAGCACCATTTTCCCTGACTTTCTGCTCAACGTGTAGTGCGGTCTTTACATTTTGTGGATAAGGCATTCCATGAGCAATAATGGTCGATTCCAACGCCACAACTGGTCGGTTATTCACTAAAGCCTCTGTAACTTCTGGGGAAATATCCAAATATTTATTGCTAATAGCATGATTTTTCATGATGGTAATTCCAGCAGTTTTTGGACACTGCCATTGGACAGATTTAGATTATTGGTAAATTCGCAAGAAAGTGTGAGTGCAGAGCATCCTTGAGCAAAGCGAACACTTTCCGCCAGCGTCATATTTTCTAGCCAGCAGTTCACCAACCCGGCCATCATGGCATCTCCGGCACCTGTTACATTGACAATCTTGATACTGATGGGAAGTGACCACCCCGCCACGCCATCACTTTCACTAAAGTAGACACCTTCTACGCCCATGCTGAGTACCAACCGCTGCACACCTTGATCGTGAAACCACCGCGCTACTGCCGGAACATCGGTAGGTTGGGTGATTTTCATTCCACTCAGTGCTTCCGCCTCCAGACAATTAGGTTTTAAGGTGTGGATATAGGAAAGCCAGTTTTTAATCTTCGGGGCTTTAAATGCGGATACTGTATCCACAAATACCGGCACTGTTCCGGCATTAGTCAACAACCAAACCAAAGCTTCTTCAGATAAATTGCAATCAATAACCAGTACGCCGGCGTGCTGAATAAGATCACAATGATTCGCTAACAACAATGGCGTCAGTTTTTCCAAAATATGCATGTCATTGATGGCAACCAACATCTCACCACCGTCATCTAAAAAAGAGACATATGTTGAGGTATTTTCACCATAAAGCTTATAGCAATAGTCGATATTAACACCTGCGCATCTGGCCTGATCCAGTAAAGTTCCACCATAAAAATCATCGCCAACAACAGAAATAAGATGACATTCTTTACCTAATAACGCGATATTTTGGGCAATATTTCTGCCTACACCACCAGGGGTACATTTTATTTTTCCTGGGTTAGAATCTTGATAAATCAGTTTATCCGATGCATAACCGCAAACATCCATATTAATAGAGCCAACCGTTACTACATAATTGTGGTCAGATAAAATATAACCTTTCCCCTTTATATATCCTTTATTCATTAAATTCATAATATGACCAGCAACACCCGAGCGACTTATACCTAAAATATCGGCAATTTCCTGCTGTGGAATTAACGGATCTCGTCTCAGAAGTTGCAATATTTGTTTTTCCCGATTCGTCATTTTTAGACACTTGTTTGTTCTTAAACACACGTTTGTTTTATGTGTTAAAAACAAAACAGTAAAGCAAGATTTTTTATTTTACAACGAAGTTGGGAGAATGATCGTAAGAGTATATAACTGGATTTCCAGCCCTATTTTATGTGATAACCATCAAGTTAAATCCTGCTGGAATACCCATCCTTCTAGAATATTAAGAATCAGCTAGTGTTTTATACTGGAAATAGATTTAACAAAACAAAGAAATAAGAAAAATATTATTGGAAGCTAACAAATGTTTGGGTATGCCTTAAAATAGTGAAAATCATTTTTACCATCTGAAACATGTTTCATGAAAAAGTGATCTGTTTCACAATAAATAGCAAGAGTTAGACCACGTTCAAATGACAATATTTTTGGTAAACTGTTCAATTCACCGAATCTTGATTAACATGACTTTCACAGCAATTTATATCTGTATATTGACACGATAAATTATTCCCTGCATATATGAATGCCTTATTTATAATTAACCAATAGGTTGATTTAATTACATTAAATTTTATTTTTCTTGTAAATATCAGGACGAACAATTTGCCAAACAAAGTTATCTGATTTTATCGGCAAATAACCCGTCTTTTCATATAACCAAGGAGCTGTGGTAGCAACCAGCATAATTCTTCTGAGCTTTATTATTTGAGGATGCTCCAGACAATATTCCATCATCCAACGTGCTAATCCTAACCCCTGATAATCCTCCAAGATAAAAACATCACATAGATAACCAAAGGTCGTGAAATCAGTCACAATACGCGCAAATCCTATCTGTTGGGAATCTTTGTACAAACCAAAATTTAAGCTATTTTCAATTGATAAATTCACAGTTTCTTTATCAATTCCTTCTGCCCAACTCGTTTTTTCCAGAAACTGATGAATCAAATTAATATCTAATTCATGTTTATCCGTAGAAATAATATAACCATTCTTTTCCCAACGATGTAATTTTTCCATTTGGCTTCCTTATTAAATAAAACGATGTTAATTATTCTTTAATTATCATAATCAAAGAATAAAGCTCGTCAAGACATATTATAAAAATTATGTCGTAGATAAATCCAAATTAGAGTAAGTAATCATCATTTTTTAAGCAAGTAAATTCAACAAACTAATGATGGAGTATATTCGTTATTACCATCAAGATAGGATTATATAAAGAACTGACTCTATTCAATATAGAGCAGAATTCTTATTATCTGTTTGATTTATTTTTTATAGATAGAGAAAATTTAGATTATTAGCTTACACGTTATTTAATATCATACTTTTTATCAACTACGAATTTAGGTACTTTACAATGTTCCCCATCTCTCAATATGATTTTATCATCCACGACGATGATCTTTAATCCAGATAATTTTTCGATTATTTTTTGGAACTCATTAGTTTGATGTACTCTCGGTTTATTACGAGAGTAGCTAAATGCGAAAAGTGGAAAATAACATAGAAATAAAGTTATTATAAATTCAACCCGTTAAATATTACAGAGGGAGAAATATAAGCGCACCATAAATAGCGCGCTTCAAGGAGATGTTTACTGCTATTTTACAAAATTGTCGATCATTATCATTAATAGCAGATTATTTATATTAGAATTCATTACTTATTTACCACCGCAAATGTCTCAGCAATACGTGCAACATTCTGATGATTGACACCCGCCATACAGACTCGACCATTACCGACCAAGTAAACAGCAAATTCTTGGCGCAAGCGATCCACCTGTTTCTGGCTAAAACCGGTATAACTGAACATCCCGCGCTGTTTCAGAAAATACTCAAAGTTTTTCTCCGGTAATGCGGTTTTCAAAACATCCACCAGCACCGTGCGCATTTCCAAAATACGCAAGCGCATATGTTCAACTTCTGTCAACCATTGTGCTTTTAAAACGGGATCAGCCAGCACCTTAGCCACAACCTGCGCACCAAAACTCGGTGGGCTAGAGTAGACGCGACGCACGCCCGCTTTCAACTGCCCCAATACCCGCTCTTTGGTCTGTTCATCATCAGAAATAACAGACAAGCCACCCACGCGCTCACCATACATAGAAAATATCTTGGAGAAGGAGTTGCTCACCAGACAAGGCAAACCGGCTGTCGCCATAGCACGAATGGCATAAGCATCTTTTTCCATACCATCCCCAAGCCCCTGATAAGCAATATCAAGGAATGGCAGTAATTCTCTCTCTTTAACAATCTGAACAACTTGATCCCATTGATCATAGGTCAGATCCGATCCGGTTGGGTTATGGCAACAAGGGTGCATCACAATAATGCTTTTTGCCGGCAACTTCCTGAATGTTTCCAGCATTTCATTGAATTTTACCCCTTTGGTTTGTGTATCAAAATAAGGGTAATAGTTCACCTTAATACCCGCCCCCGCAAAAATAGCTGCGTGGTTTTCCCAAGTTGGATCACTGCACCACACTTCTGAATCAGGGAAATAGCGATGCAAAAAGTCAGCACCAATTTTAAGAGCGCCAGAACCGCCTAATGATTGAATCGTTGCCACCATCCGCTGTTTCAACACTGGATGATCTTTACCAAATAACAGTTCCTGAACCGCGAGACGATATGATTCCAATCCCTCCATTGGCAGATAAAGAGAAGCAGTCCGTGACAACGCTCTAAGTTGTTCTTCTGCGGTAGCCACCGCCTGCAATTGTGGAGTCACTCCCTGCTCATCGTAATACAGCCCGATGCTCAGATTAATTTTTTCCGCACGAGGATCTTTTTTAAATTCTTCAGCCAGCGAAAGAATCGGATCACCAGCATAAGCATCAACATTCTGGAACATCAGGCTCTACTCCTTATCAGTGAGTTATTTAATAAACAATATAACCTACAACATCATTCGTCCAGGTATTCCATTACCACTCTGGAAGTGAGTTTGGTCACCAGCTCATAAGTAATGATACCGGTGCATTCAGCAACCCGTTCCACTGGCAGAGCATCTCCCCAGAGCACGACTTCATCACCCACTTTATCTGTCGCATCTGGCCCCAAATCAACAGAGATCATATCCATCGAGACACGGCCAGCAATCGGCACTTCACGGCCATTAATATATATTGGTGTTCCCGAAGACGCACTGCGCGGATAACCATCACCGTAACCGATAGCCACAACCCCAAGACAAGTATCACGTTCACTGACCCAGGTCCCACCATAGCCAACCGACTCGCCAGCTTTATGCTTACGAACAGCAATTAAGCTCGACTTTAACGTCATCGCTGGGATCAGGTTAAAATCTGCGGCCGTTTTATCAGATAATGGTGATACACCATACATCATCAGCCCAGGACGCACCCAATCCTGATGGACTTCCGGCCACAACAGGATACCTCCCGATGCATCAATAGATTTTTCTCCCGGTTTGTCAGCACAGAAAGCCTGAAAACAGGCTATCTGCTGGCAAGTGGTGTCTACCGTTGGTTCATCAGCCCTACCAAAATGGCTGACAATATTGACGGGCTGCTGTACATTTTGGCAACGACTTAGCCGTTGATAAAATTCTTCGGCATCTTCCGGCCGCACACCTAAACGATGCATCCCGCTATCCAGTTTCATCCACACTTTTACCGGATGAGGTAACTTAGCCTGTTCCAGTGCTTCCAACTGTTCAATGCTGTGAACCACAGTTTCAATATGGTTAGCAACCAGTACTGGTAGGTCAGCCGCATCAAAGCATCCTTCCAATAACAGAATCGGTTTGACGATACCACCATGACGCAACGTCAATGCTTCACCAATTCGCGCTACACCGAAACAATCGGCGTCGTCCAGCGTATGTGCTGTCTCCAGTAAACCGTGGCCATAAGCGTTTGCTTTCACAACTGCAATCAGATTGCTTTTAGGGGCGATCTCCCTTACCCGTTGCAAGTTATGTCGCAGAGCGCGGCGGTCAATAACTGCGGTTGCCGCTTTCATTCTATTCCTTAAATTTATTGATTCTTTGGTGGTTAATACTTATTCGTCGTCATAACTTGGCCCGGCATAGTTATCAAACCGCGACCATTGACCATTAAACGTTAGGCGAACGGTACCGATTGGGCCGTTACGCTGCTTACCAAGAATGATTTCAGCCACACCTTTCATGTCGCTATTCTCATGGTAAACCTCGTCACGATAGATAAACATAATGAGGTCGGCATCCTGCTCAATTGAGCCGGATTCACGTAAGTCAGAGTTAACCGGGCGCTTATCTGCCCGTTGTTCAAGGCTACGGTTGAGCTGAGAAAGCGCAACCACCGGCACTTGAAGCTCTTTAGCCAAGGCTTTTAGTGAACGGGAAATCTCTGCAATTTCCAAAGTACGATTATCAGATAAGGCCGGAACCCGCATTAATTGCAGGTAGTCGATCATGATCAGGCTTAATCCACCATTTTCACGGAAGACACGCCGAGCGCGGGAACGGACTTCGGTAGGCGTCAGGCCAGATGAGTCGTCAATATACATATTGCGTTTTTCCAGCAATATCCCCATCGTACTGGAGATCCGCGCCCAGTCTTCATCATCAAGCTGACCGGTACGGATACGGGTTTGATCCACCCGTGAAAGGGATGCCAGCATACGCATCATGATCTGGTTGCCGGGCATCTCAAGACTGAAGATCAGAACCGGCTTATCCTGCATCATGGCTGCGTTTTCACACAGGTTCATGGCAAAAGTGGTTTTACCCATAGAAGGACGCGCAGCCACAATGATCAAATCTGATTTTTGTAAGCCTGCGGTTTTCTTATCCAGATCCTGATAACCGGTTGAAACACCAGTTACACCATCGTGAGGACGTTGATAAAGTTGCTCAATCCGCTCGACGGTTTCTTCAAGGATCTGTTCTATTCCTTTCGGCCCTTCATCTTTACTGGCACGATTTTCAGCGATCTGGAACACCCGTGATTCGGCTAGATCCAATAATTCTTCACTGCTCCTGCCTTGAGGATCATAACCGGCATCTGCAATTTCATTTGCGACGGCGATCATCTCGCGAACAACCGCACGTTCGCGGACAATATCCGCATAAGCATTAATGTTAGCCGCACTTGGCGTATTTTTGGATAATTCGGCCAGATAAGCAAAACCCCCTACATTATTCAGCTCCCCACTCTGCTCAAGGGATTCCGATAATGTAATCAGGTCAATGGGGTTGCCCATCTCCAGCAACCGCTGCATTTCAGCAAAAATGCGCCGATGTGGACGACTGAAAAAATCATTGCTAGTAACACGTTCGGAAACATTATCCCACCGTTCGTTATCTAGCATTAAACCGCCTAACACGGACTGCTCTGCTTCCAGAGAGTGTGGCGGAAGTTTCAGCCCTTCCATTTGGCGATCTTTCGGTTCAGCCATTTTGTTGTGAGTTGATTTTTTTCCCGCCATGAATCCCGCAATAATCTACTGATAAATCTGCAACAGCACATGAGTATACGCTATGAAGTGCCTTGAGTAATTACATATAGTTTGTAATTATTTCTGACACATTCAAGCCCGTTTACAATCAGTTCAACTACTACATGCAAACATTCCCCTACACTTATGAGGCTGAGTCATGGCAAAACAGATCACATTTTCCGCTACCGGTACCCCCGAAGTCCTGCAATATTGTGAATTCACCCCCAGAGTTCCTGCTGACGATGAAGTACAAATAGAAAACAGAGCGATTGGAATCAATTACATCGACACTTATATTCGTAGCGGGCTATACCCACCGGCACAATTACCAAGCGGCCTAGGCACTGAGGCCGCAGGCATAGTCACCAAAGTGGGTTCTGCTGTCACTACCATAAAAGTGGGTGACCGTGTAGTTTATGCGCAATCAACTTTAGGCGCTTACAGTGAAGTGCATAATGTCGCGGAAAACAAAGTCGCTGCTCTACCGGATACCATCTCCTTTGAACAAGCGGCGGCTTCTTTTCTAAAAGGGCTGACAGTCTACTATCTTCTACGCCGTACCTACAAAATCCAGTCAGGTGAACCCTTTTTGTTCCATGCCGCCGCCGGTGGCGTTGGATTGATTGCTTGCCAATGGGCAAAAGCTTTGGGTGCAAAACTGATCGGAACGGTTGGCTCTGATGAGAAAGCACAACGCGCTAAAGATGCCGGTGCATGGCAGGTCATTAACTATAACCGTGAAAATATTGTCGAACGAGTTTATGAAATCACCAACGGTGAAAAAGTCGACGTAGTTTATGATTCTGTTGGTAAATCGACCTGGCTGGATTCACTGGATTGCCTGAAACGCCACGGGTTGATGGTTAGCTTTGGCAATGCATCCGGGCCAGTTACCGGTGTCGATTTGGGGATTTTAAATCAGAAAGGCTCACTGTTTGTTACCCGCCCTTCTATCGCCGGCTATATTTCAACTCGCGAAGAGTTAGATGAGGCGAGTAAAGAACTGTTTGATCTGATTGCCAGCGGCAAAATTAATGTGGATGTACCAGAGGATCAGAAGTTCCCGCTAAGTGAAGCGACAAGGGCACATCAGATTCTAGAAAGCCGGGCAACGCAAGGATCAAGTTTACTGATCCCTTAACGGTAAGATGAGCGGGTTATTAACCAAATCAACAAGTCTAAAACCTCATTATGCCGCAATTGCCTGCACGAATAACCTTAGACCGGAGGGCAATGCTGGCTGAATATATGAAAGATAAAACAGAACAATACCCCTCGTGATAGGGGTATCACACCTCAGATATTAAAATAAAAATCAACTTATTAAATCAACTTAAAAAAATAAACGGAGTTCTATACCCTACGGATTTCAAGATGCATCGCGACGGCAAGGGAGAGAATCCCCGGGAGCATAGCGAACTATGTGACCGGGGTGAGCGAGTGCAGCCAACAAAGAGGCAACTTGAAAGATAACGGGTATATACTATCCTGCATTCTACTTCCACTCAGCAACATGAAAATGTTCTGAATGCTCTACTGATATCTAAAAAAGAGCATCTAAACTTTCATCAGAGTAAGATTTTTTAAATGAAACAGGAAGAAATTGTGGTGGTGTATTACAAATCGTATTGAGATCATTGCCCCAGATAGGTATTTCGCGTGCCTCCCCGCCAATCATGCTATCCCCTGAAAGGTTTTCTTTACAATAAATATCACCTTGAGTATCAACCCCAACCATATATATATCGTTTGGTTTAACAAGCTCCAGCTTATCCACTCCATTAATTTCAAAAAATGCTTTAGTAAGAAGTAAAGAACCGCTAGCCCCCCATAATTTAGTCGGCTCGTTATTATCCCTTCCAATCCAAGAAAGCACTACTTTTTCTCCGTCAATCCCAGTAAACCAGCTATCGCGTAAGCCACTGGAAGATCCCGTTTTCCCTGCAAGAGCATATTTTTTAAATCCAGCCCCTAATCTTTTTGATGTGCCTGAGCGAACAGACTCCTGCATAGCATAAAGCGTGAGCCAAGCAGCTTCTTCTGGAACGACTTGTGCTAGAGTCTCGGTTCTATGGTAAATTTCTTTCCCATATCTGTCTTGAATTGAAATTAACGTGTAAACACCCGTATGCTTTCCAAGATTAGATATCGTCTGAATCCCTTCAACAAGTTCTACTGGCGCCATATCAAGTGTGCCTAACAGCATAGATGGAACCATTACTATTCTATCAGAAGGAATTCCTATTGATTTTAGTGTTTTTGCGACATTATCAATTCCTACAGACATACCCAAATTTACTGTAGCTACATTAATAGAATGAGCAAGAGCATCTAAAAGCATTACTCGCCCCCTGTACGTTCTTGTAGGGTTTTTTGGTGACCAGGAGTTTTTTTCACCAACATCTATACTAAGAGGTTCATCCTCAATCCAAGTATTTAAATTAAAATGGTAAGGAGAAGTTAGTGCAGAAAGGTAGACTGCCGGCTTAATCAGTGAACCGACTTGTCTTTTAGTATCTGAAGCTCTGTTGAACCCGTTATAGTCTACATTTCTATCTCCCACAATAGCCAATAGCGCCCCCGATTTTCTATCAACAACTAAAATTACAGATTGCAAATCTTTTAAACCTGTTTTCTTATCTAACATTGGCATGGTTTTTTTTACTGCATTCTCTGCATCTTCTTGTGACACAGGATCAAAAGTGGAAAACACTCTTGCTCCGGACAAATCATTAAGGACAATATTTTTATTATTCCTAATCTCTTTTTTTAACATGCTAATGAAAGAAGGATGTTTAGTGAAAACAGAACCTTTTTCCTGGACATTGAGACCTTCTTTCATTGAAGATAAGTAGTCGTCTTTATTAATAACTCCACTCTCCGATGACAACTTTAAAACGAGATTACGTCTCTCCATAGCTACTGTCGGTTTAGTCCACGGGTTATACAATGAAGCTCCTTTAGCCATCCCTATTAATAATGCTTGCTGCTCTAAAGATATTTCATTGATTGGCCTACCAAAGTAATAAATGCTAGCAAGTGGAAACCCATAAATCCCGAACGAACTGTTCTGTCCCAGATAGATTTCATTCAGATAAAGCTCAAGAATTTTATCCTTGTTAAACTTAAACTCCAAGACCAAAGACATAATAGCCTCAGTCAACTTACGACTAATTGTCCTATCCCGGGACAAGAACATATTTTTCACAACCTGCTGTGTTATCGTACTTCCACCCTGAATTCGCTTTCCAGCTTTAATATTTTTGTACAAGGCTCTGGCTATAGAATAAGGATTAAGACCATGATGATTATAAAACTCTCGGTCCTCTGTGGAAATCAACATATTAATCATATCATTAGGGAAGTTTTCCAACGGCATGAATATCCGTTGTTCATCACCGGGTGAATATATAATTTCCACTAACCTCGGTTCAATGAGTATGTTATTAACAGCCAATCCTAAATCTAAATTCACTATCTTTTTAATTCTATTTTTGTCAAACTCAACTTCCACTTTAACTGACTTAGATAAATGGTCTGGATAAGAGAACTCCCGTAAGTAAATAAAAACCTTATCTCTATCTTCATGAAAGTCGCCAGGACTTCTTATCGAGTCAACGTGATGGTATCTGGCACCATTTAATATCTTTATTACATTTTCTTTGTTTTTATACTCCCCAAGTTTCAACGTATATATCTTGCCATAAACCTGAGCTGGCATATCCCAGAATCCATTACTTACTCTCTCATTTATCATAGTATCGATTCTTTCTGCCAAATTATATATGTAGAGAAATGCAAAACAGAACACTAAAAATAAAACGGCCAATATAATCTTAAAAAGGAAACTTAATTTTATCTTTTTATCTTTTTTCTTCTTTCTTCTTCCTAAAGGTTCCGTTGCATTAATTTCTTTCATATAAACCAACCCGTAATGTATACTCAAAGGCAACTTCAATGTTACGTCTTAACACTCTTGATTACTGCATATAAATCCACTTGAAGAAATCATTAATCGCTAAAACATAGTTAGAATATTATTTTAAATATAATAACCAATCACACTCTAATAAGATAAAACTCAATATTAAAAATTTTCATAACGCGCAGATTTCAGTATTCAACGATTAAGATGGAATAGGTTACCTAACACAAGCACTATTAATCAATCTGGTTATTAATATAACTAAAATAAATCGTATTTATATCAGAAATCCAAACCATCTTGCTATTGATTCGCTACACGTAACTCTCACGATTTATTCGAAGCAAGATAGCCAATCTTATGTCCATAAAAATATTTTCAACAACGAAATGACTATATACCCTATGTATTTCAAGGTGTATCGCGACGGCAAGGGAGCGAATCCCCGGGAGCATAGCGAACTATGTGACCGGGGTGAGTGAGTGCAGCCAACAAAGAGGCAACTTGAAAGATAACGGGTATATATAAAGCCTGTGGCATTCATACCAATACTCATGACAAAAAACCGGGTGTTTGACATATCTTCACTATCATAGATTTTAATTCATGCAGAACTTTATCATGTCTGCTCCCCACTCGTGTGCCTATTTCGAGTTCATAGGGTGGCATGCTAACGGGGCATGGGAATATTTGTAGCGATGTGTTCTTCTCCATTGCTCGTGCTGCATGTGATGGCACCGTAGTGATTAAATCAGTTTCAATCATCAAAAATGGCACTGCCGCAAAATGTGTAGTAGAAACCTTGACACTGCGTTTATAGCCAACAGCATTTAATGCTTCATCTACCACACCTACGAACCCACCTGAGGAAACTAATAAATGAGGGCGTTGTGCGTAATCAGCCACCGTTACCGGCACCGAAGTATTTTTGTCGGCTATGCACAAGTAATTCCCCTTTCCTAAACGGTGACTTTTAACTAAGTGAGATGATAAACCACCAGCGGTGATAGCAAGGTCAATTTGATGACGCATCAACATATCCTGAGCCAAGCCACTATGAGTTTGCCGAAAAATGATATGCAAACCAGGGAGATGCTCGTCAACTTCTTTCAGTATCTTTTGCCCTAAAGCAATTTCACTGTCATCTGATAAACCCACCGTCACCGTGCGACCCTTTATTTCTTTTCCAGCAGTGGTTAAAGCTAGTGCCTGTCGGCATTGCGTCAGTGCCTCTTCAACGAGAGGTGCTAACTCATTAGCTCTAACCGTAGGACGTAGCCCGCGCCCCGTCCGTTCGAACAGCGGGTCGGAGTATACGCGTCTTAAACGCCCAAGAGCTGCGCTTACCGCAGGTTGCGTTAATCCAAGCCGAATAGCGGCACGACTCGCCCCACCTTCCTCGATCAAAGCCTCAAACACCCTGAGCAAATTGAGGTCAATATTCTCAATATCAATATAATTCATAACAGATAGTCCTTTTCAAATATTGATTGATATTAGACGTATCTACACTATTACGCATCAGAAACATCTTGAGAAGAAGGAAACACCTATGGCCGCGCTGTCCAGACGAACAAAAGCATCACACGATATCAAAATCCCTATATTTTCTTGAAAAACAAGTCATATGGACAAAAACATTATGAAATATATCGTTATTTTACTTATTTTCAGATCATGTCCAGTTAACGCTATGAAGCAGTATACTTTAAACTGTCAAGGCCGTAGTGAAATGACTGTCATGCATACAAATTATAGGATAACGACTTTGAAGTGGGATGATGATTTTATTGTATCACCATCTCCCACTAAACTATTTAATAAGAACGGAAAGAAACTTGTATATCAGTTTATGAATGGAGATATGATGATTGTAAATTCTGAAAATGAAAAACATTATTTTATTTACAATCAAAAGAAAGCGGTTGAATGTCACAAAGGGCCAGATAAAAATGTTTTCCCTGTTATTTTAGGTATAATACATTAGTTTTTATTAAAACGTATATATTCACGGGGGGAAATATACTTAAATTATCCGATACAGGGCAAATACAGTAATGATCTCGAAAATAAGTTATTGGCACTTTATAACGATAACATCATATACTTTAATCTAAATAGCAGTTCAATAAAATAAATCCACTTAGGTAAATAGAATTCATGGGTAGATTCATATCCGGTAGTTTTTGGCTATAAGGAATAAACCAAGAAATGGAATAGACGTGCCGTGTTTGAATTTACAGAGTTTCAGGACTAAACGTTTTCTAAAGTTCAAATAAAATAGATTGGCTTAATAATTTTATAATAGACATTTGGTTTTTTTATGAAAGATATCACCTTTTTTACATGGAAAGTCCAGTTTGCGGCTACATTTTTACTGTTTCTCAATGCTCCATTCATTCAAGCTGAAGAAGCTCTAGCAACTCCACAAGTGGACTCACAAGCTTGGATCTTAATGGACTACAACAGTGGAAAAGTTCTGGCGGAAGGTAATGCGGATGAAAAGATAGATCCGGCGAGCCTAACTAAACTCATGACCAGTTATGTTGTAGGACAAGCACTTAAGTTAGGTACAATTCATCTGACCGATACTGTAACCATTGATAAAAATGCTTGGGCTACAGGCAATCCTGTTCTACGCGGGTCTTCTGTCATGTTTCTTAAACCTGGGGACAGGGTTTCAGTGAAAGACCTTAACAAAGGGATTGTTATTCAATCCGGTAATGATGCCTGTGTTGCACTAGCTGATTATATAGCTGGCAGTCAGGACGCATTCATAAGTCTTATGAACGGCTATGGACAAAAAATGGGGCTTAACAATACAACGTTTAAAACAGTGCATGGTTTAGATGCTCCTGGGCAATTTAGTACAGCACGAGACATGGCATTGTTAGCTCGCTCCCTCATTCATGATGTCCCGGATGAATATGCAATTCATAAAGAGAAAGAATTCACATTTAATAAGATTCGTCAATACAATCGTAACCGACTGTTATGGAACAGCAACCTCAATATAGATGGCATGAAAACCGGAACTACCTCTGAGGCCGGTTATAACTTAGTTGCATCAGCAACCTTGGGTGATATGCGCTTAATTTCTATTATTCTGGGAGCCAAGACGGATTCTGTTCGTTTCCAGGAATCAGAAAAACTTCTGACATGGGGATTTCGCTTCTTTGAAACAGTGACACCTATTAAATCTGAAGATACTTTTATTACTCAACGGATATGGTTTGGAAATAAAAAAGAAGTCAAACTCAATGTGGGTAAACAAGGTTCTATTACCATACCTCGTGACCAACTTAAAAAATTAAAAACCAGCTATATTCTTAATACCCCTCAGATTACTGCCCCAATAAAGAAAGACCAGGTAGTCGGCACCATAACATTTAAGATTGGCAGTAAAACCATTGAGGAAAGACCACTTATTGTAATGGAAACGATTGAAGAAGGTGGATTCATTAGCCGTATGTGGGATTTCGTCTTGATGAAAATATACCAATGGTCTGGCATTTGCTTTACTTGCTCCATAAATAGCTAATGCTTTTTTTGAATTTACATCAATACATTACGTTTCTTAGCTTAAAATTTTTTCGATGGCTATTTAAGATCATCATTATCTTAAATACCTCAAGCCAGTTATTTAATATTTAATCACATATGTAAGGCCCGGTATGAGATCTAAAGAATATTTTTAAACTTCAGGTCTCAACCATTTTACTTTCCATAATGATACAATGAAAAAAATAATTGGTATCTTAGGTGACATTGGGCCAGGAGCTGTAGGTGGCACGGATAGAATTCTTATAGCAGTAAAACGAGCGGATATTACATCCGCTCAGTCACCATAGCTAACGCCTGTTCCACAACAGAAATATCCGCGCCCGATTTGTGTGCATTCTCACTAAGATGACGACGCCACTGACGCGCCCCCGGAATTCCTTGAAAAATACCTAAAATATGGCGGGTAATATGACCCAGATATGTTCCTTTTGATAGTTCTTGCTCTATATAAGGATAAAGTGCTCTTACCACTGCAATAGTATCAACTACCGGAATTGAAGCATCAAATAATTCATGATCAACCTGTGCCAGAATAGATGGATTCTGATAAGCTTCACGCCCCATCATAATTCCATCTACATGTTGTAGATGCTGTTTCGCTTCTTCCAACGATTTAACACCCCCATTAATAGCAATCATCAATTGAGGGAAATCTTTTTTCAATTGATAAACTCGTGGGTAATCCAGCGGTGGGATCTCACGGTTCTCTTTTGGACTCAAACCAGAAAGCCACGCTTTACGGGCATGAATGGTAAATATATTGCAGTCACTACGTTGCACAACAGTATCAATAAAATCACACAGGAATTGGTAACTGTCTTGTTCATCAATACCAATACGGGTTTTAACTGTCACCGGCACATTAACCACATCCTGCATGGCTTTGACGCAATCAGCGACCAGTTCAGCTTCCCCCATCAGGCAAGCGCCAAAACGACCATTTTGTACCCGATCAGAAGGACAACCGACGTTTAAGTTAATTTCATCATAACCACGTTCCTGCGCAATCTTCGCACAATGCGCCAACGCCTGCGGATCACTACCACCCAATTGTAATGCTATCGGATGTTCTTCTTCGCTGTACGCCAGATAATCGCCTTTACCATGAATAATCGCGCCGGTTGTCACCATTTCGGTATATAACAGCGTTTGCTGACTTAATAAACGATGGAAATAACGGCAGTGACGATCTGTCCAGTCCAACATCGGGGCAACGGAGAAACGGTTAAGGCTATATTTAACCATTTCTTGATCTTTCCCACTGAATTTAAAAGTTTTTTCAATTTCTTTATTTTGGTGCATTTCAATATATTTTAGGCTATTTTCGGTTTATCGGTACACCATACTCAATGGTGTACTGGCATCCTAGAGGTGAGTAATGGCCTATTATAACATAGTGAAACGCCCTCACGCTGATGGCACTATCAGGTATTGTTGACAATTGACATAAAGAAGTATTGCAGGTGATTTAATGTATAACCGTACAGGTTGCTATCAGGAATATTTTGGGGAACGCGGGGAGTAAGTTTACTACTTTAGTATAATTAAATCGACTAGGACGTGACGTTCAGATTGTGATCGGGAAACCGCGCCGGACACCCGGTAGCCTTAAAGTCGTTTTTTCTTAATACAACTTTCACAATAGCCTAATCTTCTGGGCTATTTTTTACCTGCCGTAAACTTAGAAATAATCACGATAAAAATAAAAGATAACAAAAATAAAATTAGCTTACAGCAGATAATTAAGAATTAAATTTGAAACCAAATATCCCCCCCAATCAAACAGGTCAATTGGGGGGTGAATTAAAAAAATTGCGTCTATCTATCCCTCTGGTTTTTCCGGCCAATCAATATCCATTACCTGTGAAACATCTATCCGATTCAGTATTACCCTGTATTCTTTCCATGCCAATAAAGCTATTTTCTCTGCCTCAGTCGCAATACCTAAATCAACAGCATCTTGCAGTGGTGCAATTTGATTTGTTGCCTCAGCCATTAATTGTTGCTTCTGATATTCAGCATATTGCCGTAATTCATCTTTCGTTGGCGGAGGAATATCTGCCCATTCCGGCAAACCGTTTTTATTTGCTACACGGTGTTTTCCTTCTGGCCCATTATTAGCAGCATATTCCTGATAAATATCATTACTGACTTCTATAATGTCATCCGGCAATGAACCAGCAGCAATATAATTTTTTCTCAATTCTACCGGGTAGAATGCATTCGCTTTTGCACTGTAATAATACATAATTAATATCCTATCGCTATCCAAAAGAATGGGCTATCCCATTTGGCATTTACCCAAGAATTTAATAAATCGAAAGATGAATCATCAATGATATTTACATAGCCAACAGACGCACCCATAAGACCTAATTTACTTTGAATAGGATTAATATTGATGGTGTATTGCGTATTGGAAAAACTAATTGGCAATCGAATACGTTCTATACGGCCAGCATCAATGACCTTAGTACGCCCCCATTGATAGATAACTCCTGTATCTCCACATCTCCACCAACCATTAATCGCTTTACTGGCACTATTCCGATTACCTTTGGCATTAACTTCATTGTCTACTTCTTCTTTTGTGTATACCCCGATATCCACGGCATCCAGATCAATATCCTCGGACAACGCCTTACCATTCACCTGCCGGATATTGGGTACTCTGCTATTAATACTTTCACTTAACGAAATTATTATTTCCTGGACAAGCTTTTGCGTGACTGCCAGCGTATTACTATCACCAAGTGCATCTGTAAGTTGAATAACACCTTTTTGTGTTAATGAAGCACTTGGAATCTCTGTTAAAGCTTTTTGCTCTAAAGCGATATTTAATTGGGTGGCGAGCTTGTCTATATCGCCATCATCCAAAACATCATCACTACATTGTGTAGAGATAAAATTAGCCACCACCGATGATATCGTTGACGATTGACGCAAGACCTTATTTAATAAACCAATGGAAATAATATTGGGGGGAATTCCCGTATTCAACTCCTGACTTTCTTCATATTCTCCTTGAGAAACAACATTAGCATCCTGACTAATAGAAAAAGCTTTAAAGTCATTTTTATTACTCATGAGTTCTCCTTAAGGAAAAAACTGATATTTTCATTAAATAAGACTCTTAATTAATGAAAATTTAAATATCCAACTGATCATCGTATATAATTTTTAGATTGCACTTCAATAATAGTCTTTTTCTGACAAGGAATGATGAAATATTTTTATAACTTAGAGAAATTAATTATTTTATTATAGTTGATGATGTTAATAGAACAATACCTGAAACCAAATGTATACCTAAGCTATTCATTTACATTCAGCATCCGAAAGACCCTCTATTTGAACTATTCCCCAAAAACTCAGGTAAGCAAATAAGATAAGCCACCATACTTTAATCTGAGTTTTGTGATACTGCTCTCACAACAAAAAACCGCCAGTTCCAATAGGATTGATCAGCTTATAAAAACATTCTTGAGGATTTATTAGCTTGAATTATTCAGAATAGGTCTATTCTTAATATGTGGACAGATTCTATTGTCAATACTTATTAAACCTACTAAGTAAGGAAGAATTATATGCCATCAAGAAGAGACGTCATAGTTGGAGGATTAAGTCTTGCTGCTGCCGGTACGCTATCCGCTGTATCCTCAGCCAACGCTGCAACTGCTAACATAAAACTGACAGGAGCCTACAAAACAAATAGCGCAGAAAAATCCCTGGATATTATTAATCTTTATGACTTGGAAGAAGAAGCACGTAAATTGATTCCTGCGCCCCAATTTGGCTATATCAGCGGCGGTTCAGGTGATGAATGGACTCTACGTGAAAACACCAGAGCCTTTGACGATTTCCAAATTATTCCCCGCTATCTCGCAGGAGTAAAAGAGCCTGACACAACAACCGAATTGTTCGGCAGTAAAGTGGATATGCCTATCTTCATTCCCCCAATGGCAGCACATGGGCTAGCTCATACGACCGCTGAATTGGGAACCGCGAGAGGCGCTGCCGCTGCCGGTGCCCTGTTTACTGCACAAACTCTGTCTAATTCATCTCTTGAAGAGATAGCCAAAGTGAGTAACGGCCCCAAATGGTTTCAAATTTATTTTACCAAAGATATGGGTATTAACCGTGAACTGATACGCCGAGCCAAAGCTATGGGGGCAACCGCAATCGTCTTTACAGTCGATTTAGAGTGGAGTGGTAACAGAGAAACAGATAAACGTAATAAATTTGTTTTCCCACGCTCACTGCCATTCCCTAATATCCCCGGCGTTCCCGTAGGGGCAGCATTATCAGAGATTACAGCGCTATTTAAACGGGATCTTGATTTCAATGATTTGGAGTTTCTTGCCAAAGAATCGGGCCTTCCAATCATCGTGAAAGGCATTCAATCTGCCGAAAATGCTAAAGAGTGTGTTGACCACGGGGCCGCAGCGATTCAAGTTTCTAACCACGGTGGCCGACAGTTGGATACTGTCCCGGCAGCAATCGCTTCATTACCAAGCATTGTTGAAGCTGTTGGATCTAAAATTCCAGTCTATCTAGACGGAGGCATCCGCCGCGGTACCCATGTGTTTAAAGCTCTCGCATTAGGTGCCAAGGCTGTCGCTATCGGTAGACCCATTTTGTATGCGCTGGCATTGGGTGGAGCACCCGGCGTAACTTCCATTTTAAACCTACTTAAGGATGAGCTGAAACTTAGCATGAAGCTGGCAGGATGCGCAGCCATTAAAGATATAGAGAGAAAATTTATTAGTTTGATTTAACCAATGAACTAATAAAGCAAATATTGGCCCCGTTTCATTTGCAGCAGGTGATTTCAGGAAACGGGGTAAATTATGTTAGCTTTAGAAATAATGGCTCCCATAATGAAAAATCCGTTCTCTCACTTTGCACCATTATTTCCTATTATTAATTACTTACTTCCCCTTGAAATGTTCTTCAAGGGGAAACATTTCATGTAAATATTAATGCAGTATACGAGACGCTGACAGCTCGGTAATATCAAATTCATAACTTTGTTGTTCTTCCATGTTGCCGCGTAAAACATCTTCTACTAATGCAGAAAAACCCGTCATCATCTGCCTTTCCATAATAACGCCTTTTGGTTCAGGCCACGGCAAACTAGCAATTGGCCAGTCACAATGTGACTTATAATAATTAAATTGCTCCAGCCGCCCTTTAGCCCGGTCAAAATCATTACTCCAGTAAGCATTGCCTAGCCGAAAGTTGGTATAAAACTCATCAAAACCACCGAAGATTTCATAAATATAATCAGCCGTTTTCAGCATATTTTTCCATGCGACTTCTTCACTGATATAACCGGCACAAAAACAGTTACGACTTAAAACGATTGCAAGCCACAAATCAAATCCCCACACTAATTCAGGTGGACGTCCATTAATAGGTTTGGAACATTTATGAATATAGTCAGGTGTTACTTCAACTAATTTGGCAAGTACTTTAAACATTTTTCCATCACTAAGAGCGACATCAACAGCAAAATGTTTTGAATGTACTCCCTCCCACAAACCCGTTAGCATTTTCATATACCCTTCTTCATCAATAATTCCCCAATCGCTGTATAATTGGGATTGATGTTCCTGGGTCGGAGATAATGGAAGCAGACAGTAACGATAGCTATCATGGGCAACCCGTGATTGTAGAGGATAATGCTCTAGCGTTTCACTCCAAAAACCTAGCCAATAGTCACTAACAATATTTAACCGCAATACTTGACGCTTCTCTTCTGGTAAAAGAGATAAACCTGCTTGTTGATAATAACGCCGTTGTTCCCATTCAGGACGCTTAACAATGCGATAAATAATAACCGAGAGTAACATTACTCCGAATAATGCTACACCGCCTACTTGTGCCAGAAGTAAATAGTCGGTATCTGGGACAAATACATTACCTATTATAAATAAAACAATTGCTACAGATAATACAATACCCATACATACCGCAATTACAAATAAAATATTAATCAACGCATATAATGCACTTAGAAAAGGTAACTTTCTTTTTTCATAGATAATATGCTTCATTACCTGATAGCCTTTAACAGGGAACTGTCTATAATGAGGCTGATTTTGTAAAAGCTCTTTCATCACAAATGCTTCCTTTCCGAAAATTATCTGCCATATACGATAATTCTTGTCTGTATTATCATAAACTTCAAGGAAACATTATTTTTGCTACTGAGTACCAATTTAGCCAAATTAACTCCATCAGGGGACAATCGCAATGAACTTTGCTGGATAATATTTTCTATTGAAGAAACATGATATACCTAATAGATTTCGAGTTGCAGTGCGGCGGCAAGTGAACGAATCCCCAGGAGCATAGATAACGATGTGACTGGGGTGAGTGAAAGCAGCCAACAAAACAGCAGCTTGAAAGATGAAGGGTATAACATCACAATATTATCATCGTACTGGTTGTAAGAGGCGCAATGAAATTGATTAACCAAAAAAAATTACTGGAACAGGCCGAAGTTATTTGCCAGGCTCGTGGAGTCCGCTTTACTCCACAGCGGCTTGAGGCTCTGCGGCTAATTTCAGAGCAACCCGGGGCAATCAGTGCTTATGATTTACTGGATTTGCTACGGGAAGCAGAACCACAGGCTAAACCACCTACCGTATACCGGGCGCTGGAATTTCTGTTGGAACAGGGTTTTATTCATAAAATAGAATCCACCAACAGTTATGTCCTATGTCACCATATTGAACAACCAAGCCACACCTCAGCAATGTTTATTTGTGACCGTTGTGGTTCTGTTACAGAGCGAGATGGTGGAACCGTTGAATCCGCCATCCAACAGTTAGCAAAAACAGCCGGGTTCAGTTTACGTCATACCGTCATCGAAGCGCATGGCTTATGTTCACCTTGTGAAGAGATCGAATCCTGTACTAAACGAGATCAATGCCAGCATGACCACAGAATTGAAGGAAGTAAAAAGAAATAAATAGTAAGTAGATACTTACTTTTGGCACAGAGTCAGGCTGGAATAAACAACCGCAGAATCACGTTTAAGATAATCACAACGATAAATTCAACAACATGATTCTGCCGGAATATTGCAATTCTTTAACAATCTCAAAAACAACAATTTGATATTTTACTATCAGGACCAGTTGCCGTTACGAATCACCCCAACCGCCAATCCTTCAATTGTCAGGCCCTGTTCACGCAAATCCACCACAATTGGCTTAAATTCGGGGTTTTCCGCCAGCAATTCAACTCTATTTCCAGTCTGTTTAAAACGTTTTACCGTCACTTCATCTTCAATGCGGGCAACAATAATCTGCCCATTACGAACATCTTGTGTTTTATGCACAGCCAGCAGATCACCATCCATAATCCCAACATCTTTCATAGACATTCCGCTGACCCGCAACAGGAAATCCGCACTTGGCTTAAACAATGCAGGATCAACCTGATAATGACTTTCAATATGCTCCTGTGCCAACAATGGTTCACCTGCGGCTACACGGCCAATTAACGGTAAACCAGATTCTTCCAACAGCAAACGGATACCCCTGGATGCCCCTGCAACAATCTCTATCACCCCTTTACGAGCCAATGCTTTTAAATGCTCTTCAGCCGCGTTAGGTGAACGAAAACCAAGACGTGCTGCAATTTCAGCACGCGTTGGTGGCATACCTGTTTGCGAAATATGGTCACGCACCAAGTCATAAACTTGCTGCTGCCTGGCGGTAAGTGCTTTCATTTCGTCCCCTGTTTGTTTATACAGTCAATATGTGAGTATATACAGCTAAATAACGATTGGGAACCTACCAGGGTAGAAAATCAGCCAATTATAATATAATACCTAACTATTAAACCAAATCAGGCCATAAAATAGCGCCAAAGGATGGTCCCCCAGACAATTAATGACAACATCATCGTCAGAAAGACAGCCGCCGATCCCATATCTTTCGCGCGACCGGACAATTCATGGAACTCACTGCCAATACGGTCAACAACTGCTTCAATAGCACTGTTCAGGATTTCCATAATCAACACCAGCATCACTGAACCAATCAGTAAAATGCGCTCAATGGCGCCGATATCCAGATAAAATGCAACCATCATAGCCAATATCGCTAAAATTATTTCCTGACGGAAAGCCGCTTCATTTTGCCATGTCGCCCTAATGCCCTTCACCGAATATACAATTGCTTTAATGATACGGGCCAAGCCCTTGGATTGATTCGCCATAAATTATTCACACCAAATATGAGGTTATTTGACACTTTCCACTCTTATTATTGCCTTAACACAACAGATCTCAACACCCGTTTCTGATATGCTGGCAACGTGTTGCTAACAAGAGGCTTTAAGATATTTATGTCAAGTTGGCGTAAAATATATTACAAATTATTGAATTTACCACTAAAAATACTGGTAAAGAGCAAACTTATCCCCACAGATCCTATTACTGAATTGCGGCTCGATACGACACGCCCGATTCTGTACGTGCTGCCGTATCACTCCAAAGCAGACTTACTGGCATTACGTCAGCAATGTCTTGAGCAGGATCTGCCGGACCCATTAAATTCACTGGAGATCGGTGACACTGAACTTCCCAGCTATGTCTTTATCGATAATGGCCCACGTGTATTCCGCTATTGTGCACCAAAGCAGGAATCCGTAAAAATTTTCCATGCTTATCTGGATCTGCATCGCAATAATCCAAATTTGGATATTCAAATGCTGCCAGTTTCTGTCATGTTCGGCCGTTCCCCCGGACGTGAAGGGCAGAGCACCCCACATTTGCAGCTACTCAATGGTATCCAAAAGTTCTTTGCCATTCTCTGGCTAGGCCGAGATAGTTTTGTGCGCTTTTCGAACACAGTATCTCTACGCTATATGGCAACTGAGCATGGCACTGACAAGACTATTGCCCATAAGCTGGCTCGTGTGGCACGAATGCACTATTCACGTCAACGCCTGGCAGCCGTTGGCCCACGCCTGCCGGTTCGGCAAGAGCTGTTTAACAAATTGCTGGCTTCAAAAGCAATAGAAAAAGCAGTCTCTGATGAGGCCCGTACCAAGAAAATCTCACATGAGAAAGCCCGACAGAATGCCATTAACATGATGGAAGAGATTGCTGCGAATTTCTCTTATGAAACGGTACGGCTGTCAGGCCGCGTACTAGGTTGGACCTGGAACCGCCTGTATCAAGGGATCAATGTTCACAATGCTGAACGCATCCGCCGTCTGGCACAGGATGGTCACGAACTGGTTTATGCGCCCTGCCACCGTAGCCACATGGATTATTTGCTGCTCTCCTACGTGCTCTATCATCAGGGTTTAGTACCGCCCCATATCGCCGCTGGCATCAACCTGAATTTTTGGCCAGCAGGGCCAATATTCCGCCGCCTTGGTGCATTTTTCATCCGCCGCACGTTCAAGGGTAATAAACTCTACGCCACGATATTCCGGGAATATCTAGGTGAGTTGTTTGCCCGAGGTTATTCTGTTGAATACTTTATGGAAGGCGGGCGCTCCAGGACAGGTCGTCTACTCGATCCCAAAACGGGTACGCTGTCCATGACGTTACAGGCGCTGTTGAGAGGCGAATCACGCCCAATTACTATTATTCCGATTTATATCGGCTACGAGCATGTGATGGAAGTTGCCACCTATGCCAAAGAGCTACGTGGTGCAACCAAAGAGAAAGAGGGCTTTTTCCAGATGATACGCGGTTTGCGCAAACTTCGTAATCTGGGGCAAGGCTATGTGAACTTTGGCGAACCCATCCCGTTGATCCAATACCTTAATAATCATGTTCCTAGCTGGCGCGATTCTATTGATCCAATAGAATTCCATCGCCCCGAATGGTTCAATCCGACAGTCAGTCAACTGTCCGGGAAAATTATGGTAAACATCAACAACACGGCGGCGGCTAACGCCATTAACTTGTGTTCAACTGCCCTGCTTTCATCACGTCAGCGAGCACTCACTCGTGAGCAACTGCTTGAGCAACTGGATTGTTATCTACAGCTCATGCACAATGCGCCCTACGCTGCCGATGTCACTGTACCAAAGAAAGCCGCGGAGGAGTTGCTAGAACACGCTCTGCAAATGGATAAGTTCGAGGTAGACAAAGACAGTATGGGCGACATTATCATTCTGCCACGTGATCGTGCAGTTTTGATGACCTACTACCGCAACAATATTCAACATCTATTAGTACTGCCATCACTGATTGCCTGCATCGTTATTCATCATCGCCGTATCAGCCGCGAAGCGTTGTTAAGCCAGGTCGCGATCATTTATCCACTACTTAAAGCCGAGCTGTTTATGCGTTATAGCAAAGCAGAGCTGCCAGAAGTGGTTAATACGCTGCTCAACGAGCTGACCCGCCAGTGCCTTATCTGTAACAAGGAGCATGGCATGCTGGTGCTTAATCCAGCACGTATCCGCCCCCTGCAATTGCTGGCAGCCGGTATCCGTGAAACACTGCAACGTTATGCCATCACACTCTCTTTACTGAACGCCAACCCAGTAGTCAGCCGGGGAGTGCTGGAAAAAGAGAGTCGGATGTTAGCGCAACGTTTATCTGTATTGCATGGCATCAACGCACCTGAATTCTTTGATAAGGCGGTGTTTACTACGTCGGTAAATACGCTGCGCGAAGAAGGTTATATCAGTGACAGTGGTAATGCGATTACAGCAAATACCCAAGAGCTGTATCAGGTATTAAGTGAACTAATGTCACCTGAGATTCGTCTTACTATCGAGAGTGTCAGTTTGCCACCAGAGCATAACGATACCGAAGAGAGTGCCAAGGAAGGATAATCTTCTGAATACTGGTGATAATGGTTATTTATCATTATCACCAGATGTTTCAGACATAGCTAAAGAAGATGCCAAGGAATAGCACCAGACCAACGTAATTATTATTAAGGAATGCCTGGAAACAAAGTGTTCTTTCCCGGTCGGCAATCAGTTTCTGCTGATAAATAAATAGTGTGCCCGCAAGCAACAGTGACCAATAGTAGATACCACCCAGATTCATCAGATAACCCACCAGCACCAGCACCAGTAACATAGCGAGTTGTAATAGCCCTATAATCAATTTATCAAAACGACCAAACAGGATAGCGGTGGATTTAACGCCAATTTTTAAATCATCGTTTCGATCGACCATGGCATACTGTGTATCATAAATAACCGACCAGAAGATATTAACCAGGAATAATAACCAACACTCTAGTGGTAAGGACTCACTAACCGCAGCAAATCCCATAGGAATCGCCCAACCGTAAGCTGCCCCTAGTACAAACTGAGGAAGATGACTAAACCGTTTAACAAAGGGGTAAAACCAAGCCAGAGCCAACCCAACGACTGACAACCCGATCGCCATTTTATTCAGGGTTAGAACCAGACCGAAAGAAATCAGCGCCAGTAGGACAAACAGGATCTTGCTCTCTTTCTCACTAATAGCACCGCTAGGCAGGGGACGTGCTTTTGTGCGTTCAACATAACCATCAAATTTTCTGTCAGCAAAATCATTAATCGCACACCCCGCTGCACGCATCAGAAACACACCAGCAGTAAAAACCAATAATATGTGCATATCCGGGATACCTTTACCGGCCATCCACAAAGCCCAGAAAGTCGGCCACAACAACAACAATGCACCTATAGGTTTATTAATACGCAATAAACGGCAATAGGCCAGCCATTTACTTTGCGCCATACTTCCCGCCACTTCTGTTTCCCCCTTTTAAATTTTACCTTTTGTATACTGGTGATTCAGGTAAAAAGACTTCGGTTAATAATAACGGCTTGCCGGATAACCTCAGCAATGATCGCCTTGCCCAACGGTTCCACTGTTGCCCCACATGAATATAGTCCCGCGTCAATTTATTACCACTAAAAAGATATCGTCCCAGTGGGACTGTTCCTAAATCAACCAAACTTTCATCAGGGCCGGTTAATGTTGTTTCGGGGATTAACGTCCGCCCCAATAGCCAGGGGATATTATCACCGCACAGTACGATCTCACGCAGCCAATATCTTTGGCTAGTTAGCAAACACTCACTTTCATCAGAAAGTTGCTCCGCGGTAATAAAACATTCTCTGAACGGTATGATACGCACACGGTTACAATATTGCTCAAAACGGCGGGTCATTGAGCCCAATTCCATCAACCAGTCTAAAACCTCATCAGGCAAAACGGGCGAATCCGCCGAAAGCCACTGAATAGGCACCGTTGTTAATATTGAGTCAGTTGACATACGCTTTTCCATTAGGACAAATTTCTTTTATCCGACAGTACAATTGATCACCGCAGAGAATACCACGTTGCAGGTATACAGAATAAAAAGTTATAACAAATTCTATACCCTTCATCTTTCAAGCTGCTGCTTTGTTGGCTGCTTTCACTCACCCCAGTCACATCGTTATCTATGCTCCTGGGGATTCGTTCACTTGCCGCCGCGCTGCAACTCGAAGTCTATTAGGTATATAAATATTGTTGACCAAAAATAAGCGAATTATGATGAACATAATTCGCTCATATCAATTAAGTTTCTGATTCAGAATAAGTGACTAACGCCATGCTTTAAAACGGTTAATCAACCCATTTGTCGAGCTATCGTGGCTGACAACCCTATTATCATCCTTAAGTTCTGGCAAAATACGGTTAGCCAATTGCTTACCCAATTCAACTCCCCACTGGTCAAAAGTAAAGATGTTGAGAATCGCCCCTTGCACAAATATTTTATGTTCATACATGGCAATCAACGCCCCCAAGCTAAATGGGGTAATTTCACGTAACAGAATGGAATTAGTCGGGCGATTTCCTTCAAACACTTTAAAGGGTGCAACATGTTCAACTTCAACCGCAGTTTTACCACTAGCGACAAATTCAGCATCCACCTGCTCACGAGATTTACCAAAGGCTAATGCTTCCGTCTGAGCAAAAAAGTTGGATAACAATTTGCTGTGATGGTCACTCAATGGGTTATAGCTGATGGCTGGCGCAATAAAATCGCAGGGGATCAATTTAGTTCCCTGATGAATAAGCTGATAGAACGCATGTTGACCATTCGTTCCAGGCTCGCCCCAGATGATTGGGCCGGTTTGGTAATCCACTGGGTGACCATTGCGATCGATATATTTACCATTGGATTCCATATTGCCTTGCTGAAAATAGGCAGCAAAGCGATGCATGTACTGATCATATGGCAGAATCGCTTCAGTTTCCGTGCCAAAGAAATTGTTGTACCAAATACCAATTAACGCCAGCAATACCGGAATATTCTGCTCAAATGGGGTATTGACAAAATGCTGATCCATTGCATGTGCCCCACTAAGCAATTGTTCAAAATTTTCAAACCCAACAGAGAGTGCAATAGACAAACCAATCGCTGACCACAACGAATAACGGCCACCAACCCAATCCCAAAACTCAAACATATTTTTGGTATCAATACCAAATTGCTTAACTTCCTGTCCATTGGTGGAAAGCGCCGCAAAATGCTTCGCAATATGCCCTTCATCACCGGCACTTTTTAGGAACCAGTCACGGGCAGAGTGAGCATTGGTCATCGTTTCCTGGGTAGTGAATGTCTTGGAAGCAATCAGAAACAGCGTCGTTTCCGGGTTAAGTGCTTTCAGGGTCTCCGCAATATGGGTGCCATCAACATTAGAAACAAAATGCATATTCAAGTGATTCTTATAAGGTTTCAGCGCTTCCGTCACCATATAAGGGCCAAGATCTGAACCACCGATACCGATATTCACAACATCAGTAATCACCTTACCGGTATAACCTTTCCACTCACCATTAATCACGCGCTCACTGAAATCTTTCATTTTTGCCAACACCGCGTTGACCTGCTGCATAACATCTTCCCCATCAACCATAATCGGGGCGTTGCTGCGATTACGTAGAGCAATATGCAATACAGCGCGATCTTCGGTACGGTTAATTTTTTCGCCAGAAAACATACTGCGAATAGCCCCGGCAACATCCGTCTCTTTAGCAAGTGCCTGTAGCTTTTCTAATGTCTCGGTTGTGATGCGATTTTTTGAAAAATCTACCAGTATCTGGTCATCGAACGTCATTGAGAACTTAGCAAAACGATTTTGGTCCTGTTCAAACAATTCACGTAGGTGAATATCCTTTATCCGTGCAAAATGCTGTTCTAATGCTTTCCAGGCTGAGGTTTGACTAGGATTAATATTTTTCATGGCTATGCACTCTATTAATTGACTGTAATTAATTGGAAGTAAAGAGAGATTGTAACCTGTAATTCTGTGATTGGAGTCTCCTTTCCTTTAATCACTGATATTGGTCAAAACGATTAAGTTTTTCTAGTTCTATTTGCCTGTGCGTATAAAAGACAATCACTTCTCTCTACTATCCTCAATTTATTTTATGATTCTCATAGTGTCATGAAAGATATTGATGTAGCTCTTCACTCCGTTGACTCAAACCGGTTAACCCGATATTTCTAAAAAGACTATCCAGTTAACAGAAGGTTATCGCAATGAGTGCTGTTTCATCCCAATGCCCAGAAATTGGCGGGCATGTAGTCGCAAAATTTGGTGGTACCAGCGTGGCAAATTTCGATGCCATGAATAGCAGTGCAGATATCGTACTGGCAAATAAAGCAGTACGTGTGGTTGTACTGTCTGCTTCTGCCGGTATAACCAACTTATTAGTTGCATTATCGGAAGGCTGCCATGCAGATAAGCGGGCTGACTACTTGAAACAGATCCACTCCATTCAATACGCAATTATTGATCGTTTGTATGAATCCGAGACGATTCGTCAAGAGATTAATCGTCTACTGGAAAATATTAAAACCCTTGCTAAAGCCGCATCTCTGGCAACCTCTGCGGCTCTGACAGATGAATTAGTCAGCCACGGTGAACTGATGTCCACACGATTATTTACCGAACTGCTTCGCCAGCGTGGTAAAGATGCCGAATGGTTTGATATACGCAAAGTGATGTATACCGACAATAGTTTTGGCCGTGCGGAACCAAACCATGAACAACTGCAATCATTGGCAACGGAACATCTCTTACCACATCTGAAAAATAGCCTGGTTGTCACCCAAGGCTTTATTGGTCGTGAAGAGAACGGCCGTACCACTACACTGGGGCGCGGTGGCAGCGATTATACCGCGGCACTTTTAGGAGAAGCCCTTGGCCTGAAACGCGTTGATATCTGGACAGATGTTCCGGGCATTTATACCACTGACCCACGAGTCGTTCCAACTGCCCAACGAATTGACAAGATTGCCTTTGATGAAGCGGCGGAGATGGCAACATTTGGCGCCAAAATCCTACATCCGGCAACCCTGTTTCCTGCTATTCGCTGTGGCATTCCAGTATTTGTCGGCTCTAGTAAAGACCCACAGGCCGGCGGTACGCTAGTTTGCGATACGACAGCAGCCCCACCACAGTTCCGCGCTATTACCCTGCGCCAGAAACAGACATTACTGACACTACACAGCCTGAAAATGCTGCACGCACAGGGATTTTTGGCTGAAATATTTACCATTCTGTCACGTCATAATATCTCAGTGGATTTAATATCCACCTCTGAAGTCAATGTGGCATTAACACTCGATACCACTGGCTCCACTAGCACAAATGGCTGTCTGCTGACCAATGCACTGATGACTGAGCTTTCGACACTGTGTCGGGTTGAAGTGGAAGAAGATCTAGCGCTGGTGGCAATTATTGGTAATCAACTTTCTCAAACCAACGGATTAGGAAAAAAGGTTTTTAGTGTGCTGGAAAGATTTAATCTCCGCATGATCAGTCATGGCGCCAGTAACCATAACTTGTGTTTACTTGTTCAAGGCAAAGATGCGGAACAAATTGTTCAAACGCTTCATCAGCGTTTATTTGAGTCAATATAGTTTTTCAGGTCCTGATATCCCTCTCCGTCAAAAGGCTGAGGGGGATATTACGGTCAATCCATCATTTGACTTATCAATGAGTAATTGTGTAGGAATATCTATACCAGTCCCCATTTTAAAGACTCAATAAATATCTTCTTCTAAAATGAACAGAAATAGCCTATTTCTAGAATAAAAATGACGGCTACTGCAAGGTTAAATAGATTTTCATGATAGTGAGGCTCTTTATGTTTTAGACTTCAGTGTGATTGGGTTAGTACTTTCACTCACACATTTAATTATATTGAGGGATGGTAAACCATAGGAGATTTTTTAAAAAATATTATTTTCTCATTTATTAGAAAATTGTGCATAAAGCAATCATATTATCTTGATAAAAAAAAGACTATCAATTAGTATTCATCACGATTAAAACTGAGGCATTGATATTCCATACTGTTTAATAACATATGTAAAATCAATCAAATGAGCTAAAGGAATAACAGTTATATTAGCAAGCAAATACGCTTTAGCTTGTGCGGTAGCTATTACTTTTTTCTAGCCATAAAGCAGTATCTATTATAAATATCAATAAATTATATAAATACAATCTTGGCATAAAAGGACAATATATGGAAATTGAACAGAAAGTATTATCAATAGTCAACAAAATTGCCAGAAAAAATGTTGAATTAGATGATGAACTTTTGAAGAAAAATTTAATAGATTCAATTACTACAGTAGATCTTATCCTGGAATTACAAGAGGAGTTCGATTGCTACATATCAGCCACTGATGCAGAATCTATTCTCGAAACCCCTAAGTCAATTATCAATTATTTGAACAACTTGAAATGATGTTAAAAAAAATATCTATTAATATTACAGCGTTATTATTCGCAGTAATTATTTTTTCATCCATCATAGTATTTATTAATAATTTCAATTCGAAAATATTAGAATACAAATATATCAAAGACGATAATAAATCGAATAACTATATACCTACGATTACAGATCAACACAATACTATTGATTTCTCAAAAGAAAAATCACTTGAATATGGATTTAAAAATAATCATGTCATTTTATTTGGATCTTCTGAATTAACAAACAGAGCACATAAATTCATTCCATATAATTTTTTAACAAAAAATTTAAATATTCCTACCATAGGTATTGGCAAAGCTCATTTTGAATTATTAGCAATTTATGGTTATTTATCAGCTTATCAAGAATATTTAAATAAAGATAGTAGAATAGTCATTATTCTATCTCCAGGATGGTTTGAAAAAACAGATCTGTTACCACAAGCATACAATTCTCACTTTCCATCATATATCGCAAATAAACTCGCAAATGATAAAAATGCAAAAAATATATTTTCCAACTATCTCCATGAAAACAAAAATAACTTTGAAAATTTAAACGCTACCCAATTAAAATTAATTCATAAAGACAATACAATAGTGTCATCAGTTGCAAATATTTTAAATTATATAGCAGATGCAAGAATAAACATCAAAAATATAATAACCAACAATCATGAAATTAAATCTGATAATATTTATGTCCTTCATGAAGATCCTTTAACGAAAAAACAATTTAAAATTGTCAATACCGGAGTTCAATGGCTAAATCTAGCTAACGATGCTAAAAATATTGAACTTAGAAATATGAGTAAGGAGACGCAATGGGTAAATAAAAAATATTATGAAAAATATGTAAAGGATAAAAAAAGTAAAAAAGCATTCCCTAATGGAATCAATTACAGCAAAGAAATGAACGCCCTTGACAATATATTGAGTTTATTGACGAAATATAATGTAGATGCTCTGTTTATTATGCAGCCATTAAATCCTTATGTATACACCGATACAAATGATTTTAATCCCGTTGAAAATATTATATCAGAGAAAATAAAATTTCATGGCATGGGATATTTAAATCTTATTGAAGAACAATATCAGCCAGGAGTATTAACTGATATTATGCATATGGGGGAATATGGTTGGTTATTAACTGATAAAGCTATCGTGGAGCATTTTACTAAATGAAATATTTTATAAAAGCTTTTTTATTATATCTTTTTCTAATGTTTACCTTATTTTATCATTCTGATTCTATCGTCAATGGTAGCAGTGAAGTTAAAGTAAAATATGAGTATCAGCAATTTTAGAATAAAAAAGGCATAAGAAAACATGTTTGCAAATTTTAATTTTTTCATTTATCTATTTTCAATCTCATGTGTTTTTTCTTTATTTTTTCTATTTTTTAATAAAAAAATCAATTTTAAAGTTGCATTGAGTTTATTTTCTATTATTTGCTGGTGTATTAT